>NZ_JBITIZ010000003.1:0-675707 GCF_044459525.1 Streptosporangium sp. NPDC050284
GCCGACCTCGCCCTGCGCACCCCCGTCGACGTCACCGCCGGCGAGTACAACTCCACCCTCACGCTCTCACTGTTCAACCAGTCCTGAACCAACGGGTAGCACGTTTCCGCCCGCTGTGGCGAGACCACGTCCATTGTCGTGACAAGTCGTGACGAGTCATGAGAGGGGAATCCGGCACCTGCTCCCACACCCGCCGGCACACCATCACATGACGACCGACGACGACCGACGCGATACCTGCCGGCCTTCCTTCCGGCACGTACGACACCGCTGGACGGGCGTGCCGCAACTCGGCGCCGGTGGAACTCCCGGGTTCCACCGGCGCCACCGCCTTCCCTGACACCTGACCGTTCGATCCCCCTGTTCACGGGGGTTCGTACGGCACCACGGGCAGGGCCTTAGGGCGCTATATACCGAAAAATCCTTAGAAACCATACCGTTATCTAAAAGTCCAAAATCGGGCTATATGACCGCTTGACGGAAAACGGAACGTTGCAAAAGACTGCCTTCGACTTGCGTGCGTCCCGCCAGGCCGACCCCCTACCTGGCAGCACGCAGATGGAGGATCAGTGAGAGGCGCTGCCTACAGCAGACGAGTTCGACGTTCCATCGTCCTGCTCGCATTACCCATAGCGATCACTGTCGGCTCGCTCCCGGTGCTCGCCGATCCGGGCCCGCCGGTGAGCGACGTCGCCCCTGACCGGCTGCCCGCCACCGAGCAGAACGGCGTCGCCCTGATCAGGATCGTCGTGCCCGACCAGTCCGACGTGGACCGGCTGACCGACATGGGGGTGGACCTGGCCGAATACAAGAAGCCCCTGGACGACGGCATCGAGGTGCACGCCGTCCTCAGCCCCGAGGAGGCCGACAGCCTCAGGGACCAGGGCTTCGATCTTCGTGGCGCCATCTCCGACGAGAGCGACTTCGCCGCCAACAAGGTCGAGCGGTCCAAGGCTCTCGCCAAGAGCGCCGCGGCCGAGGCCGCGGAGGACACTCTCACGGTCCTGCGCGCGGAGTGGTTCACCAGTGTGGACAAGCAGCGCTTCCTGTCGGTCGAGGTGAAGTCGAGCGCGACCGACGCGCAGACCGTCCTCACCACCACCTGGGACAGCGGCAAGAACACCGCCCCCGACTCGGGCGGCACCGCGACGATGTCCCGCTTCACCGACGCCGGCCAGTACATGTACCACCGGTTCACCTCGCCGCTCGCGATCGACCAGGAGCCGTCCAAGGTCACGGTCACCAGCAACCGCGGCGGTTCGGTGACGGCGAAGGTGACCAAGTGGCTGGGTGCCGCACGCAAGGCACCGAAGCCGCACTACGTCTCCGACTTCGTCGACCGCTACATGGACCCGACCGAGATCACCGATCGGATCGTCGGTCTCGCCGGTGAGTTCCCGAAGATCTCGGAGATCGTCGATCTGCCGTACAAGACGAACGGCTACCGCCGCCTCGCCCAGGCGCAGTTCGGCACGGGCTCGGCCTCCATCGTCTACCTGAGCTCCAAGAGCTACGGCCACGAGGGCGGCAACGACATCACCGCGGCGCTCGTCAACCCGAACACCGCGGACTCCCCGCTCTCGGTCGCGGTCAGCGGCAAGGACATCGTGGTCAACCTGGCCACGAACGCCTCCGGAGCGATCACCAGCACCGCCAAGCAGGTGGTGGACGCCGTCAACGCCGCCCCTGCGGCGTCCGCTCTGGTGACGGCGAGCACCTACCGCGGCAACGCGGGCGCGGGCGTGGTGACCGCCGCGGCGGCCGTACGGCTCACCGACTTCCTCAAGGCGCCGGCGAGCGTGTCACGCGACCCCTTCCAGATGAAGGTCCTTCGCATCGGCAAGAAGCGGGACCGTTCCAAGACCGGCGTGTTCCTCTACTGCCAGGAGCACGCTCGTGAGTGGGTCACCCCGATCACCTGTCTGGAGGCCGCCGAGCGGCTGCTGCGCAACTACGCGCAGGACAGGGAGACCAAGAAGCTCGTGGACGACCTCGACATCTTCGTGCTGCCGACCACCAACCCCGACGGTTCGCACTACTCGATGTACGACTACAACATGCAGCGCAGGAACATGACCAACCACTGCGCCGTCAACGCGTCCGACCCCGCGAACCGCAACGCCTGGGGGGTCGACCTGAACCGCAACTTCTCGGTCGGCGCCTTCTCCGACGGGTACAACGGCGCCTCGGCGACCTGCACCAGCGACACCTACGCCGGCCCCTCCAAGCTCTCGGAGCCGGAGGCCCGCAACGAGGTGTGGCTCACCAACGAGTACCCGAACATCAAGTTCGCGATGAACACGCACTCCTACGGCGGCTACTTCATGTGGCCTCCCGGCGCCTACAAGACCGCCGGACGCGAGGTGCTGCCGCGGGTCGACTTCGGTACCGAGAACTACTTCTGGTCCGCTTCCGACCACATCCTGTCCGCGGTGCAGACCCACCGTGGCACGGCGATCTGGCCGGGCCGCACCGGTCCCGTCACCGACGTCCTCTACTCGGCGGCCGGCAACAGCGCCGACGAGCACTGGTACAACCGGGGCATCATCGGCTGGGACTTCGAGGTCGGAGCCGACATCTACGACCCGGCCACCAAGCGGTTCACCGCGGTCGGTTTCCAGCCGCCCTTCAGCGAGGGTCACCAGGAGGCGATGGAGTTCGCCAACGGTCAGATCGCCATCCTGGAGGTCGCCCGCGCCTTCGCCGACGACCAGAAGCGCCCCACCTCCAGCCTGAAGATCACCGATCGAACCGAAGGCTCCACCACGTTCACCTTCGAGGTGAACGAGCCCGCCAACGTGTACTACACGCTGGACGGCACGCGGCCGACGTTCGACTCGCCCAAGCTGCGGGCGGCGGGCATGCGTGAGGCGGCCCAGAAGATCACGGTCGACAAGACCACCGAGGTGTCCTGGTTCTCCGTCGACATCGCCGGCAACGTCGAGAGGAACTACAAGCCGGAAGGCAACGGCGCGAACTACGGCAAGCAGACCGTGAAGGTCACCAACAAGGCGCCGGTGACGACCGCGACGGTCACCCCGGCCCAGCCGGCCGGAGGCTGGTTCACCGGCCCGGTGTCGGTGACGCTGTCCGCGACCCCCGGGAAGGACGGGAAGAAGGTCGACCGTACCGAGTACCAGCTCGACGGCGGCGCCTGGACCACGTACACCGCGCCGATCACCATCACCGGCGACGGCTCGCACACGCTGGCCTACCGCTCCGTCGACAAGGAGGGCAACGTCGAGGCGACCATGACGCTCACCGTCAAGGTGGACGCGACGGCGCCCACGACGACCTCGACGGTCGGTTCGCAGGACAACGGCGGCGTGCCGGTCACCCTCTCCGCGACGGACGAGACGTCCGGTGTGGAGAAGATCGAGCACTCCCTGGACGGCGGCGCCTGGACGACGTACACCGGGACGGTCATCGTCTCGGGGCAGGGGCGGCACGAGGTGCGGTACCGCGCCGTCGACAAGGCCGGGAACGTCGAGGAGATCAAGGCCGTCGAGGTGCCGGTCGCCCCGACCCTCCCGCTCACCGTGACGGCGGAGTCTCGTTGCGTGGGCACGACGGCGCACCTGGCGGTCACGGCCGTCAACAACGGCACCGTACCCGCCACCATCACCCTGTCGACCCCCTACGGCTCCAAGACCGTCGCCGACGTCGCCCCGGGCAAGCAGGCCTACCAGTCCTTCAACACCCGGACCGGGCAACTCGCCGCCGGCACCGTGACCGTCACGGGAGCCGCGACCGTCAACGGCCAGCCGGCCACCTCCACCTACGACACCACCTACAACACGCTCAGCTGCGGCTGAGCCGATCCCGACGCCGACCAGTGAACGCCATCTTGTTCAACCGGTCCTGAGCCAATGGCGGGGCAGAACGCCACCCCCCGCTGTGCGTGTCCGGGACGTGTGCGAACCTAACGCACACGTCCCGGATGTTCACCATGAAACAGGAGATACCACCGTTGTTCACGAGCAGTTCGCGGAGGGCACTCGCCCTCTTCTCCGCCCTCTGCGCTGTCGGCGCGACCACTCTGACAGGATTCGCCCTCCCGGCCGCCGCCGCCGGCCCGGGGGACATCACCTGGTCGGTCGCGCCGGCCGACGCCAAGGGCCCCGACGGCCGCAGCGCCATCGACGTCGAGCTCGCCGGCGGGCAGGAGGTGACCGAGCACATCGCGGTCATCAATCGCTCCACCAAGGAGGTCGCCTTCGCGATCGACGCCAACGACGGCTACCTGACCGCCAAGGGGTTGTTCGACATGCGGCCCTCGGACGCCACGCCGACCGACGGCGGGGCATGGATCAAGATTCCCGAGCGGGTGACGATTCCCGCCGGTGGCACCGCCGTCGTGCCGGTCAAGATCTCGGTGCCGAAGAACGCGACACCGGGTGATCACCCCGCGGGGGTCACGGCGTCCGTGGACACGATCTCCGGCCAGGTCAGGGTCCAGAACCGGGTGGGCGTTCGGATGAACCTCCGCGTGAGCGGCGACTACGTGGCCAAGGTCGCCGTGACCGGTCTGCGGGCCGAGTACAGCGGCTCGTGGAACCCCTTCTCCTCGGGGTCCATCGACATGACCTACACCGTCACCAACGAAGGCAATGTCCGGGTGGCCGCGGACACGAATGTCCGGACGTCCGGATTCGTGGGCGAAAGCGGATGGAAGGACACCTCCGACGCCAAGACCAGGGAGGTCATGCCGGGCGGCAGCCGCGAGTTCACCGTACAGGTGACCGGCGTCTGGCCGCTGGGACCGATCACCTCACAGGTCGTGGCGACCCCCACCGTCGTGGGTGAGTCGATCCAGGGCGTCGCCGCCCAGCAGACCACGGTCGACACCTCACTCTGGGCGTTGCCGTGGCCGCAAATCGTCTTCCTCGTCCTCCTCGTTCTCGCCTTCCTCGTCGTCCGGACGCTGCTTTCCCGGCGCCGCAAGCGCCGCGAGCAGCAGGCCGCGATCCTGCGCGAGGCGAGCGAACTGATCGCCCAGTACGGCAACAAGCCGGAGAAGTCATCATGAGGAGGACCTTTCTCCCCGGGCCGAGGCCGCGTGCGCGGCGTATCCCCTCTGTGACCGACGGAGAGGATGTCAGGAACCGAGCCGCCACGAGTGGAGGTATTCCTCCTGGTCAACGGTGAGATCGTCCATCTCGATCCCGGCCGCGGCCAGCTTGAGCCGCGCCACCTCCACGTCGACCTCTCCCGGCACGTCGTAGACCCCCGGCTCCAGCCGCGCCCGCTCGCGGACCAGCCACGCCACCGAGAGCACCTGCGCGGAGAAGGACATGTCCATGACGGCGGCGGGATGCCCCTCGGCGGCGGTGAGGTTCACCAGGCGGCCCTCGGCGAGCAGCAGGAGCCTGCGGCCGTCGGCGAGCACGTACTCGTCGGTGTTGGGGCGGACCCCCCGGTGGACGGCGTGCGCCAGGTCGTCCAGGGCACGGACGTCGATCTCGACGTCGAAGTGCCCGGCGTTGGCCAGGATCGCCCCGTCCTTCATCTCCGCCAGGTGCTCACCCCTGATCACGTCGCGGTTGCCGGTGACCGTGACGAACACGTCCCCCGCGCGGGCCGCGGCCGCCATCGACCGTACGTCGTAGCCCTGCAGTAAGGCGTCCAGTGCCTTGACCGGGTCGATCTCGGTCACCACGACCCGCGCCCCCAAACCCCTCGCCCGCTCGGCGACGCCCCTGCCGCAGTAACCGAACCCGGCGACCACCACGGTCTTGCCCGCGAGCAGGGTGTTCGTGGCGCGCATGATCCCGTCGATGGTCGACTGACCGGTGCCGTAGCGGTTGTCGAACATCCGCTTGGTCCGCGTGTCGTTGACCGCCACCACGGGAAACCTGAGCGCCTTCTCCGCGGCCATCCGCCGGAGCCTGATGATCCCGGTGGTGGTCTCCTCACACCCCCCGGAGACCGTCTCCAGCAGTTCGGTCCGCTCGGTGTGCAGGATGTTGACGAGGTCACAGCCGTCGTCCAGGACGATGTCCGGCACGATGTCGAGCGCCTGGTGGATGTGGCGGTAGTAGGCGTCCATGGTCACCCCGGCCCGCGCGTGCACGACGACGCCGTAGTCACGGAGCGCCTCGGCGACGTCGTCCTGGGTGGACAGGGGGTTCGACGCGGCCAGGGCGATCTCGGCCCCGCCCGCCTTGAGGGTGCCCATGAGCACGGCGGTCTCGGCGGTGACGTGCAGGCACGCGGCGATCCGCAGCCCGTCGAAGGGCCGCTCCGCGGCGAACCGCTCGCCGAGGGCGGTGAGCACGGGCATCGCCCGCGCCGCCCACCCGATCCTCAACTCCCCCGCGGCCACCAGGGCGCGCTCAGCGCTGTCCACGTGTCTCCCCAGATCTACCCGAACCCCGGAATCGCCGGAAGGCCCCCGCGAAGTCGCGGGGGCCCGGTGAAACCCGACCGCGGGTATCAGTAACGGTAGTGGTCGGACTTGTAGGGGCCATCGACGTCCACGCCGATGTATTCGGCCTGGGCCTTGGTGAGCGCGGTGAGCTTCACGCCCAGGGCGTCGAGGTGGAGGCGGGCGACCTTCTCGTCCAGGTGCTTGGGCAGCACGTAGACGCCGACCGGGTAGTCGTCGGTCTTGGTGAACAGCTCGATCTGCGCGATCACCTGGTTGGTGAAGGAGTTGGACATGACGAACGAGGGGTGGCCGGTGGCGCAGCCCAGGTTCATCAGACGGCCCTCGGCGAGCACGATGATCTGCTTGCCGTCGGGGAAGCGCCAGGTGTGGACCTGCGGCTTGACCTCGGTCTTCTCGATGCCGGGGATCCGGGCCAGGCCGGTCATGTCGATCTCGTTGTCGAAGTGACCGATGTTGGACACGATCGCGTTGTGCTTCATCCGGGACATGTGGTCGGCCGTGATGATGTCGAAGTTACCGGTCGTCGTGACGAAGATGTCGGCGATGCCGACGACCTCCTCCAGGGTGGTGACCTGGAAGCCGTCCATCGCGGCCTGCAGTGCGCAGATCGGGTCGATCTCGGTGATGATGACGCGGGCGCCCTGGCCCTTGAGCGCGTCGGCGCAGCCCTTGCCGACGTCGCCGTATCCGGCGACGACCGCCACCTTGCCGCCGATCAGCACGTCGGTGGCGCGGTTGAGGCCGTCGATCACCGAGTGGCGGCAGCCGTACTTGTTGTCGAACTTGGACTTGGTCACCGAGTCGTTGACGTTGATCGCCGGGAAGAGCAGCGTGCCGTTCCTGAACATCTCGTACAGGCGGTGCACCCCGGTGGTGGTCTCCTCGGTGACGCCCTTGATGCGCGAGGCGACCTTGGTCCAGCGCTTCTCGTCGGTGACCGTGCGGCGGAGCAGGTCGAGGATGACGCTCCACTCCTCGGAGTCGTTCTCGTCGGCGCTGGGAACGGCACCGGCCTTCTCGTACTCGGCCCCCCTGTGGACGAGCAGGGTGGCGTCGCCGCCGTCGTCGAGGATCATGTTGGGACCGTCGTCACCGGGCCACGTCAGAGCCTGCTCGGTGCACCACCAGTACTCCTCCAGGGTCTCGCCCTTCCAGGCGAAGACCGGGACGCCCTGCGGGTTCTCCAGGGTGCCCTCGGGGCCGACGACCACGGCGGCGGCGGCGTGGTCCTGGGTGGAGAAGATGTTGCAGCTCACCCAGCGGACCTCGGCGCCGAGCGCGACCAGGGTCTCGATGAGCACGGCGGTCTGGATGGTCATGTGCAGCGAGCCCATGATCTTCGCACCGGCCAGCGGCTGGGCCGCGGCGTATTCCTTGCGGATGGCCATCAGGCCCGGCATCTCGTGCTCGGCGAGCTGGATCTCCCTGCGGCCGAAGGCCGCGAGAGAAAGGTCGGCGACCTTGAAGTCCATGTGGTTACCCCTCTGGTTGATGGGCGGCGTTCGCCTCACACCCTCGCCCGTCGCGCTCGTCTCGCGATCGTGCTTCGCTCTGGGGCCGGGCTCGCCGTTCCATCGGAACAGTCGATGTCTGGGAGTTTAGGCGGCCAGAAGGGCTCCGCGCACCCTCTGAGCGGGTAACCTGACACAAGAATGTAAGCTTTTCCGGGAAATCGCTGGAAAGAGGTCACCATGCGGATCACCGAGGCCGCCAGAAAGCTGGGCATGTCTCCCCGGATGCTCCGCTACCGCGAGGCACTCGGACTCCTCCCCCCGATCAGGGACCGGGGCGCGCACCGGCGGTTCGGCCCGGAAGAGCTCTCGGCCGTCGCCCAGAGCGTCGAACTGGAGAAACGGTTCGACATCTCCCCCGCCGAGCTCGCCTTCGCGCTGCGCACACTGAGCGAACCCGCGGTCGCGCAGGCCGTACGGGACCTGGGGCTGCGGATCGGCCGCCTGCAGGCACCTCGCAGGGCACTGGACTTCGAGAAGGAGAAGGCGTTGCGCCTGCTCCAGCGCCGCACCCAGCGGTGACACCGCGAATCCCGGATGACCCCCACCGGGTCCGGAGCCTGTCGCGGCCCCGGACCGTCCGGTGAGACTCAGACGCGGTCGCCGACGCCGGCCCTGTCGAGATCGGGCTCCAGATAGATGACGCGCGCCTCGGGAACGGCAGCGCGGATGCGCTGCTCGGCCTCGTCGATGCCGCGGGCCACCTCGGCGGCCGTGTCGTCGTGGTCCACCGCGATCTTGGCGGCGACCAGGATCTCCTCGGGGCCCAGGTGGAGCGTGCGCATGTGGATGACCCGGGTCACCTCGGGCGCGCTCTCCAGGGCGTCCGCGATGCGGGTCTCGACCTCGGGCCCCGCGCTCTCGCCGATCAGCAGCGACTTGGTCTCGATCGCCAGGATCACCGCGATCACCGCGAGCAGGGCGCCGATCATGATGGTGCCGATGCCGTCCCAGACGGGGTTGCCGGTCACCACGGCCATCGTCACGCCGAAGAGCGCGAAGATCAGGCCGAGCAGCGCGCCCAGGTCCTCCAGCACGATGACCGGCAGCTCGGGCGACTTGGAGCGGCGGATGAACTGCACCCACGACTGCTTCCCGCGGACGTGGTTGGACTCGATGATCGCCGTCCTGAACGAGAACCCCTCAGCGATGATCGCGAAGATCAGCACGCCGAAGGCCCACTGGGGCGACGTGAGCGGCTCGGGAGCGTGGATCTTGTGCCAGCCCTCGTAGAGGGAGAACACCGCGCCGATGGTGAACAGCACCACCGCCACCACGAACGCGTAGAAGTAACGCTCCCTGCCGTATCCGAAGGGATGCTGGGGCGTGCGCGCCCGCTGCGCGCGCTTACCGCCCAGGAGCAGCAGCGCCTGATTGCCCGAGTCGGCCACCGAGTGAACCGACTCGGCGATCATCGATGACGAACCCGTGAAGAGAAACGCCACGAATTTGGCCACGGCGATCGCCAGGTTGGCCGCCAATGCCGCGATGATTGCCTTAGTACCGCCGCCCGCGCTCACGGCAGCCTCCGCTCAGCTGGTTGTTCGGGAAAGAACAAGACAAGGGATCCTATTGCGAAACCCTGGCCTTGAGTCCTGTGATGGCCGACACAGTTGCCGGGTCGATCCCGTACCCGAGCGCGAGGTACGTACTCGCGAAATCGCCGAGCGCGATCAATGTCGCGAGCCGCTCCAGCGGATGCCTCCCCTCCGCGGCGATCTGCGTGACCGGGACGCCGCGATCCTCCGCCAGCCGCACCGACGCCTCCCGCTGCCGTACGACCCGGGGGTGCTCCTCCACGTCGCGGAGCACGAACAGCCGGAGCGACCTGCCGCTCTCGTCGGCGAAGATGTCCCGCTGGGCGAGCGGGCCGTCGAGGACGGCCACCTGGTCGTGACCGGCCCCGGGCAACTCGCCGCACATCGCCGGGTATTTACCGTTCGTATTGAGCGCACCGGCCCACCGGCGGGCCGCGACGGCGGCCAGCGGGGAGGATCCCCAGATCATCGGCACAGTCTCGGCGAACTCCATCGCGAGCGACTTGCCCGGATTGATGAATGACTCGCTCGCCGGGCGACAGCGGTGGGCGAGGTCCTCAAGGCGTGTGGCCACCTCCTCGAACACCTCCTCCCCGGCTTCGACCAGGCCGAGCCGGGCGGCGGCGACGATCAGCGGGACCGACGCCGCCCACACCGCGGCGCGCGCCTGCCCGCCGCCCGCGACGGGAACGAACGGCGCTCCCGCCTGCCTGGCGATCGCGTGGAGCGGCGAGTCGGGCGCGCCGACGGCGAGCAGGCGACAGCCTCTGCGTACGGCCTCGGCGGCGACCGCGAGTGTCTCCTCGGTCCTGCCGGAACGCGACACCGCGATCACCAGGTCGGTCGCGCCGATCCAGCCGGGCAGCCGGTAGGACCTGACGGTCACGATCGGCAGCGGGGCGCCTTGACCGCACACCACGTCGAGGATGTCACCGGCGATGCCCGAACCGCCCATACCGGCGACCACGACCGCCCGGGGCCTGCCGTCCTCGGCGAGCGAGGACAGGCCCGACTCCAGGGCGGCCCTGCGGGAGGTGCGGACCTGCGCGGCCGAGTCGGCCACCGCCCGTAACATGCCAGCCGGGTCGCCCTCGATCAGCCATTTCTGGTCGTCGAGCCGATCGGGCTCCCAGCTCACGACTTCCGGGCCTCGTCGACAAGCAGGACCGGGATGTCGTCCCGTACCGGATAGACCAGGCCGCACGAGGCGGAGGTGCAGGACAGCTCGTCCACCTTGGGATCGGCCCTCAGGGGGGACTTGCAGTTGGGGCAGGCAAGGATCTCCAGCAGCCAGTCGTCGATCTTCACTCGTTCAGCTCCTCACGACAGCAAGGACCTCGTCCCTGATCGCTGCCATCTGAATCTCGTCGGCCGCCTCGGCGTTCAGCCTGAGCAGCGGCTCTGTGTTGGAAGGACGGAGGTTGAACCACCATCCGGGGCCGGAGACGGTCAGGCCGTCCAGCTCGTCGAAGGTGACGCCTTCACGGGCGGCGAAGATCTCGCGGACCCGCGTCGTCGCCGCACCCTGGTCGGCGACCGTGCTGTTGATCTCCTCGGAGGCCGCGTAGCGAGTGTACGCGGTGAGGATGTCCGAGAGCGGCTTCTCCTGCTCGCCCAGCGCGGCCAGCACGTGCAGCGCGGCCAGCATGCCGGAGTCGGCGAACCAGAAGTCCCTGAAGTAGTAGTGGGCGGAGTGCTCGCCGCCGAAGACCGCGCCGGTCGCGGCCATCTCGGCCTTGATGAACGAGTGACCCACGCGGGTGCGGACCGGACGGCCGCCGTGCTCGGCGACGATCTCCGGAACGCCCCTGGAGGTGATCAGGTTGTGGATGATCGGGGCCCCGGGGTGCCTGCCCAGCTCGCGGACCGCGACCAGCGCGGTGATCGTGGACGGGGAGACGGACTCGCCGCGCTCGTCGACGACCCAGCAGCGGTCGGCGTCCCCGTCGAAGGCGAGCCCGATGTCGGCGCCCACGTCGAGCACGGCCTTCTGCAGGTCGCGCAGGTTGTCGGGCTCGATGGGGTTCGCCTCGTGGTTGGGGAAGGTGCCGTCGAGCTCGAAGTAGAGGGACGTCAGCTCGACGGGCAACCCCTCGAACACCGTCGGGACCGTGTGCCCGCCCATCCCGTTGCCCGCGTCGACCACGACCCGCAGCGGCCGGATGCCCGACAGGTCGACCAGGGTGCGCAGGTGGTCGGCGTAGCCGCGCAGCAGATCGCGCTCGGAGATTTTCCCGCCCCCCTCGCCGCCGAGGGTGCCCGAGGCAAGGATCGCGGCGGCCCGCTCGCGGATCTCGACGAGCCCGGTGGCGCCACCGATCGGCACGGCGCCCGCCCTGCACATCTTCATGCCGTTGTAGCGGGCCGGGTTGTGGCTCGCGGTGAACATCACCCCGGGCAGGCCGAGGCTGCCACTCGCGTAGTAGAGCAGGTCCGTGGAGCCCAGGCCCGCGTTGATCACGTCGGCCCCCCGCGAGGTCGCCCCCCGGGTGAAGGCCGCGGCCAGGGGCACCGACGACTCGCGCATGTCGTACGCCACCACGGCGGTCTTCGCCCCGGTCACCTCCACGAAGGCCGCGCCGACCGCCTCTGCGGTCTCCTCGTCGAGCTCGTCCGGCACGACGCCACGGACGTCGTACGCCTTGAAGATCTTGGCGAGGTCGCCCACTCCAGCTCCACCCCTTGCGTCGTGTCTCGTGCCCCAGCCTAGTAGGGTCAGCGGTCGCGCTGGGGCTGGGCGGAGCGAAGCACTCGCAGGTGACCTCGGCGGCCGACCTCGACCCCCTGGCCGACCGGCTCGGTGCCGCCACTCGGCGTGGGCCTGGCCGCCTCGCGGACCGCGTTCGCGAGGGCCTCCAGGTCGTCCGTGCTCGGCGGCGCGCCATCGGTCGGCAGGCGCACCACCTCCCAACCTCGGGGGGCGGTGAGCCGCTCGGCGTGCTCGGCACACAGGTCGTAACAGTGCGGCTCGGCGTACGTCGCCAAGGGCCCGAGAACAGCGGTCGAATCGGCGTAGACGTACGTGAGCGTGAAAACGGCAGGCTGACTGCACGCGGTGCGGGAACAGCGGCGGACGGGGCTCACGGTGGGACCGTATCCGGTAAGCGTCCGGGGCGCCACTATCTGAGCGCTCTTAACGAGCGTGTCGCCACAATTCGGACACGTGTCCCGGGTTCCACCTGCCTGTACGGCTTACAACCGTTCGCTGATTCCCGGTGTTTCTCCGGGAGGATCAACGAGCCGCTGCGAGCGGCGTTCCCCGACGGGGGTTCTCGTTTCACCGCCGTGCGCCTGGCGCGAACGACAGGATCTCCCGCACACCCCCTCCCGCACGCGGCCCTCCTTCCGCCCGTGCCCCTCCCCCTACCGCTCTGCCACATCACTCCTGTCGTCCGCGCACCTCTCCTCGGCATCCCCCTTCACCCACGTCCCCGCCGTCACACCTTCCGTCCGCCCGCACTCCGGTCACGGCACCTCCCGCCCTTGTCCGGGTCACGTCTAAGCTGGGGCCGTGAGCCCGGCACCCGGCAGACCCCGCCCTCCCCGCAGGCGCGACAGGCATGGTCGCGGCCTGCGCGGCCCGCTGGCGCCCTCGCACGTGCCGATCGCCAAGGCCCGCAGCGAGCGGTTCGACGATCTCGTCCTGGACGCCGTCGACCGTCTCAAGCCCCGGTGGGCCAAGCAGTTGTCCGCCGTGGAGTTCGCGGTCGAGGAGGTCCCGCCGATCAGCGAGCTGGGCGACGGTCCCGGACTGTTGAACGGCGACCCCATCCCCTTCGGGCGCTCGGAGCCCGCCGCGGGGAGCCGCCCGGCCGTTGTGATCATCTACCGTCGCCCTCTGGAGAGCAGGGCGCGCGACCGCGACCACCTGGGCGCGATGGTGCACGAGACGGTGGTCGAGCAGGTCGCGGGCCTGTTCGGGCTCTCCCCCGAGTCGGTCGATCCCGGCTTCGACGACCACGACTGACCCGCCGCGCCGCAGAGGGCCGTCCCCGCCGCGTCCCGAGGCGGCCACGACCGACCCGGCACGACACGGGAGATCACGACGGTCCCGTGGCCTTCCGACGCAGAACCCCGTTCGGGGCAGGACCATTCAGGGCAGGACGGTCGCGGCGGACTCGGCGATCGGCGGGATCAGCGCCCACATGCGGGCGGGAGCGAGCGGCTGCACGGTCAGCGCGGGCCCGCCCTTGAGCCGTTCCTCCAGGACACGCCCCCCGTAGACCGGCCCCGAACCGGGCAGCGGTTGCACGACCACCGCGAAGGGCCCGTCCACCTTGGTGAGCGCGACCTGCTTGGTCCGCTCGGCGGGGATCTCCACCTGGAACGGCTCGCGCGGATCGTCCTCGCGCGAGATCACCTGCACGCTCACCAGGCCGGCCGTGTCCGGCGCGGTCAGCAGCAGCCGGGAGCTCACCTTGCCGCCCGTACGGTTGTCGGCGACGACGCTGCCCAGGTCGATGGGGGCCGCCCCCGCCGTGAAGGCCACGTCGGTCTTCGAACCGGTGCCGGTGGCGACGAGCCCGGCGACGATCGGGGTGTCCGAGGTGAGCACCAGCGCGGACGGCTGGCCGCCGATCCCGCCGGACAGGTCGAGGCTCGTCACGGAACCCGCGGGCACCTCGACGAGTTCGCGGCCCTGGAGCGCGTACGTCCCTTCGGGGGTGAGTGCCTTGACCTCCACCAGGGTGTCGAACTCCTCGGCGGAGGCGACGATCAGCTCGCGTTTCCCGCCGCCGCCGGGAATGCCCGGCACGACGACGCGGGTGGCGGGGGGCGCGGAGGCGGGCAGCCAGTCCACGCCCCGCCCGTCGTTCATGATCGCCCGTGCCGCGGCGGTGACCCGCCCCGCGCTGGTACGGACCTGGATCGCCACGACGAGCGCCGAGGGGGCGATGTCCACGACCTTGATCGAGCGGCTCTGGCCCGGCTTGAGGGTGAACACTCCGCCCGAGTCGTCGAACACCGGCCCCTCGCCCGTGTAGACCATGATCTCCGCGATGGCCGGGGCGAGATCGGCGTTGGTCAGGTACAGCGTGACGTCCGCCGCCGCCGGCCCCGGCCCGACCAGCCAGGTGCTCGCCGTCGGCTCCGTGCAGCGTGTCCCCGCCAGTCCTCGCTGCTCGCCCGACTTCTCCCTGCGGGTCTGCGACATCTCCAGACCGGCCGCCATGCTCCCGGTGGCCGCGACGACGAGGGGCGGCGACGAGGCCGGCACCTCGTTGTGCCAGAGACGTCCGGGGACATCGACGGTGGCGAGGCTCTTGTCGCCCGTGACGAGCGTCGCGGAGCCCGGCTCCCGGCTGCCCGGCGGGACGACCACCCCGACGGAGGTGTCTCCGGGCGCCGGGCAGACGGCCGTCACCGAGGCGACGGGCACCTTCTCGAACCCCGGGGCGGGGACGACGACGGCCTGCGGCTGGGTGGCGTAGGCCACCCCGTACAGGGCGAGGAGGGCCACCAGGACCAGCACCAGCAGGCTGAACCGGTTCTCGATCAGGGATTTCACCGGGCGGCCAGCTCTCTGCGAGATTCGGGCAGGTTCTGGGGGAGCGCGGGCTCGTCGGACTCGGTACGCGCCCCGGGTGCGGCCAGGACCGAGACGACCAGCACCAGCACGGCCTGGGCCCAGAGCCAGCGGCCGTGCCAGGGGTCTCCCGGCGGGGGCACGGGAAGGGCGATCGGCTGGGTGAGCCGCCACACGCCGACCGAACGGGACAGGCTCATCCTCGCCAGCGAGGGCTGCGAGTCGAGCGCGTGGCTGATCTCCGGATCGACGGGCGCGGTCACCACGACGAACCGCACGCCGTGGGCCGCGAGGACCCGGGCGTCGTCACCGCCCCTGCCGGACACCAACCCTGCCGCGGCGAGGCGAACCAGCTCCCTGGGACCGTCGGGGACGGGGATGTCGGCCTCGCCGACCACCGGGGTGCGCCCGCGCAGCACGGTGAAGAGCAGACCGCCCGGTGAGGAGCGCAGCAGCAGGGTTCGCTCGCCGCCCGAGGAGTTGTTCACGGCGAGGGCCGGCATGACGTCGCGCACGGTCCCCCGGAGCGGGCCGTCCACGCCCTTCACGATCCACATGCCCGCCGCGAGCAGCGGCGTGGAGAACGCGACCAGCACGACACCGAGCGCGGCGAGCCTGCGTACTCCCCCCGCGGCCCGGAACTCCACGATCCTGTCGGCGGTGAGCGCGGCCACCACGAGCATGCCGGTGGCGGCGAAGGCGAGCGGCACCCCCGGCCACGCGGGGGCCTCGACGTCGCCGTTGATCGAGGTGACGGTGGTCCTGCTGACCAGGATCGCCACCAGCACCCCGAAGAGCGCGACGCCCCAGCCGACCGCGATCACCATCCGGTTGCGGCGCATCAGCAGCGCGAGCAGGCAGGCGGCGAGGAGTCCGCCGGTCACCCAGAGCGGCGGCATGCCGGGACCGCCGGGGCTGAGCAACAACAGCGACCCGGCGGGCAGCGCGGGGTCGACCAGCTCCGGCTGGTGCAGCCCGGCCTCCAGCAGCAGCTGCCCGGGGTCGGCGACCACCTGGACGAGCCAGGGGAACAACAGGGCCACGGGAACGGCGAACGCCACGAGCATCGAGACCGCGACACCCCTGCGCGGGAAGGCGAGCGCCGCCAGCGCACCGAGGATCGCGGCCAGCGGGTAGACCAGCGGGGCGAAGGCCGTGCCGACGGCGAGGAGGAGTCCCAGGCCCCAGGCGGCGCGGCGGGCGCGACGGCGCTCCGCGGTGAGGACGGCGGTGGCGAGCGCCGCGTAGACGGGCAGCAGCACGAAGACCACCGCGGTGCCGAGCCGTCCCGCGGCGACCGCGCCGGTGGCGACCGGCAGGAGGGCGTACGAGGAGGCGAGCCAGACCCTGGTCCAGCGGCCGGGGATCATCGACCGGGTGGCCGCGTACGCGGAGATCCCCGCCAGCGGCACGCAGCCGAGCAGCAGCAGCGACACCGCGAGCCACGTCTTGCCGAGCAGCACCGTGGAGAGCACGGCCAGCACCGCCACATACGGCGGGGCCCACGCGTCGGTGCCCAGCCCCACCTGGTGGTAGCTCGCGCGGTAGAGGTCCCACAGGTCGGAGGCCCCGCCGATCACCGGGACGAGCGCGCCGCCGCCCAGCCTGGCCCCGCCGGTCACCGCGCGCTCGGCGACCAGCGTCACCAGGACGAGCGCCAGGAAGAGCAGGACGCCGGGGTTTCCGAAGACGCGCTGCATCACCCCGGCGTCGGTGAGCAGTTCCTCGCCGTCCTCCTGCGCGTGCGGCGAGGCCGCCATGGCGTGGTGGCGTCCCGCGGACTCCACGAACCCGCCCCCGGCCAGGTAGCTCTGTGCCCTGTCGACGAGCCGGCGGTAACCGGCGCCCGGCGGGGTGAGGAGCCGGCCCACCGCCGCGTACCCCTGCCTGCGGCCCCTCGCCCGCACCCGCCTTGCCTTGATCATCCGGATGGGGTGGCCGAACACCGAGCCGAACGCGAGAAACTCGTCCAGCGCGTTGGCGGGCTGCTTGGCCACGAGGAACAACACCGTACGGAAGATCGACCCGAAGGCGTTGCGCACCAGTGCCCACAGCAGCGGGCGCAGGGGCAGGTTCGCCATGACGACGAAGAGTGCGTTGCGGCGATCCAGGCGGCGGGGGTGGTCCCCGCTCGCGGTGATGCGGCGCCGCCGCCGGGTGGCCGCCTCCGCGTGCCAGGCGATCGCCCCCGTGACGTTCCGCACGCGGTGTCCGGCGTTCCTGACGCGCCAGCACAGGTCGAGATCGTCGCGGAACAGCGGCAGGGCGGGATCGAGCCCGCCGACCTCCTCCCAGACGTCCCTGCGGACCAGCATGCCCGCGGTGGAGACCGAGAGCACGTCCCTGGTCCCGTCGTACTGCCCCTGGTCGAACTCGCGGGCCTCCAGCCCGGTGTCCCTGCGGCCGGTACGGTCGACGGTGACGCCGACCTCGAGCAGGAGCCGCCGGTCGAGCCAGTCGCGGAGCTTGGGCCCGAGCACCGCCGCCTTGGGGTCCTCGTCGGCGGCCTCCAGCAGGAGCCGCAGGGCGTGGACGTCCGGGGCGCAGTCGTCGTGCAGCAGCCAGATCCACTCCTGTCCGCCACCGGGGCCGAGCCGGTCGAGGACCTCGGCGACGGCCTCGCCGAAACCGGTCGAGCGCGGCAGGGTCAGCACCGCCCTGGAGCCGAGGGCCGCGGTGAGCAGCGCGGCGCTGCCGTCCCTGCTGCCGTTGTCGACCCCGACGACCCGGTCCACCGGGCGGGTCTGTTTGAGCAGGGCTTCCAGGGTCTCCCCCAGCCAGCGGGAACCGTCGTGGGAGACGACGATCGCGGTGACGGTGTGGTGGGGGCGCTGGGGGTGCGGGGGGTCGGTGATGGACATATGTCCCGTGTTCAGGAGTGGTGATGATCGGCGCGCTAACGATACGGCACCCTCTGTCGGACTATGTCTTACACCTGGTCGCGGGCATGAAAAAAGGGTCACGTGACCGACGGTCACGTGACCCCGTGGACATATTCGTCAAACGCCTCCGAGAGGCGTCATGCACTTCTGCCAGACCGATCAAGCCTCTTCGCCGCCGGTTCGGCGTCTCGGTCTCGATCGGCGTTCATGGTGTTCGTCGTGTTCATAGTGTTCGTCGGTGCCCGGACGTCCCGGAGCGCTCAAGCCTTCCAGCCACCCGGTCTCCGGACGGCTCAGACCGCCTCACGCTTGATGCGGCGGCGTTCACGCTCCGACAACCCACCCCAGATTCCAAACCGCTCGTCGTGTTCAAGTGCGTACTCAAGACACTCGGCACGCACCTCGCAGGAGCGGCAAACCTTCTTGGCCTCGCGGGTGGACCCTCCCTTCTCCGGGAAGAACGCCTCCGGGTCGGTCTGCGCGCACAAGGCGCGCTCCTGCCAGCCAAGCTGCTCTTCAGCGATGCTCTCCTGTGCGATGACCAGGTCGGCCACTGCACACCTCCCTGCCGCAAGCCCGCAAAATTGGAGCCCCCCTATGAACGCCTCCCCCTTACCCACCCAGAGGAAGGCGTAACAACACGTGTGTAATTACACGCGTGTGCTCGGTGTGGCGTCAAGCGGCATGCTGGTATCCGGGGAAAGACCTGCTCTCCCCGGTTGTGGGTCGTGTGCCTGCCACGACGGCAATTGCACCAGGTGATCGCTTCGACCGCCAGGGGCTCAGTGCTCTCGGCGGTCGGAACCGTACCAGGACATGTTCTGATCCTGACCGGGGCCCACCCTCTCTCTATCCGGGGTTTCCTCATCCGTGACCTGACCTGGGCGTTGTTCGGGCTTGTAGATCGCCGTGGGGTCTATCGGCTGCGAATCCCACGTCCTGGCCGCGGGCGAGGGACCGCTCAGCGGGTCTCCCTGGTAGGCGCTCGGGTCGAACCGGACCGTCGTCTCCGACTGGGGGTCCCACTGGTGGGACTGGTACGGCGCCTGGGAGTCCTGCGGAGCCTGAGGGGGCTGCGAGGGCTGCGGACTCTGCGGGGACTGCGGGGACTGCGGGGCCTCAGGGGTCTGCGGGTGCCCGAACGGGCCCTCATAACCCGGGGAACCGTACTCGGGAACGCGCAGCTGCGGCTCGGTGCCGCCCTGCTGGGCCTGCTGCTGGTAGCTCTCCGCCTGCTGGTAGGCCTGGGCCATCTGCTGGGACCTGAGGTCCACCGGGTCGGGCGCCGGGTAGGCCTGGCTCTGCTCACCCTGGCGGCCGAACTCGGCGCCGGAGTAGCCGGTGAACGGCTGGCCGTAGTTCTCCGGGGGCTGCGGGAAAGGCTGCGGCGGGCCGTCGAACGGCGGGTGCTGCCGGCTGTCCGCCGACCGGCCCTGGTGCCCCTCGGCCTGCTGCTCGGGCTGGTGCCCGTAGCCGGGCGACTGCGGCTCCGGCTGCGGGAAGGACTGCGACTCCCGGTGCCCGCCGAAGCCCGGGGCCTCGGACCGCTGGTAGCCCTGCGAGTCGGCGTGCGGGTATCCCTGCGGATCGGGCTGCGAGTAGCTCGGCTGCTCCGGTTGCGGGTAGCCCGGCTGTCGCGACTCCTGACCGTACGCGGGAGAAACCGGCGAGACCGGAGAAGTCGGGGGCTCGTCCTGGCGACCGAAGAGCGGGTCGGACTGTCCGGAAGAAGCGGTCTGTCCGTAGTCGGACCGCGACCGGTCCGACTGGTGACCGTACGCGGACGAGTCGGCCTGCCTGCCGAAGTCCTGCGACCCCTGACCGTACGACGAGGACGGCGAAGACGGCGAAGACGGCGAAGACGGCGAAGACTCGGAGTACTGGGAGTAGCTCGGCAGCCGGGGGCTGGAGTGCCGCCCGGATCCCGACGGCTGCGACTCCTGACCGTACGCGGGGGAAACCGGCGAGGCCGGGGACTCGGGGAACGCCGGGGACGCCAAAGACGCCGAAGACGCCGAAGACGCCGGGGACGCCGGGGACGCCGAAGACTCAGCCTGCCTGCCGA
Organism: Streptosporangium sp. NPDC050284; assembly: GCF_044459525.1. Lineage (NCBI taxonomy): Bacteria > Bacillati > Actinomycetota > Actinomycetes > Streptosporangiales > Streptosporangiaceae > Streptosporangium > Streptosporangium sp. NPDC050284. Next base: position 19,915 of record NZ_JBITIZ010000003.1, read on the forward strand.
AGTCCTGCGACTCCTGACCGTACGACGAGGAGTCGGGGAACTGCGGATAGCTCGGCAGACGGGGTTCCGTCTGGGCGTGCGGCTCCACCGGGGCGGCGTAGATCGGCGGATCGTAGGCCGTGGTCGGGGGGTCGTACGGCTTGGCCGGGGTCGAGGGCTGGACGTCCGCCGCGACGTACGGGTTCGGGGTGTAGCTCTCCGCAGGGGAGGCGGGCTGCGGGTGGTTCTGCTCCTGCTGCGCGTATCCCTGCCCCTGCGGCTCCCGCTGCTGGGACGGCTGAGCGTAGGAGCCGGGCTGGGCGGCGTAGGGCTGGTTCTCGGGCGGCGAGTAGGGGGCCTGGGAATATCCCTCACCGGCCTGCGGCGCGGGCTGCGCGTGGGGGGCCTCCTGCCGGCCGTATCCCTCCTGGGTTCCGGCGGAACTGTGCGCGGGCGCCGGCGGGAGCGCGGGGCGGTCGTACGGGGGCTGCGGGGCCGGGACGGGCGGGGCCTCCTGCGGGTACCCCTGGCCACCCTGCGACCCCTGGCCCTGCGGATAGCCCTGACCGCCTTGCGGCTCCTGCCCCTGCGGGTAGCCCTGGACGCCCTGCGGGGGCATCTGCCCCTGGGGACCGTGGGGAGGGGGGCCGCCCTGGGCCTGGGGGTACGCGCCCTGCGGAACGCCCTGTCCCGGAACGCCCTGAGGGCTCTGGGGGCCCTGGAAGGGAGGCTGCTGCCCGGGGACGGGCGGCCGGCCGTAGGCGTACCGCTGCTCCTGCGGATCCGGGGAGTGGCCGAAGCCGCCACCGGCGCGGAAGGGGTCGTCGCGCTGGCCCGGCGGGATCGCCTTCGGCAGCACGTACAGCAGCGCGACCACGGTCAACGCGAGGGCGGGCAGGTTGACGAGGAAGAACTCGACCTTCCCCAGGAAGCCCTCCACGCCCCCGAACAGCCCACCGAACAGGCCGATCAGGCCGAACAGCGCGGAGAGCCCGAGCGTGCCGACCACGACGAGGGCCATCACCTTCAGCCGCTCGATCACCGGGCCGAAGTTGGTCGCCAGCAGCACGGCACCCACGAGCAACGCGGACGCGACCGGCGAGGTGAACTGCCCCGTGAAGACCGACGAGCGCTCGGCGAAGGAGGACGACGGCCCACCCCCGAAAAGCAGGCGTTCGATGCCGACGAGAACGCTCGCGGACCCGAAGGCGACCATGAGCCACGCCGCCGGTCCCCGGAGCCGGCCTGCCTCGACATTGATCACAACTACCCCCAGAGGGTCTTTAGGTAAACCCGGGCCAGTTTTGCACATGGCTGACTTTGCTGCCGGTGGTCCCGGGAAGCCCACCAACCCCACAAGCCCTTTGTTGACACCCTATAAGCCCATATTTCGGGCGGCCTACCAGGCGATCCGGCAGGGCGGGCGCCCCTCATAACGATCATGAAAAGAGTAGTGTGAATCGCCCGCCGGCACCCCGACAACGGGTCAGGTGACCTAGTGGAACACTGGACGGCATGCGCATCGTCTCCCTCGCCGGCGGAATCGGCGGCGCCCGTTTCCTGCGGGGCCTCCTCACCGCGGCCCCCGATTCCGAGATCACCGTCATCGGCAACACCGGTGACGACATCAACCTCTACGGCCTGCGAGTCTGCCCCGACCTCGACACCGTGATGTACACGCTGGGCGGCGGCATCGACGAGGAGCAGGGCTGGGGACGGCGGTTCGAGTCGCACGTCGTCAAGGAGGAACTGGCCGCCTACGGCGTCGAACCGCAGTGGTTCGGCCTCGGCGACCGTGACTTCGCCACCCACATCGTGCGCACCCAGATGCTCGACGCCGGATACCCCCTGTCCGCAGTCACCGAGGCGTTGTGCGCGCGCTGGCAGCCGGGCGTACGCCTGATCCCGATGAGCGACGACAGGACCGAGACCCACGTCGTCATCTCCGACGAGCGGGGCCGTCGCGCCATCCACTTCCAGGAGTGGTGGGTGCGGCTGCGCGCCTCGGTCCCCGCCGAGCAGATCATCCTGGTCGGCGCGGACGATGCCTCCCCCGCCCCCGGAGTGCTGGAGTCCATCGCCGCCGCGGACGCGGTCATCCTCCCGCCGTCCAACCCGGTCGTCAGCATCGGCACGATCCTGCAGATCAAGGGCGTCCGCGAGGCCCTTGAGGGCAAGACCGTCGTCGGCGTCTCGCCCATCGTCGGCGGCGCCCCCGTCCGGGGCATGGCCGACGCCTGCCTGACCGCGATCGGCGTGGAGACCACCGCGCAGGCGGTCCTCGAACTGTACGGATCATCGCTGGTGGACGGCTGGCTGGTCGCGGAGGAGGACGCCGGGGTGGCCCTCGACGGCGTCGACGTCGAGGCCCGCCCGCTGATCATGCACGACATCGAGTCCGCCGCGGCCATCGCCCGTGCCGCCCTGGACATGGCCGTACGGCTCGCGGGCCGACGCGCCGACCCCCCGGCGCCGTACGCGGGTTCTCCCGCCGCGAACGGATCCGGCGTACCCACGAGAACCCGCGAGACCCCTGAGGAAGGTGTGTGATGAGCCGGTTCAGGCGCGGGCAGGAGAAGTCCTCGGACGTCAAGGTGGAGGTCTTCGCGGTCCCCGGTATGCCCGAGGTGCGCGAGGGCGACGACGTCGGTGAGCTGATCGCCACGGCCCTGCCCGACCTGCGCAACGGCGACATCCTCGTGGTCACCTCGAAGATCTCCAGCAAGGCCGAGGGCCGGGTGCTGCACGACGTGACCCGCGCCGAGGCCGTCGAGGCGGAGACGAGGCGGGTGGTCGCCCGCAGGGGTGAGACCGTGATCGCCGAGACGGCGCACGGGTTCGTGATGGCCGCCGCCGGGGTCGACGCCTCCAACACCCGTCCCGGCACGGTCGTCCTGCTGCCCGCCGACCCGGACGCCTCCGCCTCGGCCGTCAGGGCGCGCGTCAGGGAGCTGCTCGGCGTGTCGGTCGGCGTGGTCATCTCCGACACCTTCGGCCGCCCGTGGCGCAACGGCCAGACCGACCTCGCCGTCGGCCTCGCGGGGGTGACGCCCGCGCTCGACTACCGGGGCATGTCCGACGACCACGGCAACCCGCTCGAGGTCACCCTGACCGCCGTCGCCGACGAGTTCGCGGCGGCCGGGGACCTGGTCAAGGGGAAGGTCTCGCAGACCCCGGTGGCGGTGATCAGAGGTCTGGCGGAGTACACCACGGAGGAGGACGGTCCGGGAGTCGGTGAGCTGCTCCGCCCGTCCGCCGAGGACATGTTCCGGTACGGTTCGCGCGACGTGGTCTTCGCCCGCAGGACCGTCCGCGAGTTCTCCGCCGACCCCGTGGACGGCGCCAAGGTCCGCAGGGCGGTCGAGGCCGCGATCGCCGCGCCCGCCCCGCACCACACGACCCCGTGGCGGTTCGTCCTGCTGGAGTCGGCGGAGACCCGCGAGAAGCTGCTCGACGCGATGCGGGAGGCCTGGATCGCCGACCTGCGCGGTGACGGATTCTCCGAGGAGTCGATCGCCAAGCGGGTGAGGCGGGGCGACGTGTTGCGCGCGGCCCCCTATTTGGCGGTGCCCTGCCTGGTGATGGACGGCTCGCACACCTACGGCGACGACCGGCGTGATGTGGCCGAGCGGGAGATGTTCGTGGTCGCGACCGGCGCGGGGGTGCAGAACTTCCTGGTCCAGCTCGCGGTGGAGGGCCTGGGCTCCGCCTGGGTGTCGTCCACCATGTTCTGCCGCGACGTGGTCAGGCAGGTCCTCGACCTGCCCCTGGACTGGGACCCGATGGGCGCCGTCGCCATCGGCCACCCTGCCGCCCCGCCGAGGGACCGCCCCCCCAGGCTCGCGTCCGACTTCGTCGTCGTCCGCTGACGGGAGCCACCGGGTCGGCTGTTCGGGCGGACCCGGCGACCGCGACCGCCGCCGGCGACAGACGTACGCGTGCCTGACGCCGGCGGCGGTCGATGCCGGCTGCCACGCGGTGTCCGCCGGATGACGACAAACCGGGACCTCTCCCTACATATGGCTACAGGGGGAGTGCCGATTGCGCCGACGAACCTTCCGCGAAGACGGCCAGACGTAGAACTTGTTATAACTTCGCCGAGGGCTCCAGGGAGAGCAGCGGAAGCGCGTTGGGGCGAACGCTGCGGCAGACGCCGTCACTCGCCCTCGCCGCGGCCACCCGCTCGGCGTCCGGCACGCCGTAGGAGGTGGTCCGCTGCCGGAGCGGCCTCCCGGTCGGGGCGACCATCGCCTCGATCTCACCGATGGTCTTGAAGGAGCCGTTCTCCGACCCGGCCATCCTGCTGATCGTCTCCTCCATCAGGGTGCCGCCGAGGTCGTTGACCCCGCCAAGCAGCACCTCGCGGCAGAGCTCGTCCTGGAGCTTCACCCACGAGCACTGGATGTTGGCGATCGCGCCGTGCAGCAGGACGCGCGCCAGCGCGTGCACGGCCCGGTTCTCCCGCGCAGTCGGACCCGGACGGGCGATCCCCGCCAGGTAGATGGGCGCACTGTGGTGGACGAACGGCAACGGTACGAACTCGGTGAACCCGCCGGTCTCCTCCTGGATGCGGCGGATCAGCCGGATGTGCCGCACCCAGTGCCCGTGGTTGTCGACGTGGCCGTACATCATCGTGGAGGTCGTCGGGATGCCGACCCGGTGCGCGGTGGAGATGACCTCGACCCACTCCCTGGTGGGAAGCTTGCCCTTGGTCAGCACCCAGCGGACGTCGTCGTCGAGGATCTCCGCCGCGGTGCCCGGGAGCGAGTCGACGCCCGCCTCCTTCGCGGCGACCAGCCAGTCCTCGACGGACAGGTTGGTGCGGCTGGCACCGTTGATCACCTCCATCGGTGAGAACGCGTGGACGTGCATCTCCGGCACCCTCGCCTTGACCGCCTTCGCGATGTCGAAGTACGCGGTGCCCGGCATGTCGGGGTGGATGCCGCCCTGCATGCACACCTCGGTCGCCCCGGCCTGCCAGCCCTCCCAGGCGCGGTCGGCGACCTGCTCCAGGGAGAGGGTGTAGGCGTCGGCGTCGGTACGACGCTGCGCGAAGGCGCAGAAGCGGCAGCCGGTGTAGCAGACGTTGGTGAAGTTGATGTTCCGGTTCACCACGTAGGTGACCTCGTCGCCGACGGCCTCCCTGCGCAGGCCGTCGGCGATCCGGCAGAGTTCGTCCAGCGCGGCGTCGTCGGCGCCCACCCCGTTCTGGTCTCCCGCGAGGTCCAGCAGGACGAGCGCCTGTGCGTCGCTCAGGCCCGCCGGGTCGCTCTCGGCCTGGTTCAGGGCCTCCCGTACGTCACCCCTCACGGCCGAGGTGGCTGCGGGCAGACGCTCCCTGAGCGCCTCCCAGTCGCCGTACACGCTGTCGAAGTCGTCGCGGCGGTCGGCGCCGCGCCCCTCGGTGTCGACCGCCGTGTGCAGGTCGACGCGGCCCAGGGAGACGAAACCGCCGTCGGGCTCCTGCCAGGGGCGGCCGGTCAGGACCGCGTCCTCGCGGGCGAGCCCGGTCTCGGGGTCCGCCAGGGCTGCGACGTGCGCGTTGAGCCTCGGGTCGAGCCAGGGCTCCCCGGCCAGCACGAACTCGGGGTAGATGGTGAGCCGCTCGCGCAGCGCGAACCCGGCCGCGGCCGTCCGGGCGGCGAGGTCGTCGATCTGCGGCCAGGGACGCTCGGGGTTGACGTGGTCGGGCGTGAGCGGCGAGACGCCGCCCCAGTCGTCGATGCCCGCCCTGATCATCAGCTCGTACTCGGAGTCGACCAGGTTCGGCGGGGCCTGCACCCTCATCTTCGGTCCGAGCACGAGCCGGGTCACCGCGATCGTCGCGGCCAACTCCTGCAGGTCGGCGTCCGGCATGCCGCGCATCGCGGTGTCCGGCTTGGCGCGGAAGTTCTGGACGATGATCTCCTGGATGCCGCCGTACTCGCGCGCCACCCTGCGCAGCGCGAAGAGCGACTCGGCGCGGTCGGCGACCGTCTCCCCGATGCCGATGAGGATGCCGCTGGTGAACGGCACGTTCGTCCGCCCGGCGTCCTCGAGCACGCGCAGCCGCACGGCGGGATCCTTGTCCGGCGAGCCGTGGTGCGCCTGCCCCTTCTCCTCGAAGAGCCGCCGCGAGGTCGTCTCCAGCATCATCCCCATGGAGGGCGCGACCGGCTTGAGCCGCTGCAGGTCTCGCCAGGTCATGACGCCCGGGTTCAGGTGAGGCAGCAACCCGGTCTCCTCGAGCACCCGCACGGCCATTGCGCGGACGTAGGACAGCGTGTCGTCGTAGCCGTGCGCGTCCAGCCACTCGCGGGCCTGGTGCCAGCGGTCCTCAGGCCGGTCGCCCAGGGTGAACAGCGCCTCCTTGCACCCCATCGCCGCGCCCTGCCCGGCGATCTCCAGCACCTCGTCGGGGCTCAGGAACATGCTTTCCAGCTTGTGTGGGGCTGTGGCGAACGTGCAGTATCCGCAGCGGTCGCGGCACAGGCGTGTCAGGGGGATGAAGACCTTGCGGCTGTAGGTGATGACTCCTTGCCGGCCGACCGCCTCCAGGCCGGCGTCCCTCACCCTCCCCGCGTGGTCGAGGAGGGTCTCCAGATGTTCGTCCCGCGCGTGCAGCAGGACGGTGGCTTCGGTGATGTCGAGAGCTTTGCCGTCGCGGGCCCTGGCCAGAGCCCGGCGCATCGCGTTGTCGGTGGGGTTAGCGCTCATGTCCGCACAGTACGGCGCGACACGAGAACGTGGGGCGGCGGGTACCCGCTCACGGTCCCGGCGCCCGCACCACAGGCCCCGGAGCCGATGCCCGCCCCACTCGAATGCCCGGACGCCGCAAGCCGGCGACGGCCCTGTCCGGGCGCCAGGACACCACCCGCACCGGACGGCAGCGAAGGCCGAACACTTCAGCGTTTCTAAAGCATGCCGTCAAGTAAGTCTCGATAGACGTAAATACTTGCAGATGCATAAATTAGAGACATCAACCGGAACCCCGCACCCGCGGGAAGCCCGCCCCGATCCTCCGCGGGAACCCCCTCGGACCTCACCCAGCAGGAGCCGAAAATGCTCTGGTTTCTCCTCGCCCTCGCCGCCGTCGCCGTCCTCGCCCCGCTGATCGGAGCCGACACGCGCGACAGCCTCGACTGGCAACGCGGCGAACCCTTCCCCGACGAGGGAATCCTCAGGACGACCGGTGATCGCGCACCGGCGTCCGAGGGAGTGCTCAGAACGACCGATAGTCGCGCACGGGCATCCTCGGCCCGCGAGCGGGTGGCCGCACACCGCCCAACCCCAGCAGCCGGCTGACCCGGTGCCGGTGCCCCCGGTAGGGAGCGAGCAGCCGCAACATCCGCGCGTCGTCCACCCGCTCACCGCTGAGCGACCAGCCGACCAGCGACGGCAGGTGGAAGTCGCCCACCGATATCGCGTCCGCGTCACCGTGCGAGCGCTGGCGCACCTCGGCGGACGTCCACACCCCGATCCCGGGCAGCGCCCTCAGCAACCGATCCGCGTCGGCGCTGCCCTCGACCGCCTCCAACCTCCCCGCGTGCCGGGCGGCGTTCGCGATCGTACGGGCCCGCACCGCCTCCGCCCCCGCGCGGTGCCAGTCCCACGAAGGGATCGACCACCACACCTCGGGTGGGGGAAAGACCCTCATCCCCTCGGGCGCGGGACCCGGCGCGGGCTCGCCGTAGCGGCCCAGCAGCCACCGCCACGCCCGCCGCGCCTCCGTGGACACCACCTTCTGCTCCAGCACGGCCGGGACCAGCGCCTCAAGCACCCGTGAGGTCCTGCCGATCCTCAGCCCCGGATAGCGTCTCGCCGCGTTCCGCAGCACCTCGTGCCCGGGAACGAACCCCGAGACGTCGTCACCCTCGCCCAGCAGCGCGGGAAGCGTCTCCAGCATCCACTCCGCCCCGGGCCCCCACGCCGAGGCCGCCACCCGGCCGCCCGTGAGGGCCACCCGTAGCGTCCCCGGACCGTCGGGCGTGCGCGAGGTCCGCCAGAAGGCGCCGCCGGGCACCGACCTCAGGGTGGGGTCGCCGGTCCCGCGCCGGTGCGGGTCGAGCGCGAGCGCCAGGTCGACCGGCCAGGGCGGGCACCACTCGCGTTCCCTCACGAAGGTCCACGCGCCCCGGACGCTCAGATGTCGCTGGAGAAGCGGATCGCGAACTCGGGAAGCACGACGCCGGGCCAGACCCGGCTGCCCGCGAGCAGCTCGTTCCCCGAGCCGACCACGGCGCCGTCACCGAGGACGACGTCCCTCAGGACCGCTCCAGAGTTGACACGCGCGCCGATGCCGACCACCGAGTCGACCACGACCGCGCCCGAGTGAACGACGCAGTCGTCCCCGAGGACACTGCCGCTGATCTGCGCTCCCGACTCCACGATCGCGCGGGCGCCGATCACGGAACCGCCGGAGACCTTCGCCTCCGGCGAGATCATGGCGCCGGGCAGGGCGAGGAAGTCACCGGTGGGCCCCGGCAGGGCGGGCGAGGCGAGACGGCCGAGCACCAGGTCGCGGGAGCCCTTCACGAAGGCCGCGGGCGTGCCCACGTCGAGCCAGTAGGAGGCGTCGGCGTAGCCGAGCACCAGGGCGCCGTCCTCGATCAGGCCGGGGAAGGTCTCACGCTCGACCGAGACGACCTCGCCCTCGGGGATCGTGTCGATCACCGAGCGGGTGAAGACGTAACATCCGGCGTTGATCCGGTTCGTGACCGGGTTGGGGGTCTTCTCCAGGAAGGCGGTGACCCGCCCTTCCTCGTCGGTGGGCACGCACCCGAAGCGTGAGGGATCCTCCACCTCGGTCAGGTGCAGGGTGACGGCGGCCCTCCTCGCGACGTGCGTCGCGATCTGGTCGCCGATGTCGTGACCGGACAGGATGTCACCGTTGAGCACGAGCACCGGGTCGTCGGGACCGCAGGTGAGCGCCTCGGCGGCGTTGCGGATCGCCCCACCGGTGCCGAGCGGGACCTCCTCCGTCATGTATTCGAGCGCGAGGCCGAACGCCTCGCCGTCTCCGAACGCCTCGGAGAACATCTCCGCCCGGTAGGAGGTCGCGAACACGATGCGCCGCACCCCGAAGGCCCTCGCCCTGGCGAGCTGGTGGGCGAGGAAGGGAACCCCGGCCGTGGGCAGCAGGGGTTTGGGGGTGCCGAGCGTCATCGGACGCAGGCGTGTCCCTCGTCCACCGACAAGGAGAATCGCCTCTAGATCGGGCAAGGGGGTCTCCGTCATGCCGAGAGGTTAACTCACTACTCGGCCGCGCGCTGATAGGAGAGCAGGTGTGCCTCCGCCGAGGCCTCCCAGGTGAATTCCTTGGCGCGGGCGATCCCGGCCACGGACAGCGCCTCCCTGCGCTCGGGCGAGGAGAGCAGCGTGCGCAGCGCCTCGGCGATGCTCTCGGCGTCCGGCTCGGTGTAGGCGACCGCGTCGCCCCCCACCTCGGGCAACGAGGTGCGGTGGGTGGTGAGCACCGGCGCGCCGCAGGCCATCGCCTCGAGCACCGGCAGCCCGAAGCCCTCGCCCCGCGAGGGGAAGGCCGCGACCACCGCACCGCCGAGAAAGCCGCACAGGTCGGAGAACGACAGGAAACCCGGACGCAGCACCCGAACGGTCGAGGGGACCTTCTCCACCGCGGCGTCCACCTCGGCGTCGCGGACGCCCCCCGCGAGCACCAGGGCGGGCGGGGCGGGGATGTTCTCGACGGCCCGCACGAAGCCGCGGATCAGGTTCGGCACGTTCTTACGCGGCTCCAGCGGGCCGAGGAAGGCGACGTACGGGGTGCCGTGCAGGCCGAGCCGATCGGAGGCGTGTGTGATCTCCCGCTCGGACGGCGGGTGGAACAGCGCGGGATCGACGCCGTGGTAGGCGACGTCGATGCGGGTCGGGTCGGCGGAGAGGATCCTGATCAGCTCGTCCCTGGTCGCCTTGGAGGGCACGATCACCCGGGTGGCGTGCCGGACCGCCGTGCGGGTCGCGGCCCGGAAGAACGCCGCCTTGACCGCGTCGTGCTGCAGGGGCTCGGTGAAGCAGGTGAGGTCGTGCACGGTCGCCACGGTGGGCAGGCCGGGACTCAGCGGTATCGAGTAGTAAGGGGCGTGGATGACCTGGGCGCCGACCTGCCGGGCCAGAAACGGCAGACCCGTCTGTTCCCATGTCAGGCGGGCGGCCCGGTTGGTGATCCCGTGAGGCCCGGGCACAATCCGCGCGGAGGGCGCCAACCCGGCGTATCGGGCGGCGTCGGCGCGCTGGCAGACGACCGCGAGATCAGCGCCCGCCCTGTCCAGTGCGGCGACGAGCCCATCGACATACCTGATCAGCGCACCGCGATCGGCCGGAACCGCGGCCGCGTCGACGAGCACTCTCGGCGTCAAGAAGGATCGCCCCCCTCATGATCCACAGCGGGACGACCGTCCCCTTCCTCTTGTTTACTCTATTGCCAGAGTCTCTGAAACCGTGGGGGAAATCACACTGCTTTTCCCGAAGCGCGGTCCTTGCGGGAGCCCTCGGCGCGGCGCGCGGTCAGACCGGCGAGACCCGCGCAGAGAAGGTCTCCGAGAATGATCACGATCCGGGAGCAGAGCGCCACCGTGATCGCCGATCCCCGGTCCAGGACCGGCGCCAGAACGGCCACCATCGCCACCTCGCGCACCCCCGCCCCCGCCGGGACGACGAACGTCATGATCCCCAGACACCACGAGAGCGCGAACGCGCCGATCGAGAACAGGACCGCGGAAAGACCGAAGGACCCGAGGTCGTGGACGATCGCCGCCAGGTGCAGCCCGTACGCGATCCAGCCGAGCAGCGCCCAGCCCAGCGCGGTGAGCATGCCCCTGCGGGTGAGCGGGCGCTCCAGCGGCTCGCGCCCCAGCTTCCGCAGCCCGAACCCGAGAACCGCGTTCACCACCCTCGGCTCGAAGGCCACCGCGAGCACCGGGATGAGCAGGAACGCCCACGCGTACGGCGCCACGGCCCCCGGCATCGCCGCAAGCAGGGTCACCCCCGAGACCACGAGCCCGCTGCCGAGCTGCACCGGCAGCGTCAGGAAGAACGCCGCCGCGCTCCGCGACCGGGGCACACCCAGCTCTTTGCCCATCTCCATCTGGGCGATCACCGGCCACAGCGAGCCGGGGATGTACTTGCCCAGCTGGCCCACGAAGAAGACCTTCGCCCCCGCGCGCAGGGGCAGCGGCGAGCCCAGGTCGGCCAGCAGCGCCCGCCACGTCATCATCCCGCCGCACAGCGCGGCGAGCACCGCGACGAGCGACAGCGCGAGGGACGTCCACGACAGCCGGGCGAACCCCGCGCGGATCTCCTCCCACTGGTCCACCACCACCCACGCGCCGAACCCGAGCGCGACGAGCAGGAAGGCGACGCGGGCCACCCGCCTCAGGGTGGACCTGCCGGATCCGGCACCCGCGGTCACGAGAGCCCCGCCGGGGTCACAGCGGCGGCCCGCAGCGGGAAGGACCCGCGGCGGGCCCGCGAGGAGCTCACAGGGGGCGCACCGGCTCGGGCGGCCGGGGCAGGGAGGAACCGGCCGGGCGGCGGTCGCCCCTGGTCGCCACCCACAGGTAGGTGGGCACCACCGGCAGCAGCGCCCGCAGCACCGGGCGGGGCAGCCTCGACAGCACCCCGCCCGCGACCCGTCCCACCACGCCGGGGAAGAGCTCGTTCCCGGCGAACGAGGCCGGGGTGACGAGCACGGGGAAGGTGTAGTCCCACACCCGCAGGCCGCGCACCATCTTCCGCAGGCCCCGTCTGGTGCGGTAGCGCTCGTAGTAGCTGTCGGCCCGGCCGAAGAGCCGCACGTAGCGGTCGGCGAGCGCGGGCGGCAGGTAGGACAGGAACGGCAGCTTGTAGTGCGGCTCCATCACCCCGAGCCGGTTGCCCAGCCCCAGGTAGAGGACGCCGTCCTCGGAGAGCACCCGGCGCATCTCGGCCATGATCGCGTCAGGGTCGACCACGTGCTCGTAGATGTGGTTGAAGACCAGCACGTCGATCGAGCCGTCGGGGAAGGGCAGCGCGGTGCCGTCCGCGCACACGAACTCGACCCGCTCGCCGAACCTCTGGGACGCCCTGCGCAGGCCCGGCACGTCGATGTCGACGCCGAACGTGTGGCTCGCGCCCGCCGAGGCCAGCTCGTCGGCGATGAAGCCCGCCGAACAGCCGATGTCGGCGACCGTCAGACCGGCGAGGACGTCGGTGTCCCTGCCGAGGAAGTGCCCGAGCACAGCGACGATCTTCGCGGCCTTCCTGCGGCGCTTCTCCTCGTCCAGCATCGCCGCCTGGAACTCGGAGTACTCAAGCTGGGCGACCCGCTCGGCGCTCATCACTCGCTCACCGCTCCTCTTCTTCCCCTCCACGCGACTCCGCGACTTCGCACGACGCCGCCCAAGAGTACCGGTGACCCGCGACCCTACCGTCGGGTAAGGAGGCCGTCGTACCCTTGGCGGATGCTCAGCCGACTGCGGTCAAGCCGCCTCCTCCGGGTGCTGCTCGCGCTGGTCGCGGTGGGCTTCCTCGGGTACGGCCTGGTCAGGAACCGCGAGGAGACGACGGCCGCGATCTCCCAGCTGTCGTGGTGGTCCCTCGGCGGCTCCTACCTCTCGGTGATGGCCGGGATCGGCGTCATGGTGCTGGCCTGGCGGACGGTGCTGGCCGGGATGGGCTCGCCGCTCCCCCTCGGAAGCACCGCGAGGGTGTTCTTCGTCGGCCAGCTCGGCAAGTACGTGCCGGGCAGCGTCTGGGCGTACGCCGCGATGATGGAGCTCGGCCGCGACCACGACGTCCCGCCCCGGCGCATGTTCGGTTCCGTCTCCCTCGCCCTGCTGATCTCCCTGGGCTGCGCCCTCCTCGTCGCGGCGGTCACCCTGCGCGAGACCATGACACAGGCGTGGTACCTGCTGGCGCTGGTCCCCGTGATCGCCGTCTGCCTGCACCCGGCCGTGCTCACGTTCGGGCTCAACCTGGCCCTGCGGATCGCCCGCCAGGAGCCCCTCGGCCAGGGCCGGCTGCTCAGCGGCGGGGCCGTGCTCCTCGCGGTCGCCCTCACGGTCACCGGCTGGGTGGTGTACGGCGCCCACCTGCTGCTCCCCATGGCCGACCTGGGCGCCTGGGGCGACTCCCTCTATCCGGTGGCGGTCGGCGCCTACGCGCTGGCCTGGGCGACGGGCATCGTCACGGTGATCGTCCCCGCCGGGATCGGCGTCCGCGAAGGGGCGCTGGTGCTCGCCCTGGCACCGGTGCTCGACTCCCCCAGGGCGCTGGTGGCCGCGGTGGTGTCGAGGGTGATGTTCACCCTCGCCGACCTGAGCTGGGCCGGGATCGGCTTCCTGTGGGGACGCCTCTCCCGTCCCGAGGGTCAGCGCGAGGAACCCGGGTCCGCGTCCGGAGCGGCGTCCGAGACCAGCGCCTCGACGTAGGAGGTCCAGTAAGGCTCGGGGTCGACGGCCTTGACCCCCGCGCGGAGCCGCTCGGGCTCGCCGGGCCGGTAGAACGCGGTCAGCGCGGCACGCAGCCCCTCCACCGAGCCCGGTTCGACCAGCAGCCCGTCCACCCCGTCGGTGACGTGGTCGCCGAGCGTGCCCACCCTGCTGGCGATGACCGGCACCCCGTGCTCGTGGCCGAGCCACACCTGCTGGCTCGCCGTCCCGCTCCGGTAGGGCAGGACGAGCGCGTCCACGTCCGCGAACAGCCCCGGCAGGTCGGCCGAGGCCACGTATCCCGGCCGCAGCTCCACCCGCCCGTCCAGCCCCAGCTCGGCGGCGAGCGTCCTGGTCGTCTCCTCGAGGCCGCCCCAGAACTCCCCGGCGACCCGCAGTGACACCCCGTCGGGCAGCGCGCGGACCAGCAGGTCAAGCCCCTTGTACGGCCTGACGAGCCCGAAGAACAGCAGCCTGTCGTGCACACCCTCCGCCGGGCCGCACCGGTCGGTCCCCGACGGGAGGTGCGGCGCCATCTCGGCCACCCGCACGGGCGTGGCCGCCAGGTCGCGGGCCTTGCCCGCCTGCCCCTCCGAGTGGACGAGCACCGTGTCCACCCGGCGCAGCAGCGCCTTCATCAGCGGTGTGTCGTACGGCTTGCGCTCGTGCGGCAGGACGTTGTGGCAGAGCGCCACGACCCGGGTCCTGCGGCCCAGGCCGTACAGGATGCCCAGGTAGGGCGGGACCTGCACCGGGCTGAGGACGACGAGGACGACAAGGTCTGCGCTCCTGAGCCGCCGCCCGGCGCGGACCCAGCCGTCCGGGCGGCGCCAGTCGAGGTCGCGCAGGACGTGCGGGAACGGCTCGCCGTCGGGCGTGTCGACGGTCTGCCGCCCCGGATACAGGAAGGAGGGGTACTGCGCCCGCCACGACTCGATCACCACGTCGTGCCCCGCGGCCCGCAGCCGGTGTGCCAGCTCGGTGGTGTGCGCGGCCCCGCCGCCCTTGTAGGGGTACGTCGGCCCGATGACGGCGATCCGCATCTACTCGCTCCTGGAGCGCACGATGAGGTCGGCCAGCAGCGCCAGCGAGCCGATGAGCAGGCCGGACAGGAAGATCACGATGGTGTTGCTGGTCAGGTAGAACCCGTAGCGGACGATGTCGACGACGCCCTTGACCAGGCCGATGCCGACCAGCCAGAGCGCGGGCGGCATGAGGACCTTGAGCGGGTTGAAGTACATCACCATCCGCAGCACCTGCAGGATGTAGCGGTAGGCGTCGGAGACGAAGCTGAACTTGGACTTGCCGGCCCGCTTGCTGTAGCCGATCGGCAGGTAGTAGACGTCGTGCTGGTTCGACAGGAACGACAGCGTGATCGTCGTGACGCAGGAGAAGCCGGGGGGCAGCAGCCGCAGATAGGGCTTGGCGACCGACTTGCGGAACGCCCGCAGCCCGCTGTTGAGGTCGGGGATCTTCTGCCCGGCCAGCCGCTCGGCCACCTTGCGGATGAACCACTTGGCCGGGACCCGCAGAAACTTGTGCGAGCCCTCCTCGCTGGTCCGCGCGCCCACGACCTGGTCGATCGTCGGGTCCTTCTCCAGGATCTGGACGAGCTCGGGGATCCGCTCGTTCGGGTACGTCATGTCGGCGTCGGTCCACACGACGATCTCGCCACGCGCCTCCTGCGTGCCGATCCTGCGCACCGTGCCGGAGCCGCCGTTGCGGTGGAAGGCCCTGATCCGCATGTTCGGGAACCTGGGCGCGGCCTCCTTCAGCCTCGCCAGGGTCTCGTCGGTGGAGAAGTCGTCGACGGCGACGAGCTCGTAGGTGTATCCGCTGTGGTCCATCGCCTCGCAGATGCGCTCGACCTCGGCGATGACGTGGTCCTGCTCGTTGTAACACGGCAGGACGATGGTCACGTACGGCGTTGCGTCCACGGCTGATCCACTCTCGGGCTCTCGGGCTCTCGGGCATGCTCTCGACGGGCGAGGATACTCTGCCCGGACAGACCCCGAGCGCACATCGCCTTCCTACGACGGCTTCCCTGCGCACCCTTGAGCCGCCCCACCGGACCGGTTCGGCTCCCCTCCGCGCCCTCACCGACCTGGCTTTCCCCTCACGTGTCGGTGTTCGCACGCGGGACGGTCATCCAGACGTCGGCGGCGAGGGACCAGGTGCCGTTGGGCGGGGTGATGAGGGAACGGTCGTCCTGGCGGGTGCGGAGGTTCATGATGTGGACGGGAGCGCCGTACCGGGAGAGCTGGCGGGACTCGGCGGCGAGCAGGACGGGGGTGCGGCCGACGGAGCGGACGCGGGCGGCCAGGCGGGCGACGTCGGCGGCCTTGGGAAGGTCGGAGCGATAGATGGTGAGCCTGGCGGCGGGAAGGCCGCAGACACCCCGGACGACCTGGGTGAAGCGGGCGGCGGTGACACGCTCGACGACGAGCACCGAGGCGCGGGGCGGGAGGGCGGCGCACATGGCCTCGACCGCGGCGAGCTCGCCGCGGTCGACCGGGCTGAACGCCGTCCCCCCCGAGGTGATCACCGGCGGGACGAGGAAGAGGACCGCGCCGACCGCGACGAGGCCCCTGCGCACGCCCTGGCGGTACCCCGACCTCCGCGCCCTGTCGCGCGCCCAGCTCAGGCCCCAGACGGCGAGCAGGATCAGACCGGGGATGACGACGGGGACGAGCCGCCGGGCGGCCCACGGGTGGTCGGGGGTGATACCCGGCCGGTAGAGCGTGGTGACCGTGGTCCAGCCGATGACGGCGAGCGGCAGCAGCCAGCCGGGCGCGGTCCCCGTGACGAGCCTGCGCGCGAGCACGGCCGCGGCGAGGGTGGCCATGATCGCCACGGGGAGCCCGACGTACCAGATCACCCAGTGCGCCGAGTTCTCGTAGTAGAGCCGGGAGCCGTCGAGCGGCAGGCGCTCGACCTGCTGGACCCCCTCGATGAACTGCGCGGTCATCCGGTCTCCCGAGGTGACGGGTGGCCGGATCACGGTCTCCAGCCACGGCCGGGCGGCGAAGGCCGCCGCGACCAGCACCACCAGTCCGGCGGCGATCTCGGGCAGTCTCCCGACCCCGGCCATCCGCCGCAACGGTGCCGCGAGCCACGGGGCGAGCACCGCCGCCACCACGGTGAGGACCACGACCGCGCCGCAGACGGCGAGCAACGGGATCAGCGAGTCCGACAGGTATTTCAGGTACGGCCTGGACAGCAGGTAGGCGGCGGCCAGACCCAGCCCGGTCCCCGCCGCGAGCCCGCCGAGCAGCGGCACGCCCAGCCGTCCCCCGTCGTGGTTCCCCGCCCGGCTCAGGGCGATGAGCAGCCCGGCGTAGACGAGCACCGGGAGCACGTCGCGCAGCCCGTCGATCCTGATCAGGACCGCCAGCCCGAACACCAGCCCCGCCAGGGCGGCGGCCGTCCGGGCACCGCCCGTTCGCGCCGGGTGCCCACCGAGGCCGAGACCAGGACCGGGGCCGGGGCCGGGGTTGAGGCCGGGGCCGGGGTTGAGGTCAAGGGCGGGGCCGGGGTCGGAGAGCCGGTGCGGTGAGTCGCCGACGCCGACGGTGTGGGAGCGGAGCCTCGCCTCGGCGTCGTACAGCAGCGCGAGACCGCCGAAGAGCAGGACGAGGGACGGGATCTCGCTGAAGGTCGTCCGCGAGGTGTAGAGGATCGGCAGGCAGACGGCGAAGACCAGCGCCGCGAGAGGCGCCCAGCGAGCCCCGGCGAGCCGGGCGACGACCCCCGCGAGGACGAGCACGGCCGCCGCGCCCAGCACCGGCGGCACCAGCAGCAACCCCGCGATGTCCCCCAGCCAGGCGCCCACCACGTGCAGCATCGGCGCGCCCGGCATGAACTGCGGCACGACCGCGCCGTCGGAGACGTAGAAGCCCACGCTGTCGAAGTGGAGCGCCGGGTCGGTGCCGCCGAAGGCCCAATCCTGGAAGGGGACCGGCAGCGAGCCGTTCCTGGCCAGCCAGATGCCGTACTGCGCGTAGGTGGCGGGGTCGCGACGGACGATCAGCTGCTCGCCGTGGAGCAGGCCGTTGAAGATCCCGGAGGCGAGGGCGACGGCGACCACCCCGGTCACCTGCCAGGCGGTCGCCTCGACGATCTCCGGCAGGCGGCGCAGGCCGTACCGGCACAGCAGCGCGATGGCCACCAGCCCCAGCGGGACCGCGGCGAGCGGCCGGAACCAGCCGAGCAGCAGCAGCGGCAGTCCTGCCAGCAGCCAGCCCGCCAGGACGAGCACGGGCACGACGGAGACCACGGCGAGCACCCTGCCCGCCGAGGGCCTGCGCGTACGGTCCAGCCAGCCGATGGTCATGATTCGAATCGAGCGTAGTGCCACTTCCCGCCCGCACCGGGCACGCCGGGCCTGGGCCGGACACGGTGCTGGAAACGGGGCCGGACACGCCGGGCCCGGCCGGACACGGGTCCGGGCGGGTGCGGGGTTCCTGACGGGGCAGGGGTCCTGACGGGGTAGAAGTCCTGACGGGCAGGAGTCCTGACGGGGCCGGGAAGATCCCGGCGGGGCCGGACTGGGGCCGGACAGGCACGAGGTCCAGACGGGGCCCGGCAGGGGCCCGGACGGGCCTGGGAGAGCGAACACGAGGGCCGGTGCGAGCACGGAGCCGGGGTGAGAGCCGGTAGCGTACGCGCAGCGTGCGAGGAGGGGGACGAGTGATCGGGTGGGTGCGGCGTGGTCGCGGGGTCTCGGGCGATCGCGAGTTTCCGGAGCGCCGCGGGCTCCCCGGTCACCGCCGGCCGACCGACCACCGCTGGTTCCTGGCCGTGCTCGGTGCGGGGATCGCGCTGCGGGTGATCACCATGCTCGGCTACCGGCCCGCGCTCTGGTTCCCCGACTCCTACACGTACGTCGTCACCGCGCTGAAACCCCGGCCCGACCTGGTCCGTCCCGCCGGATACCCGATGTTCATGCGACTGCTCGAACCGTTCCACGAGTTCGCCGTCGTCGTGGCGGCCCAGCACCTGCTGGGGCTGCTCATCGGCGTGCTGGTCTATCTCACCGCGCGGCGGCTGCGGGCGCCGGGCTGGGCCGCGACGCTCGCGTCGGTGCCCTCCCTCCTGGACGCCTACCAGATCCAGCTGGAGCACCTGCTGGTCTCCGACACCCTGTTCGCGGTCCTGGTCGTGTCGGCGGCCTGCCTGGCCGTGCGCGACTCCGTCGGGTGGCGTACGGCGGGCGGGATCGGACTGCTGCTCGCGGCGGCGACGCTGACGAGGACCGTCGGGCTGCCGCTGGTGGCGCTCTTCGCGGCCTGGCTGATCTTCAGGGAGCGGGGGCGGGTGCTCGCGGCGGGAGTCATGATCGCCGCCGCGACGCTGCCGATCGTGGGGTACGGGGCCTGGTTCTACGCGACGTACCAGCGGATCGGCATCGTGGGCGCGAACGGCGTCTTCCTGTACGGCAAGACGATGACCTTCGCCGACTGCGACGTGATGCGCCCGCCGCCCGACCTGGCGGTGCTCTGCGATCCCCGCCCGCCGCACCTGCGGCCTCCCGCGCAGGAGTACGTCTGGGCGCAGGACTCCCCGCTGGTCAAACTGCCCGGCATCACCTTCACCCGGACGAACGACACGCTGGCCGGGCGGTTCGCGTCACTGGCGATCATGAGCCAGCCGCTGGACTATCTCGGCTCGGTCACCTCGGAACTGGCCCGCTCGTTCACCGTGGGCCGCCCGGTCTACCCGGATCAGGAGATCTACGACTACTACCGGTTCCCCGCGACACCGCCCGCGCCGCCGGGGCGCTATCCGGCGACGGTGGGCGCCGAGGCCGCGAAGCGCTACGAGCGGGGGCAGATCTCCACCCGGATCGTCGAACCGTACGCGGGCTGGATCCGTACCTATCAGGGAATCGCAGGACTGCCTGGCGCGGCTGTCCTGGTGGTTCTCCTGCTGCCGCCCGCGGCGGCGTGTGTCCGGCGCTTCCGCCCGGAGTCCACGGCGTGGGCGCTGCCCTGGTCGGTGGCGGTGGTGCTGCTGGTGCTGCCGCCGGCGGTGGCGGAGTTCGACTACCGGTACGTCCTGCCGGCCGTACCCGCCGCCTGCCTGGCAGCGGCACTTGCCGTACGTAAACCTAATTTCAGTAACATTCCTACCAATGTCCGCATTTGAGTATGCTGGCCGCCGGATCCAAACATGGCGGTTGTCAGGGGGCGGTCTTGGCCAAGTTCGCATCATCATGTCTCCTGGCGCGCATCTCGTGATCTACCCTTTGGGCTCGATGACCGAGCATGAGCACCGGACGACGCCGCCGAGCGGAAGGATCGCATGAGCGACCACCGGCAGGCGGCCGTCAGAGACCGCCGGAGCGAACCGACCTCTCCCGGCCACCGCGTATCGCGGCGCTCAAGAGGGGACGCCCCCCTCCAGAGCCCGCCGGGAGACCTCCCGCCGACTCCGCAGGAGAAAGCGCCGAAGGGCCGGGGCCGCAAGCAGCGGCGGCTCAGCATCGGCGCCTGGGCCGGCATCGCGGCGACCGGAGTGCTGGTGCTCAGCACCCTCGGCGGCTACAAGGTCTACCGGGACACCCTCGGCGAGTTCCAGACCGTCGACCTCAGCGGCAAACTCGGCCAGAACCGGCCGGCGGCCGTGAAGGGCGCCCTCAACGTGCTGATCGTGGGCTCCGACACCCGCGAGGGCGACAACCTGAAGTACGGCCAGAAGATGGCCGACGCGGGCAAGCGCACCGACACGATCATCCTCATGCACGTCTCCCCCGACCGCGACAAGGCGACCTTCATCAGCTTCCCCCGCGACTCGGTCGTCGAGATGCCCCCCTGCAAGTCGGAGACCGGCGCGCCGGTCGCGGCCCGC
The DNA here is from genome assembly GCF_044459525.1 of Streptosporangium sp. NPDC050284. Lineage (NCBI taxonomy): Bacteria > Bacillati > Actinomycetota > Actinomycetes > Streptosporangiales > Streptosporangiaceae > Streptosporangium > Streptosporangium sp. NPDC050284. Next base: position 40,149 of record NZ_JBITIZ010000003.1, read on the forward strand.
ACCGAAATGATCAATGCCGCCTACAACGAGGGCGGCATCACCTGCACGATCACCACGATCGAGGCGCTCACCGACATCCGCATCGACCACTTCGTCGAGGTCGACTTCACCGGCTTCAAGAACATCGTGAACGCTCTCGGCGGCGTCAGGATCTGCCTGACCAAGCCGGTCGACGACAAGAAGTCCAAGCTCACCCTCCCCGCGGGCTGGCACCTCCTCGCGGGCGAGAAGGCGCTGGGCTACGTCCGGCTGCGCAACTACGGCGACGGCAGCGACATCGGCCGCATCAAGCGCCAGCAGGTCTTCCTCAGCCAGGTGGTGAAGAAGGCGACCAGCAGCGAGCTGCTGACCGACCCCGCCAAGATGCTGAACTTCATCACCACCGCCGCCAAATCCGTCCGGATGGACGAGGAACTGGCCAGGGACACCAACACCCTGCTCCAGATCGGGCAGAGCGCTCAGAAGCTGACCGCGAGCGGCGTCAAGCTGATCACCGTCCCGTGGGGCCCCCACCCCGACGACCCGAACCGAGTCGCCTGGGTGCAGCCGTACGCGAACCAGCTGTTCGCCGCGATCAAGAACGACACCGAGGTCACCCCGCCCCCCGACCCCAAGGCCAAGCCGGCCGTCAAGCGCGAGCAGGTCAGACTCCAGGTCTTCAACGGCACGGACACACCGAACAGGGCGAGGGAGGTCGCCGCCGAGCTGGCCGACCAGGGGTTCGTGGTCACCCACGTCGGTAACGCCCGCCCGGCGACCGCCAACGTGCCCACCACCACGGTGCGCTACGCCAAGAAGGACGCCGCCGACGGCCTCTCGTACGGCGACGCGGTGGCCGCCAGACTCTCCGGCGACAAGCGGACCCCGGTCGCGGGCAAGGTCAAGCCGGTCACCACCGAGAAGTACGTCCCGGCCGTGGCGCCCCCGCCCACCCCGGAGGGCAAGGCTCCGACCGGGCCGATCATCCAGCTCGTCATCGGCGCCGACTGGCCGGGCGTCCGCGCCCTCCCGAAGATCCCCGACGCCCTCACGGACAAGGTCGTCGACAGCAAGACCAACCCCTGCAGCTGAGACACCTCCCCTCACCCCGGCCACCCCGAGGGGGCACGGCCGGGCCCGTGACCCCGTGGACAGTCACGATTACCCGAGAACCGTCCGAATCAAAGTGCATGCGTGCGACAGAGGGCGCACAGTCGGTTTAGGGTTGGTCAAGGCGGCGAGGCGAACACCTGCCCGCGTCCCCGACCCTCCCCTGGGCGCCCCGCCGATCTGCCCGACACTTCCCCCGGTCTCCGACAGATAGCTGAGCCTCCCCCTCGTGAGCGACATCCGACCCTTCCAGGTGCCTGCCCCCCAGGACGACGGCGGTTCCGACCCCGGCTCCGGTGGGTCCAGCGGCGGGCAGGGCCGGAGGTCCGCTCCGTGGCCCATGCCCGGTCACGCGCAGGCGTCCGGTGGATCCCAGCCCTCGTGGCCGGAGCCACCGGGACCGGTCACCTCCGGCGGGGCGTCCCGGCGCGACGCCGGGGACGGTCGCGAGGAGAGCCCCGGCGAGGTCACCGAGTGGGGGGGCTACCCGGCGTATCGCGAGCCCCACCCCGGCGGGACCCGTCCCAGCGGCCCTCCCGTCGGCGAATCCCACCCGGGCGGACCCCCCTTCGGCGGGACCTACCCCGGCGAGCCCCGTCCCGGCGAGTCCTACTTCGGCGAGCGTCCCGGCGGCCCTTCGTTCGGCGGGGCCCACGGCTCCCACGACCCGCTCGACCTGTCGAAGCCCCTCGCGCCCGAGCCGGTCCTCCAGGACCCCTCGTGGGACCGCGAGGAGCCCGCCTGGGCGCAGGACGGCCCGTCGTGGACGCGGGAGTCGCCGTGGGCACAGGAGACACCGTCGTGGGCGGAGGGTCCCACCCCTCCGCAGGGCGCCCCCCGTACGCCGTCCCCCCGGCCCGACTGGGCCCCGCCACCCACGACGCCGCGCGTCCCCGCACCGGCCTCCCCACCGCCAGGAGCCGCGCCCCCTCAGGCTCCCGGCTGGGCGCCCGCTCCGGGGCAGCCCCGGTTCCCCGAGGAATCCGAGCTTCCCGGACGCCCCAGGCTCCCCGGAGAGCCCCAGGCTCCCGTGCGGTTTCCGAACGCGGAGGCCCCGAGCCCCCGGCAGGAGCCGCGACCGTCCGGTGAGCGCCCCTTCTCGTACTGGGAGAACACCGCCAGGGACGGCGGTCCCTCGTACTGGGAGAACACCACGAGGGATGGCGGCCCCTCGTTCTGGAACCAGGGACCGCAGGCCGAGCAGGAGCTGCGGGCGGAGCGCGAGCGCGAGACGGTCGCCGAGGAGGAGCCCCCGGCCCCTCCGGTCAAGAAGAAGCGCGAGCCGTACCTCGACAACGTGAAGTTCGTCCTGATCGCCCTGGTGGTGATGGGCCACTCGCTCGTCCCCACCCTGAAGGCGCACTCGTCGGAGGCCGCGTACCTGTTCATCTACACGTTCCACATGCCGGCGTTCGTGCTGATCAGCGGTTATCTGGGGCGCAACTTCTGGAACTCCAACGCGAAGATCAACAAGCTGGTCGACACCCTGTTGATCCCGTACATCGTCGTGGAGATCGGTTACGCGCTGCTCCGCTACGGGCTTGGCCAGAAGTGGACGCTGACGATCATTGATCCGGCCTGGCTCAACTGGTATCTGGTGGCCCTTGTCCTCTGGCGGATCTCCACGCCCATCTGGACGCGGATGCGACAGCCCCTGCTGGTCGCGGTGGTCATCTACCTGGTCGCGGGCTTCTCGGAGATCTCCGGTGACTTCAGCATCGACCGCTTCTTCGGCCTGCTGCCGTTCTACGTGCTCGGCCTGCTGCTCAAGCCGGAGCACTTCGACCTGCTCAAGCCCCTCTGGGTCAAGATCACCTCAGCGGTCGTCCTCCTCGGCGCCGCCGGGGTGGCGATCCTCATCGCGCCCCACGTCCCGCGCGACCCGATCTACTTCCGCTACAGCTTCAAGGCGATGGACATGTCCTGGTGGCTGGGCCTCGGCGTGCGAGGCGCCCTGCTGATCGCGGCACTCGCCATGACGGTGGCGCTGCTCGCGCTGGTGCCCCGGGGCGAGACCTGGTTCTCCGACCTCGGCACCCGCACCCTGTACGCCTATCTGCTCCACGGCGTCGTGGTGGTCATCGCCAAGGACCAGGGCTGGCTGAGCTTCCCCTGGCTGTACGGCCCGCTGGGCGTGGCGGCGATCGCGTCGAGCTCGCTCGCCCTCGCCATCGTGCTGTGCCTGCCCGAGACCCGCAAGCTCTTCAAGTGGATGCTCGAACCCAGACTCGTATGGCTCTACCGCCGACCGTCCCCTCCCCCCGCCGCTACCACCGCACCGGCCGAGGACGCACCCGCCGCCAAGGAGAGTTCAGCCTCAGTTCCCCGGTAATTAACGCAACACATCCGGTGATGACGGAACGAACACTCAACATCGGGACATGCGGGTATGCGTCGCGACGATCGCTCATCACCCAGAGGACGCCCGGATCATGCATCGGCAGATCCGGGCGCTCCTCGACGCCGGGCATGAGATCACCTATGTCGCCCCCTTCACCGACTGCAACGTCACCCCGGATCCCGGTATCCGCGCGATCGACGTGCCCCGGGCGACCGCCAACCGTCGCAGACGCGCGCTGAAGGCCGCGCGGGGGGCTCTCAAGCGCGGGGTGGAGGGCGCGGACCTGCTGGTCGTGCACGACAGGGAACTGCTGTTCCGCCTGCCCAGGCGCCGTCCCGTCACCGTCCTGGACGTGCGCGAGGACATCGGGGACGGCTGGGGCGGCTGGGGCGCGACCGCCGCGCTCGGCGTCGGCCTCACCCTCCCCGGCCACCTGAGCCGCGCCCTGCCCGCGCTCGCGCGCCGGATCGGGGCTCCCGCGAAGCACCGCCTGCACCTGATCCTGGCCGAGGACTCCTACCGGGAACGGTTCTCCGGCCCCCACCAGGTCGTTCCCGACACCGCTTACGTCTCCCCGCGCCCGCCCGCGCCGCCCGGCAGGAACCGGGTGGTCCACGTGGGCCACCTCTCCAAGGCCGGAGGCGTGGGCGAGCTGATCGAATCGGCGAGGCGGCTGCTCCCGCACGGGATCAGGCTCGACCTGATCGGCTCCGCCGACGTCCGCGTCAGGCCGCTGCTGCGGGACGCGCAGCGGGAGGGCCTGCTCGACTGGTACGGCTACGTGCCCAACCGGCACGCGCTGCGGATGGCCGAGGGGGCGATCGCCGGTCTGTCGCTCCCGCACGACGCACCCGGCACCCGGCCCGTACCCGCCAAGATCATCGACTACATGTCCAGGGGAGTTCCCGTGGTCAGCACCCCCCTGCCCGCCGCCGCGTCCATGGTCGAGAGGGTCGGGTGCGGCGTCGTCGTACCCTTCGGGGACGCCGAGGCGACGGTACGCGCGGTGCTGGCGCTGCGGGACGACCCGGAAGGGGCGGCCGAGATGGGGGCGCGCGGCCACGCCGAGGCCCTCGCCCGCCACAACTGGCCGGATCACGCGGGCGCCTTCGTCGGGCGGCTTGAGGAATGGGCCGGCAAACCAGTGACGTCCGGCCAGGAGATTGGTGTACTGGAGGCATGGCACGCCATCTGATCCAGGGGCGCGAGGTCACCATGCCGGTCCGCGTCCGCGACGTCATGGTCTGCAGCGCGTCCTACCTGGTCCGGGCGGACGCCGCGCGGGCCGTGATCGCCTACTCGCACCTGGACGTCGCCGAGGTGTTACCCCGCAAGGCCCTGTGCACGCTGGTGTTCGCCGACTACCGCGACGGTGATCTGGGCCGCTACCACGAGTTCGGCGTCGCCTTCCTGGCGAGGCCGCCCGGCGCGGGCCACGTTCCCGGCGGAGGGCTGCGCGCGAACCTGTCCGAGCTGCGCCGCACCGGCGCCGGGGCGTTCGTCCACTGGCTCCCGGTCGACCAGGACTTCACCCTGGAGGCGGGCCGCGCCATCTGGGGCTTTCCCAAGGAGCTGGCCGACATCGACCTGCGGATCTCCTCCCCCTACAAACGGTGCGTCCTGCGCAAGGACGGCCGCCTGGTGCTGGACCTGCTGATCAAGCCCGGCGTCCCGGTGCCGGGCACCGGGATGATGACCGCCCTCGACGCCTACAGCCATCTGGACGGCGTCACCCGCCGCATCCCGTGGTCGCTCTCTCCCCGCGGGGTCCGCACGCGTCCCGGGGGCGCTCTCATCCGCCTGGGCAACCACCCGATCGCCAAGGAGCTGAGCGAGCTCGGTCTGCCCAAACGCGCCCTGATGACGAGCACGATCTCCCACCTGGCCATGACCCTCGGCGAGGCCAAGGAGCCCTGAGACTTCCCGCGAGAGGTCCGGCCGGACGGCCCCGACCGTCCCGGCCGCCGAGTTCCCTGCGGAGCGCTCGGGGAGCCCCCGCACGGTGAGAAATCAGGCACCGGACCTCGAAAAGGCCCTGGCCGCCCGCGCACGGCGAGAGCCGCGCGGATCGGCGGGTCAGGTGTCGAGTTCCAGGAGGGGGAGTTCGGCCCTCGTCGGCAGGCCCTGCCAGTCACTCGGCCCCGACGAGGCGAAGGCCGCGAGCAGGCCGCCCCTGCGCAGCCGGTCGGCCGGGTGGAGACCTTCGAGCAGCGCGCTGAGATAGCCCGCGACGAAGGCGTCCCCCGCGCCGTTGGGGTCGACCACGGGCGCGGAGAGGCTCGCGGCGTCGTGGCGCACTCCGTCGACCCGCACGCTCGCCCCTCGGGCACCGCGCGTCACGATGACCTCGCGATCCCCGGTGAGAGCGGGCTTGACCAGGTCGAGCTCGCTCTGCCGGACGAACAGCACGTCGGCGGAGCAGGCCAGCACGCTGAGGATCTCCTCCGCCTCGCGCAGGTCGGGCCAGAGCTGGTCGTGGTAGTCGATCGCCACCGAGACCGCGACCCCGGCGGTCCGCGCGGCGCGTACGGCCGCGTGCATGGCGTCGCGCGCGCTCAGCGCGGCGGTGATCCCGCTCACGTGCAGGATGCGGGAGGCCGCGATCCGATCCACGGGAACGTTCCCCTGGGCCAGCCTGACGCCGGTGCGGTAGTAGGTGACCCTCGCCGCCTGGCCGAGCCTCGACTCCTTCAGGAGGATCCCGGTCGGTGACCCCTCGTCCACCCGGGCGTCGAAGACGTCCACGCCCTCGCCGCGCAGCACGGTGAGGATCCTCGCTCCCAGCTCGTCGCCGCCGACCTTGCCCAGCCAGCCCACCCGGTGGCCGAGCCTGGACAGCCCGACCGCGACGGTGAACTCGGCCCCGGCGACGTCCAGCCTGGCCTCGTGCTCGTGGCGGATCCGGCCGCTGGTGACGACGCCGAACGCCTCGCCGAGGGTGTATACGTCCACTGGTGATCGGGGGTCAGACGATCGGTGGACGACCGAGGCGGAGCATGCGCCAGGCGGTGTTCCAGCCCATGGGACGACGCTCTCCCGCCGGCTCGCGGAGCCCTTCCGTGAAGCCCTTGAACCACGCGCGCAGGGCGGGCCCGGAGCGCTCGCGGACGAGGGTGAGCACCATCCAGTTGAGGAGATAGAGCCCGGCCAGCGGCCAGGGAAGGTTGCGACGGGCGAGCCAGACCCGGTTGCGGGCGTTGAGGCGGTAGAAGTCGGTGTGCCGGGTCGGGGGGACCTGCGGGTGGTACATGACCGTCTCGGCGTCGTACTCGATGCGGTATCCCTCGCCGAGGAGCCTCCACGCCAGGTCGGTCTCCTCGTGGGCGTAGAAGAACCGCTCGGGGAGCCCGCCGACCTGGAGGAAGGCCGAACGGCGGATGGCGCACGCGCCGCCCAGGAAGGTGGTGACCGGGGAGGACCGCTCGGGGTCGCCCGCGCGCAGGCGGGGAACGTGACGGCGCTGGCCGATGCCGCCCTCGGGGTCCTTCACCCGGAAGGAGACGACCGCGAGGTCGTGCTCGGTGGAGAAGCGCTCCCGCAGGTGGGATACGAGCCCGGTGTCGGCGTACCAGCCGTCGTCGTCGAGGAAGAGGACGACGTCGCCGGAACACTCCTCGACGCCTCGGTTACGGCCCGCGGGAATGCCCGCGTTGTGGTTCAGCCGTACACTCCTGATCGAGGCCGAGGACCCCGCGGGCACGGTGGCCGAGAGCTCGGGGACGTCCGCGCCGTTGCCGACGATGACCACCTCGACGTCACCGTCGACCTGGTTCAGCGCGGACTCGACCGCCCGGTCCAGTTCGGGGACACGGTTGCCCATGGTGAGGATGACGCACGAGATCTTCAACGGGTCATCGTCCTGACGCGTCGAGAGCACGTACGGAGCATACTTTCATGATCACCGAGTCTGCTGGGTCGGGAATTCTGGCAGGGCTGGAGTTTCCAGGTATACCGGGGCACAAGCGTATCGGAACCGCCGACGAACACCCGCCAAACGGCGGTGTGTTCGCACCTACGACGCGCCGGGACGCCATCCGGTTCCTCATGAAAGCCGCCTGGACGCCAGAATGCTGATCAGATGCAGGATCATCTGCAGCACGGCGACGATCACGCAGGCCACCACGAGGATCCTCGTCGCCGCCAGTCCTCCGTTGATCGCGTCCCAGATCGCGGCGACCACGATGAGGAGTGACAGCTCGACCGCCTGCACGATCCGGTGGAACTTCAGCGCCGCGGCCGCCTTGCGCGCCACGCCCAGCCCGCGCGACCGGAAGTGCTCGGCCGAGGCCTCGGTCGCCGCGACCAGCCCGGAGCGGGCGCGGGCCACGTCGACCAGGTCGGTCTCCGCCTTGATCAGGATCGCGCCGAGCGCGGCGGCGAACCCCGTCACGGTGTACCAGTCGGGCAGGACCTCCGACGCCCGGAAGCCCAGCCCGATGAGGATCGCGGCCTCGGCGAAGTAGTGGCCGACCCGGTCGAGATAGACGCCCGTGATGGAGGTGCGGCCGGTCCAGCGGGCCAGCTCGCCGTCGGAGCAGTCGAGCAGCAGGTAGAGCTGGACCAGCAGGGCCGCGAGGACGGCCGCCCAGAGTCCGGGCAGCGCGAGCACCGCTCCGGCCAGCAGGCCGGTGAAGATCATCAGCCAGGTGGTCTGGTTGGGCGTGATCGGCGTCTTGGCGAGGAACCAGGTGACGTAGATCGACAGCTTGCGCATGTAGAGAGAGCCGGCCCAGTGCTCGCCGCTGTTGCGGTCCATGGTCGTGTGCGGCTGGGCCACCGCACGGAGCTCAGCGACCGACGGCCCGGACATAATCCTCCACCCGATCGCGAATCTCCGGCTCCGACAGGCGCAGGTGCTCAAGAATCGTATAGCGGCCGGGACGCGTGGCCGGGGCCAGCGCGACCGCCTCGGTGAACTCGGCCGAAGACAGCCCCACATCGGCGGGGGTGACCGGCAGCTCGTGCCCGCGCAGGCAGTCGACGACCTGATTGAGCCTCCGTGAGTCCTCGCGGAGGAAGAAACAGAACGCGGCACCTATCCCGGCGAGCTCGCCGTGGTTGGAGGTGCCGGGAAAAAGCTGATCCACGGCATGCAGGATCTCATGATCTCCGCCACTCGAAGGACGTGAGGATCCGGCGACCACCATCGACATGCCCGACAGGATAAGCGCCTCGGCCAGCACGGTCAGGAACGCGTCGGACTCGATCGAGTCGGATCTGCCGATCACCGCCTCCGCCGCGGTGCGGGCCATCGCGCAGGCCAGGCCGTCGATCGGCTCCCCGCGCTCACCCGCGCCGAGCTGCCAGTCCTCGATCGCCGAGAGGTTGCTGACCACGTCACCGACCCCGGACCTGACCAGCGAGGCGGGCGCGTCGTGCACGAAATCGAGATCGACCATGATGGCGAGCGGCATGGGGACGCCGAAGGAGCCCTTGCCTCCGTCGTGCGTGAGCGAGGCCACCGGCGAGCAGATCCCGTCGTGCGACAGGTTGGTGGCCACCGCCACCATCGGGATCCCGGCCAGCGACGCGGCGTACTTGGTCACGTCGATGGTCTTGCCGCCACCGATGCCCACGACCGCCTCGTACGCCCCCTTGCGCAGGTCGGCGCCGAGCGAGATCGCCGCGTCGACCGAGCCGTCGGGCACCCGGAAGACCTGGGCCTGGCCGAGCGAGGGAGTGATCACCGAGGCGATCCTGTCTCCCTGGCCCGCGCCCACGGCCACCGCCACCCGCCCGGAGGTCGCCACCCTGCTGTCGGCCAGCAACGAGCCGAGCTGGGCGACGGCGCCCCGGCGCACCTCCATGGACAGGGGTGCCGGGAGCATCCTGGCTAGTATCGGCACGCGATCTCCCGCGCCTTGGCGAGGTCGTCGTGGTTGTCTACCTCGACCCACGGGACGTCGCCGATCGGAGCGACGGCGATCTTCTCACCGCGGGCGACGAGCTCCTGGTAGCCGTCCTCGTAGTAGAGCTGCGGGTCGCGCTCGAAGGTGGCCTGGAGGGCGTCGGCAAGGCGGTCGCCGATGCCGGAACGGATGAGCGTGGCGCCGATGTACTCACCGGCGGCGGCGGCCGGGTCCATCAACTTGGTGATCAGCCGCAGGTGGCGGTCGTCGTCGAGGGTCACCTTCATCTCCTCGTCGGCGAGCTTCTTGACGTCGTCGACCGCGAGCAGGATGTCGCTGGTCGCCGGCGCGGAGAGCAGCGTCTCCTCCACCGAGACGGGGTGCACCGTGTCACCGTTGACCAGGAGCACGCCCTGGTCGAAGTAGTCGCGCGCGCACCACAGGGAGTAGGCGTTGTTCCACTCCTCGGCCTTGTCGTTGTGCACGAGGGTGAGCTTCACACCGTGCCGCCGCTCCAGCTCGGCCTTGCGCTCGTGTACCGCCTGCGCCTGGTAGCCGACGATGACCACGACGTCACGAAGATCGGCCGCCGCGAGGTTGCGCAGCGAGATGTCCATGATCGTGGTGTCGCCGTCGACCGGCACAAGCGCCTTGGGCAGCGTGTCCGTGTACGGCCGCAGGCGTCGTCCGGCCCCGGCGGCCAGCACCATTCCCAGCAACGTGCACTCCTCATTCGGGTGAGAGCCTCCCGGCGGGCACTCCTAGGCCCCAAAGATTAGTTGCCTTCACGCCCTGATCGTGTAATCGAGGGTTCGCCGGGCGTTCTCAATCGTGGGCGCCGAGTTCGGCCGCGGCCACCCCGAACCTCGGGGCGGCCAGCCAGCAGGTGACACTTTCCCAGGAGAAGAGGCACCACAGGTAGAGCGAGAGCAGGGCGAATGTCAGCGTGACCTGCCCGGCGAGCCCGCCGAGGGCGATGAGCAGCATCCGGCCATCCCAGCCGAGGCCGGATGTGGCCAGCCAGGAGGGCGGGTAGACCCGCTGCCTCAGCCGGTAGACGACGTCGTAGTGGTGGAAGGCCATCGCACCGAGCAACATGAAGATCAACCACGGCGGCACGTCGTGCGCGAAGCCCACCGAGGCCACGAAGCCGTACTCGGTGAGGCGCAGGATCGGCGGCACCAGCCAGTCGAGCCGGCCGTCGTGCGGATGGGAGCTGCCGGGACCGGCCAGCAGCAGCGCCACCGCGGGGGCGAACACCGCGGGCCCGTCGCTGCCGGCCACGCCGACGAGGAGCAGCACTCCGGTGACGAACATCCCGACGATCGCGGGCGGCAGCGGCGGGAGTTGCCCGGCCACCATGGCGCCCATGCCCCTCGACAGCACCCCGTCGTCCCGGTAGGCGACCACGGCGCTCCGCGGCACCGGCGCCATATGCACAGAAATCATGATCGCACCTGCTTCTTCCACTTACCTGAGGGTCGCCTGACGGGAGATCCGTCCCGGGTGAGGAGAGACCTGAGGACAGATTCGTCCCTCGTCTGGCGGGACATCCGCCCTCGCCGGTCATCGAGCCCGCGGCCTCCGGTCATCGGCTGAGTGACCTGCCGGTCCGGCCGGAGAGGACGTAGAGGGCCGCGATCCCGCCCCAGACCAGCAGCGCGACGAAGGTCACCCGGGCGTTGAAGAAGGCCGCGGTCACCGCGATCAGGGCCATCCGTTCCCCGATGGGCAACACGATGATCTTCTTGAACCAGCGGGTGGGCGACGCCTTCTCCATGGTCCGCGAGAGCCGGAGGATCGGGTTGCCTACCCCTGGCCAGGCGTCGTCCGCGGCGGCCGCCCTGCCCAGGGAGTCCGCCCTCCCCGGCGAGCCCGCCGCCCTGGTCCAGGCCGCGCCCACCCGGCTCGCGTCGGCGCGTGCCCCCGCGTACGAGAAGTCGATCATGTGGCGGAGCATCTGCAGGATCATCGCGGCCACCGCGAGTGCCCAGATGCCGTCAGGGCCGTCCGCGACGTCCGTCCCCGCCGCGTACCCGACGGCGAGGCCCAGGTAGACGGCGTACTCCTTGACACGGTCGAAGGTGGCGTCCAGCCACGCCCCGAGCGGAGAGAAGGTGCGGGTGTAGCGGGCGAGCTGCCCGTCGACGCAGTCGAGCACGAACGACAGGTAGAGCAGGACCGCCCCCGCGATCAGCCCCGGCCTGGTGCCCTCGGAGAACCAGACCGCCGCGAGCGCGGCGAGACCGACGGATATGCCGGTGACCGCGTTCGGCGTCAGGCCGAGTCCGGCGATCGGCTTCAGCAGGTGCCTGGACCAGGAGCTCACCGCGTACGTGGCGAAGAAGCCGTCGTCGCTCTTGACCGCGGCGTCCAGCCTGGCCTCGTTCTCGTCGACCTCGGCCAGTCGGGGCACGGCCACGTCGGCGTCCGCCTGCACGGTCATCCGGTCGGCGCGGAGGCGGCCCAGCCTCGCCGCGCGCACCTGGACGCCGGAGCGGACGAGTCCGACCAGGAGCAGGCCGGGGGCCTCGCCGCCGTCCGTCGGGCCGAAGCCGCCCGCCTCGGCGAGCTCGGCGAGCGTCTCGGTGGTCTCGGCGAAGCCCGCGAGGTCGGGCACGCCGACCTGGAGCGCCCCCCTGAAGGTGCCGTTGGTCTCGCCCACCTCGTGGAAGGAGGTGCCCGCGGCCACCACCGACCTGCCCTCGATCCTGACCGGCGGTCGCGTCGGCCCCGGCGGCTCGTCCTTTCCACCCACCAGCGCGCAGGTGTCGCGGGCCGGGTGCTCCACGAGCATGGCCAGCGCCTCGGTGTGCGCCACCAGGTCACCGGCGACCACCAGCACCGGCCCGACGGACGAGCGGGCCACCTTCGCGACCCTGCGCAGGTCGTCGGCGAGCCCTTTCGGCCCCTCCGTCCCGATCATGTGGGTGCCGCCCGGCACGTGGATGATGTCACTGGAACGGGCCACCACGTGCACATCCCGTACGGGAAGCGCGGCGAGCTGGCCGGTCAGCCTGTCGAGGAGCGTCCCAGCGGAACATCGCAGGTCGGACGCCTCGGTGGTGGCGAGCACGACCGCGACCGCCTGCGAGGCGTCGGACGAGACGGTGGCGCGAGAGTCAGGCAATCCGGGCTCCTTCGTATCCGACGGGATCACCGTACGAATCGGGGAGTGCGCACTCAGCGTAGCTAGATCTTGACGGGATAGCACGGGAGCACGCCGGACGATCAGGTACACACCCATTACGCTCGCCATACCCGAACTGTCAAAGGAATCCGATTGTGGCCGAACCTGAACCGCGTCCCCGAACCGTCGGTGTGGTCCTGGCGGGCGGCGTCGGCCGACGCGTCGGCAACGACACCCCCAAGCAGCTGCTGGAGATAGCGGGCAGGACGATCCTCGAACACACCCTCGCCCTGTTCCAGGGGGCACCGGAGATCGACGAGATCATGGTCCTGATGGCGCCCGGCTTCACCGGCGAGGTGGAGCGGATCGTCGAGCGCGGCGGCTTCACGAAGGTCGGCAGGATCCTGGAGGGCGGCGCGAGCCGCCCGGAGACCACCTGGCGGGCGCTGCAGGCCCTGGGGACGCGGGAGTGCCACGTGCTGCTGCACGACGCCGTACGGCCGCTGGCGGACAGAAGGATCATCACCGACTGCGTCGAGGCGCTGAGGACCTTCTCGGCGGTCGAGGTGGCGATCCCGAGTTCCGACACGATCGTGGTGACCTCGCCGGGACCGCACGGAGAGATCGTCAGCGACGTCCCCGACCGTGCCGGCCTGCGCCGCGTCCAGACCCCGCAGTGTTTTCGGCTCTCGGTGATCCGCGAGGCGTACGAGCGTGCCTTCGCCGATCCCGGCTTCGGCGACCGACCGGCCACCGACGACTGCGGCGTGGTGCTGCGCTACCTGCCCGGCGTGCCGATCCACGTGGTGCCGGGCAGCGAGCGGAACATGAAGGTCACGCACCCGGTGGACCTCTTCGTCGCCGACAAGCTCCTCAGGCTCGCCGCGAGCGAGGTCCCCTCCCGTTCGGACACCGCCCTGCGTGAGGCGCTGGAGGGCAGGACCGTGGTGGTCTTCCGCGCGGACGACGGCGCCGGCGCCGAGGTGGCACGACTCGCCGGAGAGTACGGCGCCCGGGTGTTCCCCTTCTCCGGATCACCGGCCCCTTCGGGAACGCCAAGCTCCCCTGACACGCCGGGCCCCTCCGACACGCCAAACCCTTCCGGAGCGCCGAGTCCCTCCGGCGCACCGGACACCTCGGGAACGCCAGGTCCCTCCGGCGCACCGGACTTCTCCGAAATGCCGAGCCCTTCCGGCGCGTCCGGCGAAGTGCGCGTGGACGACCCCCGGGCGGTGGCCGACGCGCTCGCCCGGGTCGTCAAGGAGACGGGCGGGATCGACTACGTGGTCGGGGCGGCGGGCGCGCCACCATCGGGCAGGCTCGACGCGGTGGACGACGCCGCGATCGCCGGGACCGTGAACGCCGACCACCTGGGCCCCGTCACCGTCGCCAGGGCGGCACTCCCCCATCTCCGCGAGACGCGGGGGCAGCTGCTGTTCCACTCCCCCTCTCCCGGCGGGGACGGGGCGGGCGAGGGCCTGCGCTCCTTCGCGGGAGCCGCCGTGGCCGGGCTGACCCTCGCCCTCGCCAGGGAGTGGGCGGAGTACGGGGTTCGGGTCAACTGCGTGAACCCCGGACGGGCCGGAGCCGCGACGCCGTCGGGCCCTTCGGGTCCGTCCTCCCCGCGCGCCGTCGCCCGCACCTCGCTGGACGTGCTCGCCTCCGGCGTCACCGGTCAGGTGATCGACGCCCGCCCCTGACCGGCGCGCGCCCGCCCTGACGGGCACGCGCCCCCTCTGGCAGACATGCGCCCCCCCTCGGACGCTCACTCCGCTCTGACGGGCACGCGCCCCGGCGAGGTCAGCCCGGACGCGCTCCGGCGAGGGCCGGTCCGAGCGCGCCTCGACAGGGGTCAGCCGCCCGCGTGGCCGGGCTTTCCCAACCTTCTCGGGCTGGTGAGGAAACCCCAGCCCCACGACATGTGCATGGTGACGTAGACCAGCGGCAGCCGGACGAGCGCCGGGGTGGGCAGGCCGCTGCCGGTGATCGCGGAACCGGCGAGGATCGCCACCAGGTAGCCACCGGGGATCAACAGCCCCGGCCAGAAGAACGGAGAGACCGCCAGGCCCGCCAGGATGGCGAGCACGGCGAGCGGAGGCGCCAGGTAGCGCAGGTTGATCGTGCCCTCGTGGGTGCGGGCGACCACCCTGCGCCAGCGGCCGTAGTGGAAGTACTGCTTGGCGAGGGCCCTGAGGTTGGGCCTCGGCCGGTAGGAGACGCGCATCCGGGGCTGGAACCAGACCAGGCCGCCCGACTCGCGGATGCGGTGGTTCATCTCCCAGTCCTGGGCGCGCTGGAAGTGTTCGTCGTAGCCGCCGACCCGCTCCAGCGCGTCTCGGCGGAACACACCGAGGTAGACCGTGTCGGCCGGGCCCGCGGTGCCGCCGGTGTGGAACCGGGCGCCGCCGACACCGATCTTGGACGTCATCGCGCGGGCCACGGCCTGCTCGAAGGGAGTGACGCCCTCGGCCGCCATCACGCCGCCCACGTTGTCGGCGCCGGTCTCCTCAAGGGTCTCCACCGCGACCTGGAGGTAGTCCTCGGGGAGCATCGCGTGGCCGTCCACCCTCGCGATGATCGAGTTACCGGACGCGGCGATCGCCGCGTTGAGCGCGTTGGGGGTGCGGCCGGTCGGGTTGGGAACGACGATCACCCTGGGGTCGGCTGCGGCGATTTCGTCGGCGACTTCCTGGGTACGGTCGTGGGAGGGGCCGATCGCGAGCACGACCTCGATCGGTCCCGCGTATCGCTGCGACAGCACCTGACGCACCGCCTCCCTCAGATGGCGCTCCTCGTTCAGCACCGGGATGACGATGGAGATGGGGGGCCAGACACGTGTCTCGGAAGACGACGCCGGCGAGGGCGAGTCGGGGAACTGCTTCATGGCGTCGCTCACGCTACTGTACGAACGGGTACCTCATCGACCCAGCTGGAGCCTAGGGGGCCATGCATGCGCGACCCGGAGGAGGATTCGGGTGTGCACGTGGGCGGTGACGCCTACGGAAGCGTCCGGGTGAACCCGAGGCGTGTTCGCAGGTCGGCGAGGGGCGCCCGCACCAGACGGCGCGGCCTGGTGATCGCCGGCGCACTCTCCTGCCTGGTCCTGGGCAGTTCGGGAGTGACCTGGGCGTTGACCAACTACGCCACGACGAAGATCGAGGCGGTCGACGCCGGGATCCAGGGATCGCGGTCGAGCACCGGCGCCATGAACATCCTGGTGGTCGGGGTCGACAAGCGCGACAACCTCACCCGCAAACAGCAGAACCAGCTCAAGCTGGGCCGCGAGACCGGCGAGCGCACCGACACCATGATGGTGATCCACGTGTCGGAGGACCACCGCAAGGTCACCGTGGTCAGCCTCCCCCGCGACACCTGGACGGCGATCCCCGGCAACGGCGAGCACAAGATCAACGCCGCCTACCAGTTCGGCGGCCCGAAGCTCACGACGCGCACGGTGCAGGCCGTCACCGGCCTGACCATCCATCACTACGTCGAGGTCAACGTACTGGGGTTCATCGAGGTGGTCGACGCCCTCGGCGGCATCTCGGTCTGTACCCCGGTCCCGATCAACGACCCGAAGACCGCGCTCAACCTGGAGCCGGGCACATACTCCTTCGACGGCGTCAAGGCGCTCGCCTACGCCCGCACCCGCGCCACCGCCCGCTCCGACCTCGACCGCATCGATCGCCAGCAGCAGGTGATCTCCGCGTTGCTGAATCAGGCGCTCAGCGGCGAGACGCTGACCAACCCGGTCAGGCTCGCCTCGTTCGTCGACACGGCCCTCGACACGATCCGGGTGGACGACGCGCTCCGCGGGGACCTGCTCGGCCTGGCCGACCAGCTCAAGGACGTCTCCACCGACGACGTGACCTTCGCCACGGTCCCGCTCGCGGACGTCGACTACAAGACGCCGACCGGCGAGTCCGCCGTCCTCTGGGACAAAGCGGCGGCCAAGGAGTTGTTCCGCAGGATCGCCGCCGACGAGACGCTCGTCAAGCCCTCCAAGCCCCCTAAGGCCACGCCCACCCCGACGGCCTCCCCCTCGGCTCCCGCGCTGACCGTCGCGCCCTCGCGGATCGCCCTCACCGTGCTCAACGGCACCACGATCACGGGCCTGGGCGCGCAGACCAAGGCGGACCTGCAGAGGGTCGGCTTCCTGGTGCCCGAGATCCCCGGCAACACCCCGCAGAAGGACTTCGACAAGACCGTCATCCGGTACGGCCCCGGCCGCGAGGACTCGGCACGCACCGTCGCCGCCGCGCTGCCCGGGGCGAACCTGCGCCCGGTGGAGAGCCTCGGCGACAAGATCGAGGTGGTCGTCGGCCGGAAACACGAGCGGGCGAAGAAGGTCACCGTGAAGGAGACCGCCGCGCCTACACCGGTCGCCACTCCTACCGCAACTCCGACAGCAAGAACAGCGACGGACAATATCTGCAAAAAGTGAGCTACGTGCATAACAACCTTCTGCCAGGGCAGCTGAAAAGGCACGGAGGTGATGATTGTGATCTCGATATTCGACGTTCAGACGTGGCGCAGTGGCACCTGTGTGGTCGTACAGGCGGCGGGCGAGCTCGACATGGCCGTGGCTCCGCGGTTGCGCGCGGAGATCGACCACGCCCTGGAGGACGCCGGAAGCCCGCACCTGGTGCTGGACCTGACGGGCGTGCCGTTCTGCGACTCGGTGGGGCTGGGGGTCATCGTGGGCACGCTCACCCGGATCAAGGAGGCCCACGGTCACCTCATGCTGGTGGTGAGTCCCGGCATGATCACACACCTGTTGACGATCACGAATCTCGACAGGCACTTCGAGACGCGAGCCACCCTGCGCGACGCGCTGGACGCCATGGCCCCGAGTCATTCCGCAGGCTGACCCCGCCCAGCTCAGGCCCGCTTTCCCACCCGGCGCAGGGCCCTCTCCCGCCACTCGGGAACCGCCCTGACAGCCCTTCGGGGACACGGCTACAAAGCTGTTTCCTTGAATAGCTGGCACATATCCAGGTTGGCATCTACACTTCGCTTCGAAGCTACACGATCACGGAAAGCGATGGTTCGCACCGTTAGGGAGTATCGTGGCTTCAGGTCGTCCATCCCCTCCGCGCCCGCACGACGCGGCCAGGGAGGCGGCGAGCTGAAGCCAGGCGTCCGAGCGACACCCCCTGGCCGGATACGTACATTCACGTCAGCCTGCAGGGAAGTGGGCGATGAACGCACTACAACTCACGAGCGAGCACGCCGATGGCTTCGTGGTCATCACGGTGGCCGGTGAGCTCGACCTCGCCACCAGGCCGAAACTGTCGGTCTTCACCCAGGACGTCATCGACGCCCACCCAGGTACGGTCATCATCGACCTCTCAGGCGTCACCTTCATCGACGCCTGCGGCCTGAGCGCGCTGATCGCCATCAGGCGGCACGCGCGCGAACGGGACACACCTCTGCTTCTGGCCGGAGCCCCGCCCGTGGTTCTCAAGCTCCTGAAGCTCACGAACCTCGACGCGTCCTTCACCGTCGTCTCCCGCACCGGAGCGATGAGCCCTCCGCCAGGCTGTCCCGAGAGTGCCTCGCAGGTCCAGACGGCCACCCCCCTCGCCGACAGATAGCCCCCGCCCTCAGTGGCGACCGAGGAGCCACCTGGCACACGAACAGCGTGACCAGGTGTGGCTCTCCGTCGCGAAAATGACACTTTTCTGTCATGCCGTATCGGGGCAAGGTGAAAGGGGGGCATGTCGGCCAGAGGAGGCGAGCTTTGACGAGGGCCGTGAAAACGACCGACACCACGAAGCTCGCAGTGAAAGACAGCAGACAGCTCACGTTCGACGGCAGGCGCCTCACGTTCGAGGAGCGAGGTAAACCCGAGGGAATCCCGATCTTCATGCTGCACGGCACGCCGGGAAGCCGGGTCGGCCCGCGCCCTCGTGGATCCGTCCTGTACCGGCTGGGAATACGACTGATCACCTTCGACCGGCCGGGCTACGGCGGCTCCACCCGGCTGCAGGGGCGCTCGGTCGGCTCCGTGGCGGGCGATGTCGAGAGGATCGCGAACCACCTCGGGATCGAACGGTTCGCCGTGATAGGCCGGTCCGGAGGAGGGCCCCACGCACTGGCGTGCGCCGCGCTCCTGCCGGGCCGCGTCACCCGCGTCGCGGCCCTGGTGAGCCTCGCACCGCCCGGCGCGGAGGGGCTGGACTGGTTCGGCGGCATGACACGGTCGAACGTCGTGGAGTACATGGCGGCCCTCGCGGGCCTCAACCACCTGACCCAGATCCTGACACCGGCCGCGCACGCCATCCGCAGCGACCCGGCCCACCTCATCAGCGGCCTGTACGAGGAACTGTCCGAGGCCGACCGGCGGGTGGTGGCCAATCCCGGTATCCGGGCGATGCTGCTGGAGAACTACGCGGAGGCCCTGCGCGACACCGCCGCCGGGTGGATCGACGACGCGATCGCCTTCTGCTCCCCGTGGGGTTTCGATCCGGCCGACATCACCGTCCCGACCCTGGTGTGGCACGGTGAGAAGGACAGGTTCTCCCCGGCCGACCACTCGCGCTGGCTCGCCTCACGTATCCCCACGGCCCGGATGACCGTCCAGCCCGGAGCCGCGCACTTCGGTGCCCTGAACGTGCTGCCCGACATACTCCCCTGGCTCGCCAACCAGGAGCGGATCATCTGATCACCAGGGCTGTGGTTCGAGATCGCGGTTCACCCGGCGCCACGCCGCGAGGTCGGCCACGTAGGGATGATCGTCACCCAGCACGCGCCGCATCGCGTTCAGCACCCGCTCGCGGATCTGCTTGGCCTCGGCCGTACGCCCTCCGGTGTTGAGCGTCACCGCCAGGTTCGCCTCGCAGACGAGGACGTCCGGATGCTCCGCGTGCAGGACGGCGCGCAGGTTTTCGAGGGTCTGCCGCTCCAACGCCTCCGCTGCGGGCAGGTCACCGAGCTCCGCCAGGCAGCCGGCCGTGCCGATGGCGCAGACCAGGGTCGAGGGATGGGTGGCGCCCATCCTCGCAGAGAGAGCGAGGAGCGTCCGCTCCGCGAGTTCCTTCGCCTCCCGGAAGGCACCGAGCTCCCGCAGGTAGATCGCCACGTTGTTCGCGGCCGTCAGGGTGTACGGGTGATCCTCTCCGTGCACGCGCGAGAAGTGACCCATGGTGTCGGCGGCGAGCTCGTGGGCGCGCTCCACCTCCTGGGTGACGGCGAGGCAGGAGGCGAGCTCCAGGCTCGCGACGAGGGTGTCGGTCATGGTCGCGCCGTACCGCGCCACATACCGGGCGAAGGTCTCCTCCGCCTGCCGGCGGGCCTCGGACTCCCATCCGGCCCTGCGCAGGGCGGTGGCGAGCCCGTTGGCGGTTCGGAGGGTGTCAGGCCAGTCGTCCCCCAGCACATGGCGGTACTGCTCCAGGTTGACTCGCATCATCTCCAGGCACTCGCGGAAGTTCCCGAGTTCACGCAGGTCGCGGGCGAGACTGGCGGCCGAGTAGAGGGTGTAGGGATGAGTGTCGCCGAGCACCACCTTGCGGCGGTCCGTCGTCTCCTGGTCGAGGTCGCGCGCCCGCGAGAAGTGACCGGCCAGCCTGAGGCTGGCCCCCAGGTTGTGGGCGGCCATCAGGGTGCGGCGATGGTCGACGCCGAAGAGTTCCTTGAGACGGTCGTAGGTCTCGACGTCCATCTCCAGCGCCTGCCGGAACTCCCCCAGTGCCCGGAGGTCGGCCGCGAGCCCGCCGGCCGTCATCAGCGTGTACACGTGGTAGTTGCCGAGCTCGCGGCGCTGCTGGGTGAGGACCTCGGTGTCGACGGTGTGCGCCTCGCCGTAGCGGCCCTGGGAGCGCAGCGTGTTGGCCATGTGGAAACGGAGGTGCACGGTCTGCCTGTCCCCCCTGCCGAGCTTCTCGTTCCACTGCCTTTCGAGCTGTGAGCCGAGCTGGAGACTCGCGTCGAGCTCGCCGCGCTTCCACAGGTAGCGAACGCGGTCGATCAGCAGCCGCCGGGTCTCCTCCTCGTCACAGGTGGCGGCGGAGGAGGGCACGAGGTGCGGCCAGATCTCCTCGTAGCGGGGCCAGTTCTCCGGGTCGTCGGTGTCACCGACCCTGGGCCGGGCCGCCACCAGGACCCGGTGCACGTCGTGGACGGTGTCCTCAAGCTCGTCGGCGGTGAGCCGGCTGCGGACCACCGCCTGGATGAGCCGGTGGACCTGGATGGAGTTGTCCGCCTGGTCGACCTTGGCCAGCGCGTAACGACCGAGTTGCAGGATGACGGGGCCGAGCATGAGCTTCTCGCGCACCGCGTCGTCGAGCGGCGCCAGGCAGTCGACCATGGCGTCGCAGTACAGCATGTCGAGGGAGATCGGCTCCGGCGCGAAGAACGCGAGCAGTTCGAGCAGCCGGACCGAGGCGGGCGAGCGCTCCCTGAGCCGGTCGAACGACAGGTTCCAGGTCGCCACGACCGGAACGGGATAGTCGCTCCGCGGCTCGGCGAGGGCCAGCACCTCGGTCAGCCGCTCCTCGAGCTGCTCGACGTACTGTCTCGCGGGCATGCCCGTCTGCTCCAGCCAGGCGCCGGCCTGCTCGATGGCGAGCGGAAGATCCCCGAGTGCCCGCGCGACCCTGTCGGCGTCCTCGGGCGCGAGTCCCGGTGCCCGGCGCAGCAGGTGCTCGACGCTCTCCTGGCGGGTGAAGACGTCGACCTCCAGCGGCTCCGCCATGCGCGACCAGTCCGTGTTGCGCGAGGTGATGAGAACGTGTCCCGCGCCGCTGGGGAGGAAACGTTCGAGATCCCGGGGGTTGTCGGCGTTGTCGAAGATCAGGAGCCAGTTCTCGTAGGGATCTCCCCGGCGCAGCGCCTCCCTGGCGGCCTGCGCCGCCTCGGCGACGTTGTCGCCGACGCGCAGCCTCAGGAGCGGCGCGAGCTCGGCCATCACCGGGTTGATCTGGTCGAGATGCTCGGCCGGGATCCACCAGACGACGTCGTAGTCGGCCATGAAGCGGTGGGCGTACTCCAGCGCCACCTGGGTCTTGCCGACACCGCCGAGGCCGTACACGGCCTGGGGCAGGACGACCGTCCTGCTGCTCCCGACGATCTGGTCCCTGAGCCGTTCCAGGACGGCGTTGCGCCCGGTGAACGTCGCGTTCCTGGTGGGCAGGTTCCAGACCGGGGGGCGCGTGCCGGGAAAGCGCGGGCTGATCGGCCCCGCGTCGTCCGAACCCTCGACCGGCTGGGCCGGCCTGCCCACCACGCGGAGCAGGGCCTCCGTGGCCTGGGACTCGTCGAGCCGCATCAGATCGACGCTGCTCCGCTCGCTGAAGGGCGGAACGAGTCGTATATCGGTCACCCGGACCGGGATCAGCCAGTCACGAACCGTCGGATCGATCCCCCCTGGGGCCTCGGCGACGGCTTGCGCCTCTTTCGAGCGCAGGTAGGCGGTGGAGAGCACCGCGACGACGCGGGAGGCATAGGGGTTCCTCTCCCGCTCGTGAGCGTCGTCTGACGTGAGGAGGCCCTGGCGCACCCGGAAGCCGGCTCGGGTGAGGGTGACCCCGATCCACTCCGCCCACAGGCGGTCCTCGGGGACATAGCTGAGTGTGACGACCGTCGGGACGCCGAGCGCCTTCCCACGCAGGAACCTGTCCCTGACGCGCAGCCGGAGCTCCTCGTCCATGGGAGGCAGGGACCGGACCTCCCCTCCGCTGATCACTGTGACGAGCCGTTCGAAGGCGGCCAGGAGGGAGGTGGGCGATCCGGGGGCGTCACCGAACGCCGCCAGTGTCTCCTCGAACCCGTAGAAGGGCTTGTAGGGGATCTCCACCTCGCCCCAGTAGGCGCGCAGTTCCTCGATGTCCATGGAGGCCGGGAACCGGTCGAACTGGCGGCGGGCGAATGCCCGTCCCGCCTCCAGCCTCTCCTTCTCGCTCTCGTCGATCCGCATCGGCACCGGCAGAATCCGGATGCCGCGTTCGTGGTAGCGCTCATCGATGTGGTGGGCGATCGCCGAGGCGCCCTCGACCCCCTGGTTGCTGAGGGTGAAACAGACCACGAGGGTGTCGGGAAAGTGCACGGTGCAGATATCGGCCATGTCGTTGAGACCGGTCCGGCTGTCGATGAGGATGTAGTCGTAGTTGCGCTTCATGTCGGCGCGCATCGCGTCGAAGAACGTGCCGCCCTTGAGCTTGTCGTAGAAGTCGTCCCAGTCGAACGTCGACACCAGGGAGGCGTAGTCACGGTTCTGGCGGCCGGCGGAGAGGAAGTCGAGGCCGCCCTCTCCCGGGAACCCGTTCCAGTCCAGCGAGACCGCGTGCCGCAGCACCTTCGCGTAGTCGAGATGCCAGGGGCCCTGCCGGGGCTGCTGGCTCCTGGCCGCCAGGGCGTACTCGTTGGTCATCTCGATCACACCCGGCGTCGAGCCGATCGTCACCCTGTCGAGAAAAGGCCGGAAGAACTTGTGCAGCCCCGGAGACTCCAGGTCCCAGTCGACGACCAGTACCCGCTTGCCGTTGGCCGCGAGGATCCAGGCGGTGTTGGCGAGGGCCATGGTGCGCCCGGTGCCGCCCTTGTACGAGTAAAAGGTGACGACGTGACCCTCGGGGGCGTCACTCATGGCGTTCCTCCGCGTCATTGGCGTCAGGCGAGGACTGGGGCCCCTGCAGCCGCGGGCGCTCGATCGAGGGTTGCCCCTCGGGGGGATGCGCCGGGGCGTGCCGCAGGTACTGCGTGGCGGTCGAACGGGCCGTCTCAGCCACGGCCCTGTTGAACTCGCCGAGCGAGGAGACGACGGTGACCGCGGACTGCGTGATGCGTCCCGTGGCCATCTTTCTTGGCAGACTCCCCTCCAGAAGCCCTCTCAGCCGCGCCTCCGCCTGAGCGGTCTCGGGGTCGGCGCGGTTCATCACCAGTATCACCGCGACCCACTGCTCGCTGGATTCGTCCAGCCACCGCAGCGACCGCAGCAGTTTCGCCGAGTCCGCGGCCCAGATGTCGAGCAACACGACGCACGGACACTGCTGCGCGTCCTTCGCCGTATCGGGCGACTCCGCGAGCTGACCGGGCTCGGGAAGGTATCCGAGCCGGTGGAGGATGCTCTGGGCGTGCTCGATCAGCGGTATCTCGAGTGCGGGCTCGAAGGGATTCCATTTCAGCGGGGTCGCCGGCTGGAGAGCCCGCCTCCGCCCTCCGGGCGGATCGGGGGAATCGGGGGACACGACGGTGACACGGATGCGTCGGCCGTTGGGACGATGGGTCCGGTAATGCCCGAAGGCGCTCTCCACGGAGTGGTAGTCGGGCGGTTCCGTCCGCACCAGCTTGGCGTTTTCCCCCGCGTCGACGATCCGCCGCGCCAGTTGGTAAACCGCCAGCTCATAGGCCGAGTGAAAACGCCGGAGCTTCATGATTCCGTAGAAACCGTGTTCTTCGTATTTGGAGGTGGGATCCGAATTCCCCACCTGGATGTCACGGATCGCCTCAGGAAGATCTTCCATGGCGAACGGCACCCAGATGGCGGGGACGATCACCTCGATCTTGCCGAGGCCGAGCTCCTCATGCAGTGCGACCCGTCGCGAGAATGCGGCCCACTCCCTGCCGCACTGTTCACTTTCGAAATAGCGCCGAGAGTACAGCGGAACGAAGACCCTGCAGGTCGCGATGGCCCTGGCCAGCATATCGGGCCAGACGCTCCCCGCACGAAGATTCCGATCTATGAAACCTGGACTGGCGCCGTGCCGCAGGCCACTCAATTGCATGACGTCCTTGCACAGATCGTCGAACAGCCTCTTCACCCACTGATCGGGGTCACTGGGATCACTTAAGTCGTGCTTCGGCGTGTGCGCATAACTGAGAAAGAAGTAGGGACCGGCTCGTGGATCGTCCAGCACGAGCAGTCACACCTCCCGGCGAGCACTTGACGCCTTGAGTATAGGGTGGCGTGTCGAGGTGGCAAATACCATCACATTGCGGAGAGTACACATCAGACTTTATCTGCGTACCCGTGTTCATAAAAAGCGGTCGAAACAACCGCCGCGCCTCGGCGACCGGTCGGCGAGTACCGGTACCGGACCATGAACGATCAGCCGGACAAGGCGAAAAGGTTCGGTCGACGACATCGCCGGAATGGTCGTGCGGCACTTCCCGCCCGTTTCGGGTCATCCCCGAAGCGGCGCGCTCCGGTTCCATGTCTCCCGATGGGCCTCGGCCCTGCGCCGGGCCTCGCTCTCCGCGCCGGCGCTGACCGGTTCGTCGAGCCAGCGGCCGACGCTCTCGGTCATCGCGTTCACGAACTTCCTGCCGGTCTCGGTGAGCGCACCGGAGTCGTTCAGCGTCTTCAGCGCCTGCGCCGTCCGACCTCGCCAGTGGGCGAACTGGATCGCGGCCTTCTCGGCCGCCACCCCCTCGTCGAGGGTGCGCCGCACCCGCCAGAAGTCCGCGACGGCGACGTGGGCGTACGTGCCCTGCAACAGCCCCTCCAGCGGCCGGGGGTCGTCACGCCAGGGGGCGTAGTAGAGCGAGGTGTCCGCGACGTCGTACAGATCGAGCATGTCCAGCACCGCACCCAGCTTGACGTGCTGGAACTCGTGGATCAGCAGGAGCGCCAGCGTCACGGCGTCGGAGGGCGCCGCCACCGCGACGGCGCCGAAGGCCTGACGCGCGGCGGAGCTGATCTGCCTTCCGTCGTCACGGGGCACCAGCGGGATGATCGTGGTCAGCCCGGCGGCCAGGGCCGGGGCGTAGGCGGGGTGATCGCCGACGATCACCCTCCAGGCGTCGCGGAGGAGCTCGCTCCACCGCTCCAGTTCGGCCTCGCCCAGCCGGTCGGCGACGGGCCACTGATGACAGTCACGATAGGGGTCGACGTCGTCCAGGACGACGGACAGGTCACCGAAGACCAGCCTGCGCACCGGCGACCAGCCGGGGACCGGCTCCGTCGCGCCGAGATCGACCCGCTGGACGCGCCCGCCCGCCTCTGCGGCGAACCAGCCGTCACCCGTCGTGACGGTCACCGTGCCCGCCGGGCCGACGTCCAGCCTGCCCAGCCCCGGCAGGTGAAGCGCGTCGTCGGGGACGGGCACCCGGAGGGAGTCCTTGATCCCGGCACGCAGGGCCGCGGCCACCGCGATCGCGGGAAGATGGGTGTCGTCGGCGCCGCCGGTCAGGCACAGGACGGCCCAGACCCGCACGTAGGGATGAGCCAGGACGGCGTTGAGCGCCTCCGGAGACTCCTGGTCGACGAGCGTGAGCAGCCGCCATGCCTCAGGCGAGGTGGCGACGGCGCCGACTCTGCCGAGAAGGGCGCGACGCAGGCTTCGCTGGACCGCCTCCAGCGCGAGGATCGCGTCACCCTCCCCGTAACCGGTGGCCAGCGCGGCGATGTCCGCGACCGGGAACGTGTGATGGGCGAAGCCGCTGACCGCCTCGTTGACATGCGTTATCAGGCGCAGCAGGTCCGCGCAGTAGACGCTGGGATTGTCGAAGGCCGATCCCGTGCGGTAACGGTGGGTGTAGAGGCCCCCGCCACAGGTCTCGACCACCGGGCAGGCCCGGCACTGGGCGGACAGACCGGCCGGCCCGGACCGCCGGTCACCGAAACCCGGGTGGCGGGCCACCTCGTCCAGGCAGTGGTCGCGGACGCTCATCCCCGTGGCCGGGGCGCCGTCGTACGCCGTCTTCAGGGAGTCGACCTGCTCGTACGAGCCGTCGGTCTCGATGACGACCAGATCGCTCGGCTGCAGGCCGAGCGACTCGGTGAGACTGCTCCTGTTGTCACGGATCCGGAGCACGGAGTCGAAGATCCGGACGGACATGGGCCTTCCGTCGGTCATCCACCGGTCGAAGATCTTGATCAGCCAGTCGCCGTGAGCCCCCTCGACCGACGGCGGCCGGTCCCATGTCGCGTGGGGAAGCAGGAAGTCGATGTGCGGTGGTTCGAGATCGGCGAGCGCCTCGTAGACCAGCACGGGGTCGTTCGCGACGTCCACGGTGCACAGCAGCCCCGCGTACAGCTCTGGGTGGCGGCGGAGCAACTCGACGGCGCGGATCACCTTGTCGTAACTGCTGCGGCCGTCCGCGTATCTCCGGTGGCGGTCGTTGGCGACGCGATCACCGTCGAGGGAGATGCCCACCTTGATGCCGCGCTCGGCGAAGAGGGCGCAGAACTTCTCGTCCAGCAGGACACCGTTCGTGTGGATGCGCAGATCGACCGCGCAGACCCCCCCGAGCGCCCCCAGGAGCTCGTCGGCGACCCTGGCCAGCCTGTCGCGTCCCGCCAGCAGCGGCTCGCCGCCGTGCAGGACCACGTGGATCTCCGGGAGCTCGTGACGCCTAGCGTGCTCGGCGATTCTGCTCGCCGACCACGCGATCGTCTCGTCGGACATCACGACGGGCCGGCCGCGCCAGCTCTGGTCCGCGTGCTCGTAGACATAACAGTGATCGCATGCGAGATCGCACCTGCTCGCGACCTTGAGCACGAACTGGCGGAACGGAGTGGCGAATGGTTTCAAGGTGACCGGTCGTTCGGACGGCGACTCAGATGGATGAATTGAAAGCCGCGGTGGCGACGCGCCGCTCAAGCGGCTCCGGAACGACGCGCCTCAAAACCTCGGCGTCGACGCAGGAGGCGACGCGGGAAAGAGGAAGGTCCCCCAGGTCGGGCATATCGGTTGGGACCGACGACTCGGCGCCCTCACGATTGTTTTTCTTCACGTCGGCCACCAATTTTAGGATTAGATTCACATAAACAGCGGGGGTCGTCAAAAGATTGCGAACACACAGGGCGACAAGACGGAAACCCTCCGTGCGCGACCTTAGGTGAACCATACCCCCGAGGTTAGGTCCCACACGAAGAGCGTCGCCTCGCGAGGGTACACATTTATACCGGATCGGGACATGGCTTGGTCAGCAGGTGGTGAAGGCTTTCCCTCAGGACACCTCCACGAACCGACTATTTCATCCCCGTTATAGTTAGATCATATCTACAGTCGCCTTTCGCAACAAAACATATACACAGGTCATACGTGGCAAAAATTAAGTGAGATGGGGTATTTATAGTCATAAGTGAGGTATATTTGCTTATGTCCCCATTTGTCGCTCATCCCAGGCCGGCCCACCCTGGCTGTGACGACCCGGACATCCCCGGGCGGCCGACCGGGGGCCCTCGACGGCCCGCCTCGCCCTTCGCGCGCGAAAGAATGAAACTCGAGTATCACGTGGGCCACCGCGCCCCTCAACGACAAAATAGAAACACGCCATACGTGCAAAAATCATGAAACGCGGCCCTGTTAACGTTTTAGGTTATCTGATTCAAACGATAACAGTGGCCCGGAAGCCTGATCGACTTTCTCCGTAGATTCCGTGGACCGAATTCCACTTCACATTACTTGACGGACGACAGAAACAGATCGAAGATGCATCAAGAAGGGGAAAGGCACGATTCGTAGTCACCGGCTGCGCCAGCAAGGTACCGGAGGAAACGTAATCAGGCAGGAAAGGCACCCCCGCATCGTGATCACGGGACATCGCGATCTCACTCCACCCACGACGAGGCTCGTCGAAAAAGCGATCAGACGGTTCCTCGCGCCCCACGCCCCCGAGATGGTGGGAGTCTCCTGCCTCGCCGAGGGCGCGGACCAGGTCTTCGCCGACGTGGTACTCGAACTGGGCGGGCTCCTCGAAGTGATCGTCGTCGCCGAGCAGCACCACCTGACGCTCCCCCCTCCGCACCGGGCGTCCTACGGACGTCTGCTCAGCCGGGCCGGGACGATCAGGCGACTCCCGTTCTCCTTTCCCTCGCCCGAGATCTACGCGTACGCGAACAGGGAACTGCTGGAAGGGGCGGATCTGATGGTGGCCGTATGGGACGGTCGTCCGGAAAACGGAATCGGGGGGACAGCGGAGGCCGTACGGGAAGCACGAAACCGGATGATCGAGGTGCAGGTGCTGTGGCCGTCGGGCGCGGCGCGGACGAGCGTGGGTGTCTCCCATGACAACCAGCCCACCCCATGAGATGAAGGCGATCCCCGAGTCCCAACTGCCGGCGCTCTACCGCGCGGCCGACAGGGGCGCCGTGGTCGGGCAGCGAAGGCTGATGAGGGCCACCGTCCTGCGCCTGGGCTCGCTGGTCGCGGCGGCCACGTTCGGCTCCTTCAGCCTGAACAGCGGGAGGCTGGACATCGCGGCGGTCCTGTCCGCGACGGCCCTGGCGACGGCGCTGGTGACAGATGTCTATCTCCTCACCATGCGCCCCGATCGCCAGTGGCACGAGGCCAGGACGACCGCGGAGTCCGCCAAGACTCTGGCGTGGCGTTACCTGGTGGGCGGGGAGCCTTTCGGCCTCCACGAGGACGAGGAGAAGACGGACCGACTGCTGCACGACAGGTATTCCGAGATCACGAACGGCATCCACGAGTTCGCCCCGGTTCCGCCGGACGACGGTGCCGCCCAGGTGACTGAGACGATGCGCGCCGTCCGAGCCCTGCCCCTGGACGAACGCAGGCGCCACTATGCCGTCGGCCGCATCCACGACCAGCGGTCGTGGTACACCGCCAAAGCCATCCACCACGACAACCGGGCGGCGCGCTGGTCGGTGACCCTGGCCGCGATGGAGGCTCTCGGCCTGGTCGGCGCGGTGTTGAACGCGGGGCAGGTCATCGACCTGGATCTCCCCGGGATCATCGCCGCGGCCGCGGCCGCGGGGGTCGCGTGGCTGCAGACCAGGCAGCACCAGAATCTGGCCGCCTCCTACTCCGTCACAGCCCTGGAACTCGGGGACATCGCGTCGAGACTGGATCGGCCCAGCACGGAGCAGGAGTGGGCGCGCTTCGTCGAGGAGACGGAGAAGGTCCTTTCCCGCGAGCAGATGCTGTGGTGGAACTCCCACAACTGACCGGCTCGCCTGGCCGTCCTCACCCACAGGTTCTCGGTGAGCGCCTCTGCCCGGCGACCTGAGGACAGCTCGTTCACGGTCTGGAAGAAGGTGCCGGGACGCTCCTGCCGGTCTAGATCACCGTCCGGAAGGACCTACGGGACGAGCGGTGGGCGCCGACATGTGGATCACCTCGACCTGACCGTCCAGGAGGAGCGGGCCGGCCGCGTACGGAACCAGCAACGTGTCCCCCCTCCTGAGCGAGTCGTAGTCGGCGACCAATCGCTCCAGGACGCCGGCGGTGAGCGTCAACTCGTAGTCGACGCAACCGCCGAGGCCGAGAACAACACGGGAGGCGTCGGCCATGTCAGTAGAGCGAGCCCTTGCCGGCGGCGCCGAACAGGTCGAGCTTGTGGGCGGCGACCACCTTCATCGCCTCGACGCACGCGGGCTGGATGCCGATCGGCACCGTGCGCATGTCGTTGGTGCGGGTCAGCGTGAGCGCGAACAGATACTCGTTCCACGAGATCATGAACGTGTAGATCCCGACCGCGATCAGACCGGGCACCGAGAGTTGCCGGGGAAGCCGTTCGCGATCGTGCTTAGTTTCGCGTTCGTCTCCTGGCTCATCAGGTAGGACACGAACTTGAACGCCTCGGCCTTGTGCCCGGTGGAGTCTGAGATGCCGATGCCCCACGACGCGTAGGGGATACCGCGCTTGCCGGTGTAGCCGTCCTCGGCGGGCAGGGCCGCGATCTCGAACTTCAGGTCCGGCTTGTTCTTCTTGATCAGGTTGATGTGCGCGAGCGAGTCGATCACCATGCCGACCTGGCCGTTGGTGAACTTCTCGACCTTGTCCTGCTCTTTCATGCCCCACCACTGCGCGAACTCCAGCGTCACGGTGCTGTCCGCACCGGCGTCAGCCGAGTCGCTTGTGCTGCCCGAGCCGCACGCCGCAACGAACGCGACCAGCGCGGCCGCTGTCACCGCCCCTGTCAGTCGCTTCAGCCGGGCTGCGCGAATCGTCACGGCCAGCTCCTTCCACATCTAGATCCTTCTGTTTTCTGCTGTGTGGCGGTCACGTTGGCAGCACATCACCGACATAAACAAGAGAAGAACCGCAGAAAACTGTGCATTATGGCAAATTATCGCACTGGGCGGCCGGGCTGGCGCTTCGGCCACCACCTTCGATCTGGAGAGGGGCAGGCAGAAGCAGGTCTTCGGGGACCCCGCCCACCCTTGCAGGTTTTCGCTGTTCTATGCTGCGATGCACGCGAGCGGGGTGCGTTTGTGGCATACTGCCGCACTACCGAAGGGAGATCAGTGAGCGGCGACAGGGACGATCGGCAGCGCCACCTACCTGCCGGACGCAAGGCCCAACTGGCCGCGTACGTCTCCGACACCGGGCAGGTCACCGTAGGCGAGCTGGCAGAGCGCTTCGGCGTCTCCATCGACACCGTGCGACGCGACCTGGACCAGCTGAGCGCCGACGGCATCCTCGTGCGCACGTACGGCGGCGCCGTCAGCCTGTCCACGATCTCCCGCATCGACCGCGCCGTCGACCAGCGACTCAACGAGCAGGAGAAGGAGAAGGAGAAGATCGCGGCACTGGCCGCGGCACTCGTCCAGGACGGCTCGACCATCATGATCAACGGTGGGACGACCACCCTCGCGTTCGCCCGCAGCCTGCGCCGGCACCGCGACCTCACGGTGGCGACGAACAACCTGCTGGTGCCGGGCGCGCTGCCGCCGACGGCGATCCGCGACATCTACATCTTCGGCGGTGCGGTGCGCTCGCTCACGCTCGCCACGATCGGCCCGGTCAGCTTCCGCACCAACACCGGCACCGAGCTGGACGTCAGCTGCGACCTGGCACTCATCGGCGTCGGCGCCGTCTCCGCGGACGCCGGCTACACGACGAGCAACCTCGCCGAGGCCGCGATGATGCAGGAGATGCTCGCGCGCGCGGCCCGCGTGGCGATCCTCGCCGACTCCTCCAAGTTCGGACGCCGGCTGTTCGCCCAGGTGTCGGAGCTCGGCGCCGCCGACTACCTCATCACCGACACCATGCCGCCGCCCGACCTGAGAGACGCCCTCGCCGCGAACGAGGTGGAGCTGATCACCCCTGCGGCTCCACCGAGACCACGAGAGGCCAGGGGCTAGCCCCGTCGCCCACACGTGGTCGCCTCTCGGCCGAGATCTCCGGACCTCATGCCGAGATCGGCGAGCCGGGTGGCGAGCGGCGGTGACGGGATCGTCGCCGGATCACCCGACGGGAGATCCGCCGATCGTCGACTCCCCCCATGGCTGAAGCCGAGGGCCCGCGCCCGAGGCCTTCGATCACCGCCGGTCGGCTATGGATATGCTGACCCGGCCGGACCGGGAGCATTGGCGCCTGATATCCGGCAAGCCCCCGCCGTTTTCAAGGAGTAACGAATGGCACGCCTGGTGTCCGCCGGTTGGACCGGAGTGATTCTCACCGCTCTCCTGCTGACCGGTTGCTCCTCCGAGCAGCTGGGCGATCGCGGCGGCAAGGAGAACGCAGCGCCGGACAAGGTCGGCGACGTCGACTACGTCGAGGTCTTCCGCAACGCCGACAACTTCCCCAACGTCGCCCGGATCTGCGTCGAGGGCCTCGCCTTCGCCAGCACGTCGAGCGGGGCACGCGGCGAGAGCGGTGTCGCCAACCCGGCGCTGCTCCGCGTCCCCGAATGGGACACCACGTGCGCCAAACACTCGAAAACCCCTCCGTCCCCGAAGACGAGTCCCTCTCCGGGCTGAGATTTTCTCCACGGGAATTCCGAGCGACTCTCACACGAAGAAGCCGTCCCGAGGTGTCTCTTCCTCGCGGAATCGTGTTCTCGGCACATGAGCGCAGGGTGCCGCGCCCGTATGGCCATGGCCACGGCCCGAAGGTGGCGGCTACCTGTGCCGGTGGGAGTCAGGCACCTGGAGATCCGCTCGGCTGAGGGCTTGGAAAGTCCGCGGCGATCAGCAGCCGCGCGGCCGTGTCCGCCCCGTCCGCGCGTATCGCGTCGGCGAGGGATCGGGCGCGGGCCGCCACGTCCGGTCGGAGGGTGCGACCGAGGGCCTCGGTCAGCGAACCAGTGGTCGGCGTGCCGGGCGAGTGCGCGGTTCCGACCCCGAGGTCGTCGACCCGCCGCGCCCAGTAGTGCTGATCGAACTGCTGGGGGATGACGACCTGGGGCGCCCCGGCTCGCGCGGCCGCGGTGGTGGTTCCCGCACCACCGTGGTGCACGACGGCGGCGACCCGCCGGAAGAGCGCCTGCTGGTTTACCTCCCCGATGGACAGGCAGTCCGGCTCGTCGTCCAGCGGTGCCAGGCCGGCCCACCCGCGCAGCACGACCGCGCGGCGCCCGAGCGCGCGGGCCGTCTCGACCATCGTCCTGCCGAGGTCCCGCGGGGCGCGAATGCTGCCGAAGCCGAAATAGACCGGCTGTTCACCGGCGTCGAGGAACGCCTCCAGCTCCGCGGAGAGCGGACGCTCGTCCGGCAGGATCCAGGCGCCCGTCTGGACCACCTCCGGGTCTCCCGGCCAGGGCCCCAGCACCGGATCGGCGGCCAACCAGGGCCTGCCGGTGAACACGTGGCCTCGCACGTCGTCGACGGGAGCCAGGCCGACCGACGCCCGATGGGAGTTGAGAGCGGCGCCGAAGATGTCGTTCCAGCGTCGCGCGTCCCGCTCCCAGAGCACGCGGTTACCGACCGTACCGTCCGTCGGCACGTCTCCTCGCATCGGCAGAGGCGGCGGCGCGTGATGGGGGGTAGGCAAGGCTACCGGGCAGTAACCGGCGAAGACATAGCGGATCCCCTTCCGTTCGGCCACCGAACGAGCGGCCACCACCAGGTACCCGCCCGTCACGATGACGTCGCAGCCCTCGGCCGCCGCCAGCAGCGTCTCGAACTGGTCGGCGATCGAAGCCTCCACCATCCGGCGCCGCTGCTCGGGCGAGGGCGGGGCCGCCGTCGAGTCGGCCTTCCCAGTCGAGCGCAACTCGGGGCCGAGGGGCGCGAACGGGATCCCGAGGCCGCCGATCCAGTCGCGGAAGTCGGGAGGCGCGCACACCTGGACCTCCTTCCCGAGTTCCCTCAACCGCACCGCCAGCGCCACCACCGGCTGGACGTCACCGCGCGACCCGATCGTCGACAGCAGAACACGCATCGAAACTCCCCTCCCGCGACAGCCTCGACCACGATCGGCCGAGGTGTGGTCAACGTGAGCCCGCACGGGCGTCCGTTCCCGTTCGCGATGTGCCGGTTCGGCTCACGGCTCCGAATTCTGGACCGTCCCCGGGGCCTTGCCGCAAGCCCTCCTGTCCGCTATACGTTGAAAGTGGCGGGGAGTCCGAGGACTTTCCGGCTCAAAGGGCTGTCCTATGAGGACCCTGCGTGAGCGCCGCGGCCACGACGGCCACGAAATGGTGAAAGCCGTTTCAGATCGGCCCGGAGTCGTCGGACGGTCTTTCTCGAAGCGCCTCGACCTTGGGGAACGAGGCTCTCAGAGCGCCCCGACGTATACCCAGTCTCCCCCGTGCCTGACGAAGCGGCTGTGCTCCTCCAGGTGGCCCTCCTCGCCGCGCTCGACGTAGTGGGCGCGGAAGCGGACGGTGCCCTCGGTGTGGAAGGCGCTGCCGCCGGTCGTCTCCGTCACCTCCAGTCGCGTCCACCGGAGCCCGCCACCGAGGTCGACGGCGGGCGGGCGCGTCGACGGGTGCCAGGTGCGCAGGAGATAGCCGGCGTCGCCGACGCTGAAGGCGCTGAACCTCGACCGCATCAGCGCCTCGGCCGTCGTCGCGGACGCCTCCCCGCGGTGCAACCGCCCGCAGCAGTCCCCGTACGGCGCGGGCAGCCCGCACGGGCACGAGGCGGTGGGCGCGAAACGGACTCGGGATCGTGGATCACGTCGTGGCACGCCCCCAGTATGCCCATGCCCTCCACCAGGCCCGTTCCCGGCGCCCACCTCGGCCCCGGAACCTGGCCGGATCCGTTCCGCGGATATGTCGTGTTCCGTTTCCCGGGCCCCGTCCCAGGGGCCACCTCGCCAGCGCAGCGTCGACCTCGGCCTCGGAGAAGATCCCGAACGTCGCCAAGGTGGGCCGCGGGCGGCGCGTACGACCGCCCGCGGCCCGGTGGGAGCTCACGTCAGTTGCGCAGGCTCCACTGCTGGTTCGTGCCGCCGTTGCACGCCCACAGAATCATCCTCGTACCGTTGGCGGTGCCGGCGCCGTTGGCGTCCAGGCACAACCCTGACTGCACACCGGTGATGGTGCCGTTGGAGTTGACGTTCCACTGCTGGTTGGTCTGTCCGTTGCAGTCCCAGATCACGACCTGAGTGCCGTTCGTGGTGCCCTGGCCGTAGGCGTCCAGGCACTTGTTGCCGAACACCTGCAGCTGCTTGCCCGACGTGTACGTCCACCGCTGACTGGTGCCGCCGTTGCAGTCCCACAGCTGCGCCTGAGCGCCGTTGGTCGCCGTGCCGCCGTTGATGTCCATGCATCGGCCCGACTGACCACCCACGATCGTGCCGTTCTGCTGGTTGCTCCCGCCGCTTCCCTGCCTGACGAGCGATTTCGACTCGGCCGATCGGTTCCCCTGGGCGTCCACGACGTAGAGCCGATATTCACCGTTCGACGTCGGAACGGCGATGGAGGTCGCGGTTCCGCTCGCCCTGGTCATCGTGTTCCCGGCGGCGAAGGACGTCGTGCCCAGGGGAGCCAGCCAGACCGACTTGCTCGCGTCGCCGGCGCTGCGGATGGGAATCGATGTCGCACCGGCGCTGACGACGGTGCTGGCGGGCAGGACGTAATCCGGCAGAGAAAGATTGCTCTGCGGAATGATGTTCCTGTACGCATCCTCAAGTCCGGAATTCACCGCGATGCCATAGGCCTGCGACGGCCAGACATAGTCGGAGGACACGAGGATGTCGTGGACCGTACTGTTCGGCAGGTTCTTGTTGGAGACCTTGTTGATGGGGCCGTACGTCTGCGTGATGCTCAGATCGTGCTTGCGCCCGAAGTCGTCGGAGTTGATGAGCCACGTGATGTTCTTGTCCACGCTCAGGAGGTTGTCGCGGAAAACCATGTTCCCCGAGCCCTCGTCCGGGTGGAGTCCGTACCTGTGGCCGGACGGGACGCCCTGCATGTAGTTGTTGGTGATCGTGGTCCCCGGCTGGTTGCCCAGCGTGTAGACGGGAGCCGTGTCGCTCAGCCGCTGCACCGTGTCGATGAAGTGGTTGTAGCTGATGGTGTTGTTCTTCGCCGTGGTGGTCGGCCGGTTGGGCGCGATCGAGCCTGACGATCCGTCGAAGTTCCACCATCCCCAGCCGAGCGTCACACCGGACCACGGGGTCTTCTCGATGCGGTTGCGCTGGATGGACAGACCGTCGGCGAAGTACGCCGAGATGGGGCTGTGCCCGTTGAACAAAACGGCGCTGTCGTAGATGTAGTTGTTCTTGATCTCGATGTTCTTGGGCGCGCCTTCGACCTGGGCGGGATACTTCTCGCGGTTCGTCGAGGTGTGGTCCCCGATGTAGACATGCTGGGGATGGCCCACGGCGATGGCGGATCCGGCGATGTCGTTCGTGTAGTTTCCGATCAGCTTCGTGTTCACCACGTCGTTGACCATGTTGATTCCGTCGACACCGGTGTGCTGCACCCGGTTGTTCTGCAGGACGAGCCCGTCGGCGTTCTCGATCTGGATGATGCCGGGCGCCATGTCGACGTTGCGGTAGTAGTAGACGTGGAAGTTCTGCCTGGCGTACGCCTGCGCGCCGAGGTTGCCCTGCTGGGCCTGCTTGAGCACCGAGCCGGCCACGTTGAACAGGTTCCAGTCGGAGTGCTGGACCGTGAGGCCGGAGAAGGTGATGTTCCGGGCGCGACTGCTCGTGGAGGTGCCGGCGACCCTGAGGAGGGTGGACACGTTGTTCGGCGCGAAAACCGTCGCGGTGGACATGTTCTCGGAGCTCGCCTTGTAGTAGTAGAGCGTCCGGCTCGTCTTGTCGAAGAAGAACTCGCCCGGCGCGTCCAGGAACTCGTAGGCGTTCATGACCTTGTGGCTGCCGTTGATCTGGGCGTTGCCGTTGAAGGCGCCCTGGGCGATGGCCGCTCCCGGCTGCTGAAACTGGACTATACGGTTCGCCCCGTCAGAGGTGACCTGCCGGGCTCCCACGATGGCCGTGGTCCAGGTCGTCCCCGTCTCGATCTCGATGTCGTCCTGATTGCCGGCGATGGCGGGAAAATCATTCAGGTTGTACTTCGCTCCCGCGCACTGCGAACCCGACTCCCACGCCCAGGACGCCTGCCCCGCCGTGATGCTGTAGGTGCCGTAGCATCCCGCGGAGTTCATCGTCTTCGAAGCCATGAACGCTCGCTTGTCGTTGACGTAGAGCGCGCGAAGCTTGTTGCTGCGATTCAGCGGGGCTTTCCAGATGTTGCCGCTGTGCTGCGTCCATCCGGTCACCTGAACGCCTCCGCTGAGGATCGGCGTCTCGTTCTGGTACGCGGCGTATATGACCCGGTAACCATTCGTGCCGGAGTCGGCCGGCGTGAAGTCGACGGTGCTGCCGATCGAGTAGTCGCCCCCGCGGAGATACACGTAGATGTCGTCCGTCATGTTGGCGTTCACCGTGCGAACGACGTCCCTGGCGCGCTGCAGGGTTCTGAACGGCGACGTGATCGTTCCGGGGTTGGCGTCGTTACCGTCGGGGGCGACGTAGTAGGTCGCCTGGGCCGCCGCCGAGGCGGAGGTATTACCCGCGAAGGTCGGCAGCAACGCGGCGGCAACGAACACCGCGAGCGCTGCTAACACCTTCCCGGTGGTGGACGAGGCTGACTTCACGCTCTGTTCCTTTCGCTGATTCCGAGCAGAGTGGTCGCCGCGTGATCACCCGTCGCCGTAGAACTCATCGGGGTGTGCCGTCGCGCGGATGTGACGCCTGTCTTGCGGTTGAGGGCATCGATCGGAGGGCCGTGCAGCTTTCCGGCCCGAGGGGTCGGCCCACCCTCACGTCATGCGCGGCGATCGCCGGCAGAGCGTGGGACTCGGCAGGCTCGTCGTCGGTGAGGCCGAATGTCCTTGTCGCGGGATGAGCGGTGCCCACCGTCTCGTGGCACCGAGCATTCGCCCCAGGCGGCTCACGGGCTCTCCGGTACGCGAAGGACGATCTCGTCGGCGCCGAAGGAACCCTGATCGCCCGCCCCGGCGCCGCGCTGACGAGGGTCATCGCCGCCGGGGCGCGAGAGGTCTTCTCATAGCGCGCCCCAAGAATCCGTGGCAGACACAGCGTTACTGTTTCGTAACGTATGACGTATGCCGACTGATGTCTGGGTGTAATGTCCCATTAACAGGGATGTCTCGCAATAGTCCATGGAGTGGGTGAGGCGCGCCTTTCTCCACTCCTGCGCCACGACGTCAGATGATCTTCCGTGACACACTGGACTTCTCGTGGGGCGCGGCAGGGGCCCGTCGCTCATGCGCACGGTGCGACCCGGCGGACAGTGGGTCCGATCTTGCAGGTCAGGGGCCGGTGTCTCCGTCGTCGCGCCGGTCGCCGACGGCTAGGCGCAGTCCTCCACACGGCACTCGTGACGCCCCGGATCCCTGCCGGATCAGCCCGTGCTCCGGGCAGATCGAGGAAGGAAATCGCTTACGTCGGCGATCGCGAATCACCGTCGCCGATGTAACTTTCATCGGCGACGGGAAAGTCAGTGGCGGTGGAGGTGGAACGCTGAAGGTCGAGTTCGTGCATCGGCACCGGTTCCGCACTCGGGCCGGGGCACGGCTGAGGATCGCGACCTGGATCGCGGACTTCTACAACACGCGTAGACGGCACAGCGCCAACGACGGGCTACCGCCGGTCGCATTCGAGCGTCAGGTGATCGAGAAGAGGCAAGCGTCATCGGCCCTGGTGAGAGCCGCTGTGGCATATCACAGAGGCAATGAATATGAACCTGTTCCGTCCCTGCATCGTGTCTCACGGAACAGGGACGGAACGGGGCCGCTCGGGAGATCATCCGGAGGTCGCGAAGACTGACGGACGATTCCACGAAGGAGAGAGCTTCTCCTGCTCAGGGACCTACTTCAGCAACTGCCGGGCCATCACCATGCGCTGGATCTGGTTGGTGCCCTCGTAGATCTGGGTGATCTTCGCGTCGCGCATCATGCGCTCGACCGGGTAGTCGCTGGTGTAGCCGTACCCGCCCAGGAGCTGGACCGCGTCGGTGGTGATCTCCATCGCGGCGTCGGAGGCGGCGCACTTGGCGGCGCTGGAGAGGAAGGTGAGGTCCTTCTGCGGTTCGCCGTGCATGGCGAGTTCCGACTTGGCGGCGGCGGCGTAGGTGAGCTGGCGTGCGGCCTCCAGCTTCATCGCCATGTCGGCGACCATGAACTGCACGCCCTGGAAGTCGGCGACGGCCTTACCGAACTGCCTGCGCTCCTTGACGTAGCCGATCGCGTAGTCCAGCGCGCCCTGGGCGATGCCGAGCGCCTGGGCGGCGATGGTGACACGGGTGTGGTCCAGGGTGGCGAGGGCGGTCTTGAAGCCGGTGCCCGGCTCGCCGATCATCCGGGACGCGGGGATCCGCACGTTCTCCAGGATGACCTGGCGGGTCGGGGAGCCCTTGATGCCGAGCTTGCGCTCCTTCGCGCCGAAGCTGACGCCTTCGTCGCCCTTCTCCACGACGAACGCGGAGATGCCCTTCGCCCCGATGCCCGGCTCGGTGACGGCCATCACCGTGTAGTACTCCGACACCCCGGCGTTGGTGATCCACATCTTGGCGCCGTTGAGCACGTAGTGGTCGCCGTCGAGGACCGCGCGGGTCTTCATGGCGGCGGCGTCGCTGCCCGCCTCGGCCTCCGAGAGGGCGTACGAGAACATCGCGTCACCCCGCGCGACCGGCGTGAGATAGTCCCGCTTGAGCTCCTCGGAGGCCGCGAGCATCAGCGGAACGGTGCCGAGCTTGTTGACGGCGGGGATCAGCGAGGACGAGGCGCAGGCTCGCGCCACCTCTTCGATGACGATCACCGCCGCGAGGGCGTCGGCACCGGCGCCCCCGTATTCCTCGGGGATATGCACGGCGTGCAGGTCCGCCGCGACGAGCGCCTTGTAGACGTCCCAGGGAAACTCCCCGGTCTCGTCGGCCTCGGCGGCGCGAGGGGCGATCTTCTCGTCGGCGAGGGCGCGGACCGTCTCGCGGAGCATCTCGTGCTCCTCGGGCAGTGCGTAGAGAGGATAGCTCATGGGAAAATACTAGGACGTCCAACAAAACATGGAGCGCTCCACCCCATGTGGTATGCCCTGCGGCGTTTGCGCAGGTGGCAAAGTAGAACCACAAGTTGCCGATACCCTGTCGGCAAAGAATTGGGCAGAACGAAGGGAGCACCAGTGGCCTACCGCCTCACGATGGTGGGAACCGGATATCTCGGTGCGACGACTTCCGCGTGCATGGCCGAGTTGGGCTTCGAAGTCCTCAGCCTCGACGTTGACGCGGAGAAGATCGACCGCCTGCGGGCCGGCGATCTGCCCATCTACGAACCGGGCCTGCAGGAGATCCTGCGGCGCAACCTGGCCAACGGCCGATTGCGCTTCACCACCTCGTACGAGGAGGCCGCGGCCTTCGGCGATGTGCACTTTCTGTGTCTGGGCACGCCACAGAAGCCGGGAGAGTACGCCGCGGACGTGTCCTACCTGGACGCCGCGATCGAGTCGCTCGCCCCCCACCTGGACCGCGAATGCCTGATCGTCGGCAAGTCGACCGTCCCGGTCGGCACCGCGCAGCGCCTCGCCGACAAGCTGGCCCGGCTCGCCCCCATCGGCGCGGGCGCCGAGCTCGCGTGGAACCCCGAGTTCCTCCGCGAGGGCTTCGCGGTGAAGGACACCCTCCACCCCGACAGGATCGTGCTCGGTGTCGCCTCCGACAGGGCCGAGAAGGTCATGCGGGAGGTGTACGCCTCCATGCTGGAGATGGGCACCCCGATGGTGATCACCGACTACCCCACGGCAGAGCTGGTCAAGGTGGCAGCCAACGCCTTCCTCGCCACGAAGATCTCCTTCATCAACGCGATGGCCGAGGTCTGCGAGGCCGCCCACGCCGATGTCAAGCAGCTCTCCCTCGCGCTGTCCTTCGACGACCGCATCGGCGGCAAGTTCCTCAACCCCGGCCTCGGCTTCGGCGGCGGCTGCCTGCCCAAGGACATCCGCGCCTTCATGGCCCGGGCCGGTGAGCTCGGCGCCGACCAGGCACTGACCTTCCTGCGGGAGGTCGACGCGATCAACATGCGCCGCCGCGCCCGCATGGTCGACCTCGCCCGCGAGCTGGCCGGAGGCTCCTTCCGCGGCTGTACGGTCGCGGTGCTCGGCGCCGCGTTCAAGCCCAACTCCGACGACATCCGCGACTCGCCCGCCCTGGACGTCGCCGTCAAGATCAGCGAGCAGGGGGGCCGGGTCACCGTCTACGATCCCGTCGCCCAGGAGAACGCCCGCAAGGCCCACCCCGGACTCTCCTACGGCGCCTCGGCCCTGGACGCGGCCAAGGACGCCCACGTCGTGCTGCTGCTGACCGAGTGGCGGGAGTTCGTCGCGATGGATCCCGAGGAGCTGGGTTCCGTGGTGGCCTCCCGCAAGATCGTCGATGGTCGTAACGCCCTCGACGCCGAGACCTGGCGGGCCTCCGGCTGGCACTACCGCGCTCTGGGCCGTCCCTGAGCACAGCGCGTCATCCCGCGCAGCCGCCCTTTTCCGCCCCTCCCCTCGTCAGGGTCGTCCCGAGGCGACCCTGACGACACGGCCGGGCGTTCATCCCTTTGCCGCGTGTCTCCCGGGTCGGGGCGTGTCACCCTGAAGCGCCCCCGCCAGGACGGCGTGGACGTCGCGAGGTCCGCTCACCCGGCAGGCGGAGCGGACACGACGGCGGGTTCCCGGCCTGTGCCGGAAACCGGCCGGATGGGCGTCGACTTCTCGGATATCGCGTCGGTCACCACTGTCTCTCGGGTCACCAGTTCCAACTGTCCCAGTGATACCTACGACGCCAGTGCCTGCGGCGACGGCGGCGGTGATGGTGGTAGTGCCAGTGCGGGTCGTGAGCCGGCCAAGCGCCCCCCGGAAACATCGTGATACCCATCAGGACACCTCTCTCGTAGTAATCCCTTGGACATGACAATTACTACGATATTCGGCATTTCATAGCGAGAAACACCAAGTTGCCTCCAAGTTATTCATACAACGCTTTTGGCGGCCATTACCGCGAAGCCGCTCGCATCACAGCAGGGTGAGTCGCCCCACAAAACCACCTTTCCCTTTTCTTTTGACAAAAGGGTTTTTACCCTCACGGGAAAGCGGTGGCCGAAGCGTGAACCCCGAGGGTGGCGCACCTTTCACCGGGTCGGCCCGGCAGGCGATCCGATCGCGACGACGAGGGCGAAGCCCTGGAAGCGCACAGCAAGAAGGCCCCCGTCACCGACGAGGACCTTTTGTCCGTCCCGATCCCGTCGGGTCAGTTGTCGAACTCGCCGAGTTTCACGCCCCCGACGAAAGCGTCCCACTCCGAACGGGTGAAGAACAGCTTCGGTCCGTCGGGATTCTTGGAATCGCGCAATACGTAAAGAGAACCCGACCCGGCCTTGTGGCCCTCCTCGGGAGCGTCGACAACGGCCACCTCGACGCAAGGACCGCTGTCATCCCCCTCCGGGGCCGCCTTGCGCCAGACGGCGTTGCTGAGGTCTGCTTCCACGTCGTCATCACCCTCGCTATGTCGGCGGTCGCCCAACGGGCGCGGTCATTCGCGCGGATCGCCCCCGCAACGCCGGCACGCCTCCGTCACGTCCCGAGGACGATCTCGGTGACGTGCCCTCCTGTGACGGCTCCGCGAACGGGTGGCGGGCTCCACGCACACAGTATCCGGGCCGT
Organism: Streptosporangium sp. NPDC050284; assembly: GCF_044459525.1. Lineage (NCBI taxonomy): Bacteria > Bacillati > Actinomycetota > Actinomycetes > Streptosporangiales > Streptosporangiaceae > Streptosporangium > Streptosporangium sp. NPDC050284. The sequence continues at coordinate 82,317 of NZ_JBITIZ010000003.1, forward strand.
CCGAGACACCCGCAACGACGAAGAAAGCAAGCCGGAGCACCAGGAAGTCAGCGCGTCGAGACGGAACTCACGGCGGAGTCGGTGGTCTTCTGACTTTCACCCATGCCCAGGCTTCCGAACACCGCCAGCACGGCCACCGTGAGCCCGAGGACGGCGCGGATGGCGTTCCTCATGATCCCCACCTCCAAAATCCGTGGAGATCTACTCCTTCCCTCCGAGTCATCGCATATCCGTATTGTTGTCAAGCTATTGGCCATAAGCGGCCATATCAGGCGCCGAGCTGGGCGGCTTCGGCGCGAAGCTTCGCGCCCTTGGCATGGGCTTGGTCCTTGAGAGCGACCTGGAACGCCTCCATCTTCGCCCGCAACCCCTCGTCGGCGGCGGCGAGGATCCGTACGGCCAGCAGACCCGCGTTGCGGGCACCCCCGACGGCGACCGTCGCGACCGGGACCCCGGCGGGCATCTGGACGATCGAGAGCAGGGAGTCCATGCCGTCGAGATACTTCAGCGGGACGGGGACGCCGATCACCGGCAGGGGGGTCACCGAGGCGAGCATGCCCGGCAGGTGGGCGGCTCCCCCGGCACCCGCGATGATCACCTTCAGACCGCGCCCGGCCGCTTCCGCGCCGTACGCGATCATCTCCTCGGGCATGCGGTGCGCGGAGACCACGTCGGCCTCGAACGCCACCCCGAACTCGGCGAGCGCCTCGGCGGCGAGTCTCATCACCGGCCAGTCGGAGTCGCTGCCCATGACGATGCCGACGGTGGTCATGCTTTCTCCCTATGCCTCGTCGCGACCGGCCGGCCGCGCGTTCGCGTTGGTGTCCTGCCCCGCCCGGGGGCAGCGGTCTTCTGTGCCGCCGGAGCCTTCACCCGCCCGGGTCTTCCGGCGTTCGGGACCTCGGTGGTGCCGGGGTGTTCTGCCGGCACGGTCACCGACGACCTCCGACGACCTCCGACGACTCCCGACGACTCCCGACGACTCCCGACGACTCCCGACGACGAGGTGTCCCGGAAGCGAGCTCAGGTGTATCTTCCCTCGGCGAGGTAGACGGCGGCGTGCCTGGCACGCGCCCGGACCTCGTCAAGGTCGGTTCCCATGGCGGTGACGTGGCCGATCTTGCGCCCCGGCCGCACCTCCTTGCCGTAGAAGTGGACCTTGATCCCCGGGTCGTGGGCCATCACGTGCTCGTACCGGGAGAAGATGTCGGGGTCGTCGCCGCCCAGGAGGTTCGCCATCACCACCACGGGGGCGGTCGGCGCGGGCGACCCGAGCGGGAGATCAAGGACCGCGCGCAGGTGCTGCTCGTACTGGGAGGTGCGGGCCCCGTCGATCGTCCAGTGGCCGCTGTTGTGCGGGCGCATCGCCAGCTCGTTCACCACCAGCCCGGAGGGGGTGGCGAACATCTCCACGGCGAGCAGCCCGGTCACGCCCAGTTCCTTGGCGATGGTCAGGGCGATCCGCTGGGCCACCGCGGCCCACTCGGGGTCGAGGCCGGGAGCCGGGGCGAGCACCTCGACGCAGATGCCGTCGCGCTGGACGGTCTCCACCACCGGATAGCTGACCCCCTGCCCGTGCGGCGACCTGGCGACCAGCACGGCGAGCTCCCGCTCGAACGGTACGAACCCCTCGGCCATCAGCGGTACGCCGGAGGCGAGAACCTCGGTCGCCTCGCCCGCGGAGTGGCAGACCCAGACACCGCGCCCGTCGTAGCCGCCCCTGACCGCCTTGAGCACGACCGGCCAGCCGTTCTCCGCGGCGAACTCCTCGACGTCGGCGACCGTCTCGACCCGCCGCCACGGCGGACAGGGGACGCCGATCGCGGTCAGCCGCTCGCGCATCACGGCCTTGTCCTGGGCGTGGACGAGCGCCTCCGCGCCGGGATGCACGGCGAAGCCGTCCTCGGCCAGGGCGCGGACGTGCTCGGTGGGCACGTGCTCGTGGTCGAACGTGACCGCGTCACACCCCTTGGCGAGATCGCGCAGGTCCGCCAGCGACCGGTAGTCGCCCAGGCGCACGTCGGCGATCACGCGGGCGGCGCTCTCGTCGGGCGAGTTGGCCAGGACCCGCAGCTCGATGCCGAGGGCGATCGCCGCCTGCTGCGTCATCCGGGCCAGCTGGCCCGCTCCGATCACGCCGACGACGGGTCCGATGGGACTGGCCAAAGAAGGGCTGCTCACAGCGGTTAAGTTTACCGTCGCGCGGTACGCGGCCAGGCGTGGGGCGGATGGCAGATGGTCGGAGGGTGGTTGGCGGGTGGCCGACGGGCGCCGGGCGGGCGCCGTGACGGGGGCCGGGAAGGTCGTCCGCGGGCACTCGCCCTTCGGTGAAGGGCGCTTTCCGCTCGGTGAAGGGCGCTCCCCGCCCACGGCACTCATCCACCGCGAGATGACCCGGCACAGGGCGAGGCGACCGGCCGCGACCGAGGTCAGTCCGCCGTGAGGGTGGCGAGGCCGCGGCGCAGGCCGGTGGTGGCGAGTTTGGAACCCTTGCCCATGATCTCGGTGGCGACGAGCACGACCTCGGTCCCGGTCAGCCTGGCGGTTCTGGTCCTGCCGGTGAAACCGCGCAGGTCGGCCTTGCCGTAGAGGGGACGGGCCAGGGCGGAGCGACCCTCACGGGCCCTCTGCCGGTATTCGATCTCCAGGGCGTGGATGACCAGGGCGCCGCCGCCGGGCAGCAGCAGCGCGCGCTGGGGGCCGACGAGCAGGCGGACCTCGGTGGTGAGGCGGTCGGGCCTCACGCTCGGCGGGCGCCTGACCAGATCACCGAAGAGATCACGGGCCGGGTCGCCCCTGGGGAAGGTCACCCCGCTCACCCCCGCCGGGTCGGTCAGGTAGGCCAGGTAGCGCTGTGGCACAAGGCGGGCCTTCACCCCCACCGACGGGTCGTCGGCGGGCACCGCGCCCTCGGTCGGCTCGCGGACCTCGCCTCTGATCGGGATGGGCCCGGCGCCGAGCCGCCACTCACCGTCCTCCTGGACGAAGAGGAAGTAGGCCGGGTCGGGCTCGCGGGCCAGGGCGACGAACCAGCGGTCCTCTCCGGCGACGCCGGGCAGGTAGAACTCCGCCTCGCCGTAGGACTTTCTGACGGGAGCTGGGCGGCCGTTCCGGGTCGCCTCACAGGCACGACCGCCCAGCGCTCTCTCCGCCCAGGTGGTGAGCCTCTCGACCGTCGCGCAGTCCTTGTCGCGCCAGGCGTCGTCGAGCCTGCTCAGCAGCGCGATGGCGTCGGTCGCCTCGCTGAGCTCCACCTCGGTGGACGCCTCGCGCGACGGACCGCCGATCTCGGGGGTGGTGACCCGCGTCTCGCTCCCCGCGCCGCAGGCGGTCGTCATCGACAGGCCCAGGATCAAGGCGAGGAGTCGGCGGCGCAAGGGTGGATCCCCGGGGTAGTGGCCGTCGCGTACGGCAGTCCGTCTGGACCGACCACGGGAGGCGGAGATGCCGAGGGCTTCCCATGATCTACGGGGTCAGCGTAACGTCACTGTCCTCATTTATCCCGTGTTATGAGACATTTGTTGAAAAGGCACTTGTTGACGGGTATCTACACCGACGAGTCAACCTCGCGCGGATCACGCCTCCTCACCGGTAACCTGACCCGAAGAGTGTTCGAGATCCTCCGACGCGGCGGATCAGCGGCCGACCCCCGAAAGGACCGTGCAGGAAACGTGGAGTTTCTCCGACACGCCTACCGGCGGCTCGCCGACCTGGCGCGCGAGCTGGCGAAGTTCGGGACGATCGGCGCGATCGCCTTCGTGGTCGACACCGGCGGCACCAACCTGCTCAGGTTCGGTCTCGGCTGGGGACCGCTCACCTCCAAGGTGATCGCCACGATCGTCGCGGCGACCCTGGCCTACGCGGGAAACCGCTACTGGACGTTCAGGCACCGCGAGCAGAGCGGCCTCGCCCGCGAATACTTCCTGTTCTTCGTCCTCAACGGCATCGGCCTGCTGATCTCGCTGCTGGTGATCGGCTTCGTGACCTACACCCTGGGCCTGCAGGACGTGCTGAGTTACAACATCGCCCTGCTCACCGGCACCGCCCTCGGGACCCTGTTCAGGTTCTGGTCGTACAAGAAGTGGGTCTTCCTGCCGATCTCGCCGCCCGTGGGGCAGGCGGAGCCCGTCCCAGGCACGCCGCCCAACCGGTCGGCGGCACCGAGCAGCCAGGTCAACGGCCACATGTATCTCCTGGGCAAGTCGGCGGAAGAAAACACGCCGCCCTCCGCCCCGCGCCAGTCTGGCTGATCCGCGCGTTCCGTCGATCCGGAGTGATCGTCCGCCGTACCGGATCGGGCGGCCACGAGGTGGCACATGTGGAAACGAGTCCTGCCCCGACCGGGACACACCGGGACCGGGACGCACCGGCCGGCCGCGCTCAGGCGGGTCCGCGGACGACGCGGTTCCTGCCGGTGTCGCCCACCTGACGCAGGAAGAGCGCGAACGTCGCGGGGCGCGCTTTTACGAGTTCCAGACGTCCACCGTCCGCCGCGGCCTGTGCCCTGGCGAGGGGCAGGCCGAGCCCCGTGCCGCCGCTTCCGCTCACGTTCCGCTCGAAGACCCGCGGAACCAGGTCGTCGGTGATGCCCCTGCCCTCGTCGGCCACCTCGATCACGATGGACCTCTCCTTGGTGCAGGTGGTCACGGTCACCGTGCCGTCTCCGTGCTTCAACGAGTTCTCCAGCAGGGTGGAGATCACCTGGCCGATGCCGCCACCGGTGCCCAGCGCCTGGAGCCCGCGCGCACCGGTCAGGCTCAGCCGCCGCCCGGCCCTGCGAAACGCAGGGCCCCACTCGATGAACTGCTGGTCGAGCAGCGTGTCGAGCTCGACGACCTCGGACTGTGCCTGACGCTGCCTTCTGGCGGTGGCCAGCAGCTCGTCGATCACGGCGGTGAGCCGCTCGGCCTGCACGATCGCGGCCTCGCCCTCCTCCTTGACGATGCCCGGCTCGTCGGCGGCGGCGACGATCTCCTCAAGTCTCATGGTCAGGCCGGTGAGCGGGGTGCGCAGCTGGTGGGAGGCGTCGGTGGCGAACTCCCGCTCCCTGGACAGGAGGTCGGAGATGCGGGTCGCGCTGCGGTCGAGCACCTCGGCCACCCGGTCGAGCTCCTGGATGCCGTAGCGGTGCTTGCTCGGTCTGGCGTCGCCGGAACCGAGCCGCTCAGCGATCATCGCAAGGTCGCTGAGCGGTAAGCTCAGGCGGCGCGACTGCACTATGGCGAGCCCCACCGCGACCGCGAGGGCAGCCGCGGCGAGTCCCAGGATGAGGAACAACCACGCGCGAACCTCGCGCTCCACTCCCGTCCTGTCCCGGCTGACCGCGACGTACACGCCGTTCTCCGACTGCGCGTCCTCGGTCATCTTCTGGTTCTCGGGGGGCTCGGTGCCCACCGTTATCACCTGGGGCGGCGTCCCTTTCGCGTAAATCTGAATGTAGAGATCGGAATACTTGCGTTGCAGCTGGTGCTCGTCGACGGGCTGATCCTGGATCCGGGCGTACTCGACCTCCCCCAGCAGGCTTTTGGCGTGCGAGGAGAGCTCCTGGGTCGCCTCCTCCTCGATGAGCCGGTGGACCGCCACACCGAGGGGGATGCCGAGCAGCAACACCCCGATGACCGCGACGAGGAGGGTTGAGGAGAGCAGGCGGCGACGCATCCCCTACTCGCGCTCGAACCTGAAGCCGACTCCTCGAACGGTCGTGATGTATCGGGGCTTGGCGGCGTCGTCACCGAGTTTCCGGCGGAGCCACGAGATGTGCATGTCCAGGGTCTTGGTCGAACCCCACCAGTTGGTGTCCCACACCTCGCGCATGATCTGCTCGCGGGTGACCACCTTTCCCGCGTCCCGGACCAGGACCCTCAGCAGATCGAACTCCTTGGTGGTCAGATGCAGCTCCTTGTCTCCCATCCACGCGCGACGTGAGTCGGCGTCGATGCGCACGCCCTGGACCACGGGCGTCTCGGACGTGCCGCGCCGCAGGAGCGCGCGGACGCGCGCCAGCAGCTCGGCGAGGCGGAAAGGCTTGGTGACATAGTCGTCGGCCCCGGCGTCGAGGCCCACCACCGTGTCGACCTCGTCGACACGGGCCGTGAGGATCAGCACGGGAGTTCCGTGGCCCTCGGCGCGAATGCGCCGGGCCACCTCCAGTCCGTCCATCTCGGGCAGACCCAGATCGAGAACGATCAGGTCTATGCCACCCGACAGAGCCCGCTCCAGAGCCTGCGGGCCATCAGGGCTCACCTCTACTTGATAACCCTCGCGGCGCAGGGCTCGCGCCAGTGGCTCGGAAATCGAGGTGTCATCCTCGGCGAGTAGTACACAGGTCATGTTGCGATCGTAGGACCTTAGGGGATCGTTTCCCGGGTACAGCGCGCGGTTTGACTCGTCGTTGACCTATCCATTGACCTGGGCAAACACTGATAAATCCCGGATAGTCATCCCGCAACGGCCGAGGGCTACGGAGTAGGTCTCCCGCATTGGAAGTGCCTGGAAAGCACAGCACCCCAAAAGGGCGAGGCGACAAAACAGAACACGCCCACCAGAGGGGATCTGGTGGGCGTGTTCATGCTTTATTACTTCAAGACGCCGAGGGCGGCTCTGCGTAGCGGGCGAGATAGAGCTGCTCCCCGAGGCTCCCGATGAGACCCAGCTCGGTCTCCAGGTAGTCGATGTGGCGCTCCTCGTCCTCCAGGATCTCCTCGAAGAGCCGGGCCGAGGTGGCGTCACCCTTCTCACGCATCAGGATGATGGCGGGCTTCAGCCGGGTGACGACCTCAAGCTCGACGTCCAGGTCCGCGCGGAGCTGCTCGGCGACGGTCTGGCCGATGTGGAGGGTGCCCAGCTTCTGGTAGTTGGGCAGTCCTTCAAGGAAGAGGATGCGGTCGGTGAGCTTCTCCGCGTGGCGCATCTCGTCGATGGACTCTTCGCGGGTGTATTTGGCCAACCGGGTATACCCCCAGTTCTCCTGCATCTTGGCGTGCAGGAAGTACTGGTTGATCGCGGTCAGCTCCGCGGTCAGCTGCTCGTTGAGCAGTTCGATGATTTTCTTGTCGCCCTGCATGGCGGGCTCCTCGTGCTATGCGGTCGGCATCAAATCTTCAGACCGCTTCAGGATCGCACAGATTTTTCGCACGCAAGAAGCACAGTCGCCGCCGGCGCCCGTGGCATCGCGGATCTGGCGCGCGCTTCTGGCCCCTGCCGAGATGCAGTCGTGCACCTCGTTCTCGGTGACCGCACGGCAGAGGCATACGTACACGGGGGTGCGACCTTTCTGGAGGCTACCATAGGTTAGGCACACCTAAACTAGCTCATTTGGTAAGCCTTGCCTATGTGAACTAGGGCACACGACCTTAATCTCTCTGTCATCGGTCCGAAGTTCCCACCCGGGCGGCAACCGGTCGACGTGCGGGAAACCTCGCGACAGCAGGGCCGTCTTGCGGGTGAGCACGCGAAAAGGTCCACCGGAAACCCGGGTAGGGGACCCGTGGACACGCCACCGGGGCGAGGGAGCCGGAAACGCGAACGCGCCCCGGCGAAGACCGGGACGCGTGAGCGGATCGAGTGCGGAAAGGCGCGGGTCAGTGGCCCCTGGCGAGCCATTCCTCCAGGTGCCCCGCCTCCGCGCCGATGGAGGTGGACTCACCGTGACCGGTGTGCACGGCCGTCTCCGGCGGCAGGGTGAGCAGCTTCTCCCTGATCGACTCGATGATCGTGTCGAAGGAGGAGAAGGATCTCCCCGTCGCACCGGGCCCCCCGTTGAACAGGGTGTCGCCGGTGAAGACCGCGCCGATCTCCGCCCCGTACAGGCAGACCGCGCCGGGAGCGTGGCCGGGCGTGTGCAGCACGGTCAGCTCGATTCCGCCGGCCGAGAGCACCTGCCCGTCCTTGAGCGGGGTGTACGGCAGGTCGGTGTAGACCATCTCCCACAGCACCTGGTCGGCCGGGTGAAGCAGGATCGGCGCGCCCGTCCGCTCGGCGAGGTCGGCCGCCGCGTCGATGTGGTCGTTGTGCGCGTGGGTGCAGACGATGGCCTTGACCTCGCGGCCACCGACCCTCTCGGCGATCGCGGCGGCGTCGTGGGCTGCGTCGACGATCAGCACCTCGCTCGCCGAGCCGACGATCCAGACGTTGTTGTCGACGTCCCAGGTCCCGCCGTCCAGTGAGAACGTTCCCGAGGTGACGACCTTGTCGATCACAGGATCACCACCGAGCGCAGGACCTCGCCGCGGTGCATCTTCGCGAAGGCGTCCTCGATGTCGCCGAGGCCGATCGTCTCGGAGACGAAGCGGTCGAGGTCGAGCCGCCCCTGGAGGTAGAGGTCGATGAGCATGGGGAAGTCGCGGCTGGGCAGGCAGTCGCCGTACCAGGAGGACTTCAGCGCGCCGCCCCTGCCGAAGACGTCGAGCAGCGGCAGCTCCAGCGTCATGTCCGGGGTGGGCACCCCGACCAGGACGACGGTCCCGGCCAGGTCGCGGGCGTAGAAGGCCTGCCGGTACGTCTCCGGGCGGCCGACCGCCTCGATGACGACGTCCGCGCCGTTGCCGCCGGTGAGCTCCTTGACCGTCTCGACCACGTCGGAGGTGCGGGAGTTGACCGTGTGGGTGGCGCCGAACTCCTTGGCCCAGGCGAGTTTGCGGTCGTCCACGTCCACCGCGATGATCTTCGAGGCGCCCGCCAGGCCGGCGCCGAGAACGGCCGCGTCGCCGACGCCGCCGCATCCGATGACCGCCACGCTGTCACCGCGGGTCACGCCGCCGGTGTTGATCGCCGCGCCGATGCCCGCCATCACGCCACAGCCCAGCAGTCCGGCCACCTGCGCCGGTGCCGACGGATCGACCTTGGTGCACTGCCCGGCCGCGACCAGGGTCTTCTCGATGAAGGCGCCGATGCCCAGGGCCGGGCTGAGCGGCGTGCCGTCCTCCAGGGTCATCTTCTGGGTGGCGTTGTGGGTGTTGAAGCAGTACCAGGGACGGCCTCGCAGACAGGAGCGGCACTCGCCGCAGACGGCCCGCCAGTTCAGGATCACGAAGTCACCGGGGGCCACTTCGGTGACGCCCTCGCCGACGGCCTCGACCACTCCCGCGGCCTCGTGGCCGAGCAGGAACGGGAACTCGTCGTTGATGCCGCCCTCGCGGTAGTGCAGGTCCGTGTGGCAGACACCACAGGCCTGGACCGTCACCACGGCCTCGCCAGGGCCGGGATCCGGCACGATAACGGTCTCCAGCGAGACGGGCTCGCCCTTGCCACGCGCGACCACGCCTTGCACGGTGTACGGCATGTCCTGCACCTCATCTGTCATGGTTTCGACCTTCACGGGCCCGCTTACCGATTGAACGGACTTGGGCACCCGGCACTCAATGATTACCAGCCCGGCGCAACACGTAGGGCTGCACCACCCCCAGGCCACGGGCCGGCCGCTGGCGGATGCGGCCGATCTCGACACCGGGCGCGCCCTTCAGCGCCTCGGCCAGCCTGTCGTCGACGACGACCGTGCCGGGGCGGGCGATGGCCGTGAGCCTGGCCGCCAGGTTGACCGTCGTACCGAAGACGTCGCCCATGATCGGCAGTACCGGACCGTACGCGAGCCCGATCCGCACCTCGGGCCCGTATCTGCGGATCGCGCCGACCAGGTCCAGGGCGATCATCGCGGCCTTCCTCGGGTCGGCCGCCGTGAAGAACACCTCGTCCCCGAGCGTTTTGACCATCCGTCCCCCGTGCTCGGCGACCACGTCCGAGGCCCGCGACTCGAAGCCCTCGACCAGCTCGGCCAAGCCCCGCTCGTCCAGCTCGCGCGAGACCCGGGTGAAGGAGACCAGGTCGGCGAAGCCCACCGCGAGGGTGAGCCTGTCCGGCACGATCTCGTCGGTGATGTCGGCGAGCGTGAGCAGGCGGGTCCCCGCGGCGGCGAGCTGGGCGCGCCAGATGTGGACCAGTATCTGCTCGAAGTCGGGGAGCAGCCGGCGCGAGGTCTCCATGACCGCGGCCAGGTCCTCGTCGGTGGGGCGGCGGCCCGGGTCGAGCATGGCGCCGATCATGATCTCGGCCTGCCACTGCGCGAGCCTCGCCGTCGTCTGGCCGAGCGCCCTCGCCATCCGGATGACGGTCTGGTCGTCCAGCAGGTCGCCCTCCATCATCGCCCGGACCCGCTCCAACACGGCCACGTCCGCGTCGGTGAAGGCCACGGCGTCGTCCGGGAGCGTGGCGAACCCCAGCGCGCGCCAGATCCGCTCGGTGAGCTCCTGAGGCACCCGGGCGAGGCTCGCCACCTGGATCCGGGTGTGGCGAGGAGACGCGCCGACGAAGAGGCGCTCGATCTGCTCGGCCGTCGGACGTCCGGCGTGGTGCTCGGCCGCCGGACGTCCGATGGGGACCTCCGTCTCCTCCCCGGCCTTTCCCTGGTCCGGGAGGTCACGCCCCACGGGTCACCGTCCGGGTTCCGACGGCTCCCCGTCGAGCGCGTCGTCGAGCGCGCGGAACAGCTCGGCCCGGACCTCCTGGATGCGGGGAATGTCCCGCAGCGTGATCCGGCCCTGCTCGCTCGCCGACTCGACGACCAGCGTGCCGCAGCCCAGGAGCCTCTCCATGAAGGTCTGGTCGGCGCTGACCGTGTTCACCTTGACCATCGGGATGTCGTCGATGGACTTGTTCAGCACCCCCGTACTGATGGTGAACCGGTGCGAGGTGAGGATGTAGACGGCGTTCTTCCAGCGCAGGTACGGAATGAACGACCACACCGTCAGCAGGCCGACGGCGATCACCGCCACCGCGACGCGCGCGTAGAGCCGATACTCGAAGTCGGGCATGAAGTAAAGGGCGGCACCGGACCCCACGCTGATCAGGATCAGCATGAGGAACGGGCCGGTGAGTCGCTTCCAGTGAGGATGGAACGACTTGATCCGTCGCTCCCCCTCCGTCATGTGGTGATCGGGCAAACCCATGGGGCAAATCGTGACACGTGTGCATGCCCTGCGTCACGAGGTGTGAGGCCGAACATGCACGACGTCACCCGCGCTGAGCGTGTGCTCCTCCCCCTTGGAGCTGACGAGCAGGTGCCCGGCACGGTCGACGCCGGTGGCGGTGCCGGTCAGCACCCGCTCGCCCGGCAGTTCCACCCTCACCTCCCGCCCGACAGTGGCGCTGACCGCGAGATAGGCGGCCCGCAGGCCGCACGCCTCGACGTCGCCGTCCGCCTCCGACCACTCGCGGTAGTGGGTCTCGATCTCCCGCAGCACCGCGCGCAGGATCGGGTCGCGGTCGGCGCAGGCGGCCTTCTCGATGACCAGGGAGGTGGCGGTCTCCACCGGCAGCTCCTCCGGGCGCACGCTCACGTTGAGGCCGACCCCCACGATCACCGCGCTGTCGATCCGCTCGGCGAGCACCCCGGCGAGCTTGCGTTCGCCGATCAGCAGGTCGTTGGGCCACTTGAGGCGTACGTCGATCTCGGCGACCTTCCGGACGGCCGACGCGACCGCCAGGCCGACGAGCAGGGGCAGCCACCCCTGTGTGGACATGGGCGGGTCGGGCCGCAGGAGCACCGAGAACGTCAGGCCGGAACGCGGCGGAGCGCTCCAGACACGGCCGAGCCTGCCGCGCCCGGCGAACTGGGACTCGGCGACGACGACGGCTCCCTGCCGCGCGCCGTCGCGGACGGCGTGCGCGAGGTCGGCGTTGGTCGATCCGGTCCTGTCGACCACGGTGATGCCGGACCAGAGGCCCCCGGGACGGACCAGGGCGCGGGTGAGCGCCGCCTGAGAGAGCGGCGGGCGGTCAAGATCAGTGAAGGGCGAGTCGAGCACTTAGCCATCTTGCCTCCACTAACGACCCCCTGTTACCGAATTAATCCAATGACCAGGGAATACTGTTACCGAAGTCTGGGTCGGCGGGCAAGGTCAGGCTTTTGACCGAGGCGGGAAACCGTACGGAAGATCGTGATAAAGAGACGATGAACGTATGAGCAGACATCTCAGCGCACCGAGACCGGGGCCCACCACCAGGGCGCGGGTCGGGCAGATGCGGGCGGGGACCCTTCACGAGCGCCGGGACGACCTCGCCACCGAGGAGCCGATGGAGATCCGCATCCAGGCAGGCGAGGAACGTCGCACGGTCGCGATCACCATGCGCACCCCCGGGCACGACTTCGAGCTGGCGGCCGGATTCCTGTACGGCGAGGGGGTCGCGGCACCGGCGGACGTCGCGTCCATCGCCTACTGCACCGACGAGGACGTGCCGCAGGAGGCGCGCTACAACACGGTGACCGTACGGCTGCGCGGCCGCGTGCTGCCCGACCTGCCCTCGCTCGACCGGCACTTCGTGACGTCGAGCGCGTGCGGCGTCTGCGGCACCGCCGGCCTCGACGCCCTGCGCGGCCGCTGCTCGCCGCTGCCCGACCAGGAGGACCTGCTCATCTCCCCCGAGGTCCTGTACGACCTTCCCGACCGGCTGAGAAGCGCCCAGGGGGTCTTCGGCAAGACCGGAGGGCTGCACGCGGCCGGCCTGTTCACCCCCGACGGTGAGCCGCTCGCGGTCCGCGAGGACGTGGGGCGGCACAACGCGCTGGACAAGCTGGTCGGCTGGGCCATGATGAGCGGGAGACTGCCGCTGGGCGGGCACGTGCTCATGGTCAGCGGGCGGACCAGCTACGAGATCATGCAGAAGGCCCTCACGGCGGGCCTGCCGGTCGTCTGCGCGGTCTCCGCGCCGTCCTCCCTCGCCGTCGACCTGGCGAGGGAGTTCGGGATGACGTTGGTCGGCTTCCTGCGCGAGGAGCGCTTCAACGTCTACGCGGGGGCACACCGCATCGGCAGCTGAACCTTCCGCCCGCGCTCAGCCGGTGTTCTGCAGGCCGGCGGCGACGCCGTTGACCGACAGGAGCAGCAGCGTGGACAGGCGCTCGCGCTCGCCCTCCGACAGCCCCTCGTCCGCGCGGAGCGTGGACAGGGCGCGCAACTGCAGGTGGGAGAGCGCGTCCACGTACGGGTCGCGGAGCTGCACCGCGCGGGACAGCACCTTGCGGTCCTCGAGCAGGCGGGTGTGACCGGTGATCTCCAGGACCAGGCGGCGCGTCAGGTCGTACTCGGTCAGGACCTGCTCGACGAAGTCGTCCCTCGCGCCGAGCGCGAGGTAGCGGGCGGCGATGTCGCGGTCGGTCTTGGCGAGCGACATCTCCACGTTGTCCAGCAGCGAGGCGAACAGCGGCCACTCGCGGTAGGCGGCGCGCAGCTCGTCCAGGCCCGCCTCGGAGATCACCGCCTCCAGGCCGCTGCCCAGGCCGTACCAGCCCGGCAGGTTGACCCGGGTCTGTGCCCAGGCGAACACCCACGGGATGGCCCGCAGGTCGTCCAGGGACCGGGGCGCGCCGAGACCTCGCCGGGCCGGGCGGGAACCCAGGCGCAGCGAGCCGATCTCCTCCAGCGGGCTGACCAGGGAGAACCACTCGGGAAAGCCGGGCGCCTCGGTCAGCAGCCGGTACGCCTTCTCCGAGGCGGAGGCGACCCGTTCGGCCACACCGCGGAAGCGCCCCGCCGCCTCGGCCGTACGGGCCTCGATGGACGGGGTGGAGGCGAGCAGCACCGCCGAGGTGACCTGCTCCATGTGGCGGCGGGCGATGGCGTCGTGGCCGTAGCGGGCGAAGATGACCTCGCCCTGCTCGGTGACCTTGAACCTGCCGCCGACCGAGCCGGGGGCCTGCGCGAGCACGGCCCTGTTGGCCGGGCCGCCGCCCCTGCCCAGGGCGCCGCCCCGGCCGTGGAACAGCGTGAGCGGCACGTCGTGCTCGGCCGACCAGGCGGCGAGCTCCTCCTGGGCCTCGTAGAGCTTCAGGGTCGCGGCGGCCGGGCCGAGTTCCTTGGCGGAGTCGGAGTAGCCGAGCATGACCTCCAGGCGCCGCTCCTCGGCGAGCCTGGCCTGTACGGCCGGGATCTGGAGCATCCCCGACAGGACGGCCGGGGCGGCGGCCAGGTCGGCGCCCGACTCGAACAGCGGGACGACGTCGAGCCTGGGTGCCCGGTCGCCCAGCGCGTGCGCGGCCAGCGCGTGGACGGCGGCGATGTCGTCGGCCGAACGGGTGAAGGAGACGACGTAGCGGCGGCAGGCGGTCACCCCGAACCGCTCCTGGATCCAGGCGATCGTGCGGATCGTGGCCAGGACCTCCTCGGTCCGCTCGGAGGTGCGCCCGGCGGCGATGTCCTCCAGCGCGGCGGCGTGGACCTGCGAGTGCTGGCGGACCTCCAGCTCGGCCAGGTGGAAGCCGAAGGTCTCCACCTGCCAGATGAGGTGCTGCAGCTCTCCGTACGCCTGCCGGTTCGCCCCGGCCTCGACCAGCGAGTCCTGGGCCGTGCGCAGGTCGGCGAGCAGCTGCTCGGGCGAGCGGTAGGCCAGGTCGAGGCCGCGCTGGCGGGTGGCCGCGATGCGGGCGGCGACGAACATCAGCCACTGCCGGTGCGGCTCCCTCGGGGAGCGGGTCGCCATCTCCGAGACCACGTCGGGGTGGTCGTTCACGGCGCTCGACAGCGCGGCCCTCAGCCCCGCCGAGGCGGGGGTGTAGTCGGCGGTGAGGGTGAGCGAGCGGCCGATCCTGAGCGTGGCGTTCTCCAGGGCGATCAGCACGTGCTCGGCCTGGATGAGCACGGCGTCCCTGGTCACCTTGGAGGTGACGTTCGGGTTGCCGTCGCGGTCGCCGCCGATCCAGCTGCCGTACCTGATGAAGGCGCGGGCCCGGGGCTTGGCGGTGCCGCCTCCGCCGCCGAGCGCGGCGTCCAGGGCGCGGTAGACCTGCGGGACCACCCGGAAGAGGGTCTCGTCGAAGGCCGCCATCGCGGTGCGCACCTCGTCCAGCGGGTCGAGTTTGGTGGACCTGAGCTGGGCGGTACGCCACAGCAGGTCGATCTCCTCCAGCAGCCGTCGCCGGGTCTCCGCCCGCTCGGCCGCGCCCCTGTCCGAGCTGTTGTAGGCGGCGAGCTGGCCGCTGATGCGCTGGATCGCGGTGACCACGGCGCGCCTGCGGGCCTCGGTGGGGTGCGCGGTCAGCACGGGGTGCAGGCGCAGTCCCTCGACGAGCTCGGCGACCTTGCCGTCGCCGAGCTCCTGCACAGCCTGCGCCAGGGACTCGGGCAGCGGCTCCTCGCCGGTGTCGCGAACCCTGAGCGTGCGGATCCTGAAGTGCTCCTCGGCCAGGTTCGCCAGGTGGAAGTAACAGGTGAACGCGCGGGCGATCTGCACCGCGCGGTCGATCGGCCACTCGGCCACCATCGCGGTGATCTCGTCGACCGACACCTGCTTTCTGCGGGCCCCGATGACGGCCTTACGCAGCCGTTCGACATCGGCGAGCAGGTCATCGCCGCCATGCTCGGCGATGACCTGCCCCAGGAGCTCGCCGAGCAGTCGCACGTCCGCGCGCAGCTCGTCGGGCATCTCGGTGACAGCGGAGGAACGCTCTGCCTGATGGGACACGGTGGCGGGCATGCTCGCCAGCGTACCCAGTCCGTTTTGTCGAACGGAGACCGGTCTCACCCATTGGACTAGACCACTGAGGAGGCTGATCCCCGGCCGTTCCCGGGGCCGTACGTGACAGCCGCCGAGGACCGTTCGTGACCGTTCAGGCAGCCGTCGGGGCGCTCCCCTCCGGGCCCGCGTACGGCCGGAAGGGGAGCGCGGGGTGGGCGTCAGGTGGCGACGGAGGTCGCCTCCAGGAGCGCCGGATACCTGGCGAAGGCGATCTTTCCCGCGATCCTGCGGCCGCCCCAGGAGAGCAGCAGCCCGTACGGCACCGCGAGCACGCTGACCCACGTGAGACCGAGCAGGATCGGCAGGACGATCGGCAGCGCGAGCAGGCCGGTGCAGATCAGCGCGCCGAACGACGCCACGAAGGCGATACCGCCCTGGCCGGGGGCCGCGCCGGTGAAGGCGTTCAGGCGCTCGGGCACGGTGTAGGGCACCAGCACGCTGGTCAGCGCGCCCACGCCGAGCCCGGCCCCCAGCACGCCCCAGGCGGTGAGCGTGGCGGGGACCACCCACCCGACGTCCCCGGCGAGCAGCGCCGCGACCGCGGCGAGCAGGAGCAGCAACGGGACCGCGATCGTCGCCACGGCGAGGTGCCGCCCGGCGATGTCGGTACGCCAGTCACGGTCGGTGCCGTAGGCGACGGCGTTCATCCACAGGGAACGGCCGTCGATGCCGAAGGCGTTGCACCACTGGATGCTGATCATCACCGCGCCGATGCAGGCGGGCGCGATCGCGAGGACGCCCCCGGCCGCGCCCTCGCCGTCCCCGTACATGGAGAAGGCCATCACCCCGGTGACCGCGATGGCGGCGAACCAGCCGACCCTGCCTCGCGGGTCGCGCCTGGCGTACTTGAACTCCTTGCCCGCGACCGCGGCGAGCGGGCCGTCGGGCAGGACCTTCGCCAGCAGGCCACGGGAGTTGCGCACCGACGCGCCCTGGGTGGAGGCGTCGGAGGTGACCAGGGCGCGGCGCAGCGCCGCGATCCACAGCCACCCCACCCCGGCGATCAGGAGCGCGAGCAGGGCCGCCCCGGCGACCGCCGTCAGGCCGCCGTCGGCGATGGAGCGGGCCGCGACACCGGAGGGGGTCCAGCTCAGCGCCGAGGCCAGGGCGTGCAGCACGGCCCTGGGATCGGCCGACACGCCGCCGTTGAGCAGCAGGTTGGGCAGCTGGGCCGCCAGGACGAAGAAGACCACCGAGACGGCGAGCACGTCGCGGCCCCTGCGGGTGCGCAGGATCCCCGACAGCGACGTGGTGACCAGCCGGGAGAGCATGACGCAGAGCGCGAAGTGGAGCAGAACCACGACCGCACCCAGGAGCACCCCGCCGATCCCGGTGGCCAGAGCGGCCACCGCCCCCGCCGTCACGGCGAGCGAGGCGAGCGGCCACACGCCGGTGATCGAGGCGGCGAACATGCCGGTGACGAGCTGGCCGGTCCGCAGCGGGAACAGGGCGAGGCGCGACGGGTCGAGCGTGTCGTCCAGCCCGAACGCCAGCAGCGGTACGACCGCCCAGCCCACCAGGAAGACGGTGAACAGCACGGTCACGGTCTCCACGGCGAGGTCGGCGGACGCGAGGCGCAGCGAGGACATCATCAGGAAGCCGACGGTGCCGAAGAGGAACGCGGCGATCGTCGTGAAGACGAACCCCAGCAGGCGCTGGGTGCTGCCCCGCAGGTTTCCCGCGACGAGCCGCAGCTTGAGCCGCACGAACACCATGGGCCCCACCCGTACGGTCCCGGCGCTCACGAGGGGGTCGCGCCCAGCCACGACAGGCCCTCCCGTCCCGCGGGATCGCCGTCGCCCCTCGCCCCGACCAGGGCGAGGAACGCCTCGTTGAGACTGCGGCCCGCCCTCACCTCGTCCAGCGGCCCCTGGGCGACGATCCGCCCTCGGTCCATCACCGAGACCCAGTCGCACAGGCGCTCGACGAGCTCCATCACGTGGCTGGAGAAGACCACCGTCGAGCCGGAGGCGGTGTAGCGCCTGAGCACCTCGACGAGCGTGTTGGCGCTGACCGGGTCGACGCCCTCGAACGGCTCGTCGAGGAAGAGCACGTCGGGGTTGTGCAGCAGCGCCGCGGCCAGGCCGATCTTCTTGCGCATGCCGGTGGAGTAGTCGACGACGAGCTTGTCCGCCGAGCCGGTGAGGGCCATGACGTTCAGCAACTCCTCCGCCCGCCGCTCCACCTCGGCCTTGGGGATGCCGCGGAGCTGGCCGTTGTAGGAGAGCAGTTCCCGGCCCGACAGGCGCTCGAACAGGCGTAACCCCTCGGGGAGCACCCCGATGCGGGCCTTGACCGCGACCTGGTCACGCCAGACGTCGGCGCCACCGATGTGGACCGAGCCGTCGTCGGGGCGGAGCAGGCCGGTGACCATGCTGAGGGTGGTGGTCTTCCCCGCCCCGTTGGGTCCGACAAGCCCGGCGAAACCGCCCTGTGGCACGACCAGGTCGACACCTCCCACGGCCACCTGCTGCCCGAATCTCTTGAACAGCCCCCGTGTTCTTACCGCCTCCGTGATATCAGCCATCGCGCCGCCCTTCCCCAGAGTTGACCGATCAGTCCGCTCGCAGGGGGAACGAACGATCGCCCCCAATGGTTCGCGATGTGAGCGGACGGTTACCCTGCTGGAATGAGCGAGCCCCTGAGTGCCGAACCGCTGGATTCCGGACCCGACATCCACACGACGGCCGGCAAGCTGGCCGATCTTGAGCGCCGCCTGGGTGAGGCGGCCCACGCGGGTTCGGCACGAGCCGTCGAGAAGCATCACGCCGCCGGGAAGATGACCGCGAGGGAGCGGGTGCTCGCCCTCCTCGACGAGGGCAGCTTCGTGGAGTTCGACGAGCTGGCCAGGCACCGGTCCACCAGTTTCGGCCTGGAGCGCCAGCGGCCGTACGGTGACGGGGTCGTGACCGGGTACGGCACGGTCGACGACCGCCCGGTCGCGGTGTTCGCCCAGGACTTCACGGTCTTCGGCGGGTCCCTGGGCGAGGTCTTCGGAGAGAAGATCGTCAAGGTGATGGACCATGCGCTGAAGACCGGTTGCCCGGTGATCGGCATCAACGACTCCGGAGGGGCGCGCATCCAGGAGGGTGTCGTCTCGCTGGGTCTGTACGCCGAGATCTTCAGGCGCAACGTCCACGCCTCCGGGGTGATCCCGCAGATCTCGCTGGTCATGGGTCCCTGCGCGGGTGGCGCCGTCTACTCGCCCGCGCTCACCGACTTCGTGCTGATGGTGTCGGAGAAGTCGCACATGTTCATCACCGGCCCCGACGTGATCAGGACGGTCACCGGCGAGGAGGTGACGTTCGAGGAGCTCGGCGGGGCGCACACGCACAACTCCCGCTCGGGCGTGGCCCACTACGAGGCGTCCGACGAGGCCGACTGCCTGGATTTCGCCAGGGCGCTGCTGTCGTACCTGCCGTCCAACAACATGGACGAGGCACCGGCGTTTGACGCCGATCCGCCGCTGGAGACCACCGACTCCGACCGCGAGCTCGACACGCTGATCCCCGATTCGGCGAACCAGCCCTACGAAATGCGTACGGTTCTCGAACACGTCCTCGACGACGGCGAATTCCTGGAGGTGCACGCGCAATTCGCGCCGAACATCCTCGTGGGTTTCGGCAGGGTCGAGGGGCGCTCCGTGGGGATCGTCGCCAACCAGCCGATGAGTTTCGCCGGAACGCTGGACATCGCGGCCTCCGAGAAAGCCGCGAGATTCGTTCGCACTTGCGATGCCTTTAACATTCCCGTACTGACATTCGTCGACGTTCCCGGATTCCTGCCGGGCACCGACCAGGAATGGAACGGGATCATCCGGCGCGGCGCCAAGCTGCTCTACGCCTACGCGGAGGCGACCGTGCCCCTGGTCACGGTCATCACCAGGAAGGCGTACGGCGGGGCGTACGACGTCATGGGGTCCAAGCACCTGGGCGCCGACATCAACCTGGCCTGGCCGACCGCGCAGATCGCGGTGATGGGCGCGCAGGGCGCGGTCAACATCCTCTACCGGCGCGAGCTGGCCGCGGCCGAGGAGCCGGACGCCGCGCGGGCCAGGTTCGTCACCGAATACGAGGACACTCTCGCCAACCCGTATCTCGCGGCCGAACGTGGGTATGTGGACGCCGTGATCCGCCCTTCAGACACCCGCGTCCAGATCGTCAAGGCGCTGCGTGCCCTGCGCGGCAAGCGCGCGACCCTGCCCCCGAAGAAGCACGGGAACATCCCGCTATGAGACACCTGAAGATCATTAAAGGGGACGCGACCCTCGAGGAGATCGCCGCGGTGGTGATCGCCCTATCGGCGCGCGCCACACCGGCGAATCCGGCGCAAAAAACCCCGCAGACCTCGAAATCCTGGAGCAATCCCTCAGATCGCATGCGAAAAGCACTTCCTGTCGGACAAGGCGCGTGGCGATCCAGCGCGCTGCCGAGATAGATCCAGAGAACGGGGTGTCAAGTTGCGCGAGAGTTGGGACCATCTAAGAAATGGGCGCATATAGTCAGCCGATCAGCTAGTTCCGAGGCCTGGAGGACGACATGAGCATCCTGGACCTCACATCACATCCCATCGCCGCGAAGTACGCCGTCCTGGTCGACGTCGGCTATCTGTACGCGGCGGCCGGGGAGGTGCTCCTGGGCGCCAAGGAGCGCAAGGAATACCGGGTGGCGGCGGACGAGCTGATCCAGGCGTTGCAGAAGCACGCCGAGGAGCGCATCCACGGCGAGCTGCTCCGGATCTACTGGTACGACGCCGCCCGCGACCGGGTGCCGACCGTCGACCAGCGGGTCATCGCCCAGCTCCCCTGGGTCAAGGTGCGCCTGGGCAACCTGAACGCCCGAGGCCAGCAGAAGGGCGTGGACGCGCAGATCAGGAGCGACCTGGAGGCACTGGCCAGGCACCACGCGGTGAGCGACACGATACTGCTCGCCGGGGACGAGGACATGGTCCCCGCCGTCGAGGCCGCCCAGGCCTACGGGGTGCGGATCCACCTGTGGGGCGTGGAGCCCCCCTACGGCACCAACCAGGCGGAACGTCTGGTCTGGGAGTCCGACACCGTCGAGATCATCAGCGCCGACTTCCTGCGCTCCTACTTCAGCCGCGCCCCCGCGCCGGTCCCCGTGCCGGTGCCCCCGATCGCCCCCTCCCCCGCCCAGGTCTTCGCCGGGCGCACCGCCGCCAAGCCCAAGGCACCCGTGGGCCAGGTCACCAAGCTGGGGCCGAGCCGCCCGCGCGTCGAGGAGGTCGGCGAGCACGTCGCCCAGAAGTGGATCCTCACCCGCGGCCGCGACAACATCCGCGACCTGCTGCCGGGGCCGATCCTTCCCACGGTGATCGACACCGAGTTGCTCATCGAGGCGGAGAAGGAGCTGGGCCACTCCCTGCGCCCGTACCCCGAGGCGCGCGTCTGGCTCCGCGACGGATTCTGGGCCCGCGTCTACCGGGAGTTCGAGATCGGCGTCGGCGTCTCCTCCAAGTGACCCCCGCCGGGGCGTCCGGTCCCCGGCCGTCCCTGTGTCGTGACGAGCGCCGCGGCCGGTTCCCGATCCTCCGTAGACCGTCCCTGCCGACTTGGACGGGGTGCGGGCGGCGCTCTCCAGGTGGGTTCCCGACCCTCCTTGGAGGGTCCCGGCCCTGGCGCCCGGCGCCTCACCCGTGCCGACCTCGCTCGTTCTCGCCCCTCCTTGGACCGTCCCGGCCCCCCTGTCGCGACAGCCGCCACGGCCAGGTCCGATTCCCGCCAGCTGTCCCCCCTGAGCCGCGGGTAGCGTCGTCACCGTGTCCGTGAGAGAACTCGACTTCGACTCCTGTTACCGCGCGGTGGCCGCGAGGGACGCCCGGTTCGACGGGCGGTTCTACACGGCGGTCACCTCCACCAACATCTACTGCCGGCCGATCTGCCCGGCACGCACCCCCTCCACCCGCAACGTGCGGTTCTACCGCCACGCCGCCTCGGCCGAGGCGGCCGGGTTCCGGCCGTGCAAGCGGTGCCGGCCCGAGCTGAGCCCCGGCGATCCCGGCTGGGACCACCGGGGCGACCTGGTCGGCCGGGCGCTCCGGCTGATCGACGAGGGGGTGGCGGACGACGGCGGGATGACCCGGCTGGCCGGGCGGCTGCACATCACCGGACGGCACCTGCACCGGCTGTTCACCGCGGAGATCGGCGTGGGTCCGCTCGCCGTGGCCAGGACCAAGCGCCTGCTGCTGGCCAAGCAACTGCTCACCGAGACCGGGCTGCCGATCGTCGACGTGGCGTTCGCCTCGGGTTTCGGCAGCGTACGGCAGTTCAACGCGACCATGAAGGACACCTACGGCTTCACGCCCGGCGAGCTGCGGGCGACGACGGGGGCGAGGCCACAGATACCCGGCGACGCGCTCACCCTGCGGTTGCACCGCAGGGAGCCGTACGACGCCGAGACCCTGATGCGGTTCCTGGCGGCGAGGGCGATCCCGGGGCTGGAGCACGGGGACGGCACGTCCTACCGCCGGGCCGTCCCCGGCGGAACGATCGCCCTCACCCCCGTGCCCGGCCACGTACGGCTGGAGGTGAGCGTCGACGACACCCGCCACCTGGCCAGGATCGTCGCCCGCTGCCGCCGCCTCCTCGACCTCGACGCGGACCCCGAGGCGATCTCCTCCGCCCTCGGCGAGACCTCGCTGGCTCCGCTCGTCGCCGCCCGCCCCGGGCTGCGCGTACCCGGCGCCTGGGACGGTTTCGAGATGGCCGTCCGCGCCGTGGTCGGCCAGCAGATCTCCGTCGCGGGTGCCCGTACCATCCTGGGCCGCGTCGCGGCCAGGGCCGGCCGCCCCACCGGCGGGCAGGGGCCGGCCCACCTGTTCCCGACCGCGGAGGAGCTCGCCGAGGCCGATCTCGCCGGGCTGGGCCTGACCGGGCGGCGGGTGGCGACGCTGAAGGCGCTCGCCGTAAAAGTGGCGAGCGGCGAGATCGACCTGGACGGCGCGCAGGAGCCGGCGCGGGCGGTGGCCGGACTGCTGGAGGTTCCCGGCATCGGGCCGTGGACCTGCGGTTACATCGCGCTGCGGGCACTGCGCGACCCGGACGCCTGGCCTGGCGGAGACCTCGGCCTGCGGCGGGCCATGGCCTGCCTCGGCATCCCTGAAGATCACATCGAGCGGTGGCGTCCCTGGCGGGCGTACGCCGCGCTGCACCTTTGGAGCTCGGCATGATAGAGGCACAGGTTCTCGACACCCCTGCCGGTCCGCTCGCCATGCTCGCCCGCGAGGGCGTGCTGCTGGCGGCGGGCTTCACCACGGCGGGACCCGAGGAGATGTTCGCGCGGCTCTCCCCCGAGGTACGCGCCGAGGGGCTCGTTCTCGCCGACGACCTGGGCGGGCCGGCGCGGGCGGTACGCGACTATCTGGACGGCGACCTCGCCGCCCTCGACGCGGTTCCGGTGGAACAGCCGGGCACGCCCACCCGGCAGCGGCTGCTCACCGCCCTGCGCCAGGTGCCCGCGGGCGTCACGATCAGTTACGCCGAGCTCGCCGAGCGGGCGGGCCTGCCCAGGACCGCCGCGAGGGCGGCGGGGTCCGCGTGCGCGCGGAACCTGATCGCGCCGTTCGTCCCCTGCCACCGCATCCTGCCGTCCACCGGCGGGTACGGCGGCTACTACTACGGCACCCCGGTGAAGCAGTGGCTGCTCACCCACGAGGGGGCACCGGCCGCCGAACGGCTCAGGGCCCGCGGGGAGGGCCGCTGACCCGGCCGTTCCGGCCGTGCTCCGCGTCTCGCCGGGCCGGTCACCGGCCCGTGACCGGCCTATGACCGGTACGGACCGCTGACCGGACCTCCTCGACGCACCCCGCGCCTTCCCGGGACGGCCGACCGGTCCTCCCGGGACCGGCGATCACCCCGGGCGGTCAACCGGCCTTTCTCACCGTGCTCTGTACCTCGCCCACCGGGACGTCGCGGGTCACCCCCACCTCGATCGGGTCGTAGACGAAGGGCACCACGTCGTCCTCGACCTCGATGGGCCAGACCGAGGTGACCTCCAGCACGTAGACGTCACGCGGCTGGTCGATCGAGGAGCGCAGGTAGCGGACACCGCAGGTGAACTCGGCGCCCTGCCGGTACGGCTTGCCGCCCGGCCCGCACTCCTCCTTGACCTCCGCCCGGTCCTCGGTGGTACCCGCGTCGATCTGGATGTCCTGCAGGGTGGCGGTCACGGTGGCGCTCATGATCCCGGGCAGCGTCGCGGTCACGGACCTGGTGGTCTCGCCGACCCCGCTCAGCCAGACCCAGGTCGGCAGGTTGACGTAGCTCTTGGCGTCCGGGTTGAGCTCGATCTTCGGCTCGGGGACGGTGAGCGCGGCGCGGGCGATGTCGACCAGTTCGGCCATGGTGATCCCCGCGGGCGGGGTCGTGTTGGGCGGCACGAACACGTAGGTGTCCAGCCCCATCTGGCAGCTCACCCCGTTGGGATCGGACGCGTCGTGGGCGACCGTCCACCAGCGTCCCTCCTCGCCGAGCTTCTCCACGAAAGGCTTGAGTGCCTCCTGCCGGGTCTGCGGCGCGCCCGGATCCACCCGGGTGGTCCGCTGCTGGAAGTCCAGCATCTCGGAGGCGTTCTGGGCGGGTTCGTACCAGCAGGGCCGCTTGAGCCGGTAGCCGTCGCTTCTCCCCCCGCGGCCGTTCCCGCTGATGATGATCTGGGAGTTCTTGAGACTGACCCGCGCCGTGTTCCCGTCCTGGCTGCCTCGGACCTGAACATCGGAGCCACCACCGCCGCCACCGGGGTCACCGGGGCCCGGAGCGAGCAGCAGCAGCCCCGCGACCACCACATTCATGATCATCGATGACATCCCTTCGAGGCGTCACTGAAAGGTTTGGCGTGCTGGAGCAGCTTGATCCGCCAGACCCCGTCGTCACCCCGCCGGAGGCCGGCGACCTGGAGGAAGGGGCGCCTGGCCCAGTCGGGCTGCTTACGGACCGCCTTCCCGGTCTCCGCGTCCAGCAGTCGCATCCCGGTCTCGTCCACGCACGCGTTCAACTCGGCACCCCTGCCGGTGACCGAGACGACGTTCAGCGCGTACAGCCGGGAGACCCCGCGCACCGAACGGCGCTGGTCCAGGAACGCCTTCACCCACGCGTACGCGTCCCTGCTCGCCCCCTCCTGGACCGTCTCGTAGTACGCGGTGTCCTCTCCTCCGGTGACGACCGCGCGGAAGGACCCGGCACGGTAGTCGCGGAAAGTGTTGATCATCGCGGTGGTGTCCTCGTCGGTCGTGGCCGGCCACTCCACCACCACCTGGACGTCGGCGGAGACCTGGACCGTCTCCACCCTCGGCGCCCTCGGCGCCGTCGCGGCGGAGCCCGGCGCGGAGGTCTCGGGGGGAAGGTCGACGGGGGTGAACCGCTCGGCCTCCGAGGGGGCACAGGCCGTCGACAGGAGTACGACCAGCGCGATCGCGACACGCACACCGATCACGCTAGGAGCGCCCAACCACCGAAACCACCGATATGCGCGATTCGGCATGACTCTCTCCTGGTCCTCCTGGTCCTCCTGGTCCTCCTGGTCCTCCGCACAGCGACCCACCACACCTCCCGCCCGACGGTCGCCGGGCACGGCACCCGCCCGCCACCGCGTGACGTCCGGCGCACGGGCCGGGTCCGCCCGGCCCGTCATGCGGTCGGGGCCGAGCGCATCCGCCACGAGGGCAGCAGCTCGTCGATGAGGGCCTCGGTCTCGGGAGCCATCCCGCCGCCGTAGGGGTGCGACTCGGCCCTGCGGTGCAGGGCGTCGACCACGGCGCGCAGGCGGACGGGGTCGGCGGTGAGGTGGGTGGCCCGCAGCAGGTCGCGCCAGAGCCCCTCGTCGTCCGCGGCCAGCAACAGCCCGGCACGCACCGCCGCGACGGCCTGGTCGGTCTCGCCTCGGGCCAGGCGCGTCTCGCAGAGCCGGTGCGCGGCGTCCGCGACGCCCGCGGTCACGTTGTACTCCAGGTCGTCGGCGGCGAGCCAGGCGTAGCGGCCACGGGGACGGCCGTTCAGCAGCGGGCCCCGTACCAGGCCGAGTGCCCGCTCAAGGAGTTCGGGACGCCCGGCGGGGTTGGCGTGCGACCGGCGGACGAGGTCGCGGAAGAGCATCCAGTCGGTGCGCACCTCGGGGCCGAGCCTGAGCCGCCCGGACTCGTCGGCGTAGAGGTTGGGCCGCCCCTGGCTGTCGGTGCCCAGCCAGGCGACGACCCTCGCGATCGTGGCGTCCCTCACCACCGACTGCACGCCCCTCGGCCAGAGGATGCCGCCGAGCACGACGGGGTGAACGCCGCCGGGGTGCGTCGCCAGGTAGACGGCGAGCTCGACGGCGATCACGGCCCGTCCCTCCTCCATGGGCGGGGGGCCGACGACCTCGGCCTGACCGAGGATGCGCACCTCGACCGAGGGCGTGTGCGGTACGGGCTCCGGCTCGTCGGAAAGCGGCTCGCCCTCCAGCCGCTCGGTCGCGAGGAACAGGTCGATCAGCGCCCGGTACTGGCGCCGGGGCAGCAGCTGCGCGGCCACGTCGAAGCCGAGCGCGTCGACCTCGGCGCGGCCCCCCTCGGTGATCGTCCAGTTCCAGGTGGCGTGTGGCACGTCACCCGCGATCACGTACCCGGCCGCGGTCCGCACGCCCTTCCTCGCGAGCAGGGCGAGGCGGCGGCCCTCCTCGGGGGTGGGGGCGATCGCGGACAGCAGGTAGTGCGGCGTGGCGACCGGGTCGGTGGCGCGCCCGTGGATCCGGCCGGTGAGCACCTCACCGGCGTGATCGCGCTTACCGGCTCCCGCCTCCAGCTCGGGCAGGATCTCCGCCAGGGCGCCCACGTATCTGATCCGATCGGAGGCGATCACGGTCAGCTCCTCGCCGAAGCCGACCAGCGTGAGGCGCATCCGGTCCGACCAGCGGTTGGTGGCCAGCTCCACGGCGAGCGCGGCCAGGGCCTCGGTGGCCCGCGGGCCGTTGATGCCGATCGGCCCGTGGGCGGCCTCCAGGTCGACGAGCACCCGGCCCTCACCGTTGGAACCGAGCGAGACCAGTCCCGGGTAGGGGGCGGGCGCGTCGGCGAGCGTCCGCTCGTCGATCATCCGGCCCTCGTGCGCGGGAAGCCGCCAGACCTGGCCGCCGTCGTGGGCGGTCCAGGGCGCGGGCGCGTCGGAGTCCGGCGGGTGGATCCACAGGTCGAGGGTCTGCGGCGACAGGTGGGCGGCGTAGACCGTGGGCGGGACGCGGTTCTGGGCGGCGAGGGACCTGCCGAGGAGCCGGAGTCCGACGTCGAGCATCCGGCTGCCGGGGGCGTCGGCACCGAGCCTGAGCGCGAGCTCGGCCTGGGCGGCGTCGTCCCTGGGCCGGGTGATCCGGTACCCGAACGCGCGGCGCCAGAGCTGCTGCCTGCGCCTGCGTCCGAGCGCGGCGAGCAGTCCCGCCGCCGCCAGCGAGGCCCCCGCCAGGTAGTCGAGCATCCCCAGGGCGGTGTCCTGCCCGGCGTTCTGCCCGATGTCAGGGGGTTCCGCCACCGCCGCCGGGTCTCGCCGCTCCACCTGCCCGGGGTCCTGCCGCCCGCTGTCGGGCACCGTCACGGGCGGTGTATCGGGCACGGTGCGGGCCCTGTCGCGAGCACCGTCACGAGCACCGTCGTGAGCGGTGTCCCCGCGTTCCTGTGCCGGGCCGGCCTCCCGCCTCCCGTCGGCCCCGGCCCTTTCGCGGGGGTCGGAGACCTCGGGCGCGGGCTCCGCGGGAAGGTCGGCGCCGCCGGGGGTGAAGGTCTGGGTACGGCCGTCCAGCTCCGTCGGCTTGTCCGGGTGGTCCTTGAGGGTGTCGTCACGCGGCTGGGAGGCCGGGACGATGTGGATGTTGCGCGCGTCGTCCGGCATGTCCAGGACCCAGCCGGGCCTGATCAGGTCTGCCATGTGCAGGCGGCTGCCGTCGGGCTGTTCCTTGTGCTGGTTGAGCCGGTAGATCTCCGGATACCTGCGCCCGTCGCCGAGGCACTTCTCCGCGATCTCCCACAGGCTCTCGTGGTGGCGCCCGTGCGGCGGCTGCACCACGTAGACCTTCTTCGCCTTGCGTGCGGGCGCCAGCTCGGCCCGCTCGTCGGCGGCCGGCGCGGACGGCGACGACAGGCCGGTGGAGACGATGCCGGGAGCGGTGGGCGGCAGGCTGGTCATCTTCGCGATCGGCAGGGCCACCGCCGAGACGGTGAACAGCAGCATGGCCGCCGAGACCAGCCGGTTGGCGAACATCTGCGTACCGCCCGACAGCGGCACCCTCGCCGGCATGCCGACCCGGCGCAGACCCGCGTAGATCTCGACCAGCACGCAGACCACCAGCTGCAGCCACGCGAGCCAGACCAGCAGCACGAGGATCGCGACGATCGTGCTCGTACCCACCTGGCTGGTCAGCAGGTCGAGGTTGAGCAGCTCGGGCGGGAGCGGCGGCCCGGCCAGCCGGAGCAGGGCGTAGGGGACCCCCGCGATGAGCGCGACCAGGACGACGAGCGCGCCGAGGCCCGCCAGCAGGTCTCCCGGTGTGCGCCTGGCCTTGATGCGCACGGGCTGTCGCGTGGGCATTCGTCTCCCTCCCCGTTCTGATTCGTCCTCGGTCAACCGGTGGGCCTGCGATTCACGGCAATTGGTCTTCCCCGACGTCCGGCCCGGCCGTGGCCTCGGCCTCCATCTCCGAACCGGGGAAGCCGAAGGCGGACAGGAAGAACGCCTTCCAGGTGACGGAGACGCTCACGGTGACCTCGCCCTGGCCGCCGCCGAGGGTGCATTCCGTGAGCTGTACGTCGCCGCCGCCGTGAGCGGAGACGATCTCCTCGGCCTGCCCGCAGGCCTCCCCCTCCCCCAGCAGCCGGGCCTGGCCGGTGGAGCGCAGGTGCTCGACGTCGATCTGGTCGGCGGCGGATCTGGCGGCCTGTTCGGCGACGTCGGCCGCCCGCAGCCGGGCGTTGATGGCGGCCCCGCCGTCGACGAGCAGCCCGGCCAGCAGGAACACCACCACCGAGAAGATCACCGTGAAGATCGACATCGACCCCCGCTCGCCGAGCGCGGCGGGAGGAGACGGGTGCGCGGGGTTCACTCCTCGACCCTCCTGAACTGCTCCAGCGGGACCACCGAGTCGCCCTTGATGTCCTTGGCCGCCCCGAAGCCCAGGAAGTCCAGGTCCAGGGAGCAGGTCACCTCCGCGTGGACCTGGCCGCCCTCCTCCCAGGTCGTACCGGACAGGCTGACCTGCGGCTCGCACTCGCCCGACAGTGCTCCGCGGGCCGCCTCGTCCGCGGCGGCCTCGGCGTCGGCCAGGGTGCGCTCGACGGAGGCGGCCCTGGCGGCGTCCCTGGCGGCGCCGTTGACCTCGCCCTGGGCCTCGACCACCCTTCCCGCCCCCACCAGGAAGAGCAGGAACAGCAGGAAGACCGGGGCGAGCAGCACCGTCTCGGTGCTGAGCGACCCGCGCTCGCGCCTGTCCCCGCTGGACGTCAAGGGGATCACTCGCATCCTTCGCTCCCGTCGTCGGGACGGAAGCACTCGATGGGACCGCCGAAGCGCGCGGTGACGGTGAACGTGGTGGACGGCAGCAGCGGGACGACCTGGACCGCCGAGGCACTCACCTCGACACCCCGCTGGTCGCCCTCCTCCCAGGCGGTGACCGTGGCGCCTTCGAGGAGTTTCGGGCCGATGGTGCGGATCAGCTCCTGGGCGCGGGACTCGGCGTCCTGCTGCCAGGACTCGGTGTCGACCCTGGCGAGCCGCGCCCCCTCCCTCGCCGCGGCGTCGGCGATCTGACGTCCGTGGAACCACAGGGCGGACTGCACGATGAGCAGGACGACGACCAGCACCACCGGCATGATGATCGCCAGCTCGACGACCGTGGCACCACGCTCGCCACCACGGTCCCCGCCGCAGGGGCGCGCTCTCGCCTCCCGTTCGCGCTCGCCGCCCCTCTCCCGGTCTCCTCGGGTGCGGCGTCGCGCGCGCTCACGGGTCTCCAAGTTCGCCGCCCCCGCCTCCGCCGCCCCCGCCGCCGAACTGGTTGGAGATCTCGGCCTGCTTACCCTCGACGAGGGTCTTGATGAGGGTGGCGAGTCCGAGCGCCACCCCGGCGATGATGGCCGTGATGATGACCCATTCGACGGCGGAGGCGCCCCGGGTGGGGGCGTTGCGCGCCTTCTCGATCCGGACGCTCAGAACGGCGGCCGCGTAGACGATCCACGGATGGCTCAGCATGGTCAGGACCCCAACATCTTCATAGCGGCCGGGAAACTCAGAAAGATCACAAAACCCGCGCAGAGCAGGAGCTGGGCGACGAGCATCGACTGGGAGCGCTCACCCGCCTGCCCCTCGATCTCGGCGAGCTCTCGGCGCCGCATGGTCGCGGCGCGGGCGGTGAGGGAGGTACGGACCTTGGCGCCGTCGTCGGCGACCAGCCCGAGGGCGGCGGACAGGTCGCGCAGCTCGTCGACGTTGATCTCGTCACCGAGCTGGCCGAGGGCCTGCCAGGGGGTGATGCCGACGATCCTGGCGTTGCCGAGCGCCTCGCGGATACGGGACATCGCCCAGTTGGCCCCGTCCTCGTCGGGTCCGGGGCTGCCCACCGAGACCGCCATCATCAACGCCTCGGGAACCCCTCGCCCGCCCGCCAGGTTCATCGCGACGAGGTCGAGGAAGGAGCCGACGACGTGCCGGAAGTCGCGGCGCATCCGCGCGGCGTCCCGCTTGACCTGCAGATCGGGCAGGACGAAGAAGACCCCGGCGACCACGAGCGCCGCCCACAGCGGAACGCTGAGGGACAGGCCCCACCCCATCAGCACCAGCCAGCCGACCAGCAGCGGGAACGCCAGCAGCCCGGAGACCGCAAGCAGCACCTTGGTGGCGAGGAAGCCCTCGAACGACCTGCCGAGCAGCGCGAGGTCGGCTCTCGCCGAGCGGGCCTCCCAGCCCCGCGCGGCGTAGAAGCGGGCCATCCGCTCCCCCAGGCCGCGCCGGAACGCGCTCACCTCCTCGTCGGGCAGGATGAGCCGCGCCCGGGGCGCGTCGGTGCCCTCCCTGGCGGCGTCGAGCGCCATCAGGCGCGTCACCAGCCCGGGGCGGGCGGGAAACAGCGCCCGCAGCAGCAGGAACAGGCCCATCCCGAGCACCGATCCCGCGAGCAGCGCCTCAGTCATCGCGCACCTCGCCTCCGGAGGGCAGGCCGAGCAGGCGGGCGGGCTTGTCGAAGCGGGCCAGGCGGCGCATCCAGGCGAACCCGGCGCCGAAGAATCCGGCGACCACCACGAGCACCGCCTGGCCGAGCGTGTTGTCGTACTCCTCGACGTAGGAGGGGTTGAACACGACGAGCATGACGGCGAAGGCGAGGGCCGTACCGACCACGATCTGCACGCTGCGGCGGGTGGAGCGGCGCTCGGCCTCGACCCGGCGGCGCATGTCGAGCTCCTCGCGGGCCGACACGGCCAGCGCGCCGAGTACGTCGCGCAGGCCGGGGCCGCGCAGCTTGGAGTTGAGGATGAGGGCGGCCACGACCAGGTCGGCGGAGGGGTCGTCGAGCTCGTCGGCGAAGAGCCTGAGCGCGTCGGGCAGCGCCATCCTGGTGTGCAGGCGGTCGACCATGGACCGCAGGTGCGGGCGCAGGGTGGGGGCGGCCGCCCGGATCGAGGACGGGATCGCCTGTTCCAGCCCGGACGCCCCGGCGATGGTGTCGCGGAGCGACTCGGTCCAGGCCGCCAGGGCCTCCAGCCGCCGCATCGCGGTCCGTTCCTCCGCGGCGCCGCCGGACAGGCCGCGCCAGGCCAGGGCGAGGAGCACGGCTCCCACCGCCATGACCGGCCACCCGGTCACCACGAGCACGAGCACCCCGGCGATGACCCCCACCGCCGACCGGGTGGACAGCGCGCGCAGGAACTCGCGCCTGCCCGCCGACCTGCCGGGGGTGGCCGGCCGGACGGGCACCCCGTACAGGGAGAGGAAGAGCAGGAAGAGCCCGGCGCCGAGCGCGAGGCCGGAGAGCAGCACCAGGGGGTCGAACAGGCCCGGAGGCAGGGACGTCATGTCCAGCCTCCCGGGTCGTAGCCGAAGTGGGCGAGCTCCTCAAGGCACGACAGCGGGGCGTGCGGTATCACCCGGCCGTCGGGCGCCCTCGCGAACACCTCGGAGGAGAGCACCCGCCCGTCCACCCCCGCCACCTCGCGCACGCTCGACACGAAACGGCGCAGCCTGCCGCCCACCGCGTAGTCGTTGCGCTTCTCGATGAACACCACGAAGTCGATCGCGCCGGCGATGAGCATGTGGGTGGCCTCGATCGGCAGGCGCTCCGAGGCCTGGAGGGCGTAGGTGGCGATGCGGTTGAAGACCTCCATCGAGGAGTTGGCGTGGATGGTCGACAGCGAGCCGTCGTTGCCCTGGGTCATCGCGTTGAGCATGGTGACGATCTCGTCGCCGAGGACCTCACCGACGATCACCCTGGAGGGGTTCATGCGCAGGGAGCGGCGGACCAGCTCCGCCATGGTGATCTCGCCCTGCCCCTCGGAGTTGGGGAGCCTTTGCTCGAAGGCGACCACGTTGGGGTGCAGCTCGGGAAACTGGTCGAGGCCGAGTTCCAGCGCGCGTTCGACGGTGATGAGGCGCTCGGACGGCGGGATCTCGTTGGCGAGCGCGCGCAACAGGGTCGTCTTCCCCGCGTTCGTCGAACCGGAGATCATGATGTTCTTCCTCGCCGCCACCGCGGCCGAGAGGAACCGCCCCAGCTCGGGGGTGAGGCTGCCGTTTCCCACGAGGTCGCTGAGAAACACCTTGCCCAGCCGGGAACGGCGGATGGAGATGGACGGGCGCACCGTCACGTCCATCACGGCCGAGAGTCGGGAGCCGTCGGGCAGGCGCAGGTCGAGCTGGGGGTTGGCGGTGTCGAACGGCCTGCTGGACAGGCCGCTGTAGGCGGCGAGGATCTGGATCAGCTCCACCAGCTCCTCGTCGGACTCGGCCACCGGCTCGCGCATGAGCTCCTGGCCGTCGGCGTAGCCGACGAACACCCGGTCGCAGCCGTTGATGTCGATGTTCTCGACCTCGGGGTCGTCGAGCAGCGGCTGGAGGCGGCCGACGCCGAACAGGGCCGCGTGGATCCCCGCGGCCAGCGCCTCCTCCTCCTCGGCGGTGGGCGGCGTCCTGCCGACGCCGATCTCGCCGCGGGCGAACTCCTCGAGGATCTGGGCGATCAGTGCGCGGGCGAACTGGCGCTCGTCCTCGCCGCTCATCGGTGGCAGGCCGCTCGCCTGGTCGAGGCGGCGCTGGTGGGCGAGCCTGTCGCCGACGTCCTGCCGGAAACGCTTCACCAGCGTGTGGTCGATGGTCACGGCCTCGCTCCGCTCGACGGCTCGACCGGCGAGCGTGCGGCCTGCTCCCGTGCGCGGAAGGCCGACTCCGCCGACTCCTGGGCGCGGAGCTGGGCGTCGAGACGTCCGCCCAGCTCCCTGGCGGTGCGGATCAGCAGGGAGCGGTCCAGACGTCCGCCCCACTGGCCGCGCAGCAGCTCGGCGCCCTTGGGGTCGTGCGCGAGCCCGCTCACGAAGGCGACGTGCCTGCCGGTGCCCGCGACGATC
This sequence comes from Streptosporangium sp. NPDC050284, assembly GCF_044459525.1. Taxonomy (NCBI): domain Bacteria; kingdom Bacillati; phylum Actinomycetota; class Actinomycetes; order Streptosporangiales; family Streptosporangiaceae; genus Streptosporangium; species Streptosporangium sp. NPDC050284. The sequence continues at coordinate 115,404 of NZ_JBITIZ010000003.1, forward strand.
CGGCGCACCTCGTCGATGGTCGTGCGGTACTGGCGGGGGTCGGCGATCACCACCACGCCCACCTGGGGCTCGCGCGGCATGATCTGCAGGCGTTCGCGCAGGTGGGCGACGTGGTCGAGGCTCGCCCTCGTGAACAGCACCACCAGCGCGGCCTCACCGGTCAGCTCGGCGAGCTGCGGGTGTCCGCCGAGACGCCCGCAGTCGGCGAGCACGTCGGCGTCGGGCAGCGTGGCCAGCGCCCGGCCGAGCGGACCCCAGAGCCAGGTCAGCCCGGACGCCTGCTCACCGTGGGTGAGCCCGGCCAGCACGTCCAGACCACCGACGATCTTCTGGGTGTGCTCGTGGATCTGGCCGGGGTGCAGGCCCCTGCGGGCCGTGGCCCCCAGGGTGAGCAGGCCGCGCGCGGGGTTGAGCACGCCGCCGTCGGCGGCGGGCAGGCGGTAGGCGAGGTCGCCGCCCGCCGGGTCGCACTCGGCGAGCAGCACCGGACGCGGCCAGATCGCGCCGAGCGCGGTGGCCGCCGTGGTCACGCCGGGCGCGCCCTTGTCGGCGGCCAGCACGATGAGCGCCACGTCAGCGCGCTCCCGGCAGCTCGGCGAGGGCGATCTCACCCGCGGAGGCGTACGCGACGATCTGTGGTGAGACGGAGCTGTCCACGATGATGGTGACCAGGCCGTTCGCCCCTGTCCTGCCCGGCGTGCCGATCTGGTGGACGAGGGCGCTCTGCGCCAGCACCCGGCTCTCCCTGTCGGCGCCGCCGCCCTTGCTCGGCACGTGGACGACCTGGACCCGGTCTCCGCGCTCCAACGTGCCCGGCGTCTGGCCGGGTTTGAGCGCGAGGCCGACCTGGGCCTTGCCCGGGCCGAGCTCCCTGCTGGAGGAGACCACCATGTCGCGGGTGAGGAGCGTGCCGGGCAGGAGGGTGACGCGGGCGAAGTTCTCGGTGACGCGGGCGCGCTGGGACCAGGCCACGTAGCCGATGCCGGTGTCGGCGATCTGGACCTCCTTGAGCATCGCCTCGGTGAAGGGCTGTCCGGCGCCGATCTGCTGGGAGACGGCGATCGCCGAGACGCGGTCGCCGCTGCGCAGGACGAGCAGCGTGGTGGCGAGGGCGCCGCCCAGGATGAGGAGGACGGCGAGGGCTGCGAGGGCGGGTTTGCGCTCGCGTGGGGGCACGGGAAGCTTGCGCGACGCCGGACCGGACAGGGCGCCCGCCGAGGTCTGACGCTCGGCGTTCACCGGGACGCGGCCCGTTGGCTTCTCACTGGTCCTCATGGGTAGGGGGACTCCCAGAGTGCTCAAAAATATGGGGAACTACTGGTCGAATTTACGCCATTATGCGCACCATGCGGACGGACTGTCGGACAAAAGCCAGGACCCATGCTCGTTTGATAGGAACACCTCTGTCAACGCCACTTCAGAAGAAGATGTCCGTTTGGCTAGCTGACGGGAGGCTTATCCGGGTGATATGGACGGTAATTAACTCTCGTACCAATCACCCCAGCTTTTTCACCCCTCATTCCCGTGCCCGGCATGCCCGCCCCGGAAGGGGATGCCGCCGGTTTCCGGATCCGGAGCGGAGCGCGCGACTTCCCCCCGGTTCTCCGAACAGGTTTTCCACAGCCCCGCATCACGAGCAGGTCACCGCCACGAAGCCTCCACGGCGACAAATGCCCACTTGAGACGGTATAACCGGTCATCATCCCCAGATGGTTATCCACAGGTTTTCCCGTTTTCCACATACCGGTGGTGAGTCACGACATTGCCGCGAACACTCCCACCGGGATGGTTTTCACTCTGTACGGTGGACCCGCGGCCTGACCCGAGGAGAGCGGCGATGCGGATCATGCTCACCGTGCTCAGCGAGCACGCCGACCGCGATGTCGTGGTCGAGGGCGACGAGACGACCACGGTGGCACGGCTCGCGGAGTCCCTGGCGGGCCAGGGCGGCGAGCGACCGAGCAACGTGGTGCGGCTGACGCGCAGCAAGGCCCCGTACGGGCTGGATCGCGACTCCGCCGGGGCCGAGCCCCCGACGCTGTGGATGGACGGCCGCCCCCTCGACCCCGCCGCCCCCGCGCTCGGCCTGCTCCGCGACGGCGACCTCGTCACCCTCGACCGCTCCCTCGCGGTGGCCACCCTCGCCGAGGAGCCCGGCGGGATCGTGGAGATCCGGGTGGTCGGCGGGCCCGCCGCGGGCTCCGTGCACCGCCTCAGCCTGGGCGTGCACACCATCGGCTCCGACCCCGCCTGCTCGGTCGCCGTGGCCGACCCCAGGCTGCCCGCGCGGGCCGCGGTGGTACGGCTCACCCCGGACGCCATCACCGTGGAACCCGGGGAGGGCACGGCACCCCTGCTGGGCCACGACCCCCTGGAAGGCCCGCTGCCCTGGCCGGAACACGCCCTGCTGAGCTGCGGCGGCACCGTGCTCACCCTCAAGGCGGTGGAGCCGCCCGACGCCCACCTGGACGCGCAACCCGACGGCGGGCTCGCCTACAACCGGCCGCCCAGGTTCCGGCCGCCGGGCGGCGCGCGGCGCTTCGAGGTCCCGGCCGAGCCCAGGCGGGCGGAGACGATGCGGCTGCAGCTGCTCACCGCGTTCCTGCCCGCCGCGCTGGGAGTGGGCCTCGCCATCGCCCTCAAATCGCCGTACTTCCTGCTGTTCGCGTTCATGACACCACTGATCATGATCGGCCAGTGGTGGAGCGACAGGCGGCACGGTCGCAAGCAGTACCGCCAGCAGCTCAAGGAGTACAAGCAGCGGCTTGAGGTCTTCGAGGCGGCCGTGGAGCGGGCGCGCGCCGACGACGAGACCGCCCGCCGCGCCGCCGCGCCCGACCCCGCCGAGGTGCTGCTCACCGTGACCGGCCCCCGGCGGCGGCTCTGGGAGCGGCGCGACCACGACCCCGACGCGCTGCGGCTGCGGATCGGCCTCGCCGACCTCCCCGCCGATCTGGAGTTCACCCCCGAGCGCTCCGCACCGGCCGACGCCCCACTGCCCGCGCCGCCCACCTGCCAGGCGGTACCGGTGGCGCTGGCCATGCGCCGCCTGGGCGTCGCCGGCCTCACCGGGCCGAGGAACACGACGGCGGGGGTGGCGCGCTGGCTGGTCGGCCAGGCAGCCACCCTGCACAGCCCCCGCGACCTGGCGATCGTCGTCCTGTCCGCGCACGGCGACGGCGAGGAACGCTGGAACTGGGTCCGCTGGCTGCCGCACTGCGCCCCGCGCGGAGGCGAGGACTGCGTGGCCCTGGTCGGCGCCGACCCGGAAAGCGCGGCCCGCCGGGTGAGCGAGCTCGCCGCGCTGATCGACGAGCGCCTCGGTGACGACGCCGCCGCGGGTCCCGCGGCCAAACTGGGCCGTATCCCGAGCGGCTGGGGCGATCTGGGCGGAGCCGCGGGCACCGGTGCCGATCAGCCGTACGCCGCCCCCGTCTACGACGAGCGTCCCTACGACGTGCTGGTCGTGCTCGACGGCGCGCAGGCGCTGCGCGCCCTGCCCGGCATGCCCCAGGTGCTGCGCCAGGGTCCCAGGGCGGGCGTCCACACCCTGGCCGTCGACGGCGACCAGCGGCTGCTGCCCGAGGAGTGCGCCACCGTCGCCGCCGTGGAGGCCGACGGCACGGTGCGGCTGCGCGGCGGCGGCCTGGACGACCTCGGTGAGATCCTCGCCGACCAGGTGACGTCCGCCTGGTGCGACAGGCTGGCCCGCTCGATGGCGCCGATCCGCGACGTCAGCCGCGACGACGCCGGACTCGCCCTGCCGGACTCCGCGCGGCTGCTGGACCTGCTGGAGCTGCCCTCGCTCTCCGGCGCGGCCCTGACCGGGCGCTGGGGACGGGCCACCGAGGCCGTGGTGGGCGTGGGCCCCGAGGGGCCGTTCTCCGTCGACCTGCGCAGGGACGGGCCGCACGCGCTCATCGCGGGCACCACGGGCGCGGGCAAGTCGGAGCTGCTGCAGACCCTGATCTCCTCGCTCGCGGTGGCGAACCGGCCGGACGAGATGACGTTCGTGCTCATCGACTACAAGGGCGGCGCCGCGTTCAAGGAGTGCGTGCGGTTGCCGCACACCGTCGGCATGGTGAGCGACCTCGACGGCCACCTCACCCAGCGAGCCCTCGCCTCGCTCGCCGCGGAGATCCGCCGCCGCGAGCGCCTGCTGCTGGCCGCAGGGGCGAAGGACATCGAGGACTACCACGAGCTGCGCGACACCCGCACCGCCCGCGCCTCCCGCGACCTGCTCGTCGCCGGAGGCGGCCCGCAGGTCAGGCCACTGCGCGGGCGTTCCGGTACCTCTGCGTCCCTGGAGCCCCCGCCGCCGCTGCCCCGGCTGGTGCTGGTCATCGACGAGTTCGCGGCCATGGTGAGCGAGCTGCCCGACTTCATGACCGGGCTGGTCGACATCGCCAGGCGGGGACGCTCGCTGGGCATCCATCTCATCCTCGCCACCCAGCGGCCCGGCGGTGTGGTGACCGCCGACATCCAGGCCAACACCTCCCTGCGGATCGCCCTGCGGGTCACCGAGACGTCGGAGTCGGCCGACGTCATCGGCCGCCCCGACGCCTCGTACATCCCCAAGTCCGCGCCCGGCCGCTGCTACGTGAAGTCGGGCGCGGGAGCGGCGACGTCCGTGCAGACCGCGCGGATCGGCGGCCGGAGTCCCGGCGCCTCCGGCGGCGAGGTGAGGGTACGGGTGACGGAGGTCGGCTGGCAGGCCCTGGGACAGCCCAGGCCGGTCCACGCCGGGGCCGAGAGCGGCCACGTCACCGACCTCTCCCTGCTCGTCGACGCCCTGGTCGAGGCGGCCCGCCTGGACGGGGTCGCCGAGCAGCCGAGTCCCTGGCTCGAACCGCTCCCCGACCTCGTTACCGTCCCCGTCCTTCCCGCGACGCCCGTGCTTCCCGATGACGCGCCCCGCGCTCTGCCGTACCGGGCGGGGGCCGAGGAGGTGCCGCCGCTCGCCTTCGGGATCACCGACCTGCCCTGGGCACAGGACCGGCGCGCGCTCGCGCTCGACCTCGCCCACGGGGGGCACCTGCTCGTCGCGGGCGCCGCGCGCAGCGGTCGCTCCACCGCGCTGCGCACGCTGGCCGGGGCGATCGCCGCCGGAGCCTCCCCCGACGACGTCCACCTGCACGCGATCGACTGCGGCTCGGGGTCGCTGCTGCCCCTGGTGGCGATGCCGCACTGCGGGGCGGTGGTGACCCGCGACCAGCTCGACCGGGTGGAGCGGCTGCTGGCCAGGCTCCGCGCGGAGGTGGGGCGGCGCCAGCAGCTCCTCGCCGAGGCCGGGTACGCCTCGCTGGCCGAGTTGCGCGCCGCCGAGGACGGGCCGCGGCTTCCTTGGCTGGTCCTGATGCTCGACCGGTGGGAGGGGTTCGTCGCCGCGTTCGAGGCGTACGACTACGGGCGGCTGATCGAGTCGCTGATGCAGCTGCTGCGCGAAGGCCCCGCGGTGGGACTGCGGGCCGTGGTGACCGGCGACAGGTCGGCGCTGATCGGGCAGATCTCCACGGTCTTCGAAGACCGGCTGATCCTGCGGCTCGCCGATCCCACCGACTACGGCCTGGCCGGGCTGTCCGTCAAGGACCTGCCGGCGACCCTCGCGCCGGGCCGTGCGCTGTCCACCGGCGAGCACGGCACGATCGAGAGCCAGATCGCGCTGCTGTGCGACGACCCCTCGGGACCGGCGCAGGTCGCCACGCTCCAGGCTCTGGCCCGCTCGGCGCCGAAGATCACCGCGGAGCCGCCGATGCGGGTGGACGCGCTGCCGATGCGCGTCACCGCCGCGCAGGTCCTGGACCTCGCGCCCTCCTTCCGGCCTCCCTCACCGCTGTGGGCGCTGCTCGGCGCGGGAGGCGACTCGCTGGCACCGCTCGGCGTCGACCTGCTCGCCCACGGCCCGGCGGCGGTCGTCGCGGGTCCGCCCAGGTCGGGTAGGTCGACGGCCTTGCTGACCGCCACCCACTCGCTGCTCTCCCACGGCACCCCCGCGGTCCTCGTCACCCCTCGGCGCAGCCCTCTGTGCACGCTGGTGGACACCCCCGGCGTGCTGGCCGTGCTGGACTCGGGCGGCGACCTGCACGAGGCCGTCGCGGGGCAGGACCGCTACGTCGTGATCGTCGACGACGCCGAGCTGATCTCCCCCGACTCCCCCCTGGGGGCCGCGCTGGAACAGGTGCTGCGCAGCGGCAGGGACGGCGAGCACGGACTGCTCATCGGCGGCACCACCGGCGACCTGACCACCGCCTACCGGGGGTTCGCGGCCGAGGCCCGCAAGGGCAGGACGGGCCTGCTGCTCGCGGTCCAGAGTCCCGCCGACGGCGACCTGTTCACCGTCCGCCTGCCCCGCGGCGCGGTCGGCGGCCCTCCCGGCCGCGGCCTGCTCGTGACCCTGGGCTCGGTCACCCCCATCCAGGCCGCCGTCACATGAGAGGCCGCCGTCATCCGACGGTTCGTCGTCGCACGGGAGGCCACCGTGTCGGCGCCCTCTCCGCTGTCAGTGCGTCAATGCGGAAATGCCCCTTCCCTTGAGGGACGGGGCATTTCGGCGGGCCGTTTTCTAGCGCGTGGCGGACTCGATATTGCCACGGTAGGTGTTGATGACCCGGGAAGCCTCGGACAGCTCCTCGGACATGCGCTGGAAAGCGGCGCGGTAGTTCTGCCAGGCCTCGCTGAAACGCTGGGCACCGGGCCCCGTCCAGGCGGTGCCGACCTTCGCGGCCTCCCGGTCGAGGGCGGCCACGGTGGCCCTCACCTGGTCGGCCTGCTGGGTGAACTGGGTGGCCATCTGCTGCATTTCCGCGGGATTGCCGCCGAGCAAGTTCTGGCTCATGCCAGTCTCCTTAGGATCGGTGTCGGGGAGAGTCAGTCGCCAAACGAAATCACGATAGGCGTAAGGATCACAGAGGTGGCCGGGTTATGCCAAGCGGCTATGGACGTTCCCTCGGTGACCGAGAGGCTAAACGTTCTCCATTGCCGTGATTTTTCGTAATTCAGAGGGCTATAGGACGGTTATCCGAGATCGCGGTGAAGGGTGGGACCTCCGGAGCGGCCGGACGGGGCTCCTCCGCGACCCGGCCGGGGCCGAGACCGGGACGAGGACCGCGACCACGGCCGGGACCAGGGCCGCGACCAGGGCCGAGACCGGGGCCGGGGCTGAGAGCAGGTTCAGGGGCGATATCGGAAACGGGCCCCGGGGGCAGGACCAGGACTGCGGGACCCACCCGACCCTCGCCGTCAGGCGACGCCTACACTCCGTTGAAGGCCCGCCAGTCCTCTCCTCCGCACGTACTGGCACGTACTGAAGGGAACGACGTCGGTGCACAAGGTCCTGATCGCCAACCGTGGTGAGATCGCCGTACGGATCGCCCGTGCCTGTAGGGACGCCGGGCTGGCCAGCGTCGCCGTCTACTCCGACCAGGATCTGGACGCGCTCCATGTCCGGGTCGCGGACGAGGCCCGCGCGCTCGGCGGCGAGACTCCCGCGGAGACCTACCTCGACGTCGGCAAGCTACTGGGCGTCGCCGCCGAGGCCGGAGCCGACGCCGTGCACCCCGGCTACGGCTTCCTCGCCGAGAACGCCGCCTTCGCCCAGGCCGTGATCGACGCTGGGCTGACCTGGATCGGCCCGCCGCCGGCCGCGATCACCGCGCTCGGCGACAAGGTGCAGGCCCGTCACATCGCCCAGAAGGTCGGCGCACCGCTCGTGGCGGGCACCAGGGATCCGGTCTCGGGGAGCGAGGAGGTCGTCGCCTTCGCGACCGAACACGGCCTGCCGATCGCGATCAAGGCCGCGTACGGCGGCGGCGGGCGCGGGCTGAAGGTCGCGCGCACCCTGGAGGAGATCCCCGACCTGTACGACAGCGCGGTCCGCGAGGCCGTCACCGCCTTCGGCAGGGGCGAGTGCTTCGTCGAGCGCTACCTGGACCGGCCCCGGCACGTGGAGACCCAGTGCCTCGCCGACGCCCACGGCACCGTGGTCGTGGTGTCCACCCGCGACTGCTCGCTGCAGCGCCGCCACCAGAAACTGGTCGAGGAGGCACCGGCCCCTTTCCTGTCGCCCGAGCAACTCGACCTGCTCTACACCAGCTCCAAGGCGATCCTGCGCGAAGCGGGTTACGTCGGCGCCGGCACGTGCGAGTTCCTGGTGGGTCAGGACGGCACGATCTCCTTCCTGGAGGTCAACACCCGTCTGCAGGTCGAGCACCCGGTGACCGAGGAGGTCGCGGGCATCGATCTCGTGCGGGAGATGTTCCGCATCGCCGACGGTGAGGAGCTCGGCTACGGCGACCCCGTGTCGCGCGGCCACTCGATCGAGTTCCGCGTCAACGCAGAGGACGCCGGGCGCGGCTTCCTGCCCGCCCCCGGCACGATCACGAGCATGAGCGCCCCCTCGGGTCCCGGGGTGCGCCTGGACGCCGGTTACGAGGCGGGCATGACCGTCCCGCAGTCCTTCGACTCGCTGGTCGCCAAGCTGATCGTGACCGGGGCGACCCGGAGGCAGGCCCTGGAGCGCTCGCGCAGGGCCCTGGCGGAGTTCGAGATCGACGGCATGCCGACCGTGCTGCCCTTTCACCGGGCCGTGGTGGACGACCCCGCGTTCACGGGCGAGCCGTTCTCGGTGCACACCCGGTGGATCGAGACCGAGTTCGACACCGTGATCCCGCCGTACGAGGGAGAGCGGGGCACGGCCGGGGAGCCGGGCGAGCGGGAGCGGATCACCGTCGAGGTGGGCGGCAAGCGGCTCGAGGTGGTGCTGCCCTCGGGATTCGCCGTCGGCAACGCCGCGGGGGCGGGCCGCGCGGCCTCGAAGGCGCCGCGCCGGAGCGGCGGCGGGGTGGCGGGAAAGGCCGCGAGCGGCGACTCCCTGATCAGCCCGATGCAGGGCACGATCGTCAAGATCGTCATCGCCGACGGCGACACCGTCGCGGCCGGTGACACGATCGTCGTGCTTGAGGCGATGAAGATGGAGCAGCCGCTCGCCGCCCACAAGGCGGGCACCGTCACGGGTCTGGCGGCGTCGGTCGGCCAGACCATCTCCTCCGGCGCCACGATCTGCGAGATCAAGGACACCTGAGCGCGCCCGCGGGCCACGGTTCGGCGAGTCCCGGTTCAGTGAGGCCACGGTCTCCGGCGGAGCGGGGAAGGCGAGGGCGGGCAAGCGGGCAAAAGGCCCCCGCGAATGCGCGCCGGGCCGGGGGCGTGCGCTTACCGGGCCGAACCGGGCGAGGACGGGGGCCGGGCCGATAGGGGCAGTGTGACGATCCCCTACCGAGGTGGACGGGAGACGCCTGACCCTGGCCTGGAGGGGATACGGTCGAGGGGTAGGGAACTCTGTCGTCCACTCATTCGTCTTCAGGACGAAGGAGGCTTTCTGCCGTGACCATCATAAAAGCCGCGCCAGGTCGTTTCGGTGCCATGATCATGGCATTGTTCGTCGGGCTACTGGCCATGTCCATGATCGCCCCGGCGGCCCACGCCGCGGCGCCAGACCCCAGTGCGATCGTCTCTGAGCTGAAGGACGGGGACAACTTCTACGCCGACCCCGCGGCGGGCCTGCCCGCCGATGCCGTGGACGCCATGCGCGGCGCGGCCGACCAGACTTCCTCCGTCTACGTGGCGCTGCTGCCGAAGGGCTCGATCAGCAGCCAGTCCCAGGCGAGGACTTTGCTGAGCTCGATCCTCAAGGGCGTCGGTTCCAAGTCCACCGTCCTGGTGATGAGCGGCACCACGCCGTTCGGCGTCACCAACATCAAGGGTGTCGACGTCGACGAGCTGCTCGGGCGGGCGAAGACCGCCTCCAGCCCGACCGACAACGTGATCAACTTCATCAAGCTGGCCGACGAGGCGGCCGTCGGTGCCGGTGCCCCGTCCGGCTCCTCCGGTTCCTCCAGCTCTTCCGGCGGCTCCAGCACGGGCGTGCTGGTCGGCATCCTGGTGCTCGCCCTCGCCGGTGGCGCGGGCATCTTCTTCTACTCCCGCAAGAAGAAGAAGCAGCGCGAGGAGCGCGAGGCCGCCGAGCTGGCCGCGGTCAAGCAGACCGTGGACGAGGACGTCACCAAGTTCGGTGAGGAGATCACCGACCTCGACACCGACGTCAAGCTGCTCAACGACGGCGCCGACCACCAGCAGGACTGGCAGCGCGCCCTCGACTCCTACGAGCGGGCCAAGCTGGAGCTCGCGGCGGTCAACCGCCCCGACGAGCTCCGTGGCGTGACCACCGCGCTGGAGGAGGGCCGCTACGCCCTCGCCTGCGTGAAGGCCCGCGTCAACAACCAGCCGCTGCCCGAGCGACGCTCCCCGTGCTTCTTCAACCCGCAGCACGGTCCCTCCGTCCGCGACGTGCGCTGGGCCCCGCCCGGCGGCGCGCTGCGCGACGTGCCCGCCTGCGCGGCCGACGCCGAGGCCGTCGATCGCGGCTTCGAGCCGCAGGCGCGCGAGGTCATGGTCAACGGTCAGCGCCGCCCGTACTACGACGCGGGCCCGGCCTACCAGCCCTACGCCCAGGGCTACTACGGCGGCTTCGGCGACGTCATGACCGGCATGCTGGTCGGCACGATGATCGGCAGCATGATGAGCGGTGGCTTCGGCGGCTACGGCTACGGCGGCTACGGCGGCGGCGAGAGCGGGGGTGCCACCGACTTCGGCGGCGGAGGCGACTTCGGCGGCGGAGGCTGGGGTGACTTCGGCGGCGGAGGCGACTTCGGTGGCGGTGACTTCGGTGGCGGCGACTGGTAGTCGTTCCGCGCGGAACACCCGGCAGAAGCAGAACAGGTAGGACAGTACGAACGCAGCACCGACGGGCGCGTTTCCCTTGGAGGGAACGCGCCCGTCGCCGTTGAGAGGAAGCAGGGGGTCCGCCGGGAAAACCTGGCGGGAGGCCACCGGGTTGGGCGCCTCAAGAGCCGTTGTGGACGGCGAGAACCTCGACGCAAAGCGCCTCAGGTGCTGTCGCGGACGGTGAGCCTCGGCTGGAGCAGGGTACCGTCGGGGACGGCGCGGCCTTCGAGTTTCTCCATGAGCAGCCGGACCGCCTGACGGCCCACCTCCTCGGCCGGGATCAGCACCGAGGTGAGCGGCGGACTGGAGCGTTCCGCGATGTCGTCGGGGCAGATCGCCACCACGGCGACGTCGTCGGGCACCCGCCTGCCGTACTGACGCAGCGCCCCCAGCACGTGACCGACCGCGGCCTCGTTGTGCACGACCAGCCCGGACAGGCCCGGCCTGCTGTCGAGGAGCTCGGCGATCGTGGTGGAGACCTGGTCGAAGTTCTCCTCGCACGGCAGGGCCACCCCGGTCAGGCCGGTCTCGCCCACGGCCGCGACGAAACCCTCCCTGGTGCGGCGGGCGAAGCCGGTGCCCCGGTCGTAGACGACCGAGGGGGCGCCGAGCAGCGCGACCTCCCGGTGCCCGCGCTCGGCCAGGTGCTCCACGCAGAGCGCACCCGCCCGCGCGAAGTCGAGGTCGACGCAGGTGAGGCCGGCCGAGTCGGCGGGGAAGCCGATCAGCACGCTGGGTTCCGCGAGCTCCCTGAGCAGCGGTACCCGGCTGTCGTGAAGCTCCACGTCCATCACGACCAGCCCGTCGACCAGCGCGCTCGCCGCCGCCCTGCGCAGCCCGTCGGAGCCCTCGTCGGCGGTGAGCAGCAGCACGTCGTGGTCGTACCTGCGCGCGGCGGTGACCACCGAGGTGGCGAACTGCATCAGCACCGGGACGTGCACGCCCGCCCGAAGGGGCAGCACCAGCGCGATGACGTTGGCCCGCTTGCTGGCCAGGGCCCTCGCACCGGCGTTGGGGTGGTATCCGAGGACCCGCACGCTGTCGAGCACCCGGCGCCGGGTGTCGGCCGAGATCGCGCGCTTCCCGCTGAGCACGTACGACACCGTGCTCACGGCCACCCCGGCGTGCCTGGCGACCTCGCTGATCGTCACCGCCCGCCCGCTCACGTGACCGCGCCGAAGCTCAGGGAGGCGAGGGTGATCCCCGCGTTCTCGAACACCACATAAAGATCGTGGACTCCTCCGGCCTCCGCAAGCCCGGCGCGTATCTCGGCGAGGTCGTAGCGGCCCGCGCGGGGAACGGGGAGGTCGCCGACGACGGGCCCGTAGAGGGGGTCGTCCAGGCGCAGGGTGAGCACGCCGCCCTCGGCGCTGGTCGCGGTGGCCGAGCAGGACGCGGCCCCCTCCCCCAGGTCGACCGAGCGGAACACGATCCACGCGCCCTCGGTGGCGGACCGTACGGCGTCACCCGAGACCCTGGCCGCGTCCACGAACGCCACCGAGTCGTACTCGTCGTGGTCCACGGCGGCGATCGGGCCCGCGAAGGCGTCGCGCGGCGGGATCCGCTCGCCGTCCACGTGGAAGGGGGCGCACAGCCGGATGTCCCGCGCGGAGCCACCGACCATGACCTTGTGGGGTGCGTCCTCGACGACGAACCGGCCCCTGGTGACGTCCCAGAAGGCCAGTTCCGCGATGTCGAACTCCCAGTCGACCCGGGTGCTCTCACCGGGGGCGAGACGTACCTTGACGAAGCCGCGCAGGCGGCGCAGCGCCTGCTTGACCCGGGAGCGCCGCTGGCGGGTGTAGATCTGGACGACCTCCACCCCCTCGCGGGAGCCGGTGTTGGTGACGGTGACCGAGGCGGTGAGCCTGCCGCCCTCCACCGAGACGGCCAGGTCGGCGTACTCGAAGGTGGTGTAGCCGAGGCCGTGCCCGAAGGGGTAGAGCGGGGTCCCCCTGAAGTACTGGTAGGTCGCGTCGGTGGCGATGATGTCGTAGTCGAGCAGGTCGGGCAGCTCGCTCGCCGAGCGGTACCAGGTCTGGGTGAGCCTCCCCTCGGGGTCGACGTCGCCGAACAGCACCTCGGCCAGCGCGTGGCCGTACTCCTGGCCCCCGTGCGAGGACCACAGCACCGCGGGCGGGTCGTCGCCGTCCCAGCTCACCGGGTAGCCGCTGCTGATCACCATCACGGTTCTCGGATTCGCCTCGCGCACCGCCCTCACCACGGCCTGCTGCGCGGCGGGCAGCGCGAGGTCGAGGCGGTCCTCGGTCTCCCTGCCGTTGACCAGGGGGTGGTCGCCGACGACCACCACGGCCACGTCCGCGGTCGCGGCGAGCGCGGCGGCGGCCTCGGCACCGCTCACGACCCGCTCCACGGTGAGCCAGGCCGCGGCGTCGGCGTCGTCGGCGAGACGGAAGACCTCGCCGTCGAAGGCGAGGTAGCGGCCGGTGGAGATGTGCCGGAGCGCGAGCGCGCCTCGGGGGCGGTCCTCGGTGCGGAAGGTCTGGCGCACCTCCCAGCCGTTGGGACCCGGCTGGTCGTTGACCAGCACTCCCTCCTCGTCGACGGACAGGTGGCGGCCGGTCGTCACGGCCCGCAGGGCGTAGCAGCCGCCGCCCCAGTCGAACAGGTCGAACAGGTCGGGCTCGCCACCCGTTCCGAGCGGCCCGCCGTCGGGGTCGGCGACGACAGCGACGACGGGGCGGCCGTTCGTCCCTTCCGCGCCGCCGTCCACCGAGATGGTGATCCGGTCCACGGCCTCGCAGAAGACGGTCTCGCACCGCTCGGCGAGCCCGGCGCGGGCGGTGACGGCGTACGGGAGGGTCCCCGAGTACCAGTCCTCCATGAGCGTGTCGCCGAGCTGGCCGATGACCGCGATCCTGCGCACCGAGGCGTCGAACGGCAGGAGACCGTCGTTGCGCAGCAGCACGATCGAGCGCCTGGCGGCCTCGCGGGCGAGGCTCTGGTGCTCGGGGCAGTTGACGACCGCCTCGTCGATGTCGTCGTACGGGGTGGAGGGGTCGAACTCGCCCAGCCGGAAGCGGATGGACAGCGCGTGCCGTACGGCGGCGTCGACGTCCTCCTCGGTGAGCAGGCCGCGCTCCAGCGCGGCGCGGATGTGGCCGAGGGTGGCCTCGGAACGGTCGTCGTCCTGGGTGAAGCTGTCAAGCCCGGCCCTGATCGCGTGGGCGTACGCCTCAGGCAGGTCGTCGTGGTACCCCTGCGCGCCGGTGAGGTTGCCCGGCGCGTACGCGTCGCTGACGACGAGGATGTCGTCGGGCGCCCATGCCCGCAGCACCTCCTCGATCAGCGGGCTGAGGTGGGCGGGGCGGCCGTTGACCAGGTTGTAGGAGGGCATCACGGCGACCGCGGCGCCGCTCTCCAGCGCGGGCCGGTAGGCCGGGAGCTCGTACTCGCGCAGCACCCGGGGCGGCAGTTCGCTGGAGGTGACGCAGCGGTCGGTCTCGTTGTTGTAGCCGAGGAAGTGCTTCAGGGTGGGCGCGGTCTTCAGCACCGTGGGATCGCTCCCACGAAGGCCGGAGGCGTACGCCGTCGCCATGAGGCCGGTCAGCCACGGGTCCTCGGAGTAGCCCTCCTCGTTGCGGCCCCAGCGGGGGTCGCGCAGCGGGTTGACGACCGGAGCCCAGACGTTGAGTCCCGCCCCGGCCGGATCCTTGTGGTGGAAGGCGAGGACCTCGTCGCTCGTGGCCTCCCCGACCCGCCGGACAAGCTCGGGGTCCCAGGTGCTCGCCAGCCCGATCGCCTGCGGGAACACCGTCGCCGGACCGAGCCAGGCGAGGCCGTGCAGCGCCTCGGTGCCGGTGCGGAACGGGCCGACCCCCAGGCGCGTCACCGGCTGCTGGTACTGGTGCAGCAGCCCGACCTTCTCCTCCAGGGTGAGCCTGCCCCGCAGGTCCGCGATCCGCCGCGCGAGGGGGAGTTCCGGGTCACGGAACGGTTCGTTCATCGGGGACCATCCCTTTGAGAGCGTCGAAGCGCTTCGACTTTCCAGCGTGGAAGAGCGCCTCAGTCGAAGCGCTTCGATAATCGGTCCGGGAAAACTCCGCCGCCACCCGCGCGCCCCGGTGTTCGTTGCGCGCGTGTTTCGAACGGAGCTTCCCTGAAGGGTGCACTCCTGTGCGGCAGAGGTCAAGAGTTACCCGGCAAACGACCTGAATCCACCCGCATCCGGATCGAAAGAACGCCTGCCGACGACCGGAAATCCCCGGATCCGGGTCAGGGGATCCCCTGAAAACAGCATGAATCCAACGGGACCTCCACCCTGACGCGGATCACGAGACCCGCGGGTCCTCCGGTCCGGCCGGGGCGCTCCCCCGGCCCCACGCGGGTCACGAGACCCGCGGCAGGTGGCCGGAGTCCACGGAGTCGAGCACCCGGGCGGCGCCCCCCAGCGCGGCCGCCCCGTACCCGAGCGTGGAGGCCACGACCCGGCAGCCCCCGGCGTCCGGCGCGATCGTGCGTCCCGCGATCTCCGCCTCCACCGCGGGCAGCAGCCACGGCGCGAGCGGCACGTAGTAGCCGCCCAGGATGACCACCTCGGGGTTGAGCAGGTTGGCCAGCAGGGCCACGCCCTTGCCGAGGTTGTGACCCACGGTGCTCAGGACGGCGAGCGTGCGCTCGTCGCCCACGCGGGCCAGTCGCGCCACCTCTTCGAGTTCGGTCTCGACCTCGGCGGGCGAGATCGCGGCGTGTTCCAGCACGGCACCGATCCCGGCGACGGCCTCCAGGCAGCCCAGGCGCCCGCAGCGGCACTCGGCGCCGAGGGGGTCGATCTGGATGTGGCCGATCTCGCCGCCGTATCCCCGGCCCCCGCGGCGCAGCCGCCCGTCGAGGATGATCCCGGCCCCGACCCCGATCTCGCCGGTGAGGTAGACCAGGTTCGCCGTCCCCGCGTGCGGGCCGAAGCGGTGCTCGGCCAGGGCCGCGAGGTTGGCGTCGTTGTCGACCTGTACGGGGAAGCCCGGGTCGCGCAGGGCCTTGGTGAGGTCGCCGCAGAGGTCGGCGTCACGCCAGCCGAGGTTGGGCGCGACGCGCACGGCGCCGTCGGTGCCGATCAGTCCGGGCACGCCCACGGTGAGCCCCAGAACCTGGCGCTCCTCCTTCGCCATCCGGCTCACCACCCGGCGGACGATTCCGGCGACGGTGGCCATCGCCTGGCCCGCCGTACCGGCCGCGCCGGGAAAGGACCTGCGCCAGGACAGCAGCTTCTCCCCCGACAGGTCCACCGCGACCGCGGTGACGTAGTCGACGTTCACCTCGATGCCGATCGCCGCGTACGGCGAGCCGTCGAGCACGAGCATCGTGGCGGGGCGGCCGACGCGGTTCTCCGTCAGGCCGGTCTCCCTGACGAGCCGGCGGTCGATCAGATCGGCGACCAGGCTCGACACGGTCGCCTTGTTGAGACCGGTGGACGCCGCGATGTCGGCCCGCGAGCACGGCGCGTTCCCGCGTACGAACCTCAGCACGACGGCGAGGTTGGTGGCCCGCACGTCGGCGAAGTCCGCCGGCCGCGGGTCAGTCGTAGATGTGATCAAGGTGAGTCCCGCTCCCGCTCGGCCAGGCTGGCCCCATCATGCCCCATCGTTCACCAATCCGTGACCGCTCCCCGGTGCCCCGCGATCGGCGGTCCCTTGTGGCGGCGGCCACCCTCGACTAATTTGTTTGGTCGAAAGACGAACTAATTCTACCCCGGAGCCATCCTCCACGACACCCCCCGATCCACCACGAACCAACGAAGGGAGCGCCCCGTGAACGATCTCCCCCAGGGCGCGTTGACCAGCCGCCGCGGATTCCTCGGACTGGTAGGGCTCACCGCCGCGATGACCGCGGGAGGTGGCCTGCTGAGCGCGTGCTCCGCGCCGAGCGGCCCCCGGCCCGGCAGCGGAGGCGCCACGGCCGCCGCAGCGGACAAGCTCACGTCCCTCACCCCCACCTACACCGCCTTCCCCGGCCTCAAGCCCGACATCCCCGGCACGATCTCCACCCTTCCCGGCGTACCCGACGTCAGCGGCGGCTTCACCTCCTACCCGGCCACCCCCACCCCCGCACTCACCCAGAAGGCGGGCAAGGGCGGCACCTACAAGGCGATGACCCCGCTGTGGGGCCCGCCGCCCCCCGGTCTGGCGAGCAACTCCTACTTCCAGGCCGTCAACGCCGACATCGGCGCAACCGTGGAGTTCCAGATCGCCGACGGCACCGTCTACGTCGACAAGGTCATCGCCAGGCTCGCCGCCGGGGACATCCCGGAGATCATGTGCATCCCCAGCTGGGAGATCGACAAGATGGCGGACTTCAACACCGCCGTCGACAAGGCCTTCGAGGACCTCACCCCCTACCTGCAGGGCGACAAGGTCAAGCCCTACCAGCTGCTGGCCAACCTGCCGACCGCCGCGTGGCAGTGGTCGGTCTGGAACGACAAGCTCATGGCGGTGCCGTTCCCGACCGAGCCGTATCCCCTCGCACTGCTCTACCGCAAGGACCTGTTCGACAAGAACGGCTGGAACGCCAACCCCAAGACCGCCGACGAGCTGTTCGAGCTCGGCAAGGAGATCACCGACGCCAAGGCCAAGCGCTGGGCGTTCGGCAGCATCCACGAGATGATGTGGCCGACCTTCCGCATCCCGCAGGAGTGGCGGTACGAGGGCGGCAAGCTCGTCCACAAGTACGAGACCCCCGAGTTCGAGCCGATGCTGGAGTTCATGCGGAAGGTCTTCAAGGAGGGGCTGGTCCACCCGAGCGTCGTCGGCAGCAAGGGCGCCAACGAGAAGGAGCTGATGGGGAGCGGGCAGATCCTGATCTACCGCGACGGGCTGGGCGGCTGGAAGGAACTCCTGCAGCAGCACCGCGGCAGGAACCCCGACTTCAGCCTGGGCGTCTTCCCGCTCTTCGCCCACGACGGCGGCACCCCGCTGATGTACCACAACAACGCGGCGAACCTCTTCACCTTCGTCAAGAAGGGCCTGCCGAAGGAGCGGGTGGAGGAGATCATTTCCATCCTCAACTGGTGCGCGGCGCCGTACGGGACCAAGGAGTACGAGCTCTCCAACTTCGGGGTGGAGGGCAAGCACTTCAAGCGGGACGCGAAGGGCATCCCCGAGGCGACCGACCTCGGCCGCAAGGAGGTCGCCTACACCTACGGCTTCCTCGCTGGGCGCCCGCTGTACGTGGACTGGGCCTTCCCCGACGCTGTCAAGCTCAACATGGAGTGGCAGAACGCGAGCTTCCAGTATCTGGAGAAGGGGCCGTTCGACGGGATCAGGATCCAGATGCCGTCGAAGTTCTCCGGGCTGCGGGTTCCCACCGAGGACAAGTTCACCGACATCATGCGCGGCCGGCGGCCGGTGAGCGACGCCAAGCAGATCGTCACGGAGTGGCGGCGGGACGGCGGGGACGAGGCCCGCGAGTTCTACATGAAGGTCCTGCGGGACAACGGCCGTGCTTAGGACCACCCCCGAGGACGGCGGAGGAACCGGGCCGGCGGGTGACCTGACCTCACCCGCCGGCGCCGGCACCTCCAAGGATGTCCGCAAAAGGGGTCCGAGGACAAGCCGGGCGCGCCCACAACCCTTCATCTCGCGTCTGAAACGTGACTGGCAGCTACTGCTGATGGCCCTTCCCGCCATCGGGCTGCTCATCCTGTTCCACTATGTCCCGCTGCTCGGCAA
This sequence comes from Streptosporangium sp. NPDC050284, assembly GCF_044459525.1. NCBI lineage: Bacteria > Bacillati > Actinomycetota > Actinomycetes > Streptosporangiales > Streptosporangiaceae > Streptosporangium > Streptosporangium sp. NPDC050284. The sequence continues at coordinate 133,871 of NZ_JBITIZ010000003.1, forward strand.
CGTGATCGCGTTCCAGGACTACTCGCCGTACGTGGGCATCGGGGACAGTCCGTGGGTGGGGTTCGCCAACTTCCACTGGCTGATGTTCGACGCGAGCTTCTGGGACGCGACGATCAACACCCTCACGATCACCACGTTCCAGCTGGTCTTCTACTTCCCCATACCGATCCTGCTCGCCGTGCTCCTGGACAGCGTGGTGCGGCCCCGGCTGCGGCTGTTCATCCAGAGCATCGTCTACATGCCGCACTTCTTCTCGTGGGTACTGGTGGTCACGCTGTTCCAGCAGATGTTCGGAGGCGCGGGCCTGCTCGCGCAGACGCTGCGGGACCATGGGTACGACGGCATCGATCTCATGACAAATCCGGATACGTTCATCGTGCTGGTGACGGCGGAGACGGTCTGGAAGGACGCCGGCTGGGGAACGATCATCTTCCTCGCCGCGCTCGCCGCCATCAACCAGAACCTCTACGAGGCCGCCGCCGTCGACGGCGCGAGCCGCTGGCGGCGGCTGTGGCACATCACCCTGCCCGGCCTGCGCCCGGTCATCGTGCTGTTGCTCATCCTGCGCCTCGGCGAGGCACTGAACGTCGGCTTCGAGCAGTTCTTCCTGCAGCGCGACGCGGTCGGCAGGGAGGCCGCCGAGGTGCTGGACACGTTCGTGTACTGGCGCACGCTGCTCACCGGCGAGTGGAGCTACGGCGCGGCGGCCGGCCTGGTGAAGGGCCTGGTGGGGCTGGTGCTGATCCTGGTGGCCAACAAGGTCGCCCACCGATTCGGCGAGCAGGGAATCTACAAACGATCATGACGACTCTTCCCCCCTGGGCCGAGCGGCCCAGCCGCGCCGGCGGGCTCCTCAAGGGGTTCGTCCTCACGCTCATCGTCGCGTGCGTGCTCTTCCCGATCTACATGGTCGTGCTGACCAGCCTGTCCACCCAGGATGCGGTGACGGAGGCCGGAGGCCTGGTCACCGTGCCGAACGGGCTTTCCTTCGCCGCGTACGAGGAGCTCTTCGCGGGCGGCGTGGTGACCAGGTCGGTGATGGTGAGCCTCGGCGTCACCCTCGTCGGCACCGCGATCAGCCTCACCGTCACCGTGCTCGCCGCCTACGGCCTGTCGCGGCCCGGCTCGCTGCTGCACCGGCCCATGCTGTTCCTGGTCCTGCTCACCTTCCTGTTCGGACCGGGGCTGATCCCCAACTATCTGCTGGTGAGCTCGCTGGGACTGATCGACACCTACTGGTCGCTCATCCTGCCGGGCGCGGTCACCGCGTTCAACCTGGTGGTGATGCGGGCGTTCTTCATGAACATCCCCGACGAGGTGACCGACAGCGCCCGCATCGACGGCGCGAGCGAGTTCCGCATCCTGCGGACGATCGTGCTGCCCATGTCGAAGGGCGTCACCGCCGTCATCGGCATGTTCTACGCGGTCGGCTACTGGAACTCGTTCTTCAACGCCGTCCTCTATCTCAACGACAACGCCAAGTGGCCGCTGCAGGTGGTGCTGCGGCAGTACGTCCTCCAGGGCCAGTCGCTGATCGTCGGACAGACCGGCGTCGGCACCATCGCCGGGCAGTCACCACCGCCGAGCCTGGCCATCCAGATGGCCATCGTCGTCCTCGCGCTGCTGCCGGTGCTGTTCCTCTACCCGTTCGTCCAGCGGCACTTCACCAAGGGGGTCATCATCGGCGCCATCAAGGGCTGAGCGGATCCTGCCGCCCCTGCCGCTCGGCGAAGCGCTCCTCTCCTCGGGCGGCACGCCCTCTGGCCGGCTCCTCCCGTCCTACCGCTCGGTGGAGCGCTCCTCCTGCCGGGCGGCACGCTCCCTGGCCAGCTCCTCCTGCAGGTCTCGGACCTGCTGCTGCAGGGTGAAGATCCGGCGCACGGCGGCGAGGCTCATCCCCTCGCCGACGAGCCGGATGGCGTCCTGCAGGTCGCCGATCTCGTGGCGGGTGTAGCGCCGCTGGCCGCCGGTGGAGCGTGCGGGACTGACCACGTCGTGCTCGTCGAGCCTGCGCAGGAACGCCTGCTCGACCTCGAGCATGTCGGCGACCTGGCCGACGGAGTACAGCGGGGCGTGCTCGTCGTCGAAGGGTAACCGGGCCATCACCGCTCCTTTCCCTTGCGGGGTCGTGGGGTTCCCTTACGGGGTCGTGGGGTTCGTGGATGGTTCCCCGGGAGGGGACGGGGCGGGAAACGCGCGGGGTGGGTGCCGGAACCGGCACCCACCCCGAGGAGGTTCTGCGGTCAGATCCTGGACCTCACGCCTTGATCGACTTCTGGTCGGCCGCGCTCTCGGCCTTCTGGATCGCGACCTTGCGGGGCTTGGCCCGCTCGATGACCGGGATGCGCACCGCCAGGACGCCGTTGGAGTAGGCGGCGTCGACCTTGTCGCTGTCGAGGTGCTCGGACAGGTAGACGCGGCGGGTGAAGGTGCCCATCGGGCGCTCGCGGACGAACAGGCGGTCATCCTCCCCGTACTCCTCCTCGCGGCCGGCGCTCACCGAGAGCACCCCGCGGTCGACGGTCACCTCGATGGTGTCGGGGTCGATGCCCGGGAGGTCGAACTTCAGGAGGACGTCGTCCTTGCGGCGGACCCCGTCGAGCGGCATGGCCACCCGCGCGGCCCCATCACCCGACCCCAGGGCCTGACGCGCGAGCCGGTCGAACTGGCGGTCGAACTCCTGGATGAACGGGTCGATCGACGTCAGCAGCATCGGTAACCACCTCCGTATGAACTGGCAGGTATCCTCAAGCCTGCCTTCTCGGAAACCTCTTAATTCAGTTATAGGTTAGCGGCTCTTCGGTTTGCAAGTATCCTCGGAAAAATTCTCGGCCCTCCTCAGACGCCCCTGGTCAGAGCGTTGAACTCCTCGTCGGTCAACCGGACGGCCGCGGCGGCGACGTTGTCCTCCAAGTGAGCGACCGTCGAGGTGCCGGGGATGGGCAGCATCACCGGGGAACGGCGCAGCAGCCACGCCAGGGCGAGCTGCGAAGGGGTGGCGCCGTGCTCCCTCGCCGCCGCGGCGAGCGGGCCGCCCTCCGCCGCCAGCCTGCCGGTCGCGAGCGGGAACCAGGGGATGAAGCCGATGCCGTTCGCCTCCGAGTACTCCAGCAGGGGCTCGGCGTCGCGGTGTGCGAGGTTGTAGAGGTTCTGCACCGAGACGATCGTCGCGGACTTCCCCGCCTCCTCGACGTCCTCGACGCTCACCTCGCTGAGTCCGATGTGGCGGATCTTGCCCTCCCGCTGCATCAGCGCGAGCTCCCCGACCTGGTCGGCGACGGGGACGGCCGGGTCGATGCGGTGCAGCTGCAGCAGGTCGATCCGCTCGACGCCGAGGTGGCGCAGGCTCAGCTCGACCTGCTGGCGCAGGTACTCGGGACGGCCGACCGGCGTCCAGAGCCCGGGACCCTGCCGGGTGAACCCCGCCTTGGTCGCGATCACCAGGTCGTCGGCGTAGGGGTGCAGCGCCTTCCTGATGAGCAGCTCGGCGACGAACGGGCCGTAGGAGTCGGCGGTGTCGATGAGGTTCACGCCGAGCTCGACCGCCCTGCGCAGGACCCGGACGGCCTCGTCGGGGTCGCGCGGGTCTCCCCACACGCCCTCGCCGGTGAGCTGCATCGACCCGTAGCCCAGGCGGTTGACGGTGAGGTCGCCCCCGATGGTGAACTGCCCGGAGGCCTCGGCGGGACGCGTCGTGGTCGTCATGATGTCCTCCTGGAATTCGGTCTGGCGTTCATGATTCGCAACAGGATGTCGAAGTGACCGATTCCCCCCGCCCCCCGTCACTCGTAAACCTTCCGGCACGCACTCGCAAAGCAGACCGGGCGGGGGCCGGTCCGTGCGCCCGGGAGGCGTGGCGACCGAGCGGCCATCCCTCCGCTTCGCCAGGGCCGAGCACGTCGAACGCGATCACGCCGTCCGGCGCGGAGGTTCCCGTCCTCGCCATGTCCAGAACCGCCACTCACCGGCGCGGGGAAGCGAAGTCGGCCCTCGGGAGGTCCCCGGGTGAGGCGAACGAAGGTCGATCCACGGCGTCTATTTCGCCCCCACGTCCGGCCGCAAACTCTTCGGAAAGTCGGGCTCCGAAGCTCTGTTTTCGCCGCCTTCGGCGTGCCGGCAACATTTTTGCCTTCAATACGGCGAGCTTCGAGAGGAATCCCGACAGCGTGAAGTCCTTTTCCTGCATACGTGGCGATATTACGGCCGACGTCCGGTCGCCGGACGGAACGAATTCCGTCCGGCGACCGGCTCGGTCACCCGGCGCTATGTTCGCCGGGACGATTTATCGGCACTCATCGAATGGTGACGCGGTCCCCCGCAGGCGGGTTCACCGGCGAGTTCTTCACGAGGTAGGACGCCAGTGCCGCCGTGTCGTCCGGACCGCCGTGATAGACGCTGGTGGTCCCCGTCCACTGCGGGAAACCCTGCCAGCCGCCCATCAGGATGTAGTTGGCCGCGATCTTGATCACCTGGGTGTCGGTCACCGGGACACCGTTCAGCGTTATCTCGGTGACGGCTCCGCCCTCAAGCGTGTAGCGGAGCGCGGACGAGGGGGTGAGCACCCAGCCCTGCGGGTTCGGGTACGCCAGGAGGCTTTTGAGCTGCGCGCCGGTCATCGCGTGCACGTCCACGGCGAGCCCGGCCGACTGGGTGCCCCACAGTTCCTCGCGGGTGACCGGGCCCGCGTCCAGGCCCGCGTAGAAGCCGTACCTGCTGACCAGGGCGACCTCCGCACCGGAGAGAGCCCGGACGGCGTCCACGTAGGCGTCGGCGACCAGTTCGGCCAGCGGGCCGCCCGAGGCCGTCAGCCCGACATTCCCCGTGGTCTCGCCGAACGTCTCGTCCTCGCCCGGCAACCCGCACTTGAAGTAGTGGAGGACATTGGACACGAGACCGTCCGGCTGCTTGATCTCGATCTGGACCGACGTCTCCTCCGTCTCCCAGTCCCATTCGAACGTCTGCAGGACGGTGGTGAACGCGCCACCGTGGTTGGGCGGAACCTTGACGCTCCGCCACTTCTCGGTGCCGACGACGCGGTAGCGGATGATCTGCACGCCGGCGGGGAGTCCCTCGAAGGAACCGTGGATCCTGAAGGTCACCGGGCACTTCGACGCGGTGGTCCGCTCGAAGTGGACGGCGACCTTCCCCACGGGGTTCTGAACCGGATCGTCCTGCGCGGACGCCGCGGAAGCCGTACCGGAAACGGCCTGTTTCGGTGCGGCATGCGCCGCCGGAACAAAGACGCCGGATGCCATGGCGATAACGGCCACCAACCATCCGATTCGACGCCCGGCTCTACTGGAAAACTTCACAGAACTCCTATCCGTCGATCCGCGACAAGGAATAACGGGTCAACCCCGTTCCTTTGGACGAGCAGATGCTAACCGGACCGGCCGACAATTCTGCGATACCTGAGAGAGGGGCGATGTGCCCGCCCGACGAGCACCGGGAAAACCATCGGGCACGGATCGGAAAACAGGCCGCTCGATCAACGAGCCGACCAGAAAAAGGAGTCCGAGAGATTCTCCTGCCTGCGCGGCGGGGAGTCACCACGCCAGCGCACGGCGTCGAGGTCGAACGGGAGACGGGGTGCGGTCATTTGACGGCGCCCACGGTCACGCCGCGGGTGAGGGTCCGCTGGAAGATGAGGAAGAAGGCGACCGCGGGCAGGATGCCGAGCAGCGCCGAGGCGCTGGACATCGTGGCGTCCATCATCTTGTCCCCCTGCAGCACCCCGAGCGCGACCGGGACGGTCTGGTTCTCGTTGGAGATGAGGAAGACGAGAGGCAGGAAGAACTCGTTCCAGGTCCAGATGAAGAAGAAGACGAGCAGCACGCTCAGCGTCGGCCTGCTGATCGGCACGACGACCTGCCACAGGGCCCGCCATTTGCCCGCGCCGTCCAGGGCCGCCGCCTCCAGGATCTCGCGCGGGAAGCGGCCGAGCACCGAGGCGAGCAGGTACGTCCCGAAGGCGCTCTGGATCACCGTGAAGATGATGATCACACCGAGCCTGGTGTCGTACAGGCCGACCTGCTTGGCCAGGTAGTACAGCGGGTAGACCAGCGCCTCCTGCGGCAGCGTGTTCGCCACCAGGAAGAGGACCAGGATCCACACCCGTCCGCGCACCCTGCCGATGCCGAGCGCGTAGGCGTTGAGCACCGACAGGACCGTGGCGAGCACCGCGACCGAGCCGCTGATCAACAGGCTGTTCCACAGCTTGCCGCCGAAGTCGACCCGGTTCCAGAAGTCGACGATCCCGTCGAGATACAGCTCGCTCGGCAGGCCCAGCGGCCCTCCCGAGGAGTAGTCGGCCGGGGATTTCACCGCGTTGAGCGTGACGATGGCGAACGGCACCAGCATCGCGACGGCCAGAACGACCAGCGAGACCAGGACCGAGTATTTCCGGATCATGATTCCCTGTCCTGAACCCGCAGGAAGAACACCGTCACCGCGATGATCACGAGGGTGAGCACGGTGGCGATCGCCGCCCCGTACCCGACGTTGGCCTTCTCGAAGAAGTTCTGGTAGCTGAAGTAGGACGGCACGAGCGTGGCACCGCCGGGACCGCCCCTGGTCAGCACGAAGATCGGCCCGAAGACCTTGAGCGCGGCGATCGTGCAGGTGAGCAGGACCACGTAGATCTCCGGCCGGATCTGCGGGATCGTGATGTGCCAGAACCGCCGCCACCACGAGGCGCCGTCCATCTCGGCGGCCTCGTACAGCGCGGGATCGACCCGCTGCAGCCCCGCCATGAAGATGACGACCGGGTAGCCGATCTGGAACCACACCATGATCGCCATCACGCTCGGCAGCGCCCAGGCCGGGTCGCCGAGCCAGTTCCTCGGCTCCATCCCCAGCAGCCCGAGCAGCTCGTTGAGCGCCCCGAAGCGCGGGTGCATGATCCAGCCCCAGACGATCCCGGCCACCGCGACCGGCAGCACCTGCGGCAGGTAGTACGCGGCCCGCAGCACGCCGGCCGCGCGGGGACCGACCTTCTTGCCCACGTAGTCGAAGAGCGTGGCGGCCAGGACGAGGCCGATGAGCGTCGGGACGATCGCCATCGCCACGATGAGCGCGACGTTGTTGCGGAAGGAGGACCAGAACCGCTCGTCGGCGAGGAGGCGGGTGTAGTTCTCCAGCCCGATCCACCTCGGGTCGCCGATCCCCTGCCAGCGGGTGAAGCCGATGCCGACGTTCATCAGGAACGGCACGACGATGACCGCGGTGAAGAGCACGGCGCTCGGCAGCAGGAACACCCAGTACCCACGGTCGCGAGACCTCGGCATCGGAGGTCTCCTTTCTCTGTTCTGTGCGTACGACTTTCTCTGTTCCGTGCGCACGCTCTGCTCCGTGCACATGTCCCGCGCACGTGTTCTGTGTTCTGCGCGCACGCTCTGTTCCGTGCGCCGCTCTGCTTCGTGCGCTGCTCTGTGCGCGTGCCGCGTGTTCGGTACGCGCGGCCCGCGCCGTGACACCGTGATCGTCACGGCGCGGGCCGTGGGAGGGGTCAGTTGCCGATGTCGGCGAGGTTCTCCTCGTACGGAGCGGCGATCTCGTCCAGGACCGCGTCGGGGGTCTTGGTGCCGTTGATGAGGTTCTGCACACCCGAGACGAGCACGTCGTAGTAGCCCGGCGCCGGCCAGTCGGGGTAGAAGGCCAGCCCGTCGGAGGTCGAAAGCCTGTTGAAGTTCTCGATCAGCTCCTTGCTCTTCTCGTCGGTGATCGCGTCCGTGTCGGCGGCGACCGGGATGCCGCCGGAGTTGCCGAGCAGGTTCTGGATGTCCTTCTTCATCGTGATGTCGATGAAGTCGTAGGCGAGATCCTTGTTCTTGGCGTTCTCGGGGACGACCCAGATGTTGCCGCTGGATCCGGCGCTCATCGTGTTGCCCGGCCACAGGAACGAGCCCCACTCGAAGTCCTTGACGTCGCTGGCGAAGCGGCCGTACCACCAGCTGCCGGAGACCAGGATCGGATACTTGCCGCCGATGAAGGAGGTGCCCATGTCCTCGGCCTTGATCGCGGCGGAGTCCTTGTCGACGTAGCCCTTCTTGACCCAGTCGGCGAAGGTGTCGGCCGCGTACTTGAACTCGGGCCCCTTGAAGTCGACCTTGCCCTTGTAGAGCTGGAAGGCGTCCACCCACGGTCGCTGCGCCTTGCTCAGCGCGAGCTGGTAGAAGATCTGCTGCGCGGGATACTCGGCGCCACCGACCGCGATGGGAGTGGTCCCCGCCTTGACGAACGTGTCGAGCGCGGCGGTGAACTCCTCGAAGGTGGTGGGCACCTCGACGCCCGCCTTCTTGAAGGCGTCCTTGTTGTAGTAGACCATCACGTACTCGGCGTAGTTGGGGACGCCGTACCACTTGCCCCCGCCCATCACGCCGCGCTCGTCGTACCTCGCGGTCGTCTGGATCGAGGGGCTGAGCAGCTTGTCCCAGCCGCGCTTGGTCACCTCGGGGGTGAGGTCGGTGAGCAGACCCTGCTTCGACAGCAGACCGGCCGTGGCGTTGCCCTTGTTGTACTCCATCACGTCGGGGGCCTCGTCCGAGTTGAGGATCATCCCCGCCGACTGGCGGATCTGCTCGAACGCCTTCTCCTCGAACTTGACCGTCACGCCGGGGTGCGAGGCCTCGAACTGCTTGACGGCCTCGGCCCACGCCTTGCCCATCGCGCTGTCGGCGCCCTCGTAGTGCCAGAGCTTCAGGACGCGGGGCCCCTCCGCGGCGGGGGTGTCCGCCGCGGGTTCGGTGCCGCCGCAGGCGGCGAGCGCCATGAGCGCCGCCACCGCGGCGACACCGACTTTCAGGTTGAACATGGTCTGTCTCCTAGATGGTGGTGATGACGATCGGGATGTCGGCCCCCACCAACTCGACGCCCGCGATCCGCGCGCTCCCCGAGACGGTCACCCGCAGGCCCTCCCCCTCGGGAGCCGCGGTGATCGTGGTGTCCCCGTCGAGGTCGGAGACGGTGGTACGGGTCTCGCCGGTGTCGGCTCCGACTCCGTACGCGACCAGGGTGATCTCCCCGAACGGCCCGTCCCCGACGGTCCCGCCCTGCTGGGTGAGAACGGGGACGACGGCCCCGCGCCGGACGTACAGCGGGACGCGGTCCAGTGGCGTGGCGGCCGTGACGTACCGGCCGCCGGACAGGACCTCGCCCGTCCAGTGGTCCACCCACTCCCCCTCGGGCAGGTAGACCTTCCTCACCTGCTCGGGTGAGGTCATCGGCGCCACCAGCAGGTCGCGGCCGAGGAGATACTCCAGGTCCGCCTGCCAGGCCACCGGGTCGTCCGGGTAGTCCACACACAGCGCCCGCATCATCGGGGCCCCGGTCCTGGCCGCCTCGACGGCCGCCGTGTAGATGTACGGCATGAGCCGGTAGCGCAGCCTCAGCGCCTCGACCGCCTCCGCCTCGACCTCGGGAAACTCCCACGGCTCCCTGCTGGTGGTGCCGTGCAGGCGCAGCAGCGGGGAGAGCGCGCCGAACTGGGTCCACCTGACGTACAGGTCGTCGGTGGGGCGGCCGGTGAACCCGCCCGCGTCGTGGCTCCAGAACGGGACGCCGGACAGGCCGTGCGCCAGCCCGCCGCGCAGCGTGCTGCCCATCGCGGCGTAGCTGGTGTAGGTGTCGCCGCTCCACTGCGCCGAGTGCCGCTGCCCGCCGAGGAACGACGAGCGTGCCCAGACCATGCCGTGCCCCGCGATCTCCTTGGTCACCTCGGAGACGGCGTCGTTGAACAGCAGCGTGTAGACGTTGTGCAGGTCGGTGCCCGACATGCCGTTGGCCGCGACCGCGTCGTGCGGCACGCCCTCGGCGAAGTCGGTCTTGAAGACCTGGACTCCCTGTTCGAGCAGCGGGCGCAGCAGCCCCTTGAACCACTCGGTGGCGGCCGGGTCGGTGAAGTCGACGATGCCGCAGGCCGGGTAGGAGCCGTGCCAGCAGTCTGCGACGTAGACCTCACCGTCAGGCTTTTTCAGGAAATATCCACTCTCCGCCGCTTCCGCGAAGATCGGGCTGAGGTGGGAGATGTACGGGTTCATCCACAGGCAGACCTTGAACCCCATCTCCTTCAGCTCGGCCAGCATGCCGGTGGGGTCGGGGAAGCCTTCGGCGTCCCAGCGCAGGTCGGACCAGTGGCCGTCGGTCTGCCAGTACGTGTCCAGGTGCAGCACGTCGCACGGGATGCCGCGCTCGCGGATCCTCCGCGCCCTCGCCATCACCCGCTCCTGGGTGTCGACGAAGAACCCCGAGGAGATCCAGGTGCCGAACGCCCACTTCGGCGGGAGCATCGGCCGGCAGGTCAGCAGGTCGAACCGGTCCAGCACCTCCGACGGCGTCGGCCCGGCGATCACGTAGTAGTCGATCAGGTCGTCCGGGACCACGATCTGCACGCAGCTGTGCGTGGACTGGCACACGTCGAACTCCACCGGCGTCCCGCTGTCCACCAGCACGCCGTAACCCCTGCTGGACAGGTAGAACGGGATGTTCTTGTACGCCCGCTGCGATTCGGCGCCGAACGCGTCGAAGTTCCACATCACCGGCCGCTGGCCGCGCTTGTCCAGCCGGGTGAACGACTCGCCGAACCCGCTGAACGCCTCGTCGGCGGGGGCCACGAAGCTCTCGTGGTAGCCGACCACCGCGCCACCCGAGCTGGAACGGCCGAACGGCAGCGTGCGCAACCTGCCGCTGATGTCGGTGTGCCCGCGGTCCTGCTCAAGCAGCGGCGCCCCGCTCGCGTCGGTGAACCTCAGGTGCCAGGGAGCCAAAGTGATCTCCGCCCGCAGCGAGCCCGCGTCCAGCAGGATCGTCTCTTCGCGGCTCTCCACCCGCGCCCCGGCGAACTCGCCCGGCGTGACCATCGGGATCGCCTCGGCCGACCGGGTCCGCGCGTCCGCGTCCTGCCCGAGCCGGACCCGGATCACCCCCTCTCCCGCCACACTCAACTGGACCAGAAGCGTCTCCTCGGCGGATGTCACGGCCTTCAGGATCACCCCTGCCGCATCGGAGGCGACCGGCTCAGCCGAGATCAACGCCGACAGGCCCCCCTCACCGTGCGAGCGTACGGGCAGCTCAGGCGGGTCGGCGACGAAGTACTCGTGCGCGACCAACGGGGGACGGTAAGGCATGGGAACTCCAGCGCTCGGGTCTGCTTCTGCCGAGTTAGTTTTACGTCCAAACCAACAAACGTCAATGCCCCCACCCGCCGGACTCCGCCCGCCCACCCCCTCGCACGGGTCGTTCGCGGGCGAAGGGAGCCGGGGCCGTCCTCTTGAGCGGATCCCGCCGCGCGTGGATAATTAGTTTAGTTTCCATCCAAACAAAGGGGAGCCGTGGACTGGTCGGAACGGCTTGGCGGGCTGTGGTACGGCGGGGACTACAACCCCGAGCAGTGGCCGGAGGAGGTCTGGAAGGAGGACGTCGAGCTGATGCGGCGGGCCGGGGTGAACCTGGTCAGCGTCGGCGTGTTCTCCTGGGCACGGCTGGAGCCCGCACCCGGCGTCCACGACTTCGGCTGGCTCGACCGCGCCCTCGACCTGCTGCACGACGGCGGGATCCGGGTCAACCTCGCCACCCCGACCGCCTCGCCGCCCCCCTGGTTCGGCCTCGCCCACCCCGACGCCCTCACCGTCACCCACGACGGCACCCGCCTCACCCACGGCAGCCGCGACACCTACTGCGTGCACTCCCCCGCCTACCGCGCCGCCTGTGCCGGGATCGCCCGCACGCTCGCCGAACGCTACCGCGACCACCCGGCGCTCGCCATGTGGCACGTGCACAACGAGTACGGCACCACCTGCCACTGCGACCACGCCGCCGACGCCTTCAGGACCTGGCTGCGGGCGCGGTACGACATCCTGGAGGCGCTGAACGACGCCTGGACCACCTCGTTCTGGAGCCAGCACTACTCCGCCTGGGAGCAGATCACCACCCCGCGCGCCACCCAGTACCTGCCCAACCCCTCCCACGCCCTGGACTTCCGGCGGTTCGTCTCCGACGCGATGCTCGACCACTTCCGCGAGCAGAAGGCGATACTGCGCGAACTCACCCCGGACGTTCCGATCACCACGAACTTCGTCCTCGGCGACTGGGTGCCGGTGAACCACCGCCACTGGGCGGCCGAGGTCGACCTGGTGGCGATCGACCACTACCCGTCCACCGACCCGCCCGCCGAGACCGCCTTCGCCGCCGACCTGGCCCGCGGCTGGGCCTCCTCTCCCACGTACGCCTCGGCGCGAGGCTCAATCGAGGCGGCGTACGACCCGGCGCACGACTCACCCGGTCCGACGCATGGCACATCCGGCGGCCGGGCGCACGGCCCGACCACCGCAAAGCCCTGGCTGCTGATGGAACAGGCGGTGGTCACCTACACCGGCCCCCGGATGCGCGCCAAGCGCCCCGGTGAGATCACCAGGCTGAGCCTGTCGCACATCGCGCGGGGCTCGCGGGGGGTGATGTTCTTCCAGTGGCGGGCCTCCCGTGGCGGCGCCGAACTCTGGCACGGCGGCATGGTCCCGCACGCCGGACCCGACTCGCGGATCTTCCGCGAGATCTGCGACCTGGGCGCCCTGCTGCCCACGCTGGAGGACGCCTGCGCGGCCCCCGTCGAGGCCGGGGCCGCGATCCTCTGGGACGACGAGGCGAACTGGGCGCTCCAGGCCCCCGGCCTGCCCTCCACCGAACTGAACTACACCGAGGCCGTCCGCCAGGCCCACCGGGTCCTCTACCGGCACGGCGTCACCGCCGACCTCGTCCACCCCTCCGCCGACCTGTCGGCCTATCCGCTCGTCCTCGTCCCCAGCCTCTACCTGATCTCCGACGCCGACGCCGACAACCTGCGCCGCTACGTCACGGACGGCGGCACCCTCGTGGTCTCCTACCTCAGCGGCATCGCCGACGAACACGCCCGCGTCCGCCTCGGCGGCTACCCCGGCGCCCTCCGCGACCTGCTCGGCATCCGCGTCGAGGAGTTCCACCCCCTGCCCCCCGACATCGCCCTCACCCTGTCCGCCCCGTTCTCGAACGGATCCGGCCCGCGCCCAGCCAACCCCGTACCCCATCAGGCCGAAACCCCCACGCGGTCCCGCCCCGGAGCCGGCACCTTCGCCTCCGGCCAGGTCGAGACCGGCACCTTCTGGAGCGAGCACGTCCACCTGGAGGGCGCCGAAGCGCTGGCCGTCTACACCGGTCCGCACCCCCCGCTCTCCGGCCAACCCGCGATCACCCGCCGCCCGTACGGCTCCGGCACCGCCCTGTACATCTCCACCCGCCTGACCGACGCCACCTACGCCCGCCTGCTCGGCCTGTCCCCGACACCGATGGAACTCGTACGACGCGGCGACTGGCTCTTCGCCGTCAACCACGACGACAAGGAACACGAGATGGACGGCCTGCGCTTGCCTCCCGGCGGTTTCACCGTACGAACACGCCCCAACCTGAGGCCTTGACCTGGTGTCCTGCGGACCGGTGATTCATCGTCAGATCCTGTGCGAACTCTTTTCCGGTGAGCCGGTGTGTCGACAAGGTCCGAAGTCGGAGCCGTCGGTGCTCTCCGATGAGGAGCGCACGGTGCCGGGACGGTGGATGCGGCGAGTGAACTCGGCTCAGGACACCGCACACCACCGAGGAATCCCCGCCAACGACCGGCGAAAGTCGCACTTTGCGGTTGTAGAGCCAGAGCGCGAGCGGGGCGAATACGATCGTCGTGACACCTGAGAGCGCGAGGACGAGCGCGATATCCCCTGCGTCGGGCACGCCATCGAGGAGACTCCGCGCCGCATCGACGAGGAGCGTCACCGGGTTGACGGTCACGAACTCCCGCACCCAGGTCGGCATGGTCCCCGGCGGCGCGAACGCCGAACTCACGAAGGTCAGCGGGAGGAGAATCAGGGTGGACGCCCCCATGACCGCAGCCGGAGCCCGCGCGGTGAGTCACGTCCATGCCTCCTTATGGTCTGGCGCGGGGCCGTCGGCCGTTTCACGATGCGAGTACGTACGCCCGATCCTGGTCGATCCGCACCTGTACCTGGTCGGACACGGCCACTTTCCAGTCGATGCCATATCAGGCCAGCTATCGAAATGCGGGCTAGTACTACAGTTGTAGTGCCAGCCCGGCCTCGCGTCCTCATTGGAAGGACGGCAGGACCATCTCCACCAGCGCGTCGACGTCGTCGTCGACCATCGGCTCGCCGGTCATGCCCATTCGATGGAGCAGGGTCCCGACGACGACGTCGATGAAGAACAGAATCCGGTGCTCCGGCTCACCGAGCGCGTCCTGGAGCGCGAGCCTATAGGGGTCCTGCAGCCGCGAGGAGAGGATCTCGCGCAGCTCCGGATCGCTGACACCGTCACTGAACACGCCCGCGAACGCGTCGCCCACCCCCGGCTCGCCGATCTTGCCCGCGATCCAGCGGATGGCCGAGGACATGATCTCGGCCCGGCTGGCACCCTCCTGCGGCACCGGGCCGAACGCGTCGAGCAGGCAGTCCACGATCAGCGCCCCCTTCGTCGGCCAACGACGGTAGATCGTCGTCTTCGCGATGCCGGCCGCAGCGGCGATGCGCTCCACCGTGGCACGCGCGTAGCCCAGATCCTGGACCGTGCTGAGCGTCGCGGCGAAGACCACGTCGTTGATGCCGGAACGCGGACGGCCAGGCGGCCGGGCGGGCGTGCTCGAAGTCATGCTCGCATGATACCGAGTTGGGCTACCGTAGGTTTCGAAACTAAAGGTATCGGAACATGAGGAGAGGTCCATGAACGACATCACCGCGATGCGGCGGCCGGCGGAGCCGGACTGGTCCACAGTGACGGCCGAGGAACTGATCGCCTTCCGGGAAGCCGAGAACCGCGTCCGGGCATCCACGGCGGCACGGGTGATCACCGGAGAGCCGGACTCCGGTGCCACGATCGGCTGGCAGCAGGTGGCGCTGCCCGGCCGCGAGCTCCCCGTCCGGGTGTACCGCCCCTCGGCCACAGGCGCCTTGCCCCTCGTGATCCACGTGCACGGAGGCGCCTTCGTCGGCACGGCCGCGCAGAGCGACTGGGTCAACAGCCACCTCGTCGCCCACCTGCCGGCGGTCGTCGTCTCGGTCGAGCACCGCCTCCTCGACTGGGAGACACCGCTGTCCGCCGCCGCCGACGACGGCTGGGATGTGCTCCGGCACGTGGTGGAGCACGCCGGGACGTGGGACATCGATCCGGCCCGCGTCGCCGTCTTCGGCGAGAGCTGCGGCGGGTTGATCAGCGCGCTGGCGGCCATCAGGGCCAGGCGGGCCGGCCTGGGACTGCGGGCGCAGGTGCTGGTCAACCCGGCGGTCGACGTGACCTCGACGTCCTGGACGTACGACTCGACGACCCAGTACGCGGACACGCCCACCCTGTCCGTGCCGCAGCTGCGGTTCTTCCAGCGGCTGGCCATCCCCGAGGGTGCCGACGCCCGCGCGCTGTCGCCGCTGTATGCCGACGATCTGAACGGGCTGGCTCCGGCGCTCGTGGTGGTGCCGACTTCCGACCCGATCGCCGACCACGGCCGCCACTACGCCGAGCGGCTCCAGGAGGCCGGGACTCCCACGCGGCTCAGCGAGTACCCAGGGGCGGGGCACGCGTTTCTGAGCATGCCGGGCATGGCGCCCCAGGCGACGCCCGCGCGGACGGAGATCCTCGCCTTCCTGCGGGAGTCCCTCGGTGAGTGACACCCGGGCGGACTCGGGCACTGTGGCCGGGCTGTTGCGCCCGCACGCCGGCAGTTTCGCCGCCCTGGTGACCCTGCAGGTGATCGGCGCCGTGGCGGGCCTGGCGCCGCTCCTGGCGGTGGCCGAGCTGGGGCGCGCCTTACTGTCGCCCGACTCGGTCGATCGCGCTCATGTCTGGTTCGTGGTACTCGCTGGCGTGGCCGGGCTGCTGGTCCGGCTGCTGTTCACCGCCGCATCGTCGGGGATCGGGCACCTGCTCGACGGCCAGGTGCAGCTGGCCTTCCGGCGGCGGCTGGCCGCGCACCTGGGCCGCGTCCCGATCGGGTGGTTCTCCCGGCGCAAGACGGGTGAGCTGGCCAAAGTGGTGGGAGAGGACGTGAGCGCGGTGCATCCGTTCATCGCACACACGCCCGGCGAGCTGGTCTCGGCGTTCGTGGTGCCGCTGGTATCGCTGGTCTACCTGTTCATGGTGGACTGGCGGCTCACACTTATCACGTTGATCCCGGTGCTGCTGGCTGTGGCGCTGGTTCCCTTGATGATGACCTCGGCGCGGCAGCGGGAGCAGCGCGAGTTCGATGCGGCCATGGGGCGGATCGCCGGCTCGGTCGTGGAGTTCGTGCAGGGCATCGCGGTGGTCAAGGCGTTCGGCGGGGCCGGGCGTACGCACCGGAAGTTCCTGACGGCCACGGACGAGTTCGCCGACATGTTCCTGCGGTGGGCGCGCGGGCTGGCGCCGATCGCCGCCGGGATGCAGACGGCTCTGGCGCCACCGTTCGTGCTGCTGGTCGTGCTGGTCGGCGGAACCGTCCTGATCGCAGGCGGCGGCATGGCGCCGCCCGACCTGCTGCCGTTCCTGCTGATAGGCCTGGGGCTGACCGCTCCGGTGGCGGCGCTGGGGCACGGATTCGACGACATGCAGGCGGCCCGGCGCGCGGTCGGCCGGATCAGGGACGTGCTGGCGGTGGAGCCGCTGCCCGAGCCTGACCGCCCGATCGCGGCGCGCGGGCACCGGGTGGAGCTGCGGGACGTGCACTTCGGCTACAACGCCGACCGCAGGGTGCTGCGCGGCATCGACCTGATACTCGAACCCGGCACGATCACCGCGATCGTGGGTCCCTCGGGCAGCGGCAAGTCCACGCTGGTCCAGCTGCTGCCCCGGTTCTTCGACCCGACCCACGGCTCGATCACCCTGGGCGGCGTCGATCTGCGCGAGCTCGGCAGCGGGCAGCTCTGCCGGACGGTCTCCTTCGTCTTCCAGGACGTCCGCCTCCTGCGTGCCTCCGTCGCCGACAACATCGCGCTGGCGGTCCCGCATGCCGACCGTGACCAGGTGGTCAGGGCCGCCAAGCTGTCCAACATCCACGACCGGATCCTGCAGCTGCCGCGCGGCTACGACACGATGCTCGACGAGGAGGCCGGGCTGTCGCGCGGTGAGGCGCAACGGATCGCCATCGCCCGCGCGCTGCTCGCCGACACCCCCGTGCTGGTGCTGGACGAGGCGACCGCGTTCGCCGACCCACAAACCGAGCAGGCGGTACGGCACGCGCTGGCCACGTTGCAGGGCGATCGCACCATCGTGGTCATCGCCCACCGTCTGGAGACGATCGCTGACGCCGACGCCGTCGTGATGTTGGACGACGGAGCGATCGTCGAGCGCGGCACACCCGCCGAACTGCTGAGCCAGGACGGCAGGTTCGCCGCGTTCTGGCGATCCCGCCGAGGAGACGAGCCCTGGTGATCCGCATGCTACTGCGAGTCCTGGGACACCAGTACGCGCAACCGGTGCGCCACACCGTGGCCCTGATGACGGCGACCGCGGTCGTCGAGGGCCTGTCGTACGCCCTGCTGGTCCCCGTGCTGCGTGCCCTGTTGGACAACGACGCCGCCGCCGCCCGTCCCTGGCTGATCGCGTTCGGCGCGGCGGTCGCGGTCTACGCCGTGCTCCGCTACGTCAGCGACCTGTCCGGGTTCCGTGTCGGAACCACGTTGCTGCGTGGCACGTACCGGCGGCTCGGTGACCATCTGGCCCGCCTGCCCATCGGCTGGTACGGCCCCGGCCGCGTCGGCGAGGTGTCGCTCCTGGCCAGCAGGGGCGTACTGCAGGCGATGAGCGTGCTCGCGCACGTGCTGGCGCCGTACGTCTCCGCCGCCGCGACTCCCCTGACCATCGTCGCGGTGATGCTCGCCTTCAACTGGCAGCTGGGGCTGGCCGCGCTGCTCGCCGTGCCCGTCGTGGCGGGGATCCAGCTCTGGACGGGACACGCCACGGCCGCTGCCGACGCGGAACGCCACTACCGCGACCAGCGAGCCGCCGGTCGGGTCATCGAGTACCTGCAAGCCCAACCGGCGCTGAGGGCAGGCGGCCGTACCGTCGAGCGCTTCGGCCTGCTCGACGACTCCCTGCGCGGGCTCCAGCGTGCCTCCCGCCGCTCCATGCTGTCGGCGCTGCCCGGCATCCTCGGCCTGTCCATCACGGTGCAGGCGATCCTCACCGCGCTACTGATCCTGGGCACGTACCTGGCGCTGGACGGCACCATCGGCCCAGCCGAGGTGCTCACCATCCTGGTCCTGGCCACCCGATGCGCCGACCCCCTCCTCTCTCTCGGCGATATCGGCGGACGGCTCCGCAACGCCGGCGCCGAGCTGACAAAACTCGACACGCTCCTGCGCACCCCGCCGCTCCCCGAACCCCGCGAGCCGATCGAACCGGCCCGGCACGACCTGGAGTTCGACTCCGTCACCTTCCGCCACGGCGACCGCACGGTGATCGACGACTTCTCGCTGGTCCTCCCCGAAGGCCGGCGACTGGCCGTCGTCGGCCCCTCAGGTGCGGGCAAGAGCACCTTGCTGCAACTCCTGGCCCGCTTCCACGACGTGGACACCGGCGCGATCCGCATCGGCGGCACGGACGTCCGCGCCATCGACACGCAGGCGCTCATGGCCCGGATCGCCGTCGTCTTCCAAGACGTCTACCTCTTCGACGGCACCATCGAGGACAACATCCGGCTCGGCCGCGCCGACGCCACCGAAGCCGAGGTCCGCGCGGCGGCGACCGCGGCCCGCCTGGACGAGGTGATCGAACGCCTGCCGGACGGCTGGGCCACCACCGTCGGCGAGGGCGGCACCCTGCTGTCGGGCGGCGAACGCCAGCGCGTCTCCATCGCCCGCGCCCTGCTGAAAGACGCCCCCATCGTGCTGCTGGACGAGGTGAGCTCCGCCCTCGACCCGGTGAACGAAGCGGCCGTCCACCTGGGCATCGAACGGCTGATGGTGAGCAGGACAGTGGTGATGGTGACGCACCGGTTGCATACCGTGCGCAACGCCGACCGCATCGTCTTCCTCGACGGCGGCCGGGTGGTGGAAGAAGGCACGCACGACGAACTGCTCCGCTGCGGCGGCCGCTATGCCGCCTTCTGGGACATCTCCATGGCGCCGGCAGCGCCTGAATAGGGGGCGATATCCACTCGGGTCAACGCACGACGGGATCGCGAACTCCCGGCGCATACCGAGGCGGGCGAGCTTCTTCCCAGCCTCGCCGCAAGGTGTCACCTCATCCGGTCTGCCCGTCGGTGGCGGCGCGTTTCTCTACGTGGCCGCGGTCGTGGATCTGTACTCGCGCCGACTGGCGGGCTGGTCGATCGCCGCCATCTAAAGTGAGCCAGAGCCCGGTTTTTGGTGCGACAGGGCGTGGCCGACGATTCCCCGGCACCTCCATACGCCGCCTCACCGGGGCCGGGTGACCGGGACCACCGTGAGCAAGTGGTCCAAGCCCTTGAAGTCCTTCGGGTTGCAGGTGTAGAGGGGGAGCCGGTGCGCGATCGCCACGCAGGCGATCATCAGGTCGGCTGTTCGGGGGCGGGGTTTGCGGCCGGAGGCGATGACGGCGGTCCACAACTGGCCGTACTCGCGGGCGGCGTTGTCGTCGAAGGGCAGCGGGTCGAACTCGGCCTCGGCGGTTTGCAGGATCCTCATCCGCTGGGCGAGTTCCTGCGCTCCGCCGGCCGTCAGTACGCCGACCGACAGCTCCGCGGTGGTGATGGCGCTGATCATCATCTCGTCCGGCAGCTCATCGGGGTCGATTCCAGCGCGCAGGATGAGGATGTTGGTGTCGAGCAACCCTTGAACGGGGGTCATTCCCCGCCCTCCGCGAACTCGCCTCTGCCGTAGGCGCGGTCGAAGGGGTCGTAGAGGTCGTCGTTGACGTGCCGGTCCATGTCCTGGCGGTACTTTCGGTCGTCCAGGAGCGGCATGCCACGGGACACGGCGGCGAACTCGGCCCGCGAGACGGCCCGGCGCTGGCGACGGAAGGGAACCAGATCGCCGATGTGGTGGCCGTTACGTGTGACGGCGTACCGCTCTCCACGTTCCAGTCCATCCATGATCTCCGCTGACCGGTTGCGCAGATCGCGCTGGGAGATCTGGTGGGAGTGGTCGGGCTCAGGAGTGCTCACTCATCAACTCTAACTCCGCGTGCTACCTGGTGCCACTTGGTAGCACCAGGGTGTCGCCCCTCGACACGGTGACTCCGTCCTGGAGATCGGCAGCCGTGAGAGAACCGTACGGATCATCGGCAAGACTTACGATCATGAAGATGCGGGTCGAATTCGGATTGACCAGGCGTGCCGCGCGGCCGATCCGGTGCCCTGCCGGTTGAAGCGGGTCCGGAGGCCGGCTGATCCACGACGTCGCGCGTGGATCAGTCGATCACCTGCCCGTTCGGCGAGTCAGGATGTGAGGAGCCTGCTGTCGAATCCGGTGCGGAGAAGAGCCTGGTAGGCGTCATGGACCTCTCCTGGAACGGGCTGCTCGATGGCGTAGCCGAGCTTGGGGTACTCGATCACACGCTGGAGATCGCCGACGAGCATGTCGATGACCAACTTCGGATCGCCGATCGAGCTGACGTAGTCGTCCAGCTCAAGCGGCTCGGAGGCGCACACCACTTCGGCCTCGGGCCATACCTTCCGCGCCGTGGCATACGCTCGGCGCTCCATGTACGGCTTGGAAATCAGGAGTACCGAACCAGGCTGGATACCCGCATCGGCCAGTACCTGGCGGGACAGACGGATGTTCTGGCCGGTGTTGGTCGCGTTCGGTTCCAGCAGGATCGCCTCGCCGGGCACGCCGAGTTCGAGCGCGTACTCGCGGTAGTGGACGGCCTCGCCACGCGGGAAACGTGCTGCGGTGGTTGGGCTGGTGGCGCCGGAGAAAACGAGCAGTGGGAACCATCCGGTGCGGTACAACTCGACCGCCGCACGCGCGACCCCAAGGTCGTGGCTGCCCAGGCCGATGGCCGCATCACACCGGCGCAGGTCGTGGTGCATCTGGTGGTAGTCCCAGATGGTGCGAGCCTGCCGCCACTGCTCGTCGGTGATGACCTGCTGCTTGACACTCACTCGGCTGCTCCCTGATCGCCGTGGCAGAGGAAGACGGTGGTTCTCCCTCTGGATGGTTCGCTGGATGCCCTCGATACTGCGCAGTTGGTGCGCGAGCCCGTGCTGTGCGGCCTCGCGTGCGGCACGGTCGAGGACCATCAGCCCATCATCCACAGTGGCCCGGCCGGAAAGCAGGATGTGCCCGTAGATAGAGGTGGGCCTGGATGCGCCCACGAGGGCCGTCATCAGGCAGCTGGGTGTGCTCACAGATGGGCCCGTCGTTCAGGAAGCTGTCACCAAGTACACGCGAGTTGTGTTAGGCCAGGTAGAGGCCCGGAATCCGCTGTTGATCCGGGGTTCCTGAGCTGAGTCGGCAGTTCACAACTTCGATCACCGTCAAGGCGTATGAGGTGTGCGGAGGGGGAGAGCCGGAGCGTGTTGATGGCCAGGCCTGCCCCGAGCCACTGTCGGTCGATCCGGCCACGATGATCGCGGACGCGGCGGCGTTCAGCGCCGAATCACCCAGCCCGGCGCCCAGGTCCCGGCAGCGTCGTGGCCGGCCGCTACGGCGGCGGCGAGGTGGGCGCGGAGGGTGGCCAGCGCCGGGTGGGGGTTGTCGCGACGCCACAGGAGCGAGTGCGGGTAGACGGGCGTCGGGTCGGTCACCGGGATGCGGCGCAGGCCGTGGTCGACGGGCCAGGCCAGGCGGGTCTGCTCGCCCATGAAGGTAGCCAGGGCCGGGGTGTCGGCGATGGTGTCGAGGAGCGCGTCGGAGCCGAAGTTGGGGCCGGTCGCCTCGATGGTGAGACCGAACTCGGCGACGAGATCGTCGTAGTAGGCGGCCCACTCGGTACCGGGGACGATGCCGGGCATCCAGATCCGGTGCCCGGCGAGCTGAGCGACGGTCACCGACCGGGCGCCGGCCAGCGCGTGGGCGGGCCCGGTGAGGAGCTGGAGCACCTCGTCGAGCACCCAGACGGACTCGATGTCCTCGGGAAGGGGCCGACCGGGCACGGCGACGGCACGGAAGGACGCGTCGATCGCACCGGACCGAATGGCGGCGAGGGCCGTCTCGATGTCGAACAGCATCACCACGTCGAGCTCGATCTCGGGGTGCGCGCGGTGGAAGCCGCGCATCAGGCCCGACGCCGCGCTGCGTGAGGCGATCACGTCGACGCGCAGCGGACGGCTGCCGGGGCGCACGGACGCGACCGCGCGCTCGGCGACGCGCAGCAGTTCGCGCGCGTGGGGCAGGAACGCCTGCCCGTCGATGGTGAGCCGGGCCCCGCGCGCGGTGCGGGTGAACAGCCGCACCGCGAGGTCCTTCTCCAACCCGGCGATGCGCTTGGAAACGGCCTGCTGAGTGATCGACAGATCTGCGGCGGCGTGCTGGAACTGGCCGGTGTCTACGACGGCGACGAACGTGCGCACAGCGTCTAGATCCACACTGACTGACCTTATTACACAACTTACGGTTGTGTGACTTCGATCGTCTGGTTGTTTGACCTGCCTACTGGCTGCGCGTTTTGATCTCTCAAATCAATGTGTGGTTGTTTTCTAGAGATGGCGGGGTGCGCGTTGGGAAGGTCGCTGGGGCGGCGGTTCAGGTGGTTCTGGGCCGCGTACGCGGTCAGCACGTTCGGCACACGGTTCGCGTTCGACGCGTTCGCCCTGATCGCGATTCTCGCTCTGGACGCAGGGCCTACCGAGGTGTCGGTGCTGGCCGCTGCGGGACTCGCGGTCGGGGCGGTGGTCGCGGTGCCGCTCGGGCCGTGGGTGGAGTTCCGGCGCAAACGGCCAGTGATGATCGCGATGGACCTTATCCGGTTCGCGGCGCTGATGAGCGTTCCCGCCGCCTACGTGCTCGGCTGGCTGAGCTTCGCTCAACTCCTGGTCGTGGCGGTCGTTGTCGGCGCGGCCGACATCGCCTTCACCGCTGCGAGCGGAGCGTGTCTGAAGGCGCTCGTCCGGTCCGAGGACCTGCTCGTCGCGAACGGGCGGTTCGAGGCCACGGCCTGGACCGCCACCGCGCTCGGGCCGCCGCTCGGTACCGCCGCGATCGGGCTGGTGTGCCCGGTGACGAGCGTGGCGGCCAACGCGGTCAGCTTCCTCCTCTCGGCCGCGGGGATCCGCGCCATCGGCGGGCGGGAGCCACGTCCCGCGCGAACCGCCGCACCGCCCCGGCCCGGAGCCGGCGACCTGCTGGAGGGATGGCGGTACATCCTCGCCAGCCCGGCGCTGCGCCCGTTGTTCTTCAACACGGTCCTGGTCAGCGGCCTGATCATGGCAGCCTCGCCGTTGCTCGCCGTCCTCATGCTCGGTGACCTCGGGTTCGCCCCCTGGCAGTACGGCCTCGCCTTCGGCGTCCCCTGCGTCGGCGGCCTCATCGGCTCGCGACTGGCCCGCCCGCTCCTCGCACGGTTCGGACAGCACAGGGTCATGCTCACCGCCGGGACGCTGCGCGCGTGCTGGTCACTCGGATTGGCCTTCATCGGCCCCGGCCCCGCCGGGCTCGTCCTCGTCATCGCCATCGAACTCGGGCTGATCACCTGCATGGGCGTGTTCAACCCGGTATTCGCCACCTACCGGCTCGAACAGCTCCCCTCGGACCGGATCGTCCGCACGCTGTCCGCCTGGTCGATCACCAGTAAAGCCACCATCGCGGCCATGACCGGACTGTGGGGCCTGCTGGCCGGCCTCACCAGCCCCCGCGCCGCGATCGCGATCGCCGGTCTCCTCCTTCTGGCGACCCCGCTCCTCCTCCCCCGACACGACCGCACGCCACTGGAAAGGCAAACACTCGCATGAGCATCACCCCCGCACACACCGCCCTGCTCGTCATGGACTATCAGCCCGCGCTCCTATCGCTGCTCCCCGAAAGCGACAGTGAAGCCCTGCTGGGACGCATGGAAAAGGTGATCGCCGACGTTCGCGCCAAGGGCGGCACCGTCGCCTATGTCCGGGTCGGCTTCACCGAGGCCGACTGGGCTGCGATCCCGCCTGCCAACAGGTCTTTCGCACCGATCGCCCAGCACCGTCTCATGCACCACGCAGACCCTGACACCGCTGTCCACGAACGTCTCGCTCCCCAGGACGGAGACATCATCGTGCGTAAGATCCGTCACGGAGGCCTGTCCAGCACCGACCTCGATCAGCGGCTGCGCGAACACGGCATCACCACTTTGATCATCGCGGGCATCAGTACCAGCGGCGTCGTCCTGTCCACCGTCCTCGACGCGGCCGACCGCGATTACCAGCTCTACATCCTGGCCGACGGCGTCGCCGACCCTGACCCCGAAGCGCACGACGTCCTGCTCCGTCAGGTCTTTCCCTCACGGGCCCGCATCCTCGAAACCGCCGAGTTGCACACCCTCCTGCGGGCTGACTGACGCCAGCCGCGACTCCTGAGGAGGTCCCCAGCCCCAAAAGAGTCATTTCGTTAGCAGTTCTCAGCGCTGCCCGGGTTGAGCCTGCGGGGGCATCTGGGTCGGCCACGGGTTGGGCGGGGCAGCGGGCGCATGGGGTGGCTGCCCCGAACCGAAGGGCGCCGGGGGGAAGGAGACGGGGACGGCAGACGGCGAAGCCCGGACCGAGTCCCGGCTACGGGCCCCCACCGCAACGGAGACGCTCGCGATCTCGAGAGCGAGCCCGCCCATGCCGAGGAGGATCGGGGTCTGCACGCCGTCCTCGGTGCCGCAGATCTGCACCGGCTCCTTCCCGATTTTCGTGGCCCGGCATTGCCACCCGGTGGCGTCGTCCATGTCCCACAGGGCGGCATAGCCGAGTACCGCAAAGCCGGAGACCATCAGGAGAATCTGCAAGGTGCGAGCTATCGGCGACATGATCCGCCACCATATCGGGCGCGTGCCCCTGGACGGTGCGACGCAGGAAGACCCGTGCTCGCGTCGAGGTCGGGCCACTCCACGCGCAGGTGCTGCAGGACGGCGACGGCGGTGGACCGCCGGGTAACGGCGCTCGGCCGGTCGTCCGCCGGTGTGTCGTAGGACGAAATCACGATCAGCTCCTCTCATCTACTTGAGAACGCGACTCCGGGGTCACTGAGGTCGGCGGGTACGGGCGATCGGCCGCAATGGCTACGAGCTGCGCGGCGCCCTGGGGCGAGATTCGCCAAAGGTCGAGTTCTATCTGTTGCATGCGGTCCCACAGCTCAGCGGCGCTGTCCGCGTAGACCGCACGGAAACATGCCGGATCCCTGCAGTCCCAGGCTTCGAATCGCCGGTATCTAAGACTCCACCAGACCAGCCATCCGTACGCGTACGCCTGCACCTGCTCGGCGGCCAGCACCGCGTCGGCGTCAGCGCGGGTCGACATGCTCTGCCAGGATCACGTCGGCCAGCAGCGGCAACTCGCAGCCCAGCTGCGTGGTGAGGGGGCGAGCGCGCAGGATCTCGTAGTGCTCGGCGAGCCGTTCGGCGGCCGTGGCTACGTCCGAGGCGGCGCTGAGCAGATGGTCGCCGGATCCGTCGAGCTCAGGGCTGGTCCACCAGAAGTTCTCACCGTCGCTGTAGGCCAGGAGCCCGCGGTAGACGGACACGATGGCGTTGCCGGAGCGGAACTCGTGGATGTCAGCCGAGATGCCATGGGCGCGATCCAACTCGATGACCAGTTCTTCGGCGCGGAGCCAGGCAGTGGTCGACGGCGCGGCGGCGTGCACCGGGGAAGGGAGACCACCGCGCCTGCTCATGGGAGTGTCGCTCCGCTGTGGGACCGCGTTCATGCCGTGGCCCCTCGCCGGTACGGTTCGCGCCGCCAGGGCGGGGAGGTGGTGTCCGGCGAGCGGCCCCCGCCATAGGCGTCGGTGACCGTCACCGGCCGCGCGTGACGGCCGGGCCGAACCTGGGGCGGGGTGGCGGTTGGGTGAACCCTCAGCGGGCGCGACGGCGCCGCCGGTAGCCGACCGCTCAGGCCCAGACGCCGCCGCGCGGCCATCCGAGCGCACACCTGCCGGGACGTGGGCTGCTCCCACAGGTGGTCACGACGATGCGGCAGGCTGTGCGCCTCGTAGGCATAGGGGGCGTGCCCGCACCACCGGCAGCCCAGCGGCAACGGCGGGGAATCCGCGTTCCAACGGATCCGGATGGCTCTAACCTTGGCCATGGATCAGGACTCACTTCCTGGTCAAGGGGCCCGTACGGCGTATCAGCGCCTGCGGGCCCCGTTGCTGTTACATCTCCTTCCATCACAACGCTGCGTAATCCCTCCGGCACAGATGCGTTTGGAGGACACTGGGGGCGACAAGACCTCCCCCAACTGCGGCGAAGAGGTGTACGTGATGGCCGCTGATCTCCCCGCGTGGGCCGTACGACTCCGCGAGGAGCGACGCAACCGGCTGTGGACCCAGCGCGAGATGGCCCGCCGACTCGTCGAGGCGGCCGACGAGGAAACCCGCAACCATCTGCCCACCCGAGAGACCATGATCCGTCGGATCAAGGCGTACGAGGCCGGGCACAACCGGCCCGGCGATCCGTACCGCGTGCTGTACGCACGAGCATTCGGTATCCCCGAGGCCGAGCTGTTCGCCGATCCGCAGGATGCCTCTGCCTCTGAGCACCCGACCCGAGGTAGCCTCGCTTGGAAGGCGTCAGATGGAGACGACATGGAACGCCGACGACTTCTACAGCTCGCCGCCGCCGGAATCGGAATACTCGGCCTTTCCGGCGAGGCGATTCGCCAACTGCTCGACCTGTCCCTTGCGCACGATTTCCGCAGTGCCGAGGAGTGGGAGCTGACCTGCGGCGATCACCTCTACGCGCTCCGGACCCGACCTCCCGCACAGGTGGCGGCCGACCTCATCATCGATCTGCTCCTGGTTCGACGGCAGTTGGAAACGTCGGCCCCCGCCGAGGTAGCCGGGTTGCATAGGACCATGGCCGCGCTTTCGGCCGTCCATGCCAACGCGCTGACCCGCCTGGGCGACCATGGGGCCGCCGTCCGCTGGTGGCACACGGCCCGCCACGCGGCTGATGCGTCCGGGAATCGAGAACTCCGTCTGCTGGTCCGTGCGGAGGAGGCAGGCCACGGACTCTACGGGCAGCGAGCCCCGGGGACGGTTCTCCGCCTCGTTCACGACGCGAAACAGATCGCCGGCGGGCCTTCCGTCGACCTGATGACCACCCGGGCCAAGGCCCTCTCCCTGCTCGGCAGACACGATGAGGCGCTCGGAACGCTGAACGCTCTTCTCGACCTGGCGGCAAAAGGCGTCACCGGAGACTCCCTCGGCTTCTGGAAAGCGAATCAAATCCATTTCACCGAGAGTTGGGTCTACGCCAGTGCGGGCGACGCGGCCAGGGCGGACACGGCTCGGGCAAATGTGCTCAAGCTGACCGGCGACTACCAATACCAGGCCAACGTCGCACTCCACGAGGCACTCTGCATGATCGTTAAGGGGGACATCGACGAGGGCTCGCGACGGGCGACGACGGTGATAGCCCCCCTTGCACCCGCCTACCGCAGCCACCACATCATCGAAACCGGGAAAATACTGCTACGCGCCGTACCTCGCGATCAGCAAGACCGCCCTGCTGTCGGCGATTTTCACGAAGTGCTGAACAGCGAGGTCTCGAAAAGTGCGTGAACAAATAGCTTTTCGAGCATCCTCGCGCTATCCATCAGTCTCGACCTGGACCGGCACAGTGCCGCCAGGCAGCAAGGTCAGTAGGGGCTGATTGTTGCGAACTCGAACGAGAGCGTGACGACGCGGCTCAGCCAAGCAGGTTCTTCGCGAAGATCCAGTCCAAGCCGTCCTCGTCGGCGATGTCGAGATTTTCAGCCCGTACCAGGCCAGCGCGCACCGTCACCCGTTGAGAGGCGGTGTTGGCCGGGCACACACGGGCGATGACGGGCAGATCGGGAACGCGTTCCGTCACCCGCTCAACCACCGCGGTCGCGGCCTCGCCGACTACTTGTTAGGATACGACTGTATCCATTCGGGAGATGAGGTCACCATGCGAATGCCTGACCGGCCGTCCGCCTTCACCAGCGACTCTGCCCGTGACAAGTACTACGCCGTCTATGACCGAGTGCTCGGCGAGCTGTGGCCGGTGCCGGTGGACGCCATCGACGTGAAGACCCGCGCCGGCATTGTGCGGATCCACCGGGCCGGGCCCGTCGAGGGGGATCCCGTGGTCCTCCTGGCCGGTGCCGGCGGGAACGCGCTGGCCTGGTACCGCTACATCGAGCCGCTGGCGCGCACGCGCCCGGTCCTTGCCGTCGACCCGCTCGGCGAGCCGGGCCGCTCGGTTCAGAGGCGGCCGCTCGCGACCGGTGCCGAGGTCGGCGGCTGGGTCACCGACGTACTGGCCGCAGTTGGAGCCGAGCGCGCGCACGTGGCGGGTTTCTCTGCCGGCGGCTGGGCCGCGGTGGAACAGCAACTCGGCGGGGGCGGCCGGGTCGCGGCGCTGACGCTGGTGGACCCGGGCGGCTTCGCGCCGTTGCCCAGGCGGTTCATCCGCTGGGCCCTTGCCGGCGCCATCGCCTCCATGCTTCCTCGTACGTTGCGACACCGCATGGCCGGCGTAGTGGACAACGGGGTGCTGCGCGAGGATGGGCTGGTGGAGCTGATGCGGGCCGGCTGGTCCTTCCGCCGGCGTGTGCCCATCCCGCCCGCCTACACCGACGAGCAGATACGCGAGGTGCCCGTGCCCGTGCAGGTACTGCTGGGCGCCCGCAGCGCACTGCTCGACGCGCAGGCGCTGGCCGCGCGGCTGGCCGACATCGCGCCGTCCTGGCGCGTGGAGATCGTGCCCGGCACCGGACATTCGCTGCCCGTCGAAGCTCCGGACCTGGTCGCCGAGCGGATCCTCGCCTTTCCCGGCCAGACGCGGCCCGGGACCGCAACACCGAAGCACAGCACGAACGACAGGTAGGAAACGGGCATGCCCCGACAGGTGGATCATGATGAGCGGCGGCGCCAGTTGACCGAGGCGCTGCTGCGCATCGCCAGCACCCGCGGCCTGCAGGCGGTGTCGATGCGTGAGATCGCCGCCGAGGCCGGGGTCTCGCTGCGCGTCGTCCAGTACTACTTCACGAACAAGCAGGCCCTGCTCGAATCCGGCCTCACCGAGCTGGGTGCCCGCATGGACCGCCGGGTCAAGCAGCGGGCCGCCGCTGCGGCGGGCGAGCTGACACCGCGAGGCGTTTTCGCCGCCGTCCTCGGCACGATCCTGCCCTTCGACGAGCAGAGCAAACTGGACTCCATGGCCTGGACCGCCTACTACACCGCCGCCCTCACCGACCCGGCGCTCGCCGCGGTCGGGCTCACCCTGCCCAACGCACTGGAAAACTTCCTCACCGTACGGCTGACCGCCGCACAGCAGGCCGGGGACATCGCCCCCGATCGTGACCCGCGTACCGAAGTCGCCAGCCTTCTGGCTCTTGCCAACGGCCTGACCTCCAGTGTCCTCAGCCGACAGCACAGCTACGAGGCCGCCACCAGGATCATCGACTACCATCTGGACCGCCTGTTCGGGCCGGCAGCGGCTTGACCCAGCGGGACCACTGCGGCTTGAACGGATCCAGCCGGGACGGCCGGCTGATCCGCGACGTCGCGCGTGGATCAGCCGGCGCGGTACTCCACCCATGCCCGGCAAGCCGTGGCGGTCCTCGCACGCTTCGCCCGCAGATGAGCCGGACCGACCTCGGCCAGGCGGGCGGCGAACAGGGCGCGGGCCGCAGCCAGTGCGGTCACCGCATCCACCGGGGCCGAACCCCACGCAGACACCTGGACAGCAACCCGCTCAGCCCCGGCAGGCGTGTGGCCGGCTGGGCAAAGGGCGGGCTTCCCGACCGAGCGGATCGTTACCACCCTGCGCAACACCTGCCAGGAGCTGACACCGCTGGAGGCCTGGCGGCTGGCTCCCGGCTGGTCACGCGCCCAAATCGTCGCCCTGTACCTCGCTGACGGACTACACCCACCAGCCCTGGTGGTGGGAGCTGCTCTCAGCGGTGGCCATGGGGCCGGGGTCTCGTCCCAAGGCCATTGCGGCGATCGCGCGAGCGGCATCGTGGGCTTGCCGCAAATCGGTCATGAGTGCTCCAGCCATAGACAGTGGTCTTGCCGGTGTTGTCGACTGAGCCGCGGTTGCGGCCACCATTGATCATCGTTTTGTGGAGGCAAACGATCACACGGCGGTCGCCGGGCACAGCGTAGACCCTGCCCGCCGGGAGGGGTCCTTCGAGGTTCCGATGTCTCGGATAGCGGGCCGGTTCGCGCGGGTAGAGCCCCGGCGCCGGGCAGCCGGCTTGGTCCGGGGCCGCTGTCGGACCTGCCGCGCAAAAACTGCTGGAGCATCGCCGAGTGGGCTGGGGAGGCCACTCCGGACGGCATGCGGCACCTGCCCGGCCGGGCCAAGTGGGATGCCGATGCCGTCCGCGAGCACCAGGTCAGCCGCTACACCTCCTGGTCCCGTCCAGAGGCGAAGATCACGATCTACGGCTGGAGTCTAGGCGTGCCAGAGGGCGGCGAGCTGCCGGGTGGCCAGCCGGGACGGTATGGCGCGCAGCAACGCGTCGCGTAGCCATCCGGCGACGCCGGTCTGGGAGGTCAGCCGCGACTGCCGGGACGCCGCCTGCATTATGCGGTTGGCACTGGGCCTGCGCTCTGCGTCGTAGCGCAGGAGCCGCTCGGCGACGTCCGCCGGCTCGGCGCCGGTCAGCTGGCGGGTCAGGGCGGCCGCGTCCTCGAAGGCCTGGCTGGCGCCCTGGCCGAGGTCGGGTGGCATGGCGTGCGCGGCGTCACCGAGGAGCGCGACCCTGCCGACCGCGTACGAGGGCAGGGGTTCGGCCAGGCAGGCGATCGGATCGACGTAGATGTCGGCGGGCGGGGTGGCCTCGATCAGCGCCGTGACCAGAGGGTGCCAGTCGGCCATCAGGGACAGCATCTGTCGGCGTGCCTCGCCCGCGCCGGGCAGCGAGCCGTGCAGGACGGAGTCGGTGAACCAGTACAGGCGGTCCTCGCCGACGGGGAACAGGCCGAACATCGCCCCGCTGCGGCGGTCGACCAACTGGCAGGCGAGCAGGTCCGTTTCCAGGCCGGTAGGGCGGGGCAGCATGCCGCGCAGGTCCATCCGGCCGGTCCGCCGCAGCCCGGGGTGGCCGGGAATGAGCTGTCCGCGCAGCTTGCTGCCGATGCCGTCGGCCGCGATCACGGCATCCGCTCTCGTGACGGGGCTGCCGTCACTGATCACGGTGACCCCGGTGGGGTCGGACTCCAGGCGCTCGACCGGGGTCGCGGTTCGTACCAGGTCGGCGGGCAGCGGAGCGCGTAGCGCCCGGTGCAGTTCCGCCCGGTCGATGAGGGCGGGCGTCCCGACCTCCTGCTGCGCCTGGATCGCATCGGTGACCAGCAGCGGCCGTCCGCGCCGGTCCCGCAATCCCGCGCGAGCGTCGATCATGACGTGCCCGCGAACGTCTTCGGCCAGCCCCAGCGCGTCCAGCGCGCGGAGCCCGTTGGGCATGACCACGATCCCGGTGCCCGCCTCCCGGAGCTCGGCGCCCCGTTCGAGGAGCGTCACCTCGTGGCCCAGGCGATGCAGCCCCACCGCGGCCGCCACTCCCCCGAGCCCGGCACCGACCACCACGATCCTCATGAGACCTCCTCACGATTCACTACGAACGTACTAGTACGTATATTGGTAACATGGTCGTATGCCGCCCACCAATCCGGCCCGTCGCCGGGCCCTGACCGATGCCGCCATCGCGCTGCTGGCGTCGTCGGGCGTGCATGGACTGACCCATCGCGCGGTGGAGAAGGAAGCGGACCTTCCGCCGGGAACGGCCTCGAACTACTTCCGCAGCCGGGAAGCGCTGCTGGTGGCCGCCGCGGAACGCGTCGTCGAGCTGCATCACGCCGACACCGACCGGGCCACCGACCAGCCCGCGACGCTGGCCGACCTGTTGACGGAATCGCTGCTCACAGCGGCGACCACCCTGCGCGACCGCTATCTGGCAATCTTCGAACTTCAACTGGAGGCCGTCCGCCGACCGGTGCTCGCCTCGGCGCTCGCGGGCCTGCAGGACACGTCGTTGCAGATCACCGCCGGGCACCACGGCAAACTCGGCCTCGCCATCCCAGGCGAGAAGATCCCCGCACTGATCGCGCTCTACGGGGGTGCGCTGTTCACCCTGGTCACCGCGCCGCCGGGGAGCGTCAGCAGGGACGTCGTCCAGGGCTTGGTCCAGGTCATCGTGCACGGCTGTGCCGTACACGATGAAAATCCTGAAACGGCACGGCAGGGCCGCCAAACCTAGCGCGGCTCCCGGGTGCGGGTCGGTGTTGGGGCTCCCGGGGGGGCGAAGTGGGTCATTGCTGGCGGCTGTAGGCGCGGATGGCCAGGGGGCAGAACACCACGAAGAGGGCCGCACACCAGATGAGCGTGGTGGTGACGGTGCCGCCGACCGGGGTGCCGTTGAGGAGGGCGCGGCAGGCGTTCATGGCGTGGGTGACGGGGTTGATCTCGGCCCAGGCTCGCAGCCAGCCGGGCAGGGTCTCGATGGGAGCGGCGAGGCTGGTGCCGAGCTGCAACGGCAGGAAGCCGATGAAGCTGATCGCGAGGACGGTGTCGGCGCTCCTGGCGAGGACGCCGAAGAACACGGTGACCCAGCTGAGGCAGAAGCCGAAGGTGATGGCGAGGCCGGCGGCGGCGAGGGCCGCGGGGAGACCGCCGTGGGCGCGGAAGCCGAGGAGCGTGCCGATGGCGAAGAGGATGGCGACGGCGAGCAGATAACGGACGATGTCTGCCAGTACGGAGCCGAGCAGGGGCGCGAGGCGGCTGATGGGCAGGCTGCGGAACCGGTCGGTGACGCCGTTCTTGAGGTCGAGGTTGATGTTGGTGCCGGTCGAGACCATCCCGGCGAGGCCGGCGCCCATGACGAGGATGCCGGGGAAGAGGTACTGGAGGTAGTCGGCGGTGGAGCCGGCCACGGAGCCGCCGAAGAGATAGAGGAAAAGCACCATGAACAGGGCGGGTGTGACGACCCCGTTGATGATCGGGCCGGGGTTGCGGGTGGTCTTGGCGAGGCTGCGGCCGGCGAGCACGAAGCTGTGCCGTAGCCAGGCGAAGGGCCGGGTGCGCGGTGGTTCGATGCTGGACACGGTGGCGGTCATCAGGCGGCCCTCGTCGGTTCGTCGGTGTGGTCGGCGGTGGTGGGTGCTTCGGTGCGCGATCGTTCGGTGGCGATCATCGTGCGGCTTTCTTCGGTTCGTCGGTGTGGTCGGCGGTGGTGGCGGAGGCGGCGGTGGGGGTTCCGGTCAGGGCGAGGAATACCTCGTCGAGGCTGGGCAGGCGCAGCGACAGCTCGGAGACGCCGATGCGGCGTTCGCGCAGCCGGGCGGCGATCTCGAAGAAGTCCCCGTCACCGGTGACGGGGACGACCAGCTCGTGGCGGATGGAGCGCTCCGGGGTCCGGCCGGCGACTTCGGCCAGGATGCGGGCGGCCGCGTCGGTGTCGGCGGGGTCGTTCGGCCGCACGGCGATGGTGTGCCCGCCGACCTCTCGTTTCAGCTCGGCGGGAGTGCCGGAGGCGATGACCTGTCCCTGGTCGATGACGGCGATGGCGTCGGCGAGGGCGTCGGCCTCTTCGAGGTACTGGGTGGTGAGCAGGACGGTGACGCCCTCCGCGCTCAGGCCTCGGATCATCTGCCACAGTTCGTCGCGTTTGCCGGGGTCCAGTCCCACCGAGGGCTCGTCGAGGAAGACCACCTCGGGGTGTCCGACCATGCTCGCGGCGAGGTCGAGGCGGCGGCGCATGCCACCGGAGTAACCGGCGACCGGTCTTTTCGCCGCGTCCTCCAGGCCGAAGCGGGCGAGCAGGTCGGTGGCGCGCAGGAGAGCCTGCGGTCGGGACAGGTCGAGGAGCCGGCCGATCATGACCAGGTTCGCCAGGCCGGTCAGCTCCTCGTCCACGCTGGTGTGCTGGCCCGACAGCGCGATCCGCCGACGCACCTCTGCCGGTCGGCGTACCACGTCGAACCCGGCCACGGACGCGCGTCCGCCGTCGGGGCGCAGCAGGGTCGCGAGGACGCGGATCACGGTGGTCTTTCCCGCGCCGTTGGGGCCCAGCAGGCCGAGCACCTGCCCGCGCGGGGCGGTCAGATCGACACCGTCCAGCGCACTGACCTTGCCAAATGCCTTGGTCAGCCCTTCGGTCTCGAACCCATGATCGCTCACCGTCACCATCCCTCATCCCGGTCGTCTCGCAACTCAGATGTTTTTAACATCTGAATTTTGAGAGTATCCTAATGCTGATGGTCCATGGAAAGGAACGGTGATGGTTCGACTGACTCGGGTGCAGCAGCAGGAGCGCACCCGGAGGTTCGTGCTGACGGCGGCGAGGGAGGAGTTCATCGAGCACGGCTACGCCTCGGCCAAGGTCGACCGGATCGCCGAGCGGGCCGACCTGACCCGCGGGGCGGTGTACTCGAACTTCCCGAGCAAGCGCGCGCTGTATCTCGCGGTGCTGATCGACATGGTCGAGAACGCCACCGCGGACGAGTCGCCGACGCCGCCACCACCGACGACGGCCGATGCGCTGGGCACGTTCGCCAGGACCTGGCTCGAACGGCTGCCCCTGGTCGGCGACACGGCCTCCGGAGGGCGCCTGCACCTGCGTTCGCTCGCCGGTGTCCTCGACGACGAGCGCGGACGCACGGTGCTGGCGCAGGTCGTCAGGGTGGAGGCGTTGCTGCTCGCCCTCGCACTGGAGGCGCGCGAACCGGCTCGCGCGATGCCGGTGCGGCACGTACGGCTCGCCGAGCTGGCACTGACGCTGCTGGACGGTTCGGGTCACCTGGCCGAGAGCGCACCGGGATTCGGCGACCCCTTCGACCTGGCACGCGCGTGTGAGCATCTGGCCGGCATCGATCTCGCCGATACCTGGACCCCGCCGTACCTGCCCTATGTCACTCCGGCGCGACCGTGCGAGGACGCGTGGGATCCGCCCACCGAACTCACGGATCGGATCAGCGGGAATCGGGTCGACCTCGGCGCCGACGGCCTGATCACGGTGCTGGGGGCCGGTCGTCTCGCCGCCACCGAGGAGGCCGTCCGTTCCGCCCGGCCCGGCGAGCAGGTGACGGTGGTCGTCGT
The DNA here is from genome assembly GCF_044459525.1 of Streptosporangium sp. NPDC050284. Taxonomy (NCBI): domain Bacteria; kingdom Bacillati; phylum Actinomycetota; class Actinomycetes; order Streptosporangiales; family Streptosporangiaceae; genus Streptosporangium; species Streptosporangium sp. NPDC050284. Next base: position 169,034 of record NZ_JBITIZ010000003.1, read on the forward strand.
CACGGACGACGCCGCCGAGACGGGCCGCCTCGTACGGCTCAGGATCACCGATCTCGTCGGCTGCCTGCGGCGGGTCTTCGCCCCCGATGCCTGGCAGCGCGTCCGGCTGGTCCTCGACGACGTCGCACTGGCGGCGTCGGCGATCGGCCTGACGGACCTCGACGACGAGACGGAGTCCGCCGTCCGCGTCCAGGGTGGCTCGATCGTCGCCCGAGCCCACGGACGAGGCGCCGCGTACGCGGCCTCGATCTCCGACGCCTCGCCCGCCGACGCCTCCACCGCCGACGCCTCGAACGACACACGGCCGAAGGGGTCAACGTCATGACCCGATCCGAGTCTCCCGCGACCGGCACCGGCCTGTCGGTGCTCCACGCCCTGCGTTGCAGCGGCGCCGCCGGTCTCACCCGCCTCGCCAACGCCACGGGACTCGGTGAATCCGACGTCGAGTCCGAGCTGATCGATCTCGCGGTCGCCGGTCTCGTCACGTATACGGGCGGCGACTTCGGCGGGTGGAGTCTCACCGACGTCGGCCGGGTCGTGAACGCCGAACGCCTCACCGCCGAGTTGGAGTCGGCCGGCGCCCGCGCCGCCGTGCAGGCGGCGTTCGACGACTTCCTCGTGCTCAACCCGGAACTGCTCGAACTGTGCACGGCGTGGCAGATCCGGTCCGTCGACGGTGTCATGACCGCCAACGACCACCGCGATCCCTCCTACGACGCCCGCGTCCTCGCCCGGTTCGTCGACTTCGACCGGCGGGCCGCCGTCGTCGGCGCCAAGCTGTCCGCGGCGTTGCCCCGATTCGGCCGCTACCGGACCCGTCTCACCGAGGCACTCGATCGCGCCGCCGCCGGCGAGTTGGAGTACGTGGCCGACGACTTCTCGTCGTACCACGTCGTGTGGGCGGAGCTTCACGAGGACCTGCACGCCACACTCGGGATCCCCCGATGGGTATGAGATGGGTTCGCCCGCTCTCCCCGAGCGTCGAGGAGACGGCGGAGACGCTGGGCGGCAAGGCACACGGCCTCCTGGTCCTGAGGCGTCTCGGGTTGCCGGTGCCTCCCGGGTTCGTCGTCACCACCCGGGCATGTCGCGCGTTCCTGCGCGACGGGCGTCTTCCCGACGGGCTCGACGACGAACTCGCGGCGGCCGTCGCCGACCTCGAAGCCTCCACCGGGCGCCGCTTCGGGGGATCACGGGCGCCGTTGGCGGTCTCCGTTCGTTCCGGGGCCGGGGTGTCGATGCCCGGCATGATGAACACGATCCTCAACCTCGGCCTCACGACCGCAGCCACGGCCGCTTTGGCGGCCGAGACGGGCGACTCGCGGTTCGCGCTGAACTCACGGCTGCGGTTCCTGGCCGGCTTCGCCGCCGCGATCACCAACGTGGACGACGGAACCCTCGGGCGAGGGACCGGCGACGAGGAGGCACGGATCGAGGCGGTCGAGGACCTCATCCGGCGACGATGGGGCCGGCCGATCCCGGACGACGCGGCGCGGCAGCTGGAGTCGGCGGTCGAGGCCGTGTTCTCGTCGTGGGACACGCCGCGCGCCAGAACCTACCGCGAGCTGCACGACATCCCGCACGACCTCGGTACGGCCGTGATCGTGCAGACGATGGTGTTCGGGAACCGCGATGAGCACAGCGGTACCGGAGTCGCGTTCAGCCGCGACCCCAACACCGGGGAGAACGTCCCGTTCGGTGAGGTGCTGTTCGGGCACCAGGGTGAGGACGTCGTCTCCGGCGGCTCACTCACCCGGCCCCTGCGCGAACTCGCCGGCCGGGAACCTGCGGTGTGGGCCGGCCTCCTCGACGCCCTGCGCCGGGTCGAGGGGCACTACCGCGACGCGTGCTATGTCGAGTTCACCTTCCAGGCCGGGGAGCTGTGGATTCTGCAGGTCCGGCCGGGAAGGTTCGTCGGGGGTGCCGCCGTCCGCGTCGCGACCGACCTCGCCGACGAGCGGGTGATCGGGCGGCAAGAAGCGCTGCTCAGGATCTCACCGCGGCATCTCCCGCACGTCCGCACACCCCGGATCGCGGGAACCGCCGACATCCTGGCCAAGGGAATCGGCGCCTGCCCCGGTGTCGCGGCCGGCAGGGTGGCGACCACCTCGGACGGAGCGGTGCGCATGGCCGCCGACGGCCCGGTCATCCTGGTACGGCCGGAGACCTCCCCGCACGACATGCGCGGTCTGGCGGCCGCCGCCGGGATCGTCACCGCCCGCGGCGGGCCGGCCAGCCACGCCGCGGTCGTCGCGCGGTCGATGGGAAAACCCGCTGTCGTGGGGATCGGCGACCTCGTCGTCGACGTCGCCGGCTCCTCGGTGCGAGCCGGTGGACGCACCGTCGGTGAGGGCACCCTCGTCACCATCGACGGGACCGGCGGCGAGGTCGCCCTCGGCAGTCCCGGTGTCGTCACGACCGGAGCCGACGCCCACCTGCGCCGGCTCCTCGAATGGGCCGACGAGGTGTCGGGCGACCACTCGGAACGCGACGAGGCCCTGCGCCTCGGCGCCGCCCACGCCGTACTCCGTCACGGCTAGGACTTCGGGTCTTCGGGTGGGCGAGAGCCCATGTGAGGAGCACCGGGGAGCCCGTCAAACGGCGGCGGTCCTATCCAAGGTGCCGGGCGAGGAACCTCAGTGCGGTGTCGGTTTCGAACGCGGGGACTCCCCCGTGGTCGCCGGGGTTGGCGTGCAGCGTCTTCTCGGTCGAGCCCAGGGCGTCGAACAGCGCCAACGCCTGGTCTCTGGGAACCCGCGTATCGTCCCACTGGAGCAGGAACTGCACCGGCACGGTGACCCGGGCGGCGCTCTCGGCCAGCCCGTGCACGCCGAGCAGGCCCAGCACCGCGGCGCGGATCCGGGGGTCGACGGCGAGGAGCGGCACGCCTAGCCCGCAGCCCATCGACACCCCCCAGTAGCCGACCGGACCTGCGCCCACGTGGTCGAGTTCCTGGACCGCGGTCAGAACCGCCTGCCAGTCGGCGACGGCCTCCTCTGCCAGCAGGTCGTGCATGGCCGCGACCAGCCCGGCCGGATTCTCGCCGGCGGCCATGCGGGCCCGCATGTCGCCCGCGAACCGGATGAACCGTTCGCTTTTCTGCCGCTCGCCGTGGTTGGGAGCATCGATCGCGGCGACGGCGAAACCTCCCTCGGCGGCGAACCGGTGCGCGCCGGCCAGGACGCCGGGAGCTCTCTTGTGCTGGCCGCCGCCGTGCCCCATCAGGATCAGCGGGCGGGATCCGGTGGCGCCTTCCGGCGTGAACAACACGCCGGGGATCTCGCCGAGGGTGAAGGACTGTTCGGTGACGCCGTCGGTCGACGTCTGAGAGGTCAAGCTGAAGCGCATGGCGTTTCGAAGCCTTTCGGGGTGCCTTGTCGGGCGCTCCCTAGACCATGCAGGGGAGGGAGCCCCGATCTGTCGTCACAGCGTTGATCGGTCTCACCTCCTTCGGTCGTAGTGCCGCACGGCGCCGCCGAACGTATCACACGGATCTCTGCCGGCAAAGGCCGCCCGACGCGGCACCAGACCGCTCCGGCGCGCCGGGCGACCGGCACGTCAGGGGGGTCACGAACGCTCCTCGCTCATCCCGCGCCGGTGGGCGCCCGGCAACACCGGGGACGGTCCTGGTCGATCGTGCGCTCAGGGCCGCGTGCCCGGCCCGAACCCCGTCCAGCGCAGGTCGGGCGGGAGGTGACCCATGTCGTTGTACAGCAGCACCGTCGGCGCCACGGCGTCGCGATACTCGATCGCCGTCAGTGCCGTGTTTCCGCAGTTCAGCCCCAGCCAGCGCACCGGTGGCGCGTCGAGGGCGTGCCGCAGCAGCCAGGCCACCGGATAGGCGTGGGTGACCAGGACCTCGTGGGTCTCGGTCTCCGCGGGGCGCGCGAACCTGTCGGTCAGCGCGTGCGCGAGGGCCGCGCCCGCGGCGGCCTCCTCGGCGTCGTACCCGTCGAAGAACCCCGCCCATGCGGGGGGCATCTCGTCCGGCACGTACGGCACGTGGTCGATCAGCTCGGCCGCTTCGCGCACGGCGACGCCCGGCAGCTGCTCGCCGACGATCTGGGCGGAGCGCACCGCCCGGGGAAGGGGCGAATGCCACACGACGTCGACGGGCAGGGCGGCCAGGCGCTTCCCGACCAGCTCGGACTGCCGCTGCCCGACGTCGGTCAACGTGCCGAACGCGTCCGCCGCGCCGTGCCGCATCACGTACAGGTGCCGAGTCGCCATCGTCAGCTCCCAGGTCTCGGGGTGTGGTGACCGGATCCTCGTACGGCTCCAACACGCCGCACGGCGAGAGCCGACGCTCGTCCTCGCAGCCCGGTGCGGACCTGCTCGGAGAGGTCCGAGCACACCGCATCTCGAATCAGCCGGACCATCGCGGCCCCCTTTCCCAGACAACGGAAATCAGGATACTGGTAAAATCCAAATGTCTTCAACATTTGAAAAACGGGAGGCGAAGGGCCCCGGAAGCGCGGGCCCCGCCGTCACGCGACGGAAGTGGATCCACCGGGGGTTGTCCACGAACCCCGGTGCGAAAGGTGCAAGTGGGTGTCTAGCGTGATGCAATGGTCCGCTGACACGATCGGGGCTGCTTTGAAGGAGGCTCCCGTGCGTCGTCCCATCCCCCTGGCTCTCATCGTCGCGATCTTCGCGCTCTCGGGGACAGTCATCTCTCCCGCCCAGGCCGCGGCCGGGCCGTGCAAGCCCGGTCAGGGCGTCAACCTGCGCGGCAAGGACTTCACCAGGGGCGCCCAGCTTCCCGCCACCCTGCGCTGCGCCGACCTCACCGGGGCGAAACTGAACGGCGTGGAGCTCATCCAGAAGGACCTCACCGGAGCGATCCTGCGCGGCGCCTCACTCAGGCAGGCCAACCTCACCCAGGCCACGCTGAAGTACGCCGACCTGCGGGGCGCCAACCTCACCGAGGCCGACCTGGGGCAGATGCACGCCGACCACGCCGACCTGCGCAAGGCGATCCTGGTCGACGCCGAGGCCGGGCAGGCGGAGTTCCCGCACGCGGACCTGACCGGGGCGAAGCTGACCAGGGCCGAGCTGACCCAGGTCAACTTCACCAACGCCAAGCTGGTCGACGCCGACCTGGAGGAGAGCACCCCCGGCCAGCTCAAGGCCCGCAAGGCCGATTTCACCAGGGCCAGGCTCCGCGAGGCCAAGATGAGCCAGGCGAACCTGCGCAACGCGACGTTCAAGGACGCCGACGTGAGTGAGGTCGAGTTCACCCAGGCCGAGCTTGACGGCGCCGACTTCACCGGCGCGCTGGTCGAGGCCGCGTCCTTCATCCAGGCCGACGACGTCGACCTCACCGGCGCCAAGGGCACCCCCACGGGCATCAGCGTCGCGGTGCCGACCTCGCTGCCCGACCTCGACATCTTCGGGGCCAGGGAGACGAACGCCCCGCAGGACGAACCCGCCCAGGGCGACGGCCCGTCCGTGGGACTCGTCATGGTCGTGCTCAGCGCGGTGGGCCTGGCGCTGACCGTGGTGGCCTGGGGTGTCAGCGCCCAGCGGCGGAGCCGGCGCAACGCCCGGTTCGCCCTGATGCGGAACGGCGCGGAGGAGGACATCACCCGGCTGGGCGAGGAGATCGACCAGCTCGACTACGAGTTCCAGGTGAGCGGACGCGGCGGCATGACCGCCGACCGCGACTGGCGCCTCGCCCTCGACGCCTACGAGGCGGCCAAGCAGGCCCTTCTCGTCGCCCGCCGCGAGGAGGAACTGCACTTCGTGGCCCGCGCCGTCCAGGACGGCAGAGCCGCCCTCGCCCGCCTCCGCCCCCGCGTCCACTGACACCGTTCGACGGGACAGTGGCAATCAGGCAGGTGTGCGTAAGGTGCTCGAACCGATGCTCTGCGAAGGGGACGAGGAAGCGGTGGACGACGCTCTGCGAGGCGCCACCAGCCACCTCGGCCCTCGTTCGTCTCGGGGTCGGCGGTGCGGAAGCACCCCGGTAGGCGGAAGCGACAGGGGCCTCTCCCCCGCCCCTCAGCGCCCGTCTTGAACAGCCCACCTGAGTTCCGCCCACACAGTGCGGCCTTCCTCGTCGCCCTCGGCGCCCATGTACGTGCTTAACGCGGCGACGATGGCCAGCCCTCGCCCGCTTTCGAGCACCTCTCCCCGAACGTGAGGAGGAAGGGGCGGCGTCGTAGGCCCGCCGGTGTCGGTTACGGCGATCCGGACGGAACCATCCATCAGCCGGATCTCGACCGTGAACACGTCGCCGCGGGACTTGGTGTGGACTACCGCGTTCGAAGCCAGCTCGGCAAGGCAGGCGATCGCGTCATCCAGGACGGGGCATCCGGTCAGGAGTGCTCCAACGAGTCGGCGGACATCATGGAGCTGGCTCGGATCGCCGGAGAAAGACCTACGCCACGTTACGCCGATCATGATGTGGCCCCCTCGCTACGAGGAGCGCGGCTAACGCACGCCAACGTTCTCATGTCGTTCACAACCTCTCGAACACAGAGAGTAATGGGTTGAACACGATGAACCATGGCATGCGCCTTGCAAATCTGCACAGCGGAATCGTGAACTCCTCCCATATGCGTGACAGAGGTGTAACCTTCGACCACTGTCCGTACATGAAAGGGGAGCGTCCGTGAACGCCAAGCGCGGAGTGACTCTGCGGTCCCAGTGGCTGGGCAAGCAGCTCCGTGAACTACGGGAGGCAGCCAACCTCACCCTCAAAGAAACCGGCGATTTCCTGCAACGCGACGGTTCCACGGTCAGCCGCTTCGAAGCCGGCCTGTACCCTGCCCGGACACCGGATGTCATCGCGCTGCTCGATCTGTACGGCGTCGCAGGGGAGCAGCGGCGAGACGGGCTCATCCGGTTGAGCCGCGACGTCTGGCAGAGCGGCTGGTGGGACAACTACTCCGAGGACCTGTCCCTGAACATCGTCGACTACGCCTGGCTGGAGTCACGTGCTCACAGGATCAGGTCGTTCGACGCGTTCGTCATCCCGGGACTGCTCCAGACCAGGGAATACATGGACGCCATGATCCGAGCCGAGGAACCCACCGCAGATCCAGAACAGGTTGACCGTTGGATCAGGTTCCGGCAGACCCGCCAGCAGGTCTTGGAGACGGACAACGCGCCAAACCTCATCGCGGTTCTCGACGAGGCCACACTGCGCCGCAGGGTAGGCGGATTCGAAATCATGCATGATCAGCTCGATCGACTCATCGCCTCCGCGAACCAGACGAACCTCGAGCTCCGAGTGTTGCCCCTGAGCGCAGGCGCCCACGCCAGCCCCGACGGCGCCTTTCGAATCTTCGAACTCCCCGGCCCCTACCCCGCGGTCGCCTATGTCCCGAGCCCTGCTGGTGCGATATACGTAGAAACCGAAGCCGCCGACAGGCTTGCGTCTAAGTTCGACCGCATTTGCCATGATTCGCTCGACCCCAAGAAGTCCATCGAGTTGATCACAGCGATCGCGGAAAAGTTCCATCAGCCCACATGAATGGAGCCGCACCGCTCATGTCCGCTCCCGAGCACACTCCGATTTCCTGGCATATCAGCAGCTTCAGTGCCGACGGCGGCGGCAACTGCGTCGAGGCGGGGGCGGTGAACGACGGCACTGGACGTATCGCCGTACGGCACAGCAAAGATCCCGATGGACCGATGATCCACTACACCCGCGCGGAATGGGACGCCTTCATCTCCGGTGTCCGTGCCGGAGAGTTCGACTTCGGTCCGAGGTCTGCCTGAAAGTCGAGCGGACCTTGTTGACCGGGTCCCGGTCCCCTCTCCAGCCGGACGGTCAGATGCCGCTGGGGGTCATGGGCTGCATGAGGCGGCGGGCGGCCTCGGTGACGGAGCCGGACAGGGAGGGGTAGACCGCGAAGGTGTGGGCGATCTGGTCGACGGTCAGCCTCTGCTGCACGGCGACCGAGACACCCAGGATCAGCTCAGACGCGCGGGGGGCGACCACGACGCCGCCGAGGATGATGCCGGTGTTGGGACGGCAGAAGAGCTTCACGAAGCCGTCGTTGAAACCCTGCATCTTGGCGCGGGCGTTGGTGGCGAGGGGCAGCTTGACGATGTTGGCCTCGATCTCACCGTTCTCGATCGCCCGCTCGGCGATGCCCACGGCGGCGATCTCGGGGTCGGTGAAGATGGCGGAGGCCACGGTCGCGAGACGGAGCGGGTGCACGGCCTCGCCAAGGGCGTGCCAGACGGCGATTCGGCCCTGCATGGCGGCGACCGAGGCGAGCATCAGGACACCGGTGCAGTCTCCGGCCGCGTAGACGCCGGGCGCGGAGGTGCGGGAGACCTTGTCGACCTGGATGAAGCCGCCCCGGTCAAGGGTGACCCCGGCCTCCTCAAGGCCGATCCCCGCGGTGTTGGGGACCATGCCGACCGTCATCAGGCAGTGGCTGCCCTCGGCGGTCCGGCCGTCCTCCAGGGTGACGACCACGCCGTCCGGAGTGCGCTTGACGGACTCGGCGCGGGAGCGGCCCATGACGTTCATGCCACGGCGCCGGTATACCTCTTCGAGGACCTCGGCGGCGTCGGCGTCCTCGTTGGGCATCATGCGGTCGCGGGAGGAGACGAGCGTGACCTCCGAGCCCAGCGAGCGGTAGGCGCCCGCGAACTCCGCGCCGGTGACGCCGGAGCCGACCACGATGAGGTGCTCGGGCAGCTCCTCCAGGTCGTACAGCTGGCGCCAGGTGAGGATGCGCTCGCCGTCGGGCTCGGCGCCGGTGAGGATGCGCGGGGTCGCGCCGGTCGCCACGATGACGACGTCCGCGCGGATCGTCCGGTCTCCGGCCCTGACCACCTGCGGGTCGACGAGCCGCCCGGGGGCCTTGATCACCTCGACGCCCTCCGCCGCCAGCCGGGCGGCGATGTCCGCGGACTGGGCGCGGGCGAGCTCCTTGACGCGCCTGTTCACCAGCGGCATGTCGGCGATGACACCGCCGACGTCGCCGTCGGGGCCACCGGTGTAGTGGACTCCCAGCATGCTGGCGTCGAGGAGCGCCTGCTTGCGCACCGAGGTGGCGATCAGCGTCTTGGACGGTACGCAGTCGGTGAGGACGCAGGCCCCGCCGGGGCCGTCCTGTTCGACCACGGTGACCTGCGCTCCCAGCTGGGCGGCGACCAGCGCCGCCTCGTATCCGCCGGGACCGCCACCGATGATCACTATCCTCGTCACATGGCCCATTCTCCCGCATGACGGGACCGGGCATCGCTGGACACCCCTCCCAAACCACGGAACCACCACAAAACCATCGAGATTCCACCAGTCATCGGCGTGGCCTCGAAGCCTGGTGAGCGTCTCGCGGATCTTGGATTAGTGTTTGTCTCCGTGCCTGTCTACGCCGCTTACGGCAGCAACATGGACCCGAAGCAGATGGCCCAGCGGGCCCCTCACTCCCCGATCAGGGGGACGGGCTGGCTCCAGGGCTGGCGTCTGACCTTCGGCGGGAACGATCTCGGCTGGGAGGGCGCGCTCGCCTCCATCGTCGAGGACCCTGACGACCAGGTCTTCGTCGTCCTCTACGACGTGCCCGAGTGGGACGAGAGCTCCCTCGACCAGTGGGAGGGCGCGGCGCGCGGCCTCTATCACAAGGTCAAGCTCCGGGTGCAGACCATGGAGGGTGAGGTCGTGGCGTGGTTCTACGTGCTCGACGGATACGAGGGCGGGCTGCCCTCGGCCCGCTACCTCGGCATCCTGGCCGAGGCCGCCGAGCGTGCGGGTGCCCCCGACGACTACGTCAGGGAGCTGCGCGGGCGTCCCTGCACCTCGCTGGGAAGCTGACCTCCCTGTAGAGACCCCGGGTTCTCTGCGAGCCTGAGGCTCTCCCGAGAGCACTCCCGGCGCCGCATACGGCGGATTCTCCCGAGGGAACTCCCCCGGGAGCCTGAGGGCGCTCGTCACCTCCCGCACGCGGACACGCGGATCGCCGTCACGCGGAAGGCCGGCGCGAGCGGACCGCACGCGGACACGCACGGGAGGTGGAGTTAACCTGGAGGCCACCCCGCCTTCACCCGGAAAAATGTCATGATTCCCTGGTGAATGACGTACCTCCCGAAGATGGCGAACCCGGGCGCGGATCATCTCTGCGCGAGGTGACCTGGCTGTTCCTGCGGCTGGGCGTCATCGCCTTCGGAGGACCCGCGGCGCACATCGCGATGATGCACGACGAGGTGGTGCGGCGGCGCGGCTGGTTGACCGAGCAGCGTTTCCTCGATCTGGTCGGCGCGACCAACCTCATCCCCGGCCCCAACTCCACGGAACTGGCCATCCACATCGGCCACGACCGCGCCGGGTGGCGCGGCCTGGTGTCCGCCGGGGTCTGTTTCATCCTGCCCGCCGCGCTCATGGTCGGCACGCTCGCGGCCCTGTACGTCCACTACGGCCACACCCCGGCGGTGAGCGGGATCCTGTACGGCATCAGGCCCGTCGTCATCGCGATCATCATCTGGGCCCTGCTCTCCCTGGTCCGTACCGCCCTGGGGACCGTGTATCTGTGGATCCTGGCCGTGGGTGTCCTGACGGCCTACCTGCTCGGTGTGAACGAGCTGCTCCTGCTCGCCGCCGGGGCCCTGTTGACCGTGGCGGTGCGGACGGCCTCCGCCCGGCGCTCCCGCCCGCGCGGGCCGGGAGCGGAACCGCCGCAGGACGGCTCGCGGAGCGCGCGGGCGCTGCTGGCCGCCCCCCTGGTCCTCACCGGTGGCCAGGACCCCGACCAGTTGCTCCGGCTCTTCCTCACCATGCTCAAGATCGGGGCCGTCCTGTACGGGAGCGGCTACGTCCTGCTCGCCTTCCTGGAGGGCGACTTCGTCCATCGGCTCGGCTGGCTCACCGGCACCCAGCTCACCGACGCCGTCTCGATCGGCCAGTTCACCCCCGGTCCGGTGTTCACCACGGCCACCTTCGTCGGCTACCTGGTCGCCGGGGTTCCGGGCGCGATCGTCGCCACGGTCGCGATCTTCCTGCCGAGCTTCCTGCTGGTCGGGCTGCTCACGAAGATCACCGACCGGATCAGGTCGAGGGCCTGGTCGAGCGCGCTGCTCGACGGGGTGAACGCCGCCGCGTTGGCGCTGATGGCCGGAGTCGCGTTCCAGCTCGGCCGTATCTCCCTGGTCGATCCGCTCACCTGGGCGCTCACGGCCGGAACGCTGCTCGTACTGTGGAGGACGAGGCTGAACTCGGCGTGGCTGATCGCGGCCGGAGCCGCGGTCGGCCTGGTCTCGGTGGCCGTCACGGGGCTCGGCTGAACGTCCCGGACACGTCGCGTCCTTCGCTGAGCGTCCCGGACGCGTCATCCCCTCCGCCGGGCGGGGACGGGCCCGAGCGGGAAACGGACCTGAGCAGGGGAGGGACCGCGCACTCCCCCTGAGCAGCGGACACAACGCTGTGTGAAGGCGAACGACCGGTACGCTCACTGACGTGACCAATGACCCGTATGCACTCGCCACCGACGCCGCGAACACGCTGAGAAGCGCCGTCGGCGTGGACTCCTTCGATGTCGCGCTGGTGATGGGCTCCGGCTGGGTCCCGGCCGCCGACGTGATCGGCGAGACGGTCGCCGAGATCCCGGTGACCGATCTGCCCGGCTTCGCGCCGCCCGCCGTGGAGGGCCACGCGGGCCGGATCCGCGCCGTACGAACCGAGTCGGGAAAGAACGCACTGATCTTCCTGGGCCGCACCCACCTCTACGAGGGCCGCGGCGTGGACCCGGTCGTGCACGGCGTACGGACCGCGATCAAGGCCGGGGTGGGCACGGTCGTGCTGACCAACGCCGCCGGAGGCCTGCGCCCCGAGACCCAGGAGGTCGGCGAGGCGGTGCTGATCAGTGACCACATCAACCTGACCGGCGCCAGCCCGATCACCGGCGCCACCTTCGTCGACCTCACCGACGTCTACACCCCACGCCTGCGCGAGCTGGCCCGCGAGGCCGACCCGTCGCTGACCGAGGGCGTCTACGTGGCCTTCCGCGGCCCGACGTACGAGACTCCGGCCGAGGTGCGCATGTGCCGCATCCTCGGCGGCGACATGGTGGGCATGTCCACCGTGCTTGAGGCGATCGCGGCCCGCGAGGGCGGCGCCGAGGTGCTGGGCATCTCCCTGGTCACGAACCCGGGCGCCGGACTGGTGGGCGAGCCGCTCAACCACGAGGAGGTGCTGCAGGTCGGTCGCGCCACCGCCACGCGCATGGGCGGCCTGCTGGCCGGCATCGTCGGCAAGCTGTAGCCGGAGAGGTGACGATGAGCAGCGATCTCGCGGGGCTCGCCCGTTCCTGGCTCGCCCAGGACCCCGACCCCGACACGCGCGCGGAGCTGAAGGAACTGCTGGAGAGCGGTGACGGCGACGCGCTGCGCGAGCGGTTCGGCTCCCGGCTGGAGTTCGGCACCGCCGGGCTCCGGGGCGAGCTGGGCGCCGGTCCCAACCGGATGAACCGGGTGACGGTCATGCGCGCCGCGGCCGGGCTCGCCCGCGTACTCGGTCCCGGCAAACACGTCGTGATCGGCTACGACGCCCGGCACAAGTCGGACGCCTTCGCCCACGACACCGCGGCCGTACTCACCGGGGCCGGGCTGCGCGCCTCGGTTCTCCCCCGGCCGCTGCCCACCCCCGTGCTCGCCTTCGCCGTCCGCCACCTCGGCGCCGACGCGGGCGTGACCGTCACCGCCAGCCACAATCCGCCCCGCGACAACGGCTACAAGGTCTACTGGGGCGACGGCTCCCAGATCGTGCCGCCGGTCGACGCCGAGATCTCCGCCGCCATCGACGCCACGGGGCCCGTCTCCGAACTGCCCCTCGGCTCCCCCGGCGACCCGGCGTGGAACGAGCTGGACGACGGCGTCGTGGACGCCTATCTGGAGGCGGTGACCGCACTCCCGATCGGCGACGCCCGCGAGCTGCGGGTGGCGTACACCCCGCTGCACGGCGTGGGCGGCGACACCCTGGCCAGGGCCTTCGCCGCCGCGGGGTTCGACGCGCCCGCGACCGTCGAGGCGCAGGCCGCGCCCGATCCCGACTTCCCCACCGTCGCCTTCCCCAACCCGGAGGAGCCGGGCGCGATGGACCTCGCCCTGGAGCTCGCCGAACGCGTGGGCGCGGATCTGGTGCTGGCCAACGATCCCGACGCGGACCGCTGCGCGGTGGGCGTGCCGCTCCCCGGCGGCGGCTACCGGATGCTGACCGGTGACGAGGTGGGCGCCCTGCTGGGCGAACACGTGATCCGGCGGACCTCGGGTGACGGCCGCCTGGTGGCGACCACCATCGTGTCGTCGTCCCTGCTCGGCAAGATCGCCGCCGAGTACGGGGTGCGCTGCGCCGAGACCCTCACCGGCTTCAAGTGGATCATGAAGGCCGGTGAGGGCCTGCTGTTCGGGTACGAGGAGGCGCTGGGATACAGCGTCGGCTCCGGCCTCGGACTGCCCGTGCACGACAAGGACGGCATCGGCGCGGCGCTGACCGTGGCCGGGATCGCCGCGCAGGCGAAGCTGGAGGGTCGCGGCCTGCTCGGTCTCCTGGACGACCTGGCCCGCCGTCACGGTCTGCACGCCACCTCCCAGCTGTCCTTCCGGGTGGCCGACCTGTCGCTGATCACCGGGGCCATGTCCCGCCTGCGAGACGCGCCGCCCGCGCGGCTCGGCGGTCGCGAGGTCGAGACGGCCGACGACCTGAGCCTCGGCACGGGCGGGCTGCCGCCCACCGACGGTCTGCGCTACCACCTGGCGGGAGGAGCCCGGGTCGTCGTCCGTCCCTCGGGGACCGAGCCCAAGCTCAAGTGCTACCTGGAGGTCGTGGTCCCGGTGACCGGCGAGGTCTCCGAGGCCCGCGCGCTGGCCGTACGGGATCTCGACACGCTGAAGGCCGACCTCACCGAGGCCCTCGGCCTCTGACCGCGTCAGGACTCCCTGCCGCTGCCCCCCTCACGGCTCCCGGCCTCCGACCCCGTCAGGCGAGGAAGGCGGCGATCACCAGCAGGGCGGCGGCGGCCAGCGCGGCCAGTGCGCCCGGCGACCAGGTGATCGTGAGCCCGCCGGTTCCGGGCGCGGCACCCGCTTCGGACGCGGCACCGGCTTCAGGTATGACGCCCTCCTCAGACACGGCTCCGGCCTCGGACACGACGCCCGCTCCGGGCTCGGCTCCGGTTCCGCCGCTCCCCTCGGTCGCCGCCCCCGGCCCGGTCGCGTCGTCCTTCGTGGTCTCGGCGAGCGAGGCCGCGCGCCTGGCGGATTCCGCGCGTTCGGTGATCTGCTCGGCCACCCAGTCGGCGTGGGTCCTGCCCGCCAGCGCCTCGGCGGCGGCCTGCTCGGCCTTCGAGCGGACCGGCTCGGTCCTGAAGCGACCCCGGGCGGGCGCGGAGGCGGCCCTCCCCCTGCGCGCGGCCGCCGCCCGCTCGCGGGCGGAGGTCTGCGGCACCCAGCAGCGGATGCTCTCATCGCCGGAGGTGATCGTGATCGAGTGGGAGACCGTGACCTCGTCCACGCCCAGCCAGGGCACGAAGGCGTTTCTCAGCGGGTTGCGGACGTGGACGCCCTCCTCGGTGAGGAGGATCGCCGGGCGCAGGCAGCCGACGAAGACCAGCGCGGTCAGCACCGCCAGCACCGCCGCGGCGATCATCGACATCCGCCCGCTGTAACGGACGACCAGATCGACCGCGTTGACCGCGGCGAAGGCCATCCAGACCCAGCCGACGATCATCGCGAGGTTGGAGCGGAACACCTGCTTCATCGGAAAAAAGCTCACTTCACTCGGGCGAGCCCGTTCACACCTGCCACTTGAGGCGGGCGAACCCGGGCTTGATGACGCCGTTGATGAGCGACAGGCGCTCGTCGAACGGCAGGAACGCCGACTTCATGGCGTTGACGGTGAACCACTGCATGTCGTCCCAGCCGTAGCCGAACGCCTCCGACAGCTTGGCGAACTCCTCGGAGACGGACGTACCGCTCATCAGCCGGTTGTCGGTGTTGACCGTGACCCGGAAGTTCAGGCGGCGCAGCAGGCCGATCGGGTGCTCGGCGATTGAGGCCGCCGCACCGGTCTGCAGATTGGACGTCGGGCACATCTCCAGGGGGATGCGCTTGTCACGGACGTAGGCCGCCAGGCGGCCCAGCTTGGGCTCGGCGTCGCCGGAGACGGAGATGTCGTCGATGATCCGGACACCGTGACCGAGCCGGTCGGCGCCGCACCACTGGATCGCCTGCCAGATCGACGGCAGGCCGAACGCCTCGCCCGCGTGGATGGTGAAGTGGGCGTTCTCCCTCTGGAGGTATTCGAAGGCGTCGAGGTGACGGGTGGGGGGGTAGCCCGCCTCCGCTCCGGCGATGTCGAACCCCGCCACCCCGGCGTCGCGGTAGCGGACCGCGAGTTCGGCGATCTCCATGGACCTGGCCTGGTGGCGCATCGCGGTGAGCAGCGTGCCCACCCGGATGCCACGGCCCGCCGAACCGGTCTCGAAGCCCTCCTGCACGGCCTCGATGACCTCTTCGAGGCTCAGGCCCGCGGAGGTGTGCTGCTCGGGCGCGTAACGCACCTCGGCGTAGACGACGCCGTCGTTCGCCAGGTCCTCGGCGCATTCGGCGGCGACCCTCACCAGCGCCTCGCGCGTCTGCATGACGCCGACCGTGTGGTCGAAGGTCTCCAGGTAGCGCTCCAGCGAGCCGGAGTCGGCGGCCTCCCTGAACCAGGCGCGCAGGCTCTCCGTCTCGGTCGCGGGCAACCTGTCGTAGCCCGACTCGCGGGCCAGATCGATGATGGTCTCCGGCCGCAGGCCACCGTCGAGGTGATCGTGGAGCAACACCTTCGGAGCCAGGCGGATCTGCTCGAAAGTGGGTAGCTGACTCATTCGGCAACCTTACCGTCAGGGGCCTGACCGGTCGGCCTGCGCGAAGACGCCGTCACGGCCCGGCCTGGGAATGTTCATACGGGTGTCCCGCGCGAGGGACCACGAGGGGACGCGGCGCCGATCCCGGTACGGAGACACCGGGATCGACGCGCGACGAACCGTCACCGGGTGCCGCCCCTTCACTCACCCTCGCGGTTGACGGTCTCCGGGGAGAAGGCCGGCAGGCAGACGGCGACGTACTCGGCGCCGTCGGGACCTGCGCTGTAGCGGATCCGCTCCCCCGGCTCGCACAGGAACGCCTGCCCCACGCCGACCTCGGTCGTGCCCTCGTCGTGCTCCACGACGACGACGCCCTTGAGCACCAGCGTGTATTCGGCGAACTCCGGCGTCTGGGCGGGTTCGTCCCACCCGGCCGGGGCCTTCATGTACGCGATCGAGATTCGAGGGTCGCCGCTGTTGGCCAGACCGACGTATTCGTCGATCGTCTTGCCACCGGGGACGGGAATCCGTGTCGCGCTGTCGATTTTGCGTACCATCAGGCCAGTCTGTCACCCGGTCTCGGGGCCCGGCGCCACCCGGTTCCCCGACGCTCTCAGTGCGAGATGTCGACGACCAGCCGGTTCGGGCTCTTCTGCTCCAGAACCCGGAACGGCGCCTTGCGGTCGAGGACGACGCCCACGCTCACCACGCCCTCGAAATCGCCGACCTTGACCACGTTCTGGACGTTGCCCAACTGGGCCTGGAAGATCGGGCCGCCCTTCCAGGTGGACTGGCCCGCCTCGGTGTGCGCGACGGCCGGGGTGATCGTCAGTTGCAGGTAGGCACCGCCCTTGACGTCGACCTTGTCTCCCGAGCCGTCCTGGACGAGTTCGGAGACCCACCGTGCCCGGTAGCCCGGCAGCTCGCCCTTGAGGTCGATCACCACCCGGTCGAACCCCTGGTGCTCGGCGAACCGGGCCCCGGTGACGATCGGCTGGGTGGAGACGGCGCGGTCGACCTCGATCTCCTTGGTGCTCGTCGGAGGAAGGAGGGCCGCCGTGGCGGCGGAGGGCGTGGGGGACGTGGTCGACGTGGAGGACGGATCCGCCGGAGCCGTGGTCGCCGTGGTCGGCGTGTCCGCCGGGGAGGGGGTCGCGGTCTGCGTGGCCGAGCCGCAGCCGGCCGCGAACAGGAGCACGGGGACGAGCGCGAGAGGAACGAGGGTGCGGTTCATGATGAGCCTCCTGCCCCGTTAGATGCTCAGATCCCCGGAGAGGTTCACCCTCCGGCCGACCACATGCGCCCTGGCCGGATCGTGACACCTTGTCGAGGGGGGAGTCAAGCACCCCGACGTCCCCCTGACGGCGGAGGCGCTCCGGACGCGAGGACGCACCGGGCGTCAGGCGGTGACGCGGTCGATCACCAGCGGCAGCAGGTCGGGGTCGGCGGTCTCGCCGACGGTGTAGGCGCCTTCGAGGGCGGCGAGCGCCCGCTCGAAGCGCGAGGTCTCGTCGGCGTGCAGCGTCATCAGCGGCTGCCCCTCGCGGACCGGGTCCCCGGGCTTGGCGTGCAGCACGATGCCCGCGCCGAACGACACCGGGTCCTCCTTGCGCTCCCTGCCCGCGCCGAGCCGCCAGGCCGCCAGGCCCACGCCGTACGCGTCGAGCCGGGACAGCACGCCCGAGGAGGGAACGGTGATCTCCATGGTCTCGGCGGCCCTGGGCAGCGGGGCGTCGGGGTCGCCGCCCTGGGCGGTGATCATCCGGCGCCAGACGTCCATCGCCGAACCGTCCGCGAGGGCGCGCTCGGGGTCCTTGCCGCCGGAGATGCCCGCCGCCTGGAGCATCTCCCGCGCCAGCCGTACGGTCAGCTCGACCACGTCGGCGGGCCCGCCTCCGGCGAGCACCTCCACCGACTCGACGACCTCCAGGGCGTTGCCCACCGCCCGGCCCAGCGGCCGGTCCATCGCGGTCAGCAGCGCGACCGTCTCGACCCCGGCGTCAGTGCCGAGCTCGACCATGGTCGTGGCCAGCTCGCGGGCCTGCTCCACGTTCTTCATGAAGGCCCCTGAGCCGACCTTCACGTCCAGTACGAGCGCGCCGGTGCCCTCCGCGATCTTCTTCGACATGATCGAGGAGGCGATCAGCGGGATCGCCTCGACGGTGCCCGTGACGTCGCGGAGGGCGTAGAGCTTCTTGTCTGCGGGGGCGAGACCGTCGCCCGCCGCGCAGATGACCGCTCCGGCCTTGCCGAGTACGTCGAGCATCCCATCGTTGGACAGCGACGCCCGCCAGCCGGGGATCGACTCCAGTTTGTCCAGGGTGCCGCCGGTGTGACCGAGTCCCCTGCCGGACAGCTGGGGCACGTATCCCCCGCACGCGGCGACGAGCGGCGCCAGCGGCAGCGTGATCTTGTCACCGACGCCGCCGGTGGAGTGCTTGTCGGTGGTGGGTCCCGGCAGCGACGACCAGTCCATCCTCGCCCCGGAGCGGATCATGGCCTGGGTCCACTCGGCGATCTCCCGCCGGTTCATGCCGTTGAGCAGGATCGCCATCGCGAGCGCGGACATCTGCTCGTCGGCGACGACGCCCTTGGTGTAGGCGTCGATCACCCAGTCGATCTGCTCGGCCGACAGCTCCCTGCCGTCCCGCTTGGTGACGATGACGTCGATGGCGTCCATGCTCAGGCTCCCCGGCTCAGGTCGTGGGGCCCGAAGGCGTAGGGCAGGATCTCCGCCATCGGCTTCGGGCCGTCAATGGTCTCCAGCAGCAGTTCGGGGCCGCCGAACTCGTACAGGAGCTGGCGGCACCTGCCGCACGGCATGAGCAGCTCCTCGTGCCCGTCGACGCAGGTGAACGCGACGAGACGGCCGCCGCCCGTGGCCTGGAGCGCGGACACCAGCCCGCACTCGGCGCACAGCCCGATGCCGTAGGAGGCGTTCTCGACGTTGCAGCCGGACACGATCCGCCCGTCGTCCACCAGCGCGGCGGCGCCGACGGGGAACTTGGAGTAGGGGGCGTAGGCGTGCCCCATCGCCCGTACGGCCTCGGCCTTCAGCGCCGCCCAGTCGATGCCCTGCCCGCTGCCCGGTTCGGTACTCGGTTCGGTGCCCTGCTCGCCGGTCGGGCCGGTGCTCGGTTCGCTGCTCATCTCGGTGCCCATTGAATCAGATCCGCTCGTGAGGTGCGCGTGTCACGGTCACTTACCCTGTCCCCTGCGGTACGCCAGCCCGATCGCGGCGGGCGCGCGGAGCCGCTGCGCCGCCAGCGAGAGCACCAGCAGCGTGGTGATGTGCGGGGTGACGGAGGTGAACTCCGAGGGAACGGTGTCGGTCAGCGCGAACACGACGAACACGGCGACCGCCGCGACCCCGGTGATCAGCGCGGCCCGCGTCCGGTTCTGCCGTACGAGCTGGTAGACGGCGACCCCGACGAGCAGGATCGTCACCACGAGCAGCAGCGCGTGCACCGACTCGCCGCCCCTGCGCAGCTGGAGCGCGTCGGTGTAGCCGAACAGCACGGCGCCGCCGGCGAGCCCTCCCGGCCGCCAGTTACCGAAGATCATGGCGGCGAGGCCGATGAAGCCGCGCCCGCCGGTCTGCCCCTCGCGGTAGGCGCTCGCGGCCACCTGCGACAGGAACGCGCCGCCCAGGCCCGCCAGGGCGCCGGAGACGAGCACCGCGATGTACTTGTAGGTGTAGACGTTCACGCCCAGCGACTCGGCGGCCACCGGGCTCTCCCCGCAGGAGCGCAGGCGCAGGCCGAACGCGGTGCGCCAGAGCAGGTAGTACGAGAGCGGAACGAGCAGGATCGCCAGGATCGTGAGCAGCGAGACGTTCGTGGTCAGGCCGCGCAGGATGCCCGCCACGTCCGACAGCAGGAACCACTGTTTGGCCTCCAGCGCCCGCAGCGGGTCCCCGATCCCCGGCACGCTCACCACGCCCGGCTTGGGGACGGGAGGCGACTGGGAGTCGCCGCCGCCCGGCATCTCGGCGAAGGTGACCTTGGACAGGAACTGGGTGACGCCCAGGCCCAGGATGTTGATCGCGACACCGGAGATGATGTGGTCGACGCCGAACGTCACGGTGGCGATCGCGTGCAGCAGGCCGCCCAGGGCCCCGCCGATCGCGCCCGCGACGACCCCCGCCCACGGGTTGCCGAACTGGAGCGCGCCCCAGGCGCCGCACCAGGTGCCCATGATCATCATGCCTTCGAGGCCGATGTTGACCACTCCGGCCCGCTCGGCCCACAGGCCGCCCAGACCGGCCAGGCCGATGGGGATGGCGAGCGCGACGGAGGCGTTGATCGCGCCTGCGGAGGTGAGGTCGACGGCGCCGGTGACGGCCCGCGCGAACGAGAGCAGCAGGACGAGCGCGCCCAGGGCGAGCAGCAGGACCCGCCAGGTGACCCTGAAGCGGCGAGCGGGGGCCTTCGGCTCCAGGAAGGGAGCCTCCGGCGTGGTGAGGGCGCCCTGGCTCATGCCGGTGTTCCTTCCCTGGTCGGGGTGGTGTCCGCCAGCTGGCGGCTCACCCGGCGCTGCTCGGCGGAGATCTGGTAGCGGTGGACCAGCTCGTAGGCGATGATCACCGAGAGCACGATCGTGCCCTGCATGATGGTGACGATGTCCGGGGAGATCTTCTGGATCTGCAGGATGCTCGCCGAGGTGTCGAGGAAGGCCCACAGCAGGGCGCCGAACGCGATGCCGACCGGGTGGTTGCGGCCGAGCAGCGCGATCGCGATGCCGGTGAAGCCGAGCCCGGTCGGGAAGTCCAGGCTGTAGCTGTAGGAGGCCCCGAGCAGCTGCGGCATGCCGACCAGGCCCGCCATCGCGCCGGACAGGATCATCGAGATGAGGATCATCCGCTTGACGTTCACGCCGCTCGCCACCGCCGCCGACTCCGAGCGGCCGGTGGCGCGCAGGTCGAAGCCGAAGCGGGTCCGGTTGATCACCACGTGGTAGAGGACGCCCATCACGACCGCGAGGAGGATCAGTCCGAACACCTTCGTCTGGGTGCCGGGGATGATCTCCATTCCGGGCACCTGGCCAGAGGGGCCGATCGGGCTGGTCCCGATGTTGTTGCTGCCCGCGACCTCGACCGCGAGGCGCTCCTTGTTGAGCAGCCAGGAGCCGAGCGCGGTGGCGATCGCGTTCAGCATGATCGTGGAGATGACCTCGCTCACCCCGCGCCGCACCTTGAGCAGCCCGGCGATCGCGGCCCATCCGGCGCCGACCAGCATGGCGACGAAGATGATCAGCGCGACGTGCAGCGGGGCGGGCAGGACGACCGCGCCGCCGACGGCCGCGGCGGTGAGCGCCGCCAGACGGTACTGGCCGTCGACGCCGATGTTGAAGAGGTTCATCCTGAACCCGATCGCCACCGCGAGCGCGGACAGGTAGTAGGTCGTCGCATAGTTCAGGGTCAGCACGATCGAGCGCGGCCGGATGCCGTACTCGCCCATGATGACCAGCGTGTCGAGCGGCGGGGCACCGGTGATCGAGAGGATGACCATGGTGATCGCCGCGGCGAACGCGATGGCGACGAGCGGAGCGGCGAGCGAGAGCAACCCCGCCGGGGAGACTCTGCCGAGCAACCGGTCGGCGAAGGTGGACTTTTCCCGGCTCATCCGCGCGTCCCGTGGTGCGTGTGCGCCGTCTGGGTGTTCATGCCGCGCATCCTGGGGGGCGTGTGCGTCTGGGGGTTCATGCCGCGCGTTTCCGGGGGCGTGTGCGCTACGTGGGTGTTCATGCCGCCTCTCCAGCACCCGTCATGGCCGAACCGAGCCGCTCGGGTGTCACATCCTTGGGATCCACCTCGGCGACGATCCGGCCGCGCAGGATCACCTTCAGGGTGTCCGACAGGCCGATGAGCTCGTCGAGGTCGGCCGAGATCAGCAGGACCGCGAGGCCCGCGGCGCGCGCCGCGCGCAGGTGGTCCCAGATCGCGGCCTGCGCGCCCACGTCGACGCCGCGCGTCGGGTGGGAGGCGATCAGGAAGACGGGCTCCCCGCTCATCTCCCGGCCGACGATCAGTTTCTGCTGGTTGCCGCCGGACAGGGCCGAGGCGTCCACGTCGATGCCCGGGGTGCGGACGTCGTACGCCTCGACGATGCGCCGGGTGTCCTCGCGCGCTCCCGCGCGGTCGATCCAGGGGCCCTTCACGTTGGGTCGCCGCGTCTGGTGTCCGAGGATCCGGTTCTCCCAGAGCGGGGCCTCGAGCAGCAGGCCGTGCCGGTGGCGGTCCTCGGGGATGTAGCCGATGCCGGCCTCGCGGCGGCGCAGCGTCGCCCAGCCCGAGATGTCGTGCTCGCCGAGGCGGATCTCGCCGTCGGCCGGGCGCATGCCCATGATCGCCTCGACCAGCTCGGCCTGGCCGTTGCCCTCGACCCCGGCGATGCCGAGCACCTCGCCCCTGCGGATCTCGAAGCCGACGTCGTCCACGACGCGGCGGCCGTCGGACAGGACGGTGAGGTCGCGCACCGACAGCGCCACCACGTCGGTGACGGTGGACTCGCGGGTCTCCGGGCTGGGCAGCTCGCTGCCGACCATCAGCTCGGCGAGCTGCCTCGCGGTCACGTCCTTGGGGTCCACGCTGGCCACGGTCGTGCCGCGCCGGATGACGGTGATGGCGTCGGCGACCGAGAGCACCTCGTCCAGCTTGTGGGAGATGAAGATGATCGTCAGCCCCTCGCGGACCAGCTCGCGCAGGTTGGCGAAGAGCTCCTTCACCTCCTGCGGCACGAGCACGGCGGTCGGCTCGTCCAGGATGAGGATCCGGGCGCCCCGGTAGAGGACCTTCAGGATCTCCACCCGCTGGCGGGCCCCGACGCCCAGGTCCTCGACGGTGACGTCGGGGTCGACGCCGAGGCCGTACGAGTCGGAGATCTCCTTGATCCTTCTTCGCGCGGTGCCGAAGTCGAGGGCGATCCCGCCCTTTCTGGGCTCGCTGCCGAGGACCACGTTCTCCAGGACGGTGAGGTTGTCGGCCAGCATGAAGTGCTGGTGGACCATGCCGATGCCCACGGCGATCGCCTCGCCCGGGGAGCGGAAGCTCACGTCCTCGCCGTTGACGCGGATCTTCCCCTCGTCCGGGCGCTGCATGCCGTACAGGATCTTCATGAGGGTGGACTTGCCCGCGCCGTTCTCGCCGACGACGGCGTGCACGTGGCCCTGTCGCACGGAAAGGGAGATGTCGCGGTTGGCGACGACGCCGGGGAATCGTTTGGTGATGCCCGAGAGTTCGACGGCCGGTGCCGAGGTGCTGATGACGGCCTCCTCCGTACGGATGCCCCGATACGGAACGTGGTGGTAAGGGTGGAACAAATTTCGATCAATGTAGGACAAAGGGCCCGGGGGAAATGTCCGCCGGGCCCCTCATTAGTACCAGGTCAGGAGGTCTTGTCCGGAACGGTGATCTCGCCGGAGATGATCTTCTGCTTGTACTCGTCGAGCTGAGCCTTGATGTCGTCGACCTGGCCACCGGTGGTGGAGTAGTCGACGCCGTCGGCCTTGAGGTCGTAGATCGTGCTGCCGGCCTTCACCTGGTTGGTGGTGAAGCTCTTCAGGAAGTCGAAGACGGCGACGTCGACCTTCTTCACCATGGAGGTCATGATGACGCTCTGCAGGTCGGCGGCGGCGGTCTTCGCCTGGTCGGAGTCGACGCCGATGGCGAGACCCTTGGCGGCCTTCGCCGCCTCGAACACGCCGCCACCGGAGCCGCCCGCGGCCTGGTAGACCACGTCGGCGCCCGCGTCGAACATGCCCTCGGCCGCGGTCTTGCCCTTGGCCGGGTCACTGAAGCCGGTGAAGTCCGGCGGCTGGGTGAGGTACTTGACCTCGATCTTCACGTCCGACTTGACGGCCTTGGCGCCCGCGGCGAACCCGGCCTCGAACTTGTTGATCAGCGGCACCTGCACGCCGCCGACGAAGCCCACGTGGTTCTTCTTGCTCTTCAGCGCCGCCGCGGCACCGACCAGGAAGGAGCCCTCGTGCTCGGCGAACAGCAGGTTCGAGATGTTGGGAGCCTCGGCCGCCGCGTCGTCGACGATCGCGAACTTGACGTCGGGGAACTCGGTCGCGACCTTCTTCACCGGGTTGGAGTACGCGAACCCCACCGCGATGATCGGGTTGAAGCCGCCGTCGGCGAGCAGGCGGAGCCGCTCCTCCTTGGCCGCCTCGGTCTCGCCGTTACCGGCCTCCAGCTCGCTGACCTCGGCCAGGTTCAGCTCGGCCTTGGCCTTGTCGATGCCCGCCGCCGCGGAGTCGTTGAACGACTGGTCGCCACGCCCGCCGATGTCGTACGCGAGACCGACCTTCGGTCCCGCCGCGGCCGACGCCTCACTGCTGGCGGCCCCGCTCGGCTGCGCCGACGTAGCCGGTTCCTCGCTTCCACCACACGCGGCAGCTCCCATGAGCATGCTGCCCGCCAGTGCGGTCGCGGCCAGCTTGCCGAATCGGTTCTGAAGCAAGATGGACTCCCTTCGCGTTTCAGTGCACGCGCGAAGAGACGCACGGCAACCCTGCACGGAAGATAGTTGGTCCATCAGGGTTGACCAAACCAACGCATGAGTCCGCAACAGGTCCGTTATCCAGCTCAGGCCACCTTGTGACCCAAAAACCGGACAGGGTTACCTGTCG
Source organism: Streptosporangium sp. NPDC050284 (assembly GCF_044459525.1). Taxonomy (NCBI): domain Bacteria; kingdom Bacillati; phylum Actinomycetota; class Actinomycetes; order Streptosporangiales; family Streptosporangiaceae; genus Streptosporangium; species Streptosporangium sp. NPDC050284. The sequence continues at coordinate 193,474 of NZ_JBITIZ010000003.1, forward strand.
GTAGCTCCGAACGTCCGCCACGGCCCGGTATCGGCCCGTCCGCCCGGGAGCCGATGATCTTCTTCGGGGACCATCGGCTGGTTCCTCAGGATATGTCCGGACTTTTCGTCTGACTAGATGTCAGGAACGCGCTACTTGTCGGCGTTCACGGCCATGAGCGTGTCGCCCGCGACGGGGCGCTGCCCCTCCCACAGGGCGGTGAGCGCGGTCGCCGCGAGGAAACGTACCCCGGTGCCGATCGCGCTCTCGTCCACGTCGAAGGTGCCCTGGTGGATGTCCGCCAGGTGCGCCGACCCCGGCTTGCGGGTGCCGAGCCTGGCGAACGCGCCGGGGATGGACTCCAGATACCAGCCGAAGTCCTCGCCGCCCAGACTCTGCTCCGTCGGCACGGGGGCACCCTCGCCGAGCACGCCTTCGGCGGCCTCGGCGAGCATATGCACGCTCACCTTGTCGTTGACCACCGGCGGCACGCCGCGCACGTACTCCATCTCGGCCTCGACGCCGTACGCGCCGGCGACCGACTCGAGCAGCGACTTGATCATGTCGGGAGCCGCGTGCCAGGCCGCCTCGTCCAGGCAGCGCACGGTGCCCTCGGCGACGCCGTCGTCCGGGATGGCGTTGGCCACCGAGCCCGCCTCGACCCGGCCCCAGACCAGGCTGAGCGAGGAACGGGGGTCGATCCGGCGCGAGAGCGCGGCGGGGAGCTCGGTGAGGATCTTGGCGAGCGCGAAGACGAGGTCCGCGGTGAGGTGCGGCCTGGCGGTGTGCCCGCCGGGACCGCTCACCCGGATCGTGACCCTGTCGCAGGCCGAGGTGATCGGACCGGCCTTGAGGCCGACCTTGCCGACGTCCAGCCGGGGGTCGCAGTGCAGGCCGAAGATGCGGTCCACGCCGCTGATGCCGCCCGAGGCCATCACCTCCAGCGCGCCGCCGGGAAGCTCCTCGGCGGGCTGGAAGATCAGCCGGACCCTGCCGGGCAGCAGACCGGCCTCGGCCTGCTGGGCGAGGAAGAGCGAGGTGCCGAGCAGGATCGTGGTGTGCACGTCGTGCCCGCAGGCGTGACACACGCCGGGGACCGTCGAGCTGTACGGGACGTCCTTCTCGTCGGGCACGGGCAGCGCGTCGAGGTCGGCCCGCAGCGCCACGGTCGGGCCGTCGCCGCTGCCGACGTCACAGAGCAGGCCGGTGCCGCGCGGCAGCACCGAGGGGACCAGCCCGGCGGCGGTCAGGCGCTCGGCGACGCGCTGCGTCGTGCGGTATTCGGCGAACGCGAGCTCGGGATGCATGTGCAGGTCCCGGCGGAAAGCGATGAGCTCCTGCTCGCGACCGGCGAGGAACGTGTCGAGTTCTCCTCGCAAATTACGCCCCCGCATTGCTCACCGTCCCATCCGCGCCGGCGGGCTCTGGATCCTCGACGCACCGTGCAACTGCCCAGGATCTCGAAACCCATGAGGCAGTCTCGAAAAAAGCGATCGCCGCACCGCCGGACCGGAGTGGGGTCTCACGGGCCGCGTCAGCACGGGCTGGTCGGTCACCGACGCGGGAACGGCAGGCCGGTGCCCCGGGGAAGCCGTCGCGTTGGCGATGACAACGACTTTATCCCTCCTCCCGAGCAGCTCGCCGACATCCAGGCCAAATGTTTTGGCACCCCATGCCCCACTCGTACACCTTCCGACCCGGGATGACCAGGAAAGATGGCCCAAATTGACTATGAGACGATGGTCGTACCGGGGGAGGGCGGGTCCGAGGGGACGTCACCACCGGGCCATTCCCAAACATCGCCGACCTGGCAATTTACGTGACCTCAGGTGCCGGTCATCGAACCCGGCGGAGTGATGTAAACGGGAGGAATGCGTGTTTCACTCCTCACATGATCGCTAACATCCCATTCGGGGAGAGGCAGTCGCGTTTGAGCATATTCGAACCGGACGAGGGCACCCTGGTGGTCCTCCCCTCGTTGTCGCTTCCCCAGGATGAGCTGCGCAGGATCACCGGAGCCCTCTCCTACGAGGAGCGGCTGCTGTTTCTCCTCCTCACCCTGAGGAAGCCGAAGGTCGAGGTCGTCTACCTGACCTCGACGGCGGTGGACAGCGCGGTCGTGGACTACTACCTGGGCTTCCTCGACGATCCCGACGAGGCCCGCACGCGCCTGCGAATGATCAGTTTGGATGATCCTGACACGCATCCGCTCACCGAGGCGCTGCTGCGCCGCCCGGACGTGATCGCGCGCATCCGTGCCGCCCTCGGCGACCCCCCACAGGGCGACGCCCCCTGGCACGCGAACAGGAACGACAGACCCGCCTGGATGGTGCCGTTCGTGGTGAGCGAGTACGAGGAGCGCCTCGCGGGGATCCTCTCCCTGCCGATCTACGGCCCCGCCACCTCCCTCGCCCACCTGGGTTCCAAGAGCGGCGGGCGTGTGGTCGGCGACGAGGCCGGGGTGCCGCTGGTCAGAGGCTTCGGCGACCTGCGCTCGCTGACCGAGGTGGAACGCGCCGCCCACGCGATGAAGCCCGCGGGCAGGCTCATGGTCAAGCTCAACAACAGCTACTCGGGGCTCGGCAACGCCATCGTGACCAAGGACGACCGGCCGCTCGCCTCCTGCCCCACGAGCTTCTCCGCCTCCGACGAGAACTGGACGACGTTCGCCGAGAAGGTCGCCGAGCGGGGAGCGGTGATCGAGGAGTTCATCGAGGACCGGCCCCTGCGCTCCCCCAGCGCGCTGGCCCGGATCACCCCCGGTGGCTCGTACGACGTGGTCGCCACCCACGAGCAGGTCCTCGGCGGTCCCAACTGCGACGTCTACCAGGGCTGCAGCTTCCCCGCCCGCCAGGAGTACCGGGCCGAGCTGGGCGAGTACGCCGAGCGGATCGCCAGGATCCTCGCGGGCCGCGGGGTGGTGGGGCTGTTCGGCATCGACTTCTTCGCCGTCAAGACCGACGGCGGCTACCGGACACTGATGTGCGAGATCAACCTGCGCATCGGCGGCACCACCCACCCGTTCGGCGCCGCCCTCCTGACCACCGGCGCGTCGTACGATCCGGAAAGCCACACGCTCGTGCACGCGGGCCGGCCGAAGCACTACGTGGCGACGGACAACTGCGCCTCGCCCTCCCTTCGTGGCCGTCTGCCCGGCGAGGTGGTCAAGCTGATCCACGACGAGGGCCTCGGCTTCGACCGCGAGCGCCGCACCGGGAACGTGCTGCACATGCTGGGCGGGGTCACGAAGTACGGCAAGCTCGGGTTCACCAGCATCGGCGACTCCGCCGAGGAGGCCGCCGAGCTACACGGAAGGACGCTCGTCACGCTTCGCCAGAGCGCGTAGGCCGATCGCACCGAGCACGATCGCCAGCACGATGTTGACGGCGATCAGGATTCCGTGGACCACGTAGAAGGCCGTCGGATGACCATCCGTGAGGTTGAAGCCAAGGGTGATCCATTCGAAGATCATGAAAGCGGCAAGGCCGATCAGGAAAGCGGCTGTCTTTCGCGTTATTCGCATGGTGTCAGTATTCCGCCGAGTGGCTCCTCGCTGGTCAGGGCACCTGTAACTCCATGCGAACCGGTACGAAGCTACCCTGAGCTCATCATGGGGATCAAACATGTCGCACCCGTCGGGGTGCTGCTCGCGGCGACCGCCCTCCTCGGCGCGCCCGCACAGGCCCGGGTCGCGGACGCGCCCGCGGCGGCCGGTTCGCCGGACCTGCGCACGGGTGCCGTTCCAGTGGCCGCGCGCCACGAGAAGGAGCCGGTCGGCGGCTCCCGGCTCGGGGGGCGAGGTCTCATCCTCCCCGGGGGTGTGAAGGCCCCTCCCAAGACGGCCGCGAAGTCGTACGTGATCGCCGACGCCGAGACCGGTGAGGTGCTGGCCGCCAAGGACGCCCACGGGCGCTACCTTCCCGCGAGCACGCTGAAGGCGCTCACCGCCCTCACCCTCATCCCCAAGCTGGACAAGAAGCTGAAGATCACGCCGAGCAGGCGTGCGGTGAACGAGGAGGGCAGCGCGGTCGGCCTGGTCCCCAAGCCTCTCTACACCGTCGAGGACCTGTTCAAGGCACTGATGCTGGTCTCGGGCAACGACTGCGCGATGGCCCTGGCCGAGGCCAACGGCGGCCTCGCCACGACCCTGGCGGACATGAACGCCGAGGCCAGGCGTCTGCAGGCGTTCGACACGGTGGCCAAGACCCCGAGCGGGCTGGACAAGCCCGGCCAGAGCAGTTCGGCCTATGACCTGGCGCTGATCGCCCGCGCCGGCCTGGCCAACGCCGATTTTCGGCGATATATCAGCACAAAGACTGACAAGTTCCCGGCGCCCAAGGGCTACTACGAGATCGGCAACCACAACAAGCTGCTCTGGCGCTACAAGGGCATGATCGGCGTCAAGAACGGCTGGACCTCCAAGGCCCTGGGCAGCTTCGTCGGCGCGGCGAAGCGCGACGGCCACACCGTCATCGTGTCGATCATGCGGCATGACGGCTACTTCTGGGAGGAGGTCGCCGACCTGCTCGACTGGGGGTTCGCCAATCGCGGCAAGGTCGTCCCGGTCGGCCAACTGGTCGACCCGGTCCCCGAGCCCGCCCCGCTGCCCACCGGGCCCGCCGTCTCGGCGCCCCCCGCCGCCCCCGCACTCCCCGCTCCGGTCTCCGCGCAGGACCCGGCCGCGGCCACGAGACCGGCCGACGAGGGCGTCCCCGTCGTCTACTACGCCCTCGGCGTCGTCCTGCTCGGCGGCCTGACCTGGCTGATGTACGGCCTGCGCGGACGCTCCCGCCGGGCGCGCTGACCAGAGCCCTCCTCGCCCTTCACCCCTCGACCGGCCCCCGGCCGCTCCTGGCCGGTGCGGCCGGAAGGATCCTGATCCCCAGGACGACACCCCCGACGACGAGGGCGAGGAGCAGCACCGCCTGGCCGACCATGCCGAGGGTGATGGTCCGGCTTATCCCGTCGGCGAAGCCGAAGTGGTGGCTCAGCCCGATCAGGCGAGCACACAGCGTCGGCAGCGCCAGGATCGCGAGAGCCAGCGGCCACGACGGGGTGCGCCGCGCGGGTGCGTACGCGTGCACGCAGGCGTACGCGACGCCGGCCCCCAGGACGAACGCGCTCCTGAGGCCGGGCTCGTCCAGCCACGGCCATATCCAGGCGACGCTCGCGGCGGGAGACGCGATCGCCTCGTACAGCGCGGCGACGGCGACACCGGCGGCGAGAGGAGGGAGCAGAAGCCACGGCGACCGCCGCGCGGGGCGCGAGTCCCGCTGGAAACCGGTCCACAGGGCCGACACGGTGACCAGGGGGGCCAGAAGACCGGCGAGCGCGAGCCCGGGGAAGCCGTCCAGGGACATCTGGACCAGGACCGGCAGTCCCACCGCGAGCGCGACGAGCGCCAGCGCCCTGGCGGCGCGCGGATGTCCGAGGAGGAGCGCCGCGAACGGGGCGAACCACAGGGGGCCGGCGAGGCCCTCCAGGATGTTCGCGAGCCGCTCAGGCGACCCCGCCGGACCCGCCGCCTGGGCGAGCAGGGGGTCGACCGCGCCGATCACCCCGTACGCGCGCAGCGCGATCGCGGCGGTCAGGGCGCCGAGGAACGCCTGGAGGCCCAGTCCCAGCAGGGCCGTCAGGCGGACCGTCTCGCCCCACGCGAGGAATCTGGGCTCCGCGCCCCCCGCTCCGCCGAGGCGGACCCGGACCGCGAGCACGGCGATACTGGCGATCTCCGACCAGCGCGGCCGGGGCCCGTCGGCGTCGGAGACGCCGGGCGAGCCCTCCAGGAAGACGGAGACCATCTCCTCCTCGCGCTCGGCGCGGTAGGAGGCGGGCAGCAGGCGCAGCCAGTGGCGGTAACGCCTTTCCAGCAGGTTCGTCGGCGCACCGTCGTCACCGCTCTCCCTCACGTGGGCGTCCTCGCCCTCTTTCGCGTGGGCGTCCTCGCTCTCCCTCACGCGGGGCCTCCCGCGACGGAGGGGCGGCCCTGCCGGGCGCGGAGACGGTCGACGGCGGTCCTCGCGTTCTCCGCGAGCCGGACGGCCTCGGCCTCCAGCGTCCGTGAGCCGGAGTCGGTGAGCCGGTAGTAACGGCGCAGCCGTCCCTGCTGGACCTCCTCGCGGTCGAGAGCCACCAGCCCGTCGCCCGCGAGCCGGTCGAGCACACCGTAAAGCGTGCCGACCTTGAGCCGGACCCGCCCGCCGGACAGTTCCTCGACCTCCCGCACGATGCCGTAGCCGTGACACGGCTCGCCGACCAGCGCGGTGAGGATGAGAAACGCCGGCTCCGTCATCACTCTCGGAGTCATGCCCGACAACATATATCGGGGAACAAGATATAGCGAGCGGCGGAGCTCACCGGATTGCGGAAGATCAGGCGCGGAGGGCGGTCGTCGGGACCGGGGTGGGATCGGGCGGGGGGCCGAGGGACGCGGTGGCGGTCCAGGCGGCGGCGTACATGATCACCCGGGCCGAGAGGTTGAGCCAGACCAGCAGGCCGACGACCACGGCGAACACCCCGTAGACGGGATTGTTCAGGGTGCCGGAAAGGATCAGCACGGCGAGTTGCTTGAGCAGGGCGAAACCGACCGCGCCGAGCAGCGCACCGCGCAGCAGCACCCGCAACGGCTGCCTGGAGCGGCCAAGCCAGCGCAGGATGACCAGAAAGACGACGACGTCGGTGAGCACGCTCACCGTGAGCCCGGCCAGCCAGATCGTGGCGGTCGCCACCGGCGAACCCGCCAGACCGAGCCACCCGGCCACGACCCCGCTCGCCTGGGTGGCGAACCCCCCGACCAGCACCGACAACACCAGCGTGGTACCGATGAGCAGGAGCGCGGCCAGATCCCTCAACTTGGCCAGGACGAAGTTGAGCGGCGCCTCGGTCGTCATGAAGATCTCACGCAGCGCGCCGCGCAGGGCGTCGATCGCGCCGAGTCCCGCGTAGAGGAGCCCGAGCAGGCCGATGATCCCGGCACTGGTCCGGGACGCGGCGATCTGCTGGATCGGCAGCTTGTCGGCGAGGCCCGGCAGATACTGGTTGATCGCCGTCTGCAGGGTCACGATGGCGTCGGGCCTGACGGAGAGGAAATAGCCGAAGACCGCGAAGGCGAGCGCGATGATCGGGAAGAACGACAGGAAGGCGAAGTAGCTGATCGCTCCCGCGAGCCGGTCACCGGACTGGATCTGGTAGCGCTGGAAGGTCCTGGCCAGATGATCCAGCCAGCGCCACCTGATCCGGGCCGCACCAAACGCCCTCCCGAACCGCTCACGGGCAGATTGGATACGTTCCAGCACGCTTGTCACGTGCGCCCCCCTACCCAATCACCGCCGTCCCGATCGTGAACAGCGGCGAAAAAACAGCCGTGCGTACACGGGAGATCACGGAGCGGGCGGGAGGCCGCCCGAACCCGTGCGACGGAAGGTCGTCAGGGCCGTGTGGAGTCGTCGCGGTCCGGCTGGGAACACCTCCCGGACCGCAACGGAAGATCATGAAGTGGGCAGGAAGCCCACCCGGTCACGCACCTTGGCCATGGTCTCGGCGGCCACCGCGCGGGCCCTGGTCGCCCCGACGGCGAGCATCCGGTCGAGCTCCGCCTCGTTGGCGAGCAGCTTCTCGGTGCGCTCGCGGATCGGGGTGAAGGTGTCGATCACCACCTCGGCCACGTCCTTCTTGAACGTGCCGTACCCCTGCCCGGCGTAGCGCGCCTCCAGCTCGGGGATCGGGACGCCGCTCAGCGCGGACTGGATGCGCAGCAGGTTGGTGACGCCGGGCTTGTTCTCGTCGTCGGCGAGGACCTCGGAGCCGGTGTCGGTGACCGCACGCATGATCTTCTTACGGAGCGGCCCCGGCTGCTCCAGCAGGTCCAGGATCCCGGTGGGCGAGGAGGAGGACTTCGACATCTTCGCCGTGGGCTCCTGGAGGTCGGTGATCTTCTCGACCCCCTTGACGATGTGCGGGTCCGGCAGCGTGAAGGTCTCGCCGAAGCGGTGGTTGAAGCGCTGCGCGAGGTCGCGGGTGAGCTCCAGGTGCTGCTTCTGGTCGGCGCCGACCGGCACCTGGTTCGCCTGGTAGAGCAGGATGTCGGCCGCCTGCAGGATCGGGTAGGTGAACAGCCCGACACTGGCCGAGCTCTCACCGGCCTTCGCCGCCTTGTCCTTGAACTGGGTCATCCGCCCGGCCTCGCCCATCCCGGTGAGGCAGATCAGCACCCAGGCCAGCTCGGTGTGCTCACGGACGTGGCTCTGCACGAAGACCGTGGAGCGCTCGGGGTCGAGCCCTGCGGCGAAGAGCTGGGCCGCGGCGACCCTGGAGCGCCTGCGCAGCACCTCCGGCTGGTAGTCCACGGTGATCGCGTGCAGGTCGACGACGCAGTAGAACGCGTCGTACCCCTCCTGCATGGCGACGTACTGCCTGATGGCACCGAGGTAGTTTCCCAGGTGGAAGGAGTCTGCGGTGGGCTGGATTCCCGACAGGACACGAGGACTGGCCATAGCAGCCAATTCTGTCAGCTGTCGGGAGTGCTTGGTTCGCGAGGTTCAGCTCTCGGAGGCGGGTGGCGCCTCCTGGCGCGGCGCTCTCCGCTTGATCCTGACCCGGGAGACCCTGCGGCCGTCCATGTCGGTGACCGTGAGGTCGAACCCCGGGATCTCCACCCGATCCCCCAGCGCGGGAAGGTGTCCGAGCGCTCCCATGACGAACCCGCCGAGGGTCTCGTACGGGCCGTCGGGCAGGCGGATCCCGGTCTCGGCCGCCACCTCGTCGAGGTTGGCCAGACCGTCGAGCTCGACCTCTCCCGCGGGCAGCGCGACGTGCTCGTCCGCCACGTCGTGCTCGTCGCGGATGTCGCCGATCAGCTCCTCGACGAGGTCCTCCAGGGTGACGATGCCCGCCGTTCCGCCGTACTCGTCGACCACGATCGCCAGGTGGTGCCCCTCCTTGCGCATCTCCGACAGCGTCGCCATCAGCCGCTTGCTGGTGGGGACCAGCTTGACCGGGCGGATCGGCACCAGCTCGCCGATCGGCTCGATGGACCCGGTCAGCACCGGATCGAGCAGGTCGCGGATGTGGACGAAGCCCACGATGTCATCGTAGGAGTCGCGATAGACGGGAAAGCGGGAGTGCGGCATGGCCGCGGCCAGGACCGCCGCCTCGGCCAGCCGAGTGTCGACGGACATGAACTCCACCTCGGTGCGCGGCAGCATCACCTCGCGCAGCTGCCGCTTGCCCGCCGCGAAGACCTCCCCGATCAGGTGACGCTCGTCGGCGGTGAGTTCGTGGTGCCCCACCACCATGTCGCGCAACTCCTCGGTGGAGATCTCCTCGCGGTCGGCACGGGGGTCGCCGCCGAGCAGCTTGACGACCCCGTCGGTGGACTTGGACAGCGTCCAGATGATCGGCCGCGACAGCAGGGCCATCCGGTCGAGGAACGGCGCGACCAGCAGGGAGATCCCCTCGGCGCGCTGCCGGGCGATCCGCTTGGGGACCAGCTCGCCGAGGACGAGCGAGGCGTACGAGATCGCCAGCGTCACCAGCACCAGGGAGAGCGGGGCCGCCACGGCCTCGGGCACCCCCCAGCCGGTCACCACCGGGATGAGGTCCTGGGCGAGGGTGTCGGCGCCGAAGGCGGCCGAGAGCATGGTCGCCACGGTGACGCCGATCTGCACGGCGGACAGGAAGCGGTTGGGGTCGCGAGCGAGCTTCGCCGCCCTCGCCCCCCTGCGACCGTGGGCGTCGAGCCGCCTGACCTGGCTCTCCCTGAGGGAGACCATGGCCATCTCCGCCGCGGCGAAGAATCCCCCGATCAGTACGAAGAGCATGACCAAGGCGATGTTCGCCAGGACGCTGTTCACGAGGTCGTCTCCGTCATGGCGGTCGCCCGTTCCGGCGGTGGTCGATATTTGATGTGCCAGCATATGCTGGCAATAGACTTACAAAAGTAAACAAGTACAAACATCATCAAACAGGAGGCTCCGTGAAGCTGCTCGTCACCGGAGGCGCCGGATACATCGGCGGCGTCGTGGCGGCGCGACTCGTCGAGGCGGGCCACGAGGTCACCGTGCTGGACGACCTCTCCACCGGCCACGCCGACGCGGTGCCACCGGGCGCCCGTTTCGTCGAAGGGTCGATCACCGAGGCCGCCGGTCTGCTGACCGGCATGGACGGCGTGCTCCACTTCGCGGCGAAGTCCCTCGTCGGCGAGTCGGTGGAACGGCCGGACCTCTACTGGGCGCACAACCTCGGCGGCACCCTCGCCCTGCTCGACGCCATGCGGAGCGCGGGAGTGGGACGGATCGTCTTCTCCTCCACCGCCGCGACGTACGGCGAGCCGGAGCGCTCCCCGATCGAGGAGACCGACCCGACCCGGCCGACCAACCCCTACGGCGCGTCCAAGCTCGCGGTCGACACCGCGCTGAGCGCGTTCGCCGGACTGTACGGCCTGGCCGCGGTGAGCCTGCGCTACTTCAACGTGGGCGGCGCCTACACCGCCGCGGACGGCAGCGTCTACCGCGAACGTCACACCGTGGAGACCCACCTGATCCCTAACGTCCTCGCCGTCGCACTCGGCGGTCGCGAGTCGGTCAGCGTGTTCGGCACGGATTACCCCACTCCCGACGGCACATGCGTGCGCGACTACATCCACGTGGCCGACCTCGCGGGGGCCCACCTGCTGGCACTGGACGCCTGCTCGGCGGGCGAGCACAAGATCTACAACCTGGGCAGCGGGACGGGCTTCTCCGTGCGGGAAGTGCTGTCGGTCTGCCGCGAGGTCACCGGCCACGAGATCCCCGCGGTCGTGCGCGAGCGCCGCGCCGGTGACCCGGCCGTGCTGGTCGCCTCGTCCGACAAGATCCAGCGCGAACTCGGCTGGAAGCCCGAGCACCCGTCGATCCGCGACGTCGTCGCCGACGCCTGGGCCGCCCTGCGCGACTGACAGCGCGCCGTCGTCTGCCGCCGTCCGTGGAGACGCGGGGCCGGACGGCCACGCCTACCTCAGGCTGAAACGGGCCGTGTTGTTGGCCGGGCGGCGGTCACCCAGCCGGAAGGAGTAGACGGTCGCCTCGGCCCGGGGCACGTGCGCGCGGGCCACGAAGGCGAGCGTGAAGCTCACCCGCCTGCCCGCGCCGACCGTACGAAGCCTGCACCCGACATAGGCGGGGTGGGGGTCGCAGCGCGCCCCCCTCGCCGACATGAGGCGCGCCCCGCCGGTGTCGAAGAGGACCCCGGCGTCGTGGACGCGCCGCGGTCCCCGGTTGCGCACCACCGCGGCCACGGTCACCAGGCGGCCCGTACGCGTCGTACGCGCCACCCGCGACAACCGGACCGCCAGATCCGTACCCTCGTCCACCTCGGTCAGCGTCTCGGAGACGTTGTCCGTCTCGTCGTCGTCCACGACCTCGGAGGAGATCGTCGCGCTCGCCCTGAGCGGCCCCCTCGCGCCGGACCTCACCAGCCCCGTGATCGTCACCCCACCGGCCTGACCCGCCATGACATCCTTCACCGAGGGGCAGACCACCTCCCCTGCCACCGCGCCGGGACGGCACTCGGCGACGTTCACGCCGATCACCGCCACCTCTTCCGGAAGCCGGACGGTGAGCAGCGGAAGCACCGCGTCCCCCGGCCCGTCGTTGCGCACCTCGGCCCGGTAGGTGATCGGCTGCCCCGGCTGCGCGCGCTTCGGGGAGGCCGTGAGCCGCACCGACAGGTCGGCGGCCCCCCAGGTGTCGTCCCCTGGCGAGGCGAACGCTCCCCGAGGTGTCGCGACGAGCGCGAGACAGATCACCCCGGCGACGACCCTCACCGCGGCGTACTCCCTGAACACCGATCCCCCGGCCACAAGTGATCATTGAACGCCGGGTCACGCCCCTCCGCGACGATCGACACGCCGCTTTCTCCCCTCCCCGTCCACGCCGCGAAGGTGCGGGGGAACCTCCCGACGCCACCCGCGCGGAGAAAGGGCCGGGAACGCGAACGGGGCCCCGGCGTGCCGGGGCCCCGTTCGCGGGGCGGCTCAGGTCGAAGACCGCGTGACGGGCTCGGATCGGAGAACGTACGGTGCTCGGATCGAAGGCCGCGTGGCCGCGTGGCCGCTCAGACCAGGCCGAGCTCGCGCACCGCGGAACGCTCCTCCTCCAGCTCGCGCACCGTGGCGTCGATGCGCTCGCGCGAGAAGGCGTCGATCTCCAGCCCCTGGACGATCTCCCACTTTCCGTCGCGCGAGGTGACGGGGAAGGACGAGATGAGCCCCTCGGGAACGCCGTACGAGCCGTCGGAGGGAATCGCCGCCGAGGTCCAGGCGGTGCCGTTGACCCAGTCGAAGACGTGGTCGATCGCCGCGTTGGCGGCGGAGGCGGCAGAGGACGCGCCCCGGGCCTCGATGATCGCGGCGCCGCGCTTGGCGACGGTGGGGATGAAGGTGTCACGCAGCCAGGTCTCGTCGACCAGCTCAGCGGCGATCTTGCCGCCGACCTCGGTGTGGAAGAGGTCGGGGTACTGAGTGGCGGAGTGGTTGCCCCAGACGGTCATCTTCCTGATCTCGGAGACCGGGACCTGGAGCTTGGCGGCGAGCTGGGAGATCGCACGGTTGTGGTCGAGACGCATCATCGCGCTGAAGCGCTCGGCCGGGACGTCCGGGGCGTGCTGCTGGGCGATGAGCGCGTTGGTGTTGGCCGGGTTGCCGACCACCAGCACGCGGATGTCGTCCGCCGCGTTGTCGTTGATCGCCTTGCCCTGCGGGCCGAAGATGCCGCCGTTGGCCTGGAGGAGGTCACCGCGCTCCATGCCCTTGCTGCGGGGACGGGCCCCGACCAGCAGCGCGATGTTGGCGCCGCTGAACGCCACGTTCGGGTCGTCGGTGACCTCGATGCCGCTCAGCAGCGGGAACGCGCAGTCGTCGAGCTCCATCGCGGTGCCCTCCGCGGCCTTCACGGCCTGCGGGATCTCCAGGAGGCTCAGCGTGACCGGGACGTCCGCGCCCAGCAACTGGCCCGAGGCGATGCGGAAAAGCAGCGCGTAGCCGATCTGACCGGCGGCGCCGGTGACGGTGACCTTTACGGGAGTCTGGGCCATGACCTTCCCCCACTCGAAGGATGAATTGTGACGCTCGGATGCTACCCGTCCACCGTGGACGACCGTCCGGCGAGTGCCCTGATCGGCCCTCCGGGCGGCTGTGAGAAGGCGAGCGCCCCGCCGACGTGGGTGAACACGTCCACTCCGAGAGGGCTAGGAGCAGGGGGCCATGGTGGGGAGGTTGTTCTCCCGTTCCGGGAACTCGACCCTGGAGAAGTGCTTGTCGAGCAGCTTACGGACCGTGCCGCTCCGGTAGAGGTCGGCGATCGCCCCCCTGACGGCCTCGCAGGTGCGCACGTCGCCCCTCTTGAGCGCCACCGCGTAGCGCTCGTCGGTGAGCTTCAGGCCGAGCAGCTTGTAGAGGATGCTCTCCCGGTTGCCGAAACCGGCCAGCAGCAGGTCGTCGCCGGGGATCGCGTCGACCTCGCCGGCGGCCAGCTTGTTGACGCAGTCGGAGTAGGTCTCCGCGGGAACCAGCGTGAGCCGCTCCACCGCGCCCTGCAGGACCGCCACGGCCGCGCTGAAGGCCGGCTGGCACATCCGGCTGCCCTCCAGGCCCTTCACGGTCACGATCGGCGAGCCGTCCTTGACGAGGGCGTCGACGTGGGCGAGGTAGTACGGCCCCGCGAAGGTGACGTCGTCGGTGTCGTTGATCGAGTACGTGGCCAGGACGAGGTCGACGTCACCGTTCGCCAGCAGTTTCGGCCGGTCGGGACGGGCGGTGGCCCGGAAGGTGACGCCGCTCTCCGGCACCCCCAGCGCCTTGGCGATCTCAAGGGCGAGGTCGACCTCGAAGCCGCTCCACCTGCCCTGGTTCTTCAGCGCGATGCCGGGCAGGGAGTCGCGCAGGCCGATGACGAGTTTGCCGGTCTTGGCGGCCTTGTCCGCCACGGAGGTGAACGCCGTCGGGACCGGTTCCTTCGGCCCACCCTTGTCGACGGGCCTCGGCCACCACTGGAAGGCGGCGACCGCCCCGGCGGCGAGCAGCAGCACCGCCACCGCGGCGGCGATCCAGCGCCTTCCGCGCGGGCGGCGCGGCGTCTTCTGCGTCTTCGGTGTCCCGTCGGGGGTCGTGGCCACCTGCCAGCTGGGCGGTGGCACCTCCCCGGCGTACCCCACGTACCCGGGAGGCGAGGACTGGTCCCGGTGGTCGGGAGACGGCGGGTGGTCCCGGTGGTCGGGAGAGGTCGGATGGTCGTGACGGCCCGAGGAGCCGTGCTCCTGCGGGCGGTGGTCCGGGAGGCGCCGCTCCGGGGGATACGACTCGGGAGCGCGGTGGCCGGGGAAGGACGGATACTCCGGGGGATACGACTCGGGAGCGCGGTGGTCCGGGAACTCCGAGGGCGTGGGGACGTGTGAGTGCCCGCCGCGGTCGGTGGGTGCGCGGCGCTCGCCCTGGCCGGGCCCGGTCCGGCTCCCCTGCCCCGGGTGAGTCCCTCCGCTCTGATCGCCGTGGCCGGGGTGGGTGCGCCGGTCGTGGGCGGGATGCCGGACCTGGAACCCCGTGGACGGGAGAGGCGGGTCACTCGGGAGGCCGCCCGTTCTGGGGTTCGGAGTCCGCATGGGACTGGTGGCGTCGTCGTCACGGCCCTGACCTGCGTCGCGGGCGTGCCCCCGCTCACGGCCCCGGTCACCGGAACGGCCCCGGTCACCGGAACGGCCCGGGTCACCGGAAAGGCCCGGGTCGGAGGAACGGCCCTGGTCACCCGAACGGCCCGGGTCGGGGGGACGGCCCTGGTCGTCGCTCTGGTCACGGTCCTGGGTACGAGACCGAGGTTCGTCGCGGGAGGACTTGGGGACGGCGACCTGGGCGCCCTGGGTGAGGATCGCGGGCGAGGCGTTCGCCGTATCGGGATGGCCGAGCAGCCGGAGCAGGAGCTGGTCGGCCGAGGGGCGCCTGGCGGGTGACTTGGCCAGCGCCGAACCGACCACGCCGCGCAGCGGCTCCGGCAGCATGCCGAGGTCGACCTCGTGGTTGAGGATGCGGTTGAGCACCACGGCGATCGATCCGCCCGCGAAGATGGTCTCGCCGGTCGCGGCGAACGCGATGGTCGCCCCCCAGGCGAAGACGTCGGTGTGCGGCCCGACGTCGGCGCCGGAGATCTGCTCGGGCGCCATGTAGGCGGGGGTGCCGATGGCCCGGCTGGTGATCGTGCCGGTGGAGTCGATGATGCGGGCGATCCCGAAGTCGACGACCCTCGGGCCGTCGGCGGCGATGAGCACGTTGTCGGGCTTGAAGTCGCGGTGCACGATCGCGGCGTGGTGGATCGCGGTGAGCGCGGTGGCCGTGCCGATCGCCAGCCGCTGCAGCGGGGAGCCCCTGAGGGGGCCGTCGGTCTCCACGACCTCGCGCAGCGACCTGCCCTCGATGTACTCGCTCGCGATGTAGGGGGTGTCGCCTTCGAGGTCGGCGTCCATCACGCCCGCCGTGCAGAACGAGGCGACCCGCTGGGCCGCCCTCGCCTCCCTGGCGAACCGGGATCTGGCGATGGCGTCGCCGGAGAACTTCACGTGCAGCAACTTGATCGCCGCCCGCTCCCCCGCGGCGTTGATCCCGAGGTAGACGACGCCCTGCCCGCCCTCGCCGACCCGCCCGACAACGCGGAACGGCCCGAGCTGGCGCGGCTCTCCCGCTTCCAGTGGCGCGATATCCGGCATCATCGTCCCCACGATCTCGTAATCTTCGACGTGGCAAACTTTACGGCGCCATGACCCGCCCTCTCCCGCTGTTATCCCGACGTGACCTCACATTCCTTCCGAGAACGACCAGCCTTCCGGCCGTGTCACGCCGAGAGACAACGGGATCCCCACCCACCCAATTTCCGACATTAACCCCAATCTGGCGCTCCAGCCGCTTAGATCGCTACCGTTGTACGTCCCTCAGGCAAGCCGGAGCAAAAACTTCCATGCGCCGATACATCGGTTATCGCGAGTTCGTACAGCGCGATCAGCGTTCCCTCGTCGGCACCGCCCTTCTCCTCACCGGCAGCCACGAGCAGGCCATCCGCCTCACCCTGCGCTCCTTCCACACCGTCGCCCTCTCCTGGCCGCCGCCGCTGTGGGAGAACCCCACCACGCACGCCCAGATCGCGCTCTACCGCCGCTTCCTCCAGCGGCCGAGCGCAGCGGGGCCGACGGCGCTGGTACGGATCCCGCCCCGGCAGCGGCTTCTCGTGGTCGCCTGCCTGCACGACGGCAGGTCCCGCGCGGAGATGGCCTCCCTTCTCGGGCTGCCGGAGAAGACCGTGGAGGCGGAGATCGCCGAGGCGGTCGACACCCTCACCAAGGGCAGTGAGAGCCGTCTGATCACCAGGATGGCCAACGCCGCGGGTGAGGCCTCCGTCCCCGACCTCTCCGCCCGGTCCATGCGCACGCTCAGGCGGCGTCGCGCCAGGGGGATCCTGCTCACCGTGGCCGCCGCGCTCGTCCCGATCGGACTGGTCGCCGCCTTCATCGTGCTCCAGCAGGGCGAGGTGTGGAACTCGGCGCTGGGCGAGCGCAACCAGGCCCGCGCGGCACAGGCGCGAGAGCCCGTACGGGCGGTCTCCAGCCCCGAGCCCGACGGCCGGGAGCAGGCCGGCGGAGAACCTGGCGGCACCCCGGCGCCGTGGCAGGCCCCGCGGACCTCCTCGGTGATCCGCTACGCGGTCCCCGTACCGTGTCCCGACGGGAACGCCGCGCCCCCGGCGCGGGCCGGAGACGTCACCTGCGCGGGCTGGACGCTGACACTGACTCCCGGCGGCCCCGAGAGCCCCGCTCCGGGCCCCGATGCCTGCGAGGGCCGGAAACCCTGCGAGTCGACGCTGAGCGTCCCCGATGCCGCCCAGCGCCTCGCACACGGGGACGAGGGGGAGCGCCCCCGGCTCGTCCCCGCCATCAGCCGCGACGGGCGCCGCATCGCCTACCTCAGCGCGGCGGAGCGCCGCTACGTCGCCCATGACCTCGGCAGCGGCGTGAAGCGCCATCTGTCGCCGGTCCTCGTCCCCGCCGACACCGAGAACGGCACCACGGTGAGCGTCTCCCCCAGCGGCCGCCACTTCACCGTCACCCTCGGCGAGCGACGTCTGCGCACCGACTTCGCGACCGGCGCCCTGACATCCCTGCCCGCGGAACAGATGTCTCCTGCGGAGAAGATCTCCCCCTGGCTCCGGGAGCGGTACGGGACCTGGTCGGACTCCCCCAGCGGGAGATACTCCGCCGCGATCGTCGCGGGAAAGGGTGAGGAACCTCACAGGCTTCATATCGTCGACGCCACATCACGAAATGTCTTCAAACGGCTCCCGCTCCCCGAGGTGAAGCGGCCCGCCGAGGCCGAGGTCGTGAGCTGGCCGAACAACCGCGAGGTGGTCGTGAGGATGAGCGCGAAGGCCGGAGGCGACCTCCTCGGCTTCTTCCGCGTGGACGCCGTCAACGGACGGGCGCACCGCGTGCCCGGCCTCCCGGCCGACGCCTCGCTCGTGCTGGGGGCCGCGACGGCGTCGTGACCGGCCCCCGGGCCGCATGGGTCCCGTACGAGAGGGCACCGGGCGGCCTTCGGGAGGCCCGCCCGCAGCCCGGGAAGGCGGGAACGTCCGGTCTTCAAGTCTTCCGGCATGGGGAGGCCGGAAAGCCCGTCTCCGGGTTGGGAAGACGGAGAGCCCGCCTTCGGCCTGGGAAGCCGGAAAGAGTCCGTCCTCGGCGCGGAGAGACCGGAAAAGCCCCTCTCCGACGTGAAAAACGGGAAAAGGGCCGCCGTGGGGCGGCCCTTTTCTACAGATCCTGTGAGTTCTACAGGTCCTGCGGGTTCTGCTCCTGTGGGTTCAACAGGTCCTGCGGGCTGCGGTGCCGGCCGGGTGAGGGCCGGTGCCGCCGGAGACCGGTCGGGTGCCGGTCAGCCCACCTTCTTCTTCAGGTTCTCGTCCAGGGCCGCCAGGAAGTCCTGGGTGGTCAGCCACTTGGCGTCGCCGCCGACCAGCAGGGCGAGGTCCTTGGTCATCTGGCCGCCCTCGACGGTCTCGACACAGACCTGCTCGAGCTTCTCCGCGAAGTCGATCAGCGCGGGGTTGTTGTCGAGCTTGCCGCGGTGCTGCAGGCCCCGGGTCCACGCGAAGATCGAGGCGATCGGGTTCGTGGAGGTGGGGTTGCCCTTCTGGTGCTCGCGGTAGTGGCGGGTCACCGTGCCGTGGGCGGCCTCGGCCTCGACGGTGCGGCCGTCGGGGGTGAGCAGGACCGAGGTCATCAGGCCGAGCGAGCCGAAGCCCTGCGCGACGGTGTCGGACTGGACGTCGCCGTCGTAGTTCTTGGCGGCCCAGACGTATCCGCCCTCCCACTTGAGCGCCGCGGCGACCATGTCGTCGATGAGGCGGTGCTCGTAGGTGATCCCGGCGGCGTCGAAGTCTGCCTTGAACTCGGTCTCGAAGACCTCGGCGAAGATGTCCTTGAAACGGCCGTCGTAGACCTTCATGATCGTGTTCTTCGTGGAGAGGTAGACCGGATAACCGCGCGACAGGCCGTACCGCATGGAGGAGCGGGCGAAGTCGCGGATCGATTCGTCCAGGTTGTACATCGCCATCGCGACGCCGGGGCCGGGGAAGTCGTAGACGTCGAGCTCGACCGGCTCCGAGCCGTCCTTGGGGGTGTAAGTCAGGGTGAGGCTGCCCTCGCCGGGGATCTTCAGGTCGGTGGCGCGGTACTGGTCGCCGAACGCGTGACGACCGATGATGATCGGCTTGGTCCAGCCGGGGACGAGCCTCGGCACGTTGGACATGATGATCGGCTCGCGGAAGATGACGCCGCCGAGGATGTTGCGGATGGTCCCGTTCGGGGACTTCCACATCTTCTTGAGGCCGAACTCCTCCACCCGAGCCTCGTCAGGGGTGATCGTGGCGCACTTGACGCCGACGCCGTACTGCTTGATCGCGTTCGCGGCGTCGATCGTCACCTGGTCGTCGGTGGCGTCGCGGTGCTCGATCCCGAGGTCGTAGTACTTCAGGTCGACGTCGAGGTAGGGAAGGATCAGCTGGTCCTTGATGAACTGCCAGATGATCCGGGTCATCTCGTCGCCGTCAAGCTCGACGACGGGGCCCTCTACCTTGATCTTGGGCATGCGTGTGGTTCCCCTTCTGAACTAATTTGGCCAGACAGTCCTTTTTGAGGCTCACTGGCCGTTGAGGCTATCGGACCGGGCCTGTCGCCTGGCGACGCACCCGTTCCTCCGACCTATCGCATCGGCATGAGCGCCGGATATTCGAGGATCAGCCCGCCCACCATGAGCGCGATTCCGAGACCCGCGAGGGTGAGGACGTCGGTCGTCTTCCTGCGCACGGCGAGCCGTCCGCCTCCGGTGAGCCTGGCCAGCGCCCCCAGCGTCATGACGGCACCGAGGGCGAAGCCACCCCACTCGGGCATATCGAGCAGCACCGCGAAGACCATGGCGGCGACCGCGCCGACCGCCACCAGCGGGTACGCGCCCCAGCGCTCCTCGTTCGCGTTCACCGCTCGCGCGTTCACCGGCCCATCACTCGCTCTCGCCTCCGACTCATCGATTCCGACCTGTTCGATCCCGGTTCTTCTGATTCGGGGTCACATGATCCCGGTTCGCATGATCCCATTTCCTCTGATCCCAGGTCATACGATCCTTGATCACCTGATCCCGGCTCATCGCTCGGTGATCGGCTTCCACTTCTGGTCACGCTCGCCGATGTACTCACTGTCCGGACGAATCAGCCGGTTGTCGGCGTGCTGCTCGATGACGTGCGCGGTCCATCCTGACATGCGGCTCACCGAGAAGACGGGAGTGAACAGGTCCGTCGGGATGCCGAGATAGTGGTAGACGGTCGCCGCGTAGAAGTCGACGTTCGGGTAGAGGCCCTTCGTCTCGAAGACGACCTCCTCCATCTCCTTGGACATCCGGTAGTACGTGTCGTCGCCGGACGCCTCGCCGAGCTCCCGCGACATCCTGCGCAGGTGCGTGGCCCGCGGGTCCTCGGTCTTGTAGACGCGGTGCCCGAAGCCCATGATCTTCTCTCCCGCGGAGAGCCTGTCCCGTACGGCCTGGGCGACGGAACCCGCGTCGAGCGACTCCAGGGTGCGCATTACCTGCTCGTTGGCACCGCCGTGCAGGGGGCCCTTGAGGGTGCCGATCGCCGCCACCACGGCCGAGTGCATGTCGGACAGGGTCGCGGCGCAGACGCGGGCGGCGAACGTGGAGGCGTTCATCGTGTGGTCGGCGTGCAGGACCAGGCAGGCGTCGAAGATCTCGACCTCGCGTTCACCGGGGGTACGGCCGGTGATCTGGAGGAGGAAGTTCGCGGCCACGCTCAGCTCGGGGTCCGCGTCGGGAACCGTGGTGCCCGTCCTGGCCGCGTGGTAGCGGGCGACGAGGATCGGCTGCTGCGCGGTCAGCCTGGCGGCCTTGCGCAGGTTCGCCTCGGGGTCGTTGGTGTCCTTGTCGGGATCGTCGCCTCCGGCCAGTGAGACCAGCGTGCGCAGCGCCTCCATGGGGGCCTGCTTCTCCGCGATCTCCGGGATGTTGGCCTCGACGAGCGCGCCGAGCGTGCGCCCTCGAACCAGCTCCTCACCGTACGCCGACAGTTGCTCCTGGGTGGGGAGGGTGCCGTACTGGAGTAGGTGGGCGGTCTCTTCGAAGGTGGTACGGCCCGCCAGATCGTGGATGTCGTAGCCACGATAGAAGAGGCGACCGGCCTGACCGTCGATGTCACTGAGCGCTGTGGATGCGGCTACGACATCGGCGAGACCTTTGGTGGGTTTGTCCGCCATAAGTGTTTCCTCCGCTTATCTGTGCCCGAAGTCTACCTGTGAGCAGCGGAAACTCTCCCGGGAGGTACAGGCCAATTTCACGCGGGATTCTCCTTCTGGCAAAGGCGATTCCCCATCACCTCGTCTGGGTAAGCCGGAGCTGTAGGAATAGTTACGGCGGGCTACCTGGGGAGGAACTGCCGTGGAGGGGCCGTTCATACGCATCGAGGACACAGGCGAGGTGGTCCCGTTGCGCCCCGAGATCACGACGATCGGACGTGGCCGGGGAGTGGACATCCGGCTCACCGATCCGAGTGTTTCCCGGCTGCACGCGGAATTCGTCCGGCGCGGACCCTACCTGTACGTCGTTGACCTGGGCCTGTCCCGCAACGGCACTCGGGTCAACGGTCGGCCGATCGCCCGGAGGGTGCTTGACGACGGTGACGTGGTGTCCTTCGGTGCGGCACGAGGCAGGATCGGCGGAGTGCCACGCGAGGACTTCGCCCCGGAGATCGAGCTCCGCCGCGCCGCGGCGCCGGAGCTGACCAGGCGGGAGGTTGATGTCCTGACGTCACTGTGCCGTCCGGCGCTGTCGGACGAGGCGTTCGTCGCACCGGCCACGGCCAGGGAGATAGCCGACGATCTGGTGGTGACGGAGGCGGCTGTCAAACAGCACCTCCTGCGCCTCTACCAGAAGTTCCGGATCCCGGAGGGCACCAACCGGCGCACCAGGCTGGCGAACGAGGTCGTCGCCCTGGGGCTGGTCAGGCCCACCCCCGTGGTGCCACCGCAGCGCGCGGCCGGTGCTCCCGAGCCTCAGACCGCGTCGTCCACCACCGCGAACCGCAGGGCCTCGTGAGCGAGGCCCGATGACCGCGGTTCTGGTGAGCAAGGTCTCATAGACGAGTGCGCCGAATGGTTCGGGCGGGTCCGGCGAGCGTCGGGCAGGTCCGGTGAGCAAGGTCTCGCGAACGAGCGAGCCGAATGGTTCGGGCGGGTCCGGATGATCCGGTCCTGCCCGAGACATTCGGTGCCGCCCGTACCGTCAGGCGCCGCCATGGCTGTCAGGCGTCGCCGGGGCCTGCTCCGCGTCCCTGAGGGAGGAGCGTCCGAGATCGCGGGATCGGATCAGCCGCGCTCCGCCTCCCTCGCCTCCCTGCGCTCGATGATCCTGCGGGTGAAGGGGATCCACTCCATCGCCCGCCCGCTGAGGTAGGCGGCGCCGAGCGCGAGGATGATCATCATCCAGGGGCTGATCCAGACACCATGCATGATCACAAAGGCGTACAGGGCGTGGTCGAGCAATGGCATGAGGAGGCTCCACGACTGTGACGAAAGGGATGCTTCAGACTAACCGCAGGTCAGAGCTTTTTCATCCAGGTGGTCCTGTCTAATCCGCCACTTTCTTATCCCCTGTGCGCAGCCGCCACAGTCGTCGCGACGGCCGCGCAGCGGGAGCGGGTCAGTGGAAGAAGTGGCGGGTACCGGTGAAGTAGAGGGTCACCCCGGCCGCCTCGGCCGCCGCGACGACCTCCTCGTCCCTGATCGAACCGCCCGGTTCCACGACCGCCCTCACACCCGCGTCGATGAGGATCTGCAGACCGTCGGGGAAGGGAAAGAACGCGTCGGAGGCCGCGGCGGCCCCTGAAGCGCGCCCGCCCGCCCGGGAGACCGCGAGCCGTGCCGAGTCGACCCGGTTGACCTGACCCATGCCGACACCCACGGACGCGCCGTCCGAGGCGAGCAGGATCGCGTTGGACTTCACCGAGCGGCACGCCCTCCAGGCGAAGGCGAGGTCGGCGAGCACCTCCGCGGAGGCGGCGGGTCCGGCCTTCAGCTCCCAGTTGGACGGATCGTCGCCAGGGGCGTCGACCCGGTCGGCGGTCTGCACCAGCAGGCCGCCGTCGATCCGGCGGAACTCCGCCGGGTTGGACGGCCCCGCGGGGCAGGACAGCAACCGGATGTTCTTCTTGGCGGTGAGCACCTCCAGCGCCTCCCCGGTGAAGGAGGGCGCCACCACGACCTCGGTGAACACCTCGGCGATCTGCCGGGCCAGCTCCCCGGTCACCTCCGCGTTGACCGCGATCACCCCGCCGTACGCCGAGACGGGGTCGCAGGCGTGGGCCTTGCGGTGCGCCTCGGCGACGTCCGCGCCGACCGCGATGCCGCACGGGTTCTGGTGCTTGATGATCGCCACGGCGGGCGCGCCGAAGTCCCACGCGGCCCGCCACGCGGCGTCGGCGTCGAGGTAGTTGTTGTAGGACATCTCCTTGCCGTGCAGCTGCTCGGCGTTGGCCAGGCCGTCCTTCTGCCCCGAGTACAGGGCGGCGCCCTGGTGCGGGTTCTCGCCGTAGCGCAGCGACGACCGCAGCTCCCAGGCCGCACCCATGTAGCGCGGCCACGCGCCCTCCTCGGCGGCGTAGACGCTCGCGAACCAGGAGGCCACCGCGGTGTCGTAGGCGGCGGTGTGGGCGTACGCGGCGGCGGCCAGGCGGCGGCGCTCGGCCAGGGTGAAGCCGCCGTCGGCGATCGCGGCGAGCACGTCGCCGTAGGAGGCGGGGTCTACGACCACCGCGGCGGTGCCGTGGTTCTTGGCCCCGGCCCGGATCATCGCGGGGCCGCCGATGTCGATCTGCTCCACGCACTCGGCGTCGGAGGCGCCGGAGGCCACGGTCTCCTGGAACGGGTAGAGGTTCACCACCACCAGCTCGAACGGCTCGATCTCCAGCTCTTCGAGCTGCTTGGTGTGGGACGGGTTTCCGCTGTCGGCGAGCAGCCCGGCGTGCACGCGCGGGTGCAGCGTCTTGACCCGGCCGTCGAGGCACTCGGGGAAGCCGGTCAGCGACTCGACAGGAGTGACGGGGACGCCGAAGGAGGCGATCTTCGCGGCGGTGCCCCCGGTGGAGACGATCTCCACACCCGCGGCGTCGAGCCCACGGGCCAGCTCCTCCAGCCCGCTCTTGTCATACACCGCGATCAACGCGCGCCGGATGGCGATGCGGGTCACTTCGTGCTCCTCGTGGTTGGTTCCGGGTTTCCCCCGGGCACCCGGCTCATCCGCCGGGTCGTCCGAATCGAACAATCCTGCCGGTGACGGTCCAGCCCTCGCGGGCCATCCGGCCGACGGTGTCGACGAGCAGGTGACGCTCGACGGTCTTGATGCGCTCGTGCAGGGTCGGCTCGTCGTCGCCGTCCAGCACGGGCACGGCCTCCTGGGCGATGATCGGCCCGGTGTCGACGCCCGCGTCGGCGAGCATCACGGTGCAGCCGGTGACGCGCACGCCGTACGAGAGCGCGTCACGGACACCGTGCGCGCCGGGGAAGGAGGGCAGCAGGGCGGGATGGGTGTTGAGGACCGGGAAGGCCTCCAGCGTCGGCGCGCCGAGGATCTTCATGAACCCCGCGCAGACCACGAGGTCCGGCCGGTACTCGGCGATCCGGGCGGCGAGCCTGCCGTCCCACTCCTCGCGGGTGGGATGATCGGCCAGCCTCTCCACGAAGGTCGGCACCCCCGCGCGCTCCGCGCGGGCCAACCCTTCGATACCGCCGCGATCGGCGCCCACGGCCACGATCCGAGCACCGTAGGTCTCGTCTGCCACAGCGTCCAGCAGGGCCTGTAGGTTGGTTCCAGAACCGGACACGAGAACCACAAGCCGAACGGCCTGGGATGACACCGACGCACTCCATTCGGACGGGGACTCACGCCGCTGCAAGGGTATCGGCCTGTCCGTACGAACGATGCAAGGAGGTCAGGTGACACCACCGGTCGAGGTCCGGCCCACTGAGAGCGCCGGTCGCAGGGCGCTGTGGCTCGCGGTCGCCGCGGCGGTGATGACGCTGCTACTCCCCCTCGCGGGAATCGTCATGGCGATCTTCGCCCTCGCCACCTCGATCCGCGCGATCAGGACGCTCCGTGCCATCCCCAAGCCGGCGGGCACCGCCGTGGTGGGCGTCGTGCTGTCGGCCACGGCGCTGCTGATCTCGATCGCGGTGACGTCGCTGCAGTTCTACTTCGGTGACGAGCTGGCCGCCTACACCGAGTGCGGCAGGGGCGCGGGCACCGTGACGGCGCAGAACGAGTGCGTGGAGCAGCTCGAACGGGCGATGGAGAAGAAGCTGCCCTTCCTGGAGCCCGGCCAGGTGCGCTTCCCCTTCCCGCCCTGATCGGCTCTCGTCGCCCGGCCCTGACCGGCACGGGGCTTCACCCGGCGCGGCTCTGACCGGCTTGGATTCATCGGCCCCTGTCCGGCACGAGGCTTCCCCCGGAGCCTCCCCGACCGGCACGGCTCCCGCCGCCCGGCCCTGACCCGCACAGAGCTTCACCCGGCGCGGCCCTGACCGGTCTGGATCCATCGCCGGGCCCAGGCCGGCACGGAGCCTCAGTCGCGGTCCCAGGCGTAGGGGTCGACGTAGATGACGTGGCCGCCCTTGTCGTCGCTCTCGTCGACGATGTCGCGCCGGGGCGGGCGCGGCGGGTCGGGGCGGCGGGCCTTCTGGGAGCTCTCCGCGGCGGCCGAGGCGTGCTCGTCCTCCCAGTCGTCCCTGATGACCGGGATCGGCTGGGTGTCGCACTCCGTGGCGTCCAGCCAGTAGCCGGGGAGCTTCTGAAGCTCCTCCGGCTCGGCGAAGCCGACCTTTCCCGCCGCCGAGGCCGCCGCCTTGGCGATCTTGACACCCGCCTTGCGCACCGGTGCGGTGGCGGTGCCGACCTTGGCCGCCGCCTTGGTGACGGCCGTGTTGTGCCCGCGGAAGATCAGCCACCAGTTGGCCAGCCCCGCGGCGATACCGGCCGCGACGCCCACCTCCAGGGTCACCGAGACCATCACCTCCCAGCCCGAGGGCCCCAGCGCGGACAGCCGCGCGCCGCCGAGCGAGCCGCCGGAGAGCGCGGCGAGCAGACCCGCCACCGTCCCGGTCGCGAGTCCGCAGGCGAACCCCCACAGCGGTGCCCCCTCGTACGAGGGGGAGGGCGAGATCCGGACGACCAGGACGCCCGCCACGGCCCCGGCCAGGAAAGGCACCGCGATCACGATCATCACCCAGGCCGGCGTCGGGCCCGCCTCGGGCAGCGCGCCAAGGATCGGCAGGCTCGGGACCGTGCCCAGCTGCACGCCCGTCGGCGCGACCAGCGTGCCGGTGCCGACCGCGAACCCCGGACCCGCGATGTAGGCGAGGCCCCAGATGACGGCGTTGAGCAGGTAGAGCCCCTGCACCAGCAGGAGCAGCACACCGCCGACGAACCCCGGCGCCAGGATCCCGGAAAGCTCCTGCACCTGCCCGAAGTTGACCACGACGGCCCCGACCACCATGACGGCACCCGCCAAGAGCATGATCGCCAGCGCGGCGGACGTCCCGGCCACGACCGAGCGCAGCCGCTCGGGCAGCAGGCGCAGCATCGAACGCCAGGGGCCGATCGTCCTGGCGACGGCCACGGAGCCCGCGAGGAAGGCCAGCACCAGATGGCTGGCCAGCACGTCGCCGAGGAAGGGCTGGGTGATCTCGTTCCTGGTGACCAGCGCGATCAGCCCTGCCAGCAGCGCGTACGGCGCCGCCAGCGAGATGCCCGCCTGCGCAATCAGGACCAGCTGCGCCCTGCGGCGGGCGTTGGACACCTCCTTCGGGGTGTTCTTGGGCAGCCTGGCGGGCAGCCGGAGCCGCAGATCCGCGTCGCGGGCCATCCACATCCCGGCGCGGTACAGCAGGAAGGCGGGCAGGAGCGTCAGCCCGAGCGGTAGCAGGCCCACCGAGCCGCCGGGTATCGCGAAGCCCGCGTGGTGCGCGGCGAGCCAGAGCTGCGACGCGGTGCGGAACACCGCGGGCAGTCCCGCGCCGAGCGCACCGCGGGGAGCGGCGATCCAGCCGACCAGGGTGAGCGTGGTGAGCACCGCCAGTCCCACGCCGAGGGTCCACGCGGCGGCGAGCATCCCGGAGACGGGAAGCGGCCGGCGGGCGTCATCGTCGTCACCCGTGAGGCCGGGCAGGGGGATACGGCTGAGGACGTTACGGGGAGCCGTCCGTAGCTGATCGAAAAGGGCCGTCACAGTAGTCGATGCTCTCAGGATCTTCGGTGCGGAAGGGACTCCCTCGCCCGCGTGTCGCGCACCGCGTCACGGGATCCCCCTGTGGTATCCGGGTGACGCCGGCACGGGAACCGCATGGCGAAGGGCGCCCGGCGGGATGCCGGACGCCCTTTGAAAGTGGGCGGGGCCGTGGCCCCGGAGCCGTGCGCTAGAGCGACTTGACGACCTCGCGCATCAGGCGGGCGGTCTCGCTCGGGGTCCTGCCGACGCGGACGCCGACCTTCTCCAGCGCGTCCTTCTTGGCCTGGGCGGTGCCGGCCGAGCCGGACACGATCGCGCCCGCGTGCCCCATGGTCTTGCCCTCGGGGGCGGTGAAGCCCGCCACGTAGGCGACGACCGGCTTGGTGACGTGCTGCTCGATGTAGGCGGCCGCGCGCTCCTCGGCGTCGCCGCCGATTTCGCCGATCATCACGATCGCCTCGGTGCCCGGGTCGTCCTGGAACGCCTGCAGGGCGTCGATGTGCGTAGTGCCGATGACCGGGTCACCGCCGATGCCGACCGCGGTGGAGAACCCGATGTCGCGCAGCTCGTACATGAGCTGGTACGTCAGCGTGCCCGACTTCGAGACCAGGCCGATGCGGCCCGCGCTGGTGATGTCGGCCGGGATGATCCCCGCGTTCGAGGCGCCGGGCGAGGCGATGCCGGGGCAGTTGGGCCCGATGATCCGGGTCTTGCCGCCCTTGGCGACCGCGTACGCCCAGAACTCGGTGGTGTCGTGGATCGGGACACCCTCGGTGATGACCACGCAGAGCGGGATCTCGGCGTCGATCGCCTCCTTGACGGCGTCCTTGGTGAACGCCGGGGGCACGAAGACGACCGACACGTCGGCACCGGTCTCCTTGATCGCCTCCGCGACGGTGCCGAAGACCGGCAGGCCCTCGTGGACGGTGCCGGCCTTGCGGGCGTTGACGCCGCCGACGACGCGGGCGCCCGAGGCGAGCATCCGGCGGGTGTGCTTGGTGCCCTCACCGCCGGTCATACCCTGGACGATGATCTTGCTGTTCTCGTTCAGCCAGATGGCCATTACGCACCTACCGCGGCGAGTTCGGCGGCGCGCTTGGCCGCATCGTCCATGGTGTCCACCAGTTCGACGCCGGGGAGCTTCGCGTCGGAGAGAATCTGACGCCCGAGTTCGGCGTTGTTGCCGTCCAGACGGACGACGAGCGGGCGGCTCACGCTCTCGCCCCGGGTCTCCAGCAACTGGAAGGCCGAGACGATGCCGTTGGCGACCGCGTCACAGGCGGTGATGCCGCCGAAGACGTTGACGAAGATCGACTTCACCGCGGGGTCGGAGATGATGATCTCCAGACCGGCCGCCATCACCTCGGCCGAGGCACCGCCGCCGATGTCGAGGAAGTTGGCGGGCTTGGGCGCGCCGGGGAACGCCTCGCCGGCGTAGGCGACGACGTCCAGGGTCGACATGACCAGGCCGGCGCCGTTGCCGATGATGCCGACGGAGCCGTCGAGCTTGACGTAGTTGAGGTCCTTGGCCTTGGCCGCGGCCTCCAGCGGGTCCTCGGCGGCCTTGTCCTCGAAGGCCTCGTGGTCCGTCTGGCGGAAGGCCGCGTTGTCGTCGAGGGTGACCTTGCCGTCGAGGGCCTTCACCTGGCCGTCGGCGGACAGGATCATCGGGTTGACCTCGACGAGAGAGGCGTCCTCGTCGACGAAGGCGCACCAGAGCTTCTCGATGAGCTCGGCGGAGCCGTCGAGCGCGGCCTCCGGCAGCCCTCCGGCCTGGGCGATCTCACGTGCCTTGGCCCGGTCGACGCCGTCCAGGGGGGAGATCGGGATCTTCGCGACCTTCTCCGGGGTGCTGTGCGCGACCTCTTCGATGTCCATGCCGCCCGCGGCGGAGCAGATGGCGAGGAACGTACGGTTGGCGCGGTCGAGCAGGAAGGAGAAGTAATACTCCTCCGCGATCGCGCTCGCCTCCTCGATCAGGACCTTGTGGACCGTGTGGCCCTTGATGTCCATACCGAGGATGTCGGTGGCCTTCCGCTCGGCGTCGGCGGCGTCGTCGGCGACCTTCACGCCACCGGCCTTGCCTCGACCACCGGTCTTGACCTGGGCCTTGACGACGACACGGCCGGTCAGCTGCTCGGCTGCCGCCCGTGCCTCCTCCACGGTGTGCGCGACCACGCCGCGCGGCACCGGGATGCCGTACTCCGCGAAGAGCTCCTTCGCCTGATGTTCGAACAGGTCCACGAGGGTCCGTCCTTGCTTGTCCGGCTGGTGTACAGATGAGAGCGGGCCGACTCCATGATCCAAGGGGAGCCCGACGGTTTTGCGCCAATGAAGCCTAGCCCGCCTGATGACATGACCAGGTAACCGGGTTCCAGATCGTACGCCTCGAACGCTGTGAGCGCCGAACCGACAGGCCTTGCCGCCACCCTCGTGAGATCGTTCACCGGAGCGGCGAGCGACCCGTCGGAGGTCCGTCAGAGCGGCGAGAGACCGGCCCGAAGGGGATCAGACGGGCGAGGGGATCGCGCTGCGCACCCAGTCGACGATCTCCTGGGTGGTGGCGCCCGGGGTGAAGACGCGTGCGACGCCCATCTCCTGGAGCGCGGGCATGTCGTCTTCGGGGATGATCCCGCCGCCGAACACGACGATGTCGCTCGCGTCGTTCTCCTTCAGCAGCTCCAGCACCTTCGCGAAGAGCGTCATGTGCGCGCCGGACAGGATGGACAGCCCGATCGCCGCGGCGTCCTCCTGGATCGCGGTGCGCACGATCTGCTCGGGCGTCTGGTGCAGGCCGGTGTAGACGACCTCCATCCCGGCGTCCCGCAGCGCCCGCGCCACGATCTTCACACCCCTGTCGTGGCCGTCCAGCCCCGGCTTGGCGATGACGACGCGGATCCTTGACACGGCATCCATCCAGACCTCCTTGTCTGCGCTCCCCTCGCGACGTGGGAACTGTCGGAAGCGTAACCGGCCACGTCTCACCGGGGTCGGCGGGCCACCGCGAACCACATTACAGCGGCTCCGATTTCATCGCTTTTCTCGTACGGCGCCACGGCCGCCTCTCCGAACGATCGCGCCCCGGTTAAACCGGCAGGAATGCGCGAGACGGCCTGGGTCTCGCGAAAAACTCACGGAAAAAAGGAAACTGACCGTCCGTGATCGACCGCAAACGGATCCGTGTTCCCATAGGGCTCCCAAAGATCGAGATGGCGCCTCTGCACCGAATATGCACGTTTAATTCAAGGCAATCCTCCAAATGCGCTACCATTTCGTGATCTTGTCCCGCAAGAATGTGTTGTCCCCTCCCCCAGCGGGGCGGAGGGATCAATCAGGAGGATTTTCCTTTGAAGCGATACATCGCCGGTCTGGCGTGCGCCGCGACGGCCATGCTGGGCGTTCCGGCGCTGGCATCGACCGCGCACGCGCAGGCCGCCGACCCGATCAGCGCGCTGAAGAAGCAGTTCAAGAGCGGCCTTGGCGTCACCTACGTCGACACCACGAAGGTGCGGGCCTCATATGGCAGCGCGGTCACGGCTCAGCGGAAGGGGGTGTTCCAGTTCGGCGCCTCTGGAATCAACGCGTCCGACCAGACCACCAAACTGCGCTTCAAGGCGAGCGACATCGCGGCGATTTCCGAGAACGCGAGTGAGGAGGACGCCAAAGTGCTGGCCGGGCTGACCTCGCCCGAGCGGGTGATCCGTGTCAAGAACACCTCTTACATCTCCGGCGGCATCTTCGGTCAATTCCTGCCCGGTGACAAACCGTGGCTGAAAATTCCCGGCGGCGCTCTGGGAAACACCGGCCGGTTGAGCCAGCTCGTCAACCCGGCCGAGCCCGCGACGCTCAAGGCCCTGCTCGCACGCGCCACGGTCAAGCGTCCGACCGCCTACTCGGGAAAGATCACTTTCGGTGAGCTCTACAAGGTCTCACCGTGGTTCCGGGCGGGCGTCTTCATTCCCCCGACGGCCAAGCAGTCGAAGACCGTGGTGGAGTGGAAGCTGGTTCTCGGCTCCGACCTGCTCGCGAGGAAACTGACCACCAGCTATTCCGCGGGCGCCCTGGGCGCCCAGGGCGGGATGACGCTCTCGGTCGAGACCCGATACACCGGCTGGGGCTCCAAGGTCACGGTCAAGGCGCCGCCCGCCGACCAGATCGCCCTGCCCGGCGACCTGGATGAGGGTGTGGAGGCCGACGGCCCCATCCAGCTGCTGAGTGGCGGCAGCTGATCGTCTTTCTTCGGTCACCGCGTTGGTCACACCACGCTGATCACTTCGTGCCGATCACCCTTCGCCGGTCGCCACACGACGACCGCACCGCGTTGACCGTCCCGCGCTGACCACTCCCCGAACCACACGAGCCGCGCCCGGTGGGCCTCACCCGCCGGGCGCGGCTCGCGGCGTTCTTCATGTGCGCGGGACTCGCCGCCTTCGGCGATTCTTGATCCGATATTTCGGGATATAGGTAAGAATCTTCTTCCGCCCTCCGCGACGACGCGAGGACACATACGGGAGGACCCCCTCGATGAGGCGAATGATCGCCGCCCTGACCGGCGCCACCGTGGCAGCTCTGATCGCTCCCACGCTGGTGGCCGTCGCCCCGGCGAGCGCGAAGACCACCCCGGCCGCGACGGCCTCGGCGGCCGACCCGGTCTCGGCATTGAAGCGCCACTTCAGGACCCACAGGGGCGTGAAGCTCACCGAGAACACGAAAGTCGTCGGTGAGGGCAAGAAGCACCGGGCGATCTTCACCCGGCGGAGCGGTGTGCTGGAGTTCGGCAGGACCGGCCTGGTCGCCTCGGACCTCACCACCACGTTCAACCTGCCCTCTGAGGAGGGCGAGTTCAAGGGCCTGTTCACCCCGTCGCGGACGATCTCGCTGAAGGGCGTCTCCTACACCTCGGGCGGCATCTTCGCCGAGTCCATGCCCGAGGGCAAGAAGTGGCTGCGCACTCGCGGCGACACGGCCTACCTGGTCAGCGCCGTCCAGCAGATCATCAGCACCGTCGAGCCCGCCACGCTGCGGGCGACCCTGGCCCGCACCACCGCCAAGCGTCCCGGCGGGACGTGGGACGGGACCCGGACCACGGTCCACTCGGGCACGATCACGCTGGCCGAGCTCTTCAAGGTCTCTCCCGCGGTGCGCGCGATGCTGGTCAAGAAGCCCACCGGCAGGTCCGCGACGCTCCCGGTGACCTGGAAGATCTACGTCGGCTCCGACCAGCTGGTCCGCCGGGTCGTGTCGTCGTACACGGAGTCGACCCGGGGCCTCAACAGCACCGAGCTGTCCTACGTCAACGACACCCGCTACACCGGCTGGGGCACCAAGGTCACGATCAAGGCGCCGCCCGCCGGCCAGGTGGTCGAGTTCGACGAGCTCATCGGTGACACCTCCCCGCCGGAGGACCCCATCGGAGAGATCTTCAAGGGCTGAACCGCACGCCGCCCGAGGTGATGGGAGACCCTGAGACCGAGCCGGCCGCGCGTCAGAGCTTCTCCAGCGGCGCGTACGCCAGCAGCAGGGTCTTCTCTCCCCCGCCACCGAAGTCGATCTTGACCTTGGTCTTCTCCGCGACGCCGTCCACCGACACCACCGTGCCCAGACCGAACTGGTCGTGGGTGATCCGGTCACCGGGGGTGAGGTTGGGGATCTGCCTGCCGCCGGGCTTCCTCGCCGGGGCGGGACGGGAGTCGCGGCGGGTGGCGGCGCTCCAGGCGCTCTTCTCCGGGTCGCTGCGCCAGTCGACCAGCTCGGACGGGATCTCGGCGACGAACCGGGACGCCGGGTTGAACGCGGGTGAGCCCCAGGAACTGCGGACGGCCGCCCTGGAGATGTAGAGGCGCTGCTCGGCCCTGGTGATGCCGACATAGGCCAGGCGGCGCTCCTCCTCCAGCTCCTTGGGCTCGCCGAGAGAGCGCATGTGCGGGAAGACCCCGTCTTCCATGCCGGTGAGGAACACCACGGGAAACTCCAGCCCCTTGGCGGTGTGCAGCGTCATCAACGTCACCACGCCCTGGCCGCCGTCGGCCGCCGGGATCTGGTCGGCGTCGGCGACCAGGGAGACCTGCTCCAGGAACTCGACCAGCGTGCCCTCGGGATTGGCCTCCTCGAACTCGGAGGCGACCGAGATCATCTCGTCCAGGTTCTCCAGGCGGCTCTCGTCCTGCGGGTCGTTGGAGGCGGTGAGCTCCAGGCGGTAACCGGTGCTCACCAGCACCTCCTGGGCCAGCTCCGAGGGCGTCATGTCGTCGGCCTTCACCATGAGCTCGTCCATCAGCGCGACGAACTCGCCGATGGCCTTGAGCGAGCGGGTGGCCATGCCCGGCGCCTCGTCCGCCCGGCGCAACCCTTCCCAGTAGGGGATCCGCTCCCTGGTCGCGAACGCCTCGACCATCGCCTCGGCCCGCTCGCCGATGCCGCGCTTGGGCACGTTGAGGATGCGGCGCAGCGAGACCACGTCGTTCGGGTTGGACAGGAAGCGCAGGTAGGCGAGCAGGTCACGGACCTCCTTGCGCTCGTAGAAGCGCACCCCGCCCACCACCTTGTAGGGCAGGCCGGTCCGGATGAAGATCTCCTCGAACACCCGGGATGCGGCGTTGGTCCGGTAGAACACGGCGACCTGGCCGGGAACGACGTCCTCGTGGTCGGTGAGCCTGTCGACCTCCTGGGCGACGAACATGGCCTCGTCGTGCTCGTTGTCGGCGACATAGCCGGTGATCTTCGCCCCGGCGCCCTGGTCGGACCAGAGGTTCTTGGGCTTGCGGCTCGCGTTGCGCGAGATCACCGCGTTGGCGGCGGACAGGATCGTCTGGGTGGAGCGGTAGTTCTGCTCCAGCAGGATCGTCCTCGCCTCCGGGTAGTCGCGCTCGAACTCCAGGATGTTGCGGATCGTCGCGCCGCGGAAGGCGTAGATCGACTGGTCGGCGTCACCCACCACGCACAGCTCGGCCGGGGCGACCCTGCCCTCGCTGCCCTCGCTGCCCTCCCTGACCACGTCACCGTCGGCGGTGCGCAGCCCGGGACGGCCCGCGATCTCGCGGATCAGGGTGTATTGGGCGTGGTTGGTGTCCTGGTACTCGTCGACCATGATGTGGCGCCAGCGGAGCCGGTAGTGCTCGGCCACGTCCGGGAAGATCTGGAACAGCGTCACCGTCAGCATGATGAGGTCGTCGAAGTCCATCGCTCCGGCCTCGGTGAGCTTCTGCTGGTAGTTGCGGTACGCCTCGGCGAGCTTGCGCTCCAGATGGGTGGACGCCTGGGCCCCCGCCGTCTCGTAGTCGATCAGCTCGTTCTTGAAGTTGCTCACCTGGGCGGAGAACGACCTCGGCGGGTAACGCTTGGGGTCGAGGTCCATCTCACGGCAGACCATCGCCATCAGTCGCTGGGAGTCGGCCTGGTCGTAGATGGAGAAGCTCGAAGGGAAGCCGAGGCGCTTGGCCTCGCGGCGCAGGATCCGCACGCACGCGCTGTGGAAGGTCATCACCCACATCGCCGCCGAGCGCGGGCCGATGAGCCGGTCGACCCGGTCCTTCATCTCCCTCGCGGCCTTGTTGGTGAAGGTGATCGCCAGGATCTCCTGCGGCTGCACGCCCCGCTCGCCCAGCAGGTAGGCGATGCGGTGGGTGAGCACCCGGGTCTTGCCGGAACCCGCACCCGCGACGATGAGCAGAGGGCTGCCGTGGTGCACGACGGCCTCGCGCTGCTGGGGATTGAGCCCGTCGAGCAACGGATGGGTCAGGGAAGAGGCTGGGATCGACACGTCCCCTAGGTTAGAACGACCGACCGACAACCGGGTCCAGCCGTCGTCAAGGAATGCGGGTGGACCCGCCCACGGTTGTGATGACCGAGCGGTACGCGGAAAACGAAAGGGTCCCTCCCATGCTTTCGGAAAACGAGATCAACCGCGTGCTCGCGGTCACCGCGCATCCCGACGACGTGGACTTCGCCGCCGCGGGAACCATGGCGCTGTTCACCGAGCGAGGCGTCGAGGTGACGTACTGCGTGGTCACCGACGGTGACGCCGGCGGCTTCGACCGCGAGCTGGACAACACCGGGATGGCCGAGCTGCGCCGGACCGAGCAGTCCAACGCCGCCAAGGCCGTCGGAGTGACCGACGTGCGCTACCTCGGCCACCACGACGGGACCGTGGTGCAGAGCCTGGAGCTGCGGTGCGAGATCACCCGGGTCATCCGCCAGGTCAGACCCGACCTGGTGATCACCCACAGCCCCGAGCGCAACCACCGGTTCATCGCCCCCAGCCACCCCGACCACCGGGCGGTCGGCGGCTGTGCCCTCGACGCCGTCTATCCCGACGCGCGCAACCCGTACACCTTCCCCTCGCTGCTGCTCGACGAGGGACTTGAGGCGTGGACCGTCCGCGAGGTCTGGCTCAACGGCGGCCCGACGCCCGACCACTACGTGGACGTCACCGACACCTTCGACCGCAAGCTCGCCGCCCTGCGCGCCCACGCCAGTCAGATCGACCACCTGGACGACTTCGAGGACTTCCTGCGGGGCCGCTTCTCGCAGATCGCCACCGAGGCGGGCTTCGGCGAGGGTCGCTACGTCGAGGCCTTCCAGCGGGTCATCACCGTCTGATCTCCCCGCGCGCAGGCCGGGAGAGCACGGCCGGGAGCCGAGACCGGGAGAGCACGGCCTGTGGAGGGCCGGGAGAGCACGGCCGGACCCGCCGGCGCGGGGTCACCTCGGCAGCGGTCCGCGGCCCGAGGCCGGCTCCTCCGGCGGGGCGAGGCGGGCGAACAGGTAGCCCAGGGAGTTGGTCGCGAGGTGGAACAGCGCGGGAGCGGCGAGACCGCCCCTCCTGCGCAGCTCGGTGAAGAGCACCCCGGCGAGGCCCGTCGTGACCACCGACCCGGCCACGACGCGCGCCACGTGCCACGCGGGCGCCCCCTCCGGGCCTCGTGGCACGCCCGGCGCGTCCGCTCCGGCGGCCACAGCCGGTACGCCGGAGCCCTCCTCGCCTTCCGTTCCTCGCGCGCGAGAGGCGAGGACGGCCGGTACGCCGGGGCCTTCGCTTCCCGTCCCCGCCGTACGAGAGCCGTGGGAGGCCGCGACGTCGGGGACACCGGGAACGTCAGGGACGCCGGGGGCGGCGAGGGCATCGAGGGCCTCCCCCGTGGCCAGGCTGCTCAGGGCGGGGTTGGCGGCCATCATGTCGACGGCGGGCAGGATGTGCCAGAGACCGAAGAGAACCGAGGAGACGGCGGTCGCCGTACCGTGACCGTGGGAGCGGGCGACGAGGGCGTGCGTCACCCCGCGAAAACCGACCTCCTCCAGCAGGACCGTGCCGAACGGCACCTGGATCAGGGCCTCCTCCAGCGCGCGGGCGCGCGACAGGGACAGGGCGCGCTCGTCGCGGAAGAACCTGCGGGTGGCCGGGACGGCGATGCCGACGGCGTAGGCCCCGGCCACGGCGGAGGCGAGCGCGCCACCGATCCGCAGGCCCCGCGAACGCCGGTGGAACCCCAGCTCGGCCCAGGAGAGCCCGGAACGACGGGCCATGACGACCAGCGCGCCGGTGGCCACGGCCGAGGTCAGCGGTGCCAGCCTCGGCGCCAGGCGGTTGTTGAGCACGTTCGCCGCCACCAGCACCGCCAGCGTGCCCGCCAGAGCGCCGGGCACCGCCTCGGATCCGGCACAGGCGGCTCGCCCCGGCTCGCGTTCCATGCCCACGACTCCCTCGGACGTCGTCTCGCGCCCCGCCTGCCGGGCCGCGCCGGGGATCGCGACCTCGGGCCCGCCCCGCGCTTTGATGATCCCCGCCGATCCGGCACGAATCCGGTTCGAGGCTACGCGACGGGGGCGCGGCCCGCGGCGGCCTGGCGCCAGCCGTCGGGGAAGCGCAGGCTGCGGCGTTCCTTCACCGTCAGGCCACCCCAGATCCCCTCCGGCTCGGCCGCACGGAGCGCGTAGGCCCGGCACTCCTTCAGCACCGGACACCGCTCGCAGACCGCCTTCGCCCGCGCCTCGTGCTCGGCCGACTGCGTCAGCGGGAAGAACAGCTCGGGATCGCTCGTACCGCAGGCACCTCGCGCGGCCCAGCCGATCTCTCGCACCGTCATCCGCATGACATCACCCCCTGGTCGCTCCCCGCCCTCAGAGTAGGTGGACCGGGACGGCCCGGCATCAACCTCCCGGCGGATTCATGCGTACTCATCGCGGCGTACTTTCCTCGCGGCGTGGTCAGGCGGGTGTTCCACTCCGGTGGCTCCTCCGGCTCCCGCTCCGGTGGCTCCTCCGGCTCCCGCGCGGCGACTCCGGCCGTCCAGGCGTGAAACCGCGCGAGGCGACCGTGGACGTGGTCCCCGGCTCCGGTCCCCTCGGCTCCCGCGCGACGGCTCCCGGCGCGTCTCAGCAGGCGCTCGTCCCCTGGTTGTAGCCCTTGACGAACAGCTCCTGGCGCTGCCCCGCCGTGCCGTGGGCGTCCGGACGCAGCCAGTCGTCGGTGGGATCGCCGGCCGCGGCGAGGTTGAGCAGGAGTTCGTCCTCGTCGCCCGGCTCGGTCTGCAGCGCGCCGCCCTTGACCAGCGCTCCCAGGGTTCCTCCGGCGTAGCAGTCGGCCTGGAGTTCCTGCTCGATGCTCAACCGGAAGGCGGTGTTCAGCTGTGCCTGCACCGCGTGGCCGAACTCGTGCGGGATGATCACGTAGACCGAGCCGTCGCCCATCCGCTCGTAGAGATCGTTCATCCAGTTCTCGTCGTAGGCGATGAAGTGCCCCACCGGGCAGTAGAAGGCGTTGTTCGGCACCGAGGGCTGCCCGCCGCAGTCGGGCCCGTTCTCTCCCTGGTAGGCGGTGAACGAGGCGACCGGGCGGTAGGTCAGCCCCGCCGCGGAGAAGGTCTGCTTCCAGTAGGCCTCGGTGAGCTCCCTGGCCAGCTCGACGTCCGACTCGAACGTCTCCCCGCGCGCGCTGGGCGTGGCCCGCTCACCGGCGGGACCGGCCCCCGGTTCCGTGCCCTCCCCGACGCTCCCGCAGGCGGTGACGGCCGCGAGCACGAGCACCAGGAGAAAAGAGAACGTTTTCATGAATCCATCGTGACGGAGTGTCGCTCCCCGCGCGCGGAATCGCCACGACCGGGGTTCAGGGGGGCGGCCAGGCGTGGACGGGCTCGTTGGTGTGCATGTTCTCGATGTACCGCAACGTCATCCGGCGCAGTGCCTCGTGCCTTTCGAGGTCGCCGAACGCGTTCACCGCGTCGATCTGCCAGCTCGCCCCGGTCGTGCCCGTCAGGCAGCGCTGCTCGACGATCCCCAGCAGCCGGTCCCTGGACTCGGGAGCCACGCCCCACAGGTCGAGTCCTTCGTGGGCGAGCGGCAGCAGGCGGCGCAGGATCAGCTCGGACGCGGCCACCTCGCCGAGCCCCGGCCAGAAAAGCCTGGCGTCCAGGCCGTGCCGCGCCGCGGCGTGCAGGTTGTCCTCGGCCGCGGCGAACGACATGCGCGTCCACACCGGGCGCTCGGCGTACGGGAGGACGCGCATGAGCCCGTAGTAGAAGGCGGCGTTGGCGGCGACGTCCGCCACCGAGGGCCCGGCCGGCAGCACCCGGTTCTCCACCCGCAGGTGCGGGGTGCCGTCCACGACCGCGTAGATCGGCCGGTTCCACCGATAGACGGTGCCGTTGTGCAGGGTCAGCTCGCCGAGCTGGGGGGTGATCCCGCGTGCCAGTTCCTCGCGCGGGTCCTCCTCGTCGCACAGGGGCAGCAGCGCGGGAAAGTAGCGGGCGTTCTCCTCGAAGAGATCGAAGACCGAGGTGATCCATCGCTCGCCGAACCACACCCGGGGCCGTACGCCCTGGGTCTTCAGCTCAACCGGGCGGGTGTCGGTGGCCTGCTCGAACAGCGGGATCCTGGTCTCCTGCCAGAGTCTGCGGCCGAACAGGAACGGCGAGTTGGCCGCCAGCGCCACCTGGGGGCCCGCGATGGCCTGGGCGGCGTTCCAGTTGGCGGCGAACGCCTCGGGGCTGACCTGGAGGTGGAGTTGCAGGCTCGTGCAGGCGGCCTCGGGGGTGATGCTGTCGGCGTAGGTCTCCAGGGACTCGTCGCCCTCGATCGACAGGTGCAGGTCCTCGCCCCTCGCCGCGAAGATCTGCTCGTTGAGGAGTTTGTAGCGGGGGTTGGCCGACAGGGTGCCCTCGTGTACGTCGCTCTCCCGCAGCGTGGGCAGGATGCCGACCATCACCATGTGCCCGCCGACGGTGCGGGCCCGTTCCTCCGCGTGGTTGAGACGGTCCCTGATCACCTTCTCCAGCCGGGCCGCGCCGTCTCCCTCCAGCGATTCCGGCAGGACGTTGATCTCCACGTTGAACTGGCCCAGCTCGGTCCCCCAGTCGGGCTCGGCGATCGCCTCCAGCACCTCGATGTTCTTCATCGTGGCCTCGCCGCGCTCGTCCACGAGGTTGAGTTCGATCTCCAGCCCGGCCCGGGGTCTGTCGAACTCGAACCTGGACTCGCGCAGCATCTGCGCGAAGACGTCAAGGCATCGGCGAACCTTGTCCCGGTAGCGCCGCCGGTCCTCGCGGCTGAACACCATCGCGGGTACATCGCGTCCCATACTTCGCAGAGTCGCACATAAGTAACTGCTCGTACAGAAGGCGGTGAAGGTTCAGACCAGGCGGCGCGCCGTGGCCCAGCGGGACAGCTCGTGGCGGTTGGAGAGCTGCAGCTTGCGCAGCACGGACGAGACGTGGGTCTCCACGGTCTTCACCGAGATGAACAGCTCCTTGGCGATCTCCTTGTACGCGTACCCCCGGGCGATCAGCCGCAGGACCTCGCGCTCGCGCTGGGTGAGCGAGTCGAGTTCGGGGTCGATCGGCGGGGCCTCGCTGGAGGCGAACGCGTCCAGCACGAACCCCGCCAGCCTCGGCGAGAAGACCGCGTCGCCCTCGGCCACCCTGCGGATGGCGTCGGTGAGCTCCCGCCCGCTGATGTTCTTGGTCACGTATCCCCGCGCGCCGCCCCGGATCACGCCGATCACGTCCTCGGCCGCGTCGGAGACCGACAGGGCGAGGAAGCGCACCGTGGAACCGGAGCCGAGGACCCGGCGCAGCACCTCCTGGCCTCCGCCACCGGGCATGTGCACGTCGAGAAGGACCACGTCGGGCCCGAGCGCGGCGATCGCCTTGACCGCGGACTCCACGTCCTCGGCCTCCCCGATCACCTCGATGGACTCGCCGAGCTCGGCCCGCACCCCGGAACGGAACAGGCGGTGGTCGTCGACGATCAGGACCTTCACCACGCTCATCGGACTTCCCCTCGCGGTCCCGAGGGCCGCCTTCCGGCCGGCCGCACGACTTCGGCTTGCTCGATACTCACGTCTTCTCCAGCTTCATGGTCAGCATCACTTCCGTGCCCTCGCCGGGCTCGGTCCGCACCCGGGCGCTGCCCCCGTGGCGTTCCATCCTGCCGATGATCGACTGGCGGATACCCATACGATCCTCGGGCACCTCGCTCATGTCGAACCCGGCCCCCCGGTCCCTGACGAAGACGGTGACCTCGTCCGGCTCCGTCTCGGCGTACACGGAGACGACCTCGGCACCGGAGTATTTCGCGGCGTTGACCATGGCCTGCCTCGCGGCCTGCATCATCGCGGACAGTTCGGGGGTGAGCGGGCCGTCGCCGACACAGACGACCTCGATCGGCACCCCGTGCGCGTCCTCCTCCTCGGCCGCGACCCGCCGCACGGCCGCGGCCACCGACGCGTCGGCGTCCTGCTGGGGCTGGTAGAGCCAGTTGCGCAGCTCCCGCTCCTGGGAGCGGGCGAGCCGCATCACCTCGCGCGGGTCCTGGGCGTTGCGCTGGATGAGCGTCAGCGTGTGCAGTACCGAGTCGTGCACGTGGGCGGCCACCTCGGCGCGTTCCTCCTGCCGGATGCGCTCGCGACGCTCGCGCTGAAGCTCCTTCCACAGGGCGGCGAGCCAGGGCGCCGCGATCAGCGCGACGCCGCCCACGACCACCATGGTGAACACGATGCCGGGACGGGCCTCGCCCAGCTCGTCGTTGGCCACCAGGAAACCGATCGCGCCGACCACAACGAGCACGAGCCCGAGGAACGTGCGGACCCGGTTCTGGCGGACCTGCCCGACGGTGTGGTTCATCCAGCGCTGCCGCCGGTCGGGGTCGGCCTGCTGCCACAGGATCAGCGAACCGATGCCGCCCACGGCGAGCGGCCAGGCCCCGATCCCGGTCTCCGAGGCGCCGGTGAGCCAGCCCAGGGCCGTCAGCGCCAGCCCGATCGCGCCGTACGCGGCGAGCTGGCTCCAGTCCCTCGAAGGCTCCCTGCCCTCGTGCGGCTCGCGCGGGGTGAACATCCACAGCGCGGCGTACGCCAGGGTGCCGAACCCGCCCAGGACGGTGAGCAGCACGAAGGTCAGCCGCAGCACGACCGGGTCGAGCCGGAGCTGGGCGGCGGCGCCCTGA
This sequence comes from Streptosporangium sp. NPDC050284, assembly GCF_044459525.1. NCBI lineage: Bacteria > Bacillati > Actinomycetota > Actinomycetes > Streptosporangiales > Streptosporangiaceae > Streptosporangium > Streptosporangium sp. NPDC050284. Next base: position 234,735 of record NZ_JBITIZ010000003.1, read on the forward strand.
GCCACCCCTGCGATCAGCCGTCCTTCCACCGGCCGCACAAGGCGGGGGAAAGGGGCTTCTTCGGGTGTCACGGGCGCCGAATCGCGAACTGTCTGTCGGTCAGCCATATCGTCAGCATCGTCACACGAACCAGCCTGCCACTGCATCAGGCGTTCCCCTGAAGCGACCCTGAGAGAGACATCCCCCCTCCGGGACGACTCAGGGGTCTCCCGGATGCGTCACAGACCGGGAAAGGCCACGATTAACGATATGAACGACACCGGGCGGGCCCATGGTCCGGCGAGCTCGCCGTCCGCCTCCTCCCTCTCAGGAAAGCGCTCCGAGGAGCGTTTCGAGGAGCACGGCCTGAAGCGCAGCAACGAGGGACGGATGCTCACGGGCGTCTGTGCAGGGCTGGGGAGATACGCCCAGATCGATCCCGTGGTGCTTCGGGTCGGCTTCGCGGTCCTGGTGCTCGGCTCCGGTATCGGCATCATGCTCTACCTCGCGGCGTTCCTGCTGATGCGCGAGACCGACGGCGGCCCCGGCTACCTTGAGCAGTGGACCCGGCGCGACTTCGACAGCGAGACGGTCCTGACCCTGCTCACCGGCCTGTTCGCCCTCGGACTGATCGTCAACGTCTCCTCGGACGGCATCGGCACCGGCACGGTCGTGGTCGGCACGGTGTTCGCCATCGCCCTGCTCGCCGCCCACTCCCGCGGGGTCGACCTGCTGGCCGTGGCCAGGTCGCTGCCCGATCGGCTGCGCAGGCGCCGCACCCCGCACCCGCCCGGCCAGTGGCCGGGCCCGTCCACCCCCGCAGGACCGCCCGGAGTCGGTGAACGGGACCCGGCCGCCCACGCCGCCACGCCCTGGGCCACCGGCCCCACCGCGTACGCCGGATCTCCGATGGCAGGCCCTACCGACAGCACCGCGGGAAACACCGCTCACGCCGACACCACCGTGGGAGACGCCACTCACGCCGCGGCGCGGCCGGGTGGCGAGACGGTCACGGAGCCGTACGCGCCCGAGACCGGACCGGGCTCCACGACGTCCCATCCGCTCTCCACCCCGGAAAGCCCCACCGGACGTGCGCCGGGCATGCCCCCCGGTCCCGCCATGCCACCGCAGGAGGCGCCCGGCGAGACCCCGCAGGACCCGTACCACGCCCATACGAGGCCGTCCTTCGACTCCTCCGGCGCGCCCTTCTCGCCGTACGGCCCCTACCAGCCTCTGGATCCCCGGAGGCGGCAGCCCTACTCCCCCTACGACCCGGCCGCGTACGGCGGGCCTGTGGTGGCACCACCCGGCCCGCGACGGCCCAGATCGGTCGTCGAGAGCATCACCATCTGTCTGGCCATGATCGTTGGAGGGGTCATCGTGGCGATCCAGTCCGCCTCGGGATCGGTCAACATGACGGTCGTCGGCGGCGCGGTACTCGTCGTCATCGGCGCCGGCCTGCTGGTCGCCACCTGGTTCGGCCGGGGAGCGGGACTGGTCGCGACCGGGACGGTCCTGTCGATCGCCCTGGTCGCGGGGCCCACGCTGGGCGGTATGCCGAAGAAGTTCGGCGACTTCGACTGGCGGCCCGCCACCCTGTCCGAGGTGGCCCGCGACTACTCGGTGGGCGTGGGATCGGGCAGACTCGACCTGAGCGACCTGGTCCTGCCCCAGGGCTCACGGACCATCGTGGACGTCTCGATCTCGGTCGGCGAGATAAGCGTGATCCTGCCCGCGACGGCCAGAGTCGAGGTGAACAGCTCCACCAGGTTCGGTGACATCAAGATCGACCATGCGGTGGAGGGAGGGGCCGACATCGAGCACAACAAGATCCTGGAGCCCGAGGTGCCTCCCAAGGGCGACGTGGCGACCATCGTGCTGAACGTGAAGGCCGGCATCGGGGACGTGGAGGTGCGCCGTGCGGCCTGACATCGACAGGGCCAAGCAGCGTCGCGTACACCGCACCGACTGGATGGCCCTGCTCAGCGGCGTGGTCTTCATCGCGGCCGGGATCGTCTTCATCAGCGAGCCGTCCGTCTCGCCACTGGTCATGCTCACGATCCTGGTGAGCGGCCTGGGCTTCGCGGGCCTGGTCACCATCCTGGTCAAGTCCGTCCGGCGCTAGAAGGCCGGCGTTTCACCCGGCGGCGGGCGCTCCAGAGCCGCCGCAGCAGGCGTACCCACCCTGACCGGCGCGCGGGGCCGCGGCCGACCTGGCCGAAGATCCGAACCCCGAACAGGACCTAACGGTGAAAGGCCAGATCAGGCATTAGAGTCGGAGCATGTCCGCCCTGGAGTTCGTCAGCACCGTCCGCGCGACACGGGCCGGCCTCACGGACGCGCTCGCCGATGTGGAGGGCATGACCGCGTGGGGCCGGGCGCACGCCGCCGAGCTGGGGATCGACTCGGACTTCGTCGCCTCGGAGCAGCTGCGGATCGAGGTGGTGGAGCTGCGGCAGGCCGTACGGGCGCTCTTCGCCAGGGCGGTGAAACCGGGCGCCGCGAGCGGCGCGGACGCGCACCGGCTTCCCGGTTTCGCCGAGTCGCTCGACCTGGTCAACACCGCGGCTCTCGCCGTGCCGCTCGCCGCACGGCTGGAGTGGCCCACCGAGGGCGTTCCCCGGGCACGCAGCGTCCACGGCGACGGGGTCACGGAGTCGGAGCGGATCCGGGCGGCCCTCGCGACGTCGGCGATCGAGCTGCTCGCCGGGCCTCAGCGGGAGCGGCTCCGCACCTGCCCCGCGCCGCGCTGCGTGCTCTACTTTCTCAAGGACCACGCCAGGCAGGAGTGGTGCTCGGTCGGCTGCGGCAACCGTGCCCGCGCGGCCCGCCACTACCACCAGCACCGCGACGGCTGACCTCTCCACGGATTCCCTCACGAGTGACACGTGAGCCGTCATCACGACTGCTCCTCTCTCCCCGTGCACGGGTGCGAGGTGGCGCGGCCGGCACCGGAACCTCGGCCACGGAACGACGTGGGCCCACATCGTGTCCGTGCCCGGGGCGGGCCGCACCCGCGACGCCCACGCCGGCCCCACACCCGCCGACGCGATCTCACATCGAGGTCCCCCTTGTTGTGACTTACGCCACAAATTTATAATGGGAAAAACGGCAGCTATGCATTAGATTCGTCCTGCAGCCAAACTAACGGACTGATCCGTTAGAAAACCTGACGGGAGAGATCAGATGACCTTCCAGACCGGCCATGTCGGCCTCAACGTCTCCGACCTCGACAGGTCCAGGGACTTCTACCTGAAGATCTTCGGCTTCGAGGTCCTCGCCGAGTCCGGTGAGGCCGACCGCAGGTACGCCTTCCTCGGTCTCGACGGCACGCTGATGCTCACCCTCTGGCAGCAGAGCGAGGGCCGCTTCGCCACCGGCCTGCCCGGCCTGCACCACCTGTCCTTCCAGGTTCCGGACATCGAGGCGGTCCGCCGGGCCGAGGACGCGATCAGGGAGGCCGGCGCCACGCTCCACCACGACGGCGTGGTGGCGCACGGCGAGGGCGCGTCCTCGGGCGGCGTGTTCTTCGAGGACCCCGACGGGATCCGGCTGGAGATCTACACGCCCACGGGCGTCGAAGGCTCTCCCGTACCGGTGGCCGCCGCTCCTACCTGCGGCTTCTTCTAAATGCCCGTGGAACACGCCGGGGAGCTCGCGGTCCAGCGAAGGGCCGGGGTCCGCGCGGTGGCGCTGGGCTCGGCCAGGACCCGGCCGGAGATCCCGACGGTGGCGGCCGAGTTCCTGGGGCGACAGCGGATGCTGCTGATCGGGGCGACGGGACGGGACGGGCTCCTGTGGGCGTCCGTCCTGACCGGGCCCGAGGGGTTCGCGGAGGCGGTGGACGAGCGGACGGTCGTGATCGACGCGGTGCCCGGCGAGCACGACCCGCTGACCGGGCTGGACGGGGGCCAGATCGGGATGCTCGCGATCGAGCCGCGGAGCAGACGCAGGATGCGGATCAACGGCACGGTCTCGCGGGAGGGCGATCGGCTGATCGTCCGTACCGAGCAGACGTACGCCAACTGTCCCAAGTACATCCAGGCGCGAGAGATCGTCACGGAGCCGGCGGGACCCACCTCCCAACCTCCCGGCTCCACCGATCCCCACGGAGACTCCCCGGAAACTCCCGGCTCACCCGATCTCCATGAAGGGGCCTCCGCTTCTCCCGACGCCGCCCCCTCCGGTTTCTCCTCCGCGACGGCGTTCGGCGACGACGACCGGGCCTGGATCGAGGGCGCCGACACGTTCTTCGTCGCCACCACCGCCCCCGGCCTCGGCACCGACCTGTCACATCGGGGCGGCAACCCCGGGTTCGTCCGGGTGGTGGACGACCGGCGGCTGGTCTGGCCGGAGTACGTCGGCAACTCCATGTACATGACGTTGGGGAACCTGGAGTTGAACGATGACTGCGGCCTGCTCTTTCTCGACTGGGAGGGCGGCGACGCCCTGCACCTGACCGGGCGTGCCCACATCGACTGGGATGCGGGGGGCGTCCCGGGCGCGGAGCGACTGGTCAGGTTCGAGGTGGACCGGGTCGTTCGCGTGCGGGAAGCCAGCCCGCTCCGCTGGAGGTTCACCGAGTACTCCCGCCACAACCCGCCGGTCTGACCGCGCGGCTGGACGCATCGCCCTCGCCAACGAGGGCAGTAGGAAGGAGAGGAGACGAATCTGGAGCGTGGACACGGGCCGCCGTGAGTGCCAAAAGGGATTCCAGGGCGGCATACTGGCGATACGCCCCCGTGTAGTCGTAATGTCGCGACAGCGGCCGACCGGCAAGGAGCGGAGCGATGGCGATGCGGTTCGAGCACGAGTTCACGGTTCCCCTGCCTGTCGAGCAGGCGTGGCCGGTGCTGCTCGACGTCGAGCGGATCGCGCCCTGCCTGCCGGGTGCCGCCGTGGACAGGGCCGAGGGCGACTCCTACACCGGCCGGATGAAGATGAAGATCGGGCCGATCACGGTGACGTACCAGGGCGACGTCGCCTTCGAGAAGGTGGACGAGGACACCCACACCATGACCATCAGGGCCTCCGGCAAGGAGGCCAAAGGCCCGGGCACGGCCGGCGCCACGGTCGTCGCGCGCCTGCACCCCCAGGGTCGCGACACCCGGGTCACCGTCGACACCTCCTTCGACGTGACCGGCCGCCCGGCCCAGGCGGGCCGGGGCGTGCTGACCGAGGTGGGCGGGAAGCTGATCGACAAGTTCGAGGCCAACCTCTCCCGCCTGCTGGGCGAGGGTCCCGGTGTGGAAACGGCCTCGGAGACGCCCTCGGGGACGGCCGGCGTGGGCGGTTGGAGCGCGCCCCGGAAGCCGGGGCCGGTCGACGACGTCCCAGCGATCTCGGAGACCTGGGGCCCCGGCCCCGCACGCCCTGCCGACTCGGAAAACCCAACCGGCTCGGACGAGTTCACCGGCCCCGCAGGCTCGACGGCCCCCGACGCCGAGAGCCCCGGCACCACCGGCTCGGCGTTCCCCGGCCCCGCGGGCTCCACGGGCCACGGCGCGGAAGGCCCCGGCGGCCCGGAAGCGAGCGCGGCGGCGTCCGGACTGGGCGGTCCCGGCGGCCCGGAAGGGCTGAACGCCCCCGGCGGCCCGGCCACCCCGGGGCGTCACCTCAGCGCGGTGCCCACACCGCCCGGCCTCTCCGTCAACGAGGAGGCCGAGTCCCGCCAGAGCCACCCGGCGGGCACCTCGCGCACCTCGCTCAGCCCGGAGGAGGAGGCCCTGAACCTCCTGGAGGTGGCGGGCATGCCCCTGCTCAAACGCATCGGCCCCCTGGTCGCCGCCCTGGCGGCCCTCATCCTGCTCACCTGGCTGATCCGCCGCGCCCTACGGCACTGACCAGCTGTCAGAGCGCCTCCCGCGATCGTCAGCGAACGCACTTCTCGACGTCGTCCGACGTGCAGCCTTCGGGTACGTGAGGCGACGTGTCGGTCCAACCGGACTTTCCAACGGTAATTGTTGTGATCACAGTGCCGGATGACATGCCGTCCCTGGCCGTCACCAATACTTTGCGGAGGCCGAGCGGGTCGCCGGTGGAGGGGTCGATCAAAATTCGGCTCTCTGTACCCTCGAACGAGGATTTGCGTGCCAGTGCGATCGCCACACGCCCGTAGGGTCCCTGGGCCGTGTCGATGATCCGGGCACCGGGGAGAGCCGCCAGCATCCGGTAGACGGCCGCGCCCGTACCCGGCGAGATGGGCGCGTCCCACAGGAGGGAGGAGCCCAGTGACCAGAGCCAGTCGTCCACTGTCTCATCAGGCCCTTTCGGCTTCGCCTTGCTGTACGCGGGCCAGTACATGAGAAGCCTGGCTCTGAGATCTTCCGGCTTCTCCGGCAGTTCCATGACCTCCTTCACGTCCATGGGCACGTTGAAGACCCGCAGGGGACGTGCCGGCCGATTCGAGGAATCCGGCATGACAAGGGTCCGGTCGATCGGTGGAAGGTTGACGTCACAGTCGCGGTGCGACGCGCAAAGCTCCGGCGAACCGGCCCGCTCCCACGCGGCACGATCCTTCGCCGTGGACGGCACCGTACCGAGCCTGGTCCATTCGCGCACCGTGGGCAGAGTAGGGCTGTACCAGAGCGTCTGCCGGCCCCAGTCGTCGACGACGTAGCCGTTGACCCGCACCCGCAGGAACAACTGGGTGGTCGCCCGCCAGTACAGGCTCTCGACAGACTTCGGTCTCGCCGCCGCCCGGTCGGCCACCGCCTCCAGCACCTCTCCCGGCCCTCCCGCCTGAGGTGCGGCGTCCGGCCCCAGGCGGGGCACGGTTACCACGAACGCGACCACCGTTGCCGTGGCAACGGCCGCGACCGCCCATCCGAAACGGCTACGGGGCCGTCCTGCGAACCGTTGTTGTGAGAGCCTCGCGTCGTTCAGCGCTCTGGCCCTGGTCTCGGCGACTCTCGCCGGATCGGCGAGCGGGACGTCGGGCATCACATCGTCAATGAACCGGAACTCGTTCAACAGACCTCCACTCCCAGCGCGTCGCGCAGTTTGGTCCTCGCCCGGCTGAGCCGGGAGGCCACCGTGCCGTAGGCGACCCCGAGCGCCTCGGCGATCTCCTCGTAGGTCAGCCCTCCGTACGCGATCAGCAGCACCACGTCGCGCTCGCCCTTGGACAGCCGTGCCAACGCCCCTGACAACCGACCGACCGTGACCCCCGCCGTCACCCGCTCGGCAACCCGTTGATCGTGGCCGTCGTCGTCGGGAGGCGGTCCGGTCCTGGCCAGCGCCCGATAGCGGCGGATCTCGGCCCGGCGGTGACGGCCGATCAGGTTGGTGGCGATGCCGTACAGCCAGAGCCGGACTTCGCCCCTGGCGGCATCGAACCGGTCGCGCCGACGGAAGGCGATCAGGAACGTCTCGGCGGCCAGATCCTCGGCGACATCGAGGCCGAGCCGCCGCCCGATGTAGCGGCGAATCTCCTCGTAGTGGGCGTCGAAGACGGCGGCGAACCGCTCCCGGTCGACCAGCGAGGCCGGATCAGAAACAGCGATCATGCAAGGGGCTCCCTTGCCAGAAGGACAAGACACCCCTTCTTGCCCGACGGGCACCCCACCCTTCCCTCATTTCTCGCCGCCCCTTTCAGCGGAAGCAGCCGGAACCTCTGGGTAGTCGATACGGCCCCAGTGGACGTTCAGGCCAGTGCATCAGACAACGATGGGGTGAGAGTGGTGAAGGAGGTTGCCGGAGCCGAAGGTCCTGGTCTTCGATCGAACAGGCCCGTACCTCTTGGTTAAGAGTCGAACTCGTGACTCTTGACGCGATCGATGAAGGCCGTCCACACGGCGGGGGTGAACACCGCTGTTCCGGCATCGGGATGGTTGGAGTTACGGACGGCCACAGCACCACCGCTCAGGAAGGCGACCTCCACACAGTTGTGGTCGCTACCGCTGAGACTGCTCTTGCGCCAGTTGACATTGGACAGATCTGATCGGGACACGCCGCTGCCATCTCCTGTCGTCATAGCTGCTTGGCTATGTCCTCAATCATCCCCCGGGAAGCCGCTGCGGACTTCGCCGAAGCACGTAAATGGTTGAAAATAGTCCTATAGCGGCGGACTTCTTCCGCTTGTTCCAAATACAACCCGCTGGTCTGACTCTCCAGGAGCACGACGTCCAAGTCCGCGATCTCCGGGAACTCCAGGATGGTGAACGGGCCATTGATACCGGCATGGGCACCCACGGTGTAGGGCAGGACCTGCAAAGTGACATGGTTGCTTTCGCCAACCTGGAGCAGATGCCGCAACTGAGAGCGCATCACCTCTCGTCCGCCGATATGACGGTGCAGTAATGCCTCATCCACGATCGCCCAGAGGGTGAGGGGATGTTCACGACGGAGAACTTCCTGACGGGCCATACGCACCGCCAGGAGCTGATCGACGTCGCGAGCGACGCCACCGCTGTCGGGGACCGCCGCGATGACCGCCCTGGCGTAGTCCTGGGTTTGCAGCAGCCCGGGGACCAGGCCGGTCTCGAAGGTGCAGATCTCGGCGGCGTCCGCTTCCAGACTGATGAAGTCGAGGTAGGAGGGCGACAGCACATCGCCATAGCGCTGCCACCAGCCGCGTTTACGGGCATCCCGTGACAGGAGAAGCAACGCCTCTCTGGCCCGCTCCTCATTGACTCCATAGAAGTCAAGGATGGCCCGCAGATCACGGGGTGGGATGCGTACGCGACCATTCTCGATCTTGCTAAGCGAGGACAGACTGCGTTCCAGCTGAGCGCCGGCCTCCTCCAACGTTAGATTCGCCGCTTCCCGCAAGCGGCGCAAAGCCGCACCCAGGCGGCGTAGTCGCACCGTCGGCGTCGGCGGTAGAGGCTCACCGGCCACGACAACCCTCCGTCAATCTCACGCGACACAGTGTGCCGCATCCACCCCCCTCCATCAGGTTGGTTTTTACGAGAAAATTTTCTCGGAAACGACTTGCCTGCTCTGAGGCGGGAGGCCATCGTAAGGGAATGCCACCCTGCGAGTCCGCTTGACCTCAGAGAGTTACAAGCGAGGGGTTGGCTTCGAGAATTCGTACAACTAGTACGTAATCTGGAGCAAAAATGATCAAAGGCCAGAACAGGCGCTCGGTTCCACAAAAGCATTGTCCGTCGCACCCTTCCGGGTGTCGCGCGAAGGAGTACGGCAATGCGTTGGCGTAGGGCCTTCCCGGGTGCTCAGGAGCAGATCGGTGAAGCCCGACACTTCGTTAAGACGCTGCTGGCGTCCAGCCCTCTACTGGACGACCTGATCCTGATCACCTCGGAACTGACGTCGAACGCGATCTGCCATACGGCCAGCGGACGTGGTGGAGCCTTCGTCGTCGAGGTGACGCAGCTTCCCCTCGGCAAAGACAGGTTCAGAGCGAGAATCTCGGTCCTAGACGGCGGCGCTCTCACCAACCCCGTAGTGCGCTGCCGGGACGAGAACGCCTCCGGCGGCCGCGGGCTGGCACTGGTGGCCGCACTGGCGGTTCGGCAGGGCGTCGACGGCGACCAAACGGGCAGGGTGGTCTGGGCCGAACTGGACTGGCGCACCCCCGCCTCTCAACAGTTCATGGACGGCTCTCCCCTGGTTCCCCAGACATCCGTTGCCGCCACCCAGGCCGAGATGAACGCTCGTTACACCGACTGGCTGATCTGGTTCGGACCATGGAGCGGATTCTGGTACGGGGTGCCGAAGGACGCCGCCGCCCCCGCACTGATGCTCGTCGCCGTCTCGGCCCAGGCCTTGGCCGACGATATCGACACCGCTTTCGGCTGACCTTCGCAGCCTGTTGACACGACATCGTCGGGGAGCGGCGGCCGAGTGACTGGTCGGCTGGAGAACCATCCCCTGAGGTCGCATTGATCCACCAGAGGACCAGTTCGCGGGTAGGCCAGTGAGTCCGGAAGCCAGGCCCAGCGATTGAAGTCCTCGAACCCGTCGAGGATCCGGGCTTATGGGGTACTGCGATGTTTACGGGCGACGGGGGTTGACCGGACCTCGGGCGGGGAACTGTCACACCCATCAGCCATGATGGAACACATGTTCGGGATCGAAGAATGACCAAAAACCCTCACCCCACCGGGCATGAACCATATCCTGACCCCATGCCCCTCTCGGCCCACGCCATCGCCGCCGCCTTCCGTCAGCGGCAACCCGGCATGGGCGTCAAAAAGCTCCACAAGCTGCTCTATTACGCGCAAGGGCACCACCTCGCTGCCTTCGGCCAGCCTCTGTTCCGAGAGTCGATCTCCGCATGGGACATGGGGCCAGTCGTCGGACAGGTCTGGGGAGACGAGAAGTACGGCGCCCTCATCGAAGAGCCTCCCGAGCTGACGGAAGCCGAGTTGAACACCATCGGCTACGTCCTCAGCAGGTACGGCGGCTTAACCGCGACGGACCTGGAAAATCTCACCCATTCCGAAGCCCCCTGGCAGCGTGCCGACCGCGGTCGGCCCCCAGGAGGAAAAGCCCGAATAGAGCTGGAGTGGTTGCAAGAGTTCTTCGCCAACCAGGTTGACGACGACGAAGACGAGCCGCAGCCTGATCACGCCGAGTTCGCCCGCATGCTGGATGGCATCGAACAGCGGCGAGCCGAACCGGCCGCCCCGGACAGCCCGGAGGACATCCGCGCGTGGCTGGCGGCCCGTGCCTGACTCCGCCCCCTACAAACTGGTCAATTTGCGTAATGCTCTGGATATCTGGGAGCTGAACGAGCCCGCGTCCGCAGCTCGCAAGGAGGTCCTCAGAGCGGTCGTGGACTGGGCGTTGGATCGCCACACGGATCCATATCAGGGGGCTGCTCGGGTGGAGGGTTTTCCCAACCTGTGGCGCAGCCGCATACCAGATACGTGGCATGAGGAGCAGATGGTGTTCTGCCAGTTCTGGATCGAAGAGACCACGCGCACGGTCCGGTTCGACATGTTCTCCACGCTGAGCCTGCCAGGCTGACCGGCCGCCAAGAAAAGCGCCTACCCCGGTCCCCTGATGGATCTGGGCGGACATCTTCAGGACAAACACGCTAGACCTGTCTATCGCGCATGGTCGAAAAGAGCGAACTCGTTGACGCCCGGCGCCTGAAGATCTCCACATACTTCTCAAGTAGCGCGCGGTTGATCGGGACCGTCCCGGGCGCCCCGTGGACATCAACGCCTATGCCACTTCGCCCTCCTCCTCGTCCTGTCGCGTACATCAGCGCGTATACCGCTTCGCGCTTTCCCTGGCCGGTCGCGAGCGGGTCGCGACTCGCGGAGGCGAGAAAGATCCCCCGAAGGCGCATCCACCCCGCTCGCCGAGGTGCGGCGGGTTCCCTGCGAATCGGTCGATGACCTCACCGTCCGGCTCCGCTTCCAGCCCTTGCGGACTCCTCACCGCAATCTAGGTTGTATTCCTAACTAGGTTGCTCTACGGTTTAAGTAGCAGAGCACTTAAGGAGATCCCCCTTGTCATCCCCTCTGACGCTTGTCCTGACGGTCGTCCTCGTCGGCTACCTCGCCGTCGCCACCCCCCTGCTCGGCAAGCACTCCTACGACAGGCTGGCCCGCACCCGCGACCAGGACCCCACGGCCTACCGCCGGATGTTCACGCTCTGGAGCGCCGAGCTGTGGGCACTGGCCGCCGTGGCGCTGCTCATCGTCGCCGTGGAGCCGAACCTCGACGCCGCGGACATCGGCCTGGTGCTCACGGAGCCACTGGACGAGACCCTCGGCACGATCGCCAGCGTCCTGGTCGGCGCCGCGGTCGCCCTGCTCGTCCTCAGGTGGCTGGCCGCCCGGAGCAGGCCCGTCCCCGACCAGCGGTCCTTCAACCACCTGCTGCCGCGCACCCCGGTCGAGCGCTGGTACGCCGCGGGCCTGTCGGTGACCGCCGGCGTCACCGAGGAGATCATCTATCGGGGTCTGCTCATCGCGATCGGCACGGGCGCGCTCGGCCTGAGCAAGGAGGTCGCGGCCTGCTGCGCGTTGGCGGTGTTCGTCGCCGGTCACCTCTACCAGGGCTGGCGCGGCATGCTCGCGGTCGCCCTGGTCGGCTTCGGCCTGACCTGGGTCTACCTGAGGACCGGCAGCCTCCTCATGCCGATCCTGCTGCACGTGCTGATCGACCTTCGCGGCCTGGTGTTCACCCCGCAGCCGCGACGTGAGGTAGTCGGGCACACAGGCTAGGTAGGATCGCTACCATGACGAGCGACCGACGCGCGAGCTGGCTCAAGGGTGTGCTCGACCTGCTGGTTCTCGCCAGCCTGACGGCCGGCGAGAACTACGGCTACGAGATCGCCAAAGACCTCGCCGAATCCGGCCTTGGTCAGATCAAGGGTGGCACGCTCTACCCGGTGCTCAACCGGCTGGAGGAGGCGGGACTGGTCACCGCCGAGTTCCGGGTGACCGAGCGCGGGCCCGGCCGCCGCTACTACCGGCTCACCGACCGGGGCAGGCAGACGCTCGCCGAGCAGAGCGGGCTCTGGCTGAACTTCGACGAGTCGGTACGCGCCGTACTGGCCAAGGGCCACACCGAGACGAGCGTCCCGGAAGGAAGGCTTCGATGAACGGCCCTGTCGACAAGACCACCGGTGACTACTTCGACGAGCTCGCCGCGGTTCTGGCCGAGGCGGGGATGCCCGACGACCGGATCCGGGCCATGGTGGAGGACCTCGCCGGCTATCTCGCCGAGAGCAGTAGCGGCGACCCCGAGGAGGAGTTCGGCCCGGTGGCCGACCTGGCCCGTGAGCTGGCCGTCCCCCCGCCTCCGCCCGCCGCGGACGCCCGTAGCTGGAGCTGGACCGCCGACGTGTTCCACGACGTCAGGCTGCTCAACGAGTACGGGGCCCAGGGCTGGGAGGTCGACAGGGTCGATGCGAAGGGTTTGTTCGTCAGCATCCGAGACCCCGAGCACCCTCAGCAATGGGAGTACCGAAGAGAGCTGGTCTCGCCCGGCCGGCGCCAAGGTGTGCTCGACCTGCTCGCCCCCGACGGCTGGGAGCCGTGCGGCAGGTGGGTGTGCTTCGAATACTTCAAACGGCCCAAAGCCGCCAGCCTGGGACCCGCCGCGGAGCTGGCCTCGCCGCCGCGAACGCCGGGACGCAGCGTCTTCTTCAGTCCGTGGTTCTACGCTTTGATCGTCGGCCTGCTGGTGCTCATGGCGGTGACCCTGGTGCCGGTGTTCCGGGCCGCCGAGACGAAGCTCGACGGCAGCCTCGACACCATCCTGGGTCTGCTCACCGGCATGACGGTGAGTGTGCTCGCCGTGATGGCCGTACTGTGGCTGGCCGCCCGACGGCGCGACAGGAATCGCTGAGCGCCGGCGAGCCACCCGGCGCGAGGCCCGCTCCAGGCTCCACGTCTTCGTTCGCCGACCCGAGCAGGAGACCGGAACGGTTCGGAACTGCCCGTTCCACACAACGCCAAAAACAGTGTCATCAGTGGACAAGTAGGACAACCGCCTACTTTTTCCCGGGAATATCTCGGGTCGTGATCAATATCCCGGAATGCAGCGTTGTGGTCATCACCTACAACGATGCCCCACGGCTGGCCAGGGCCGTGCGGTCCGTACTCCGGCAGTCCCTGCGCGACATCGAGGTGATCATCGCGGACGACGCGAGCACCGACGACACCGAGAGGGTGGCCCGGCAGTTGCAGCGCAAGGACCCGAGGGTCCGCTACCTGCGCGGGGAGGTCAACAGCGGGGGGTGCGGGGTCCCGCGCAACAGGGGCGTGGCGGCGGCGCGGGCGCCGTACGTGATGTTCCTGGACAGCGACGACGAGCTGACGAGGCACGCCTGCAAGAGCATGCTGCTGGAGATCGAGAGGACCGGCGCGGACTTCGTCACCGGACAGATCACCCGGCTGTACGAGCGGAGCGGGAAGACCGCGCGCTACTACCCCGCGCTGTTCACCAGGCGCAGGACGGTCGAGGGGATCGACCAGGAGCCGGAGATGTTCCTCGACTCCTTCAGCACCAACAAGCTGTACCGGGCCGAGCTGCTGCGGCAGGTGCCGTTCCGCGAGGACATGCACTACGAGGACCATGTCTTCAGCACCGCCCTGTACTGCACGGCGCGGCGGTTCGCCGTGGTCCCCTGGGTGGTCTACATCTGGCACCGGGCCTCGGCGGAGAGCGAGGCCCGGTTGTCGATCTCGCTGTGCCTGACGGAGATGGCGAACGTCCGCTCCAGGATCAGGGCGGCCCGCCTCAGCGACGACATCCTGCGGGACAACGACCTCGGCCACCTGGTACACGAGCGGCAGCGCCGCTTCATCCGCCAGGACCTGCGGGTCTATCTCAACCCGCTGCCCTCGCGCGACCCGGCGTGGATCGAGGAGTTCGTCTCGGTGGTCCGCCCCTACCTGGCGGAGCTCGACCCGGTGGTGTTCGAGACGATCGACCCGCTGATGCGGGTCTGCTGCAGCTTCATCCTCGACGGCAGGCCCGACGAGCTGCTGGTGGCCGCCCGGTCGCTGAACGGCCCGAAGGCCCCGCCGCGCGTCGCCGTACGGGAAGGGGGGCGCACCTACTGGGGCGCGGTCCCCGACGAGAGGCGGGAGATCACCTCGCTCCGGATGGCCGAGCTTCCCTACAGCGCCTCCCGGCTGCGCCACGAGGCGGTCGTCACCGGCAAGGGCTCGCTGATCAGGCTCGCGATCACGACGTACGACCCGTTCGGCGTGCTCGCCGCCACGCCCGGCTGGACCGCGTACCTGCGGTTCAGGAACGATCGGCTGCGGCTGGAACCGCGCGAGCAGCCGGACGGCGGTTATCTGAGCGAGGCGACGATCGACCTCACCACGATCCACCACGGCCGCCTGGGCTTCGAGGGCCGCTACGACCCGGTGATCGAGATCCTCAACCCCGACGGGCGGGTCACCGCCGACCGGTTGCTCGTCGACCCGTCCACCGCGCCGTTCGCCACGACCGTCCTGTGCCACGAGGTCGTCGTCAAGGCGGAGGGGAACGCCGCGTTCCTGCGGGTGCTCTGGCGCCGCCAGGGGCTGCTGCGGCAGCTGCCCAGGCTCAAGCGGGCCGCCACCCGCCTGCTGAGGAAGGTGAGCGGGCCGGAGGTGAAGCTCCGCGTCTACAAAAGCCTGATCTCCGTGCTGCCCGCGCGCAGGGACCTCGCCCTGTTCGAGGCCGATGTCGGCACCGGATACACGGGGAACCCGCGCTACATCTACGAGGAGCTCAGGCGACGCGGCGCGCCGATGAGGATGGTGTGGTCGGCCGCCACGGCGCGGGGGCACTTTCCCTCCGGCGTCAGGCTGGTACGGCGGATGAGCTGGCGCCACATCTGGACCATGGCGAGGGCGGGCTACTGGGTCGACAGCCACGGCATGCCGCTCGCCTATCCGAAACCGCCGGGCACCCGCTACCTGCAGACCTGGCACGGTCAGGGCATCAAGTCGGTCGGCTTCGACGCGCCCGACCTGCGCGCCGACTTCGACGGGCCGAGGGCGACCTGGCGGGCCGCGGTGGATCGCTGGGACGCGCTGGTCTCGCCCAGCGCCGAGTTCGAGCGGGTCTTCGTGCCCTCCAACGGCTACCGGGGGCGGTTGCTGCGGCACGGTTCTCCTCGCTGTGACGTGCTCGTGCACGGCGACCGGGAGGCGGCAGGGCGGGCGAGGAGGCGACTGGAGATCCCGCACTGGTCCAGGGTGCTGCTGTACGCCCCCACCTACCGCGACCGGGCCAAGGGGTCCGGGCAGTCGGTCAGGGCCGACCTGGACGCGATGGCCGAGGCTCTCTCCGGCGACTGGACGGTGATCCTGCGGACCCACCCGGTCGAGCGGTTCGAGGTGCCCGAGCACCTGCGTCACTTCGTCCGGCACGCGGGCTCCTATCCGGAGGTGAACGACCTGATCCTGCTCTCGGACGCGCTGCTCACCGACTACTCGTCGCTGATGTGCGACTACGCGGTCACCGGGCGGCCGATGCTGTTCTTGATCGACGACTGGGACGAGTACCGCAGGGTGGAACGCGGCGTCTATCACGACCTGCCCGCGATCGCCCCCGGTCCCTGCCTCACCACGACCGAGGAGCTGATCGAGGTGCTGCGCGATCTCGACGGGACGACGGCGGCGTTCGCCTCCAGGTACATCGCGTTCCGCAGGACGTGGTGCGCCGACGAGAAGGGGCATGCCTCGGCGAAGGTGGTGGACGCCTTCTTCGAACCTCGGCACGCCCAGGCCCATCTCCCCTCCGACGTGCGGGAACGCCCCCCGGCCGTGCCACGGCACCTGGCCCGTCTGCCGCTGCTCGGACGGTCGCGGTGAACGGCGGGCGCAGGGGGGCGGTGGTGTTCGCGTGCCTGGACGCCGACACCCTGGGCGGCGTCCAGCGCGTCACCCATACCGTGGCGCAGGGCCTGGCGGAACGGGGCCGCGAGGTGCACGTGATCGGGCTGCACCGGTCGGAGAAGCCGTTCCGCTATGTGGAACTGCCTCGCTACACCAGTCACGTGATCCACCGGGCTCCGGTGGGAAGGCTCTCGCGGCTCGGCAGGCGTCGCGAGCGGCAGGCGCTCGACAGGCTGCTGCGGGAGGTGGGGCCGGGGTTCGCGGTGCTCTCCTCGCCCAGCGTGGTCACCCGGATCGGAGAACTGCTGCCCGAACGACTGCTGCCGATCGGGCAGTACCACGGGTCCTACGAGCACGCGCGGGGATCGTGGCACCTCGGCTCGGTCCGCGGCCACTACGGCGCCCTGGAGAAGGCGGTGTTCCTCAGCGAGGAGGACGCGTGGCTGTTCTCCGAGCACGCGTTGCTGCCCAACACCTGGTCCATCCCGAACCCGCTGCCCGTCTGGCCTTCGCGGACCGCGAGCCTCACCGCCCGCCGGGTGCTCGGGGTCGGCAGGCTGGAGGGCGTGAAACGGTTCGACCGGCTGATCTCGGCCTTCGCGCGGGCGTGCGGCCGTCCAAGACACGGGGGCATAGAGGGCACAGAGGGCGACGGCGATCACCCGAATCTCGTGAGGGCCCGTCGCGAGGTGAGTGAGGGCTGGGAGCTGCACCTGATCGGCGAGGGGGCCGAGCTGGAACGGCTCCTGTCGCACGCCGCGGAGTGCGAGGTGAGCGACCGGGTGGTGTTCCGTGGCGCGGTGCCCGCGGCCCGGATGGCGGATGAGTACATGGACGGGTCGCTGCTCGCGCTGTCCAGCGAGCACGAGGGGCTGCCGCTGGTGGTCGGCGAGGCTGCCTCCTACGGGGTTCCCTCGGTGGCGTTCGACGTGTCGAGCGGGCTCAGGTCACTCGTACTGGACGGGCAGACCGGGGTGCTGGTGCCCCCGGCCGACGTGGCCGGGCTCGCCGCCGCGCTGGCCGGGCTGATCGCCTCGGCCGCGGAGCGGCGGCGGCTGGGAGCCGCCGCCCGCGCGCACGTCGAGGCGTTCCGCCCCGACCACGTCCTGGACCGCTGGGAGGCCCTGTTCGACCAGATCACCCGCTGACCGTCCCCCGGACCGGCGGGAAGCCCTGTCCGGATCACACCCTGACCGCGTACCACCGGCGGGAAGCCCTGCCCGGATCACACCCTGACCGCGTACCACCGGCGGAAAGTCCTGTCCGGATCACACCCTGACCGCGTACCACCGGCGGGAAGCCCTGTCCGGATCACACCCTGACCGCGTACCACCGGCGGAAAGTCCTGTTCGGCCGGATGCCGGCCGCGTGCCGGACCGGCGAGAAGCCCCTCACCTGCCGGCCGCGACGGGCTCGGTGCGCGGCATCGGCACCCCCGCCAGCACGATCTGGGCGGAGGTGAGCCGTGCCCCCAGCGGGTTCGGCTCGCGGAGCCGGATCAACCGGTCGAACGTCACCCTTTTCACCCGGGTCAGCTTCCGCCTGGCCGCCGTCCGCTCGTAGGACATCAACCGCGAGGTCTCGGCCTTCGGCGCCCCGGTGAGCTCGTACCCGTACGTCTGCAGCCGGTCCCCGAGCACGCTCTCGCACAGCGAGATCTCGCCGGGGTCGAGCCGGTCACGCCACGAACCGGCCCGCGCGGTGGTCACCTCGCCGAAGGTGCGCGCGTGCCAGGTCTTGCGGGCGGGTACGGCGATGCCGGCCACCGAGCCCGGATCGCACATGGCGGGGTCGAACTCCTCACCGAGGAACTCGCACAACCTGCGCAGGTGAGCCTCCGGCTCCGCGGTCAGGTCCTCGTAGCGCAGCTCGTGGTAGCTGCCGCCCGGCAGTTTCGGCGCGCCGTGCCTGGCGAAGTCGATCGCCTCGGCCCAGGCGGAGACCGCGCTGTAGACGGTCCCGTTGTACCAGGGCATCTCCTTCAGCGACGCCACGCAGTCGCGGCCGTCCCTGATCAGGTGCACGAACTGGGCGTCGGGAAACAGCCGCAGCAGCACGTCGGTGTACTGGAAGTACGAGGGTCGCTTGTCACCCCAGCGCGGCTTGCCGTGCCTGGCCGCGTAGGCGCGCAGCACGATGCCCAGCGCGGAGCCGAGCGTCGGCGGCCCGCCGACGATCTGCTCGAGCACCTCGTCGCGGTCCAGTTCCAGCTCGTGGAAGCGCGACTGGCGCCGGTCGACCACCCATTCGCCCAGCTCGCGCCGGTGCGCGGCGTCGTTGAGGTCGCCGAACTGGAGCCGCCGCTGGTAGGCGGAGACCATGAACCGGGTCTCCGGCGGGATGGCGACGCGCGGGTGGGCGTGCAGCATCAGCTGCAGCATCGTGGTCCCCGAGCGGGGACAGCCCAGGATGAAGATCGGGCGATCGGGCTTCATCTCAGACCTTCGCAAGCTCGCCGAGTTGCCGGCTGGTGAGCCTCGCGGCCACCGGGCTCGGCTCGCGGAACCGGTTGACGCGGTCGCGCATCTCCTTGCGCCTGCGTGCCCAGCGCCGCTTGGACGCCGCCTTCTCACACGCCTCGACGTGGGTCTTGCTCGCCTTGGGGGCGCCGCTCAGCTCGTAGCCGTTCGCGGTGAGCCGGTCGCCGAGCACCGTCTCGCACACCGAGATCTCCCAGGGCTCCAGCCTGGCCTTCCACGACCCCGCCCTCGCCGTCGTGACGTCGCCGTGGGTGTGGCTGTGCCAGACCTTGTGCTGCGGGATCGCCACCCTGGCGACGTGGTACGGCTCGGTCATCGCCGGGTCGTAGTCCTCGCCGAGGAAGTCGCAGAGCTTGCTCAGCTCGGTCTCCGGGTAGGCCGTCAGGTCCTCGTAGCGCAGCTCGTAGTAGCTGTCGGCGGGGAGCCTTTTGGCGTGGCGGCGGCCGTAGTCGATCGCCTCGCTCCAGTTGACCGCCGCGTGGAAGACGTCCTTGGTGTACCAGGGCATCTCCTTCAGCGACGCCACGCAGTCGCGGCCGTCCCTGATCAGGTGCACGAACTGGGCGTCGGGGAACAGCCGCAGCAGGAGGTCCACGTGGTGGTAGTAGCTGGGCCGCTTGTCACCCCAGCGGCTCTTGCCGTACTGCTCGGCGTAGGAGCGGAAGGTGATTCCCATCGCCGACCCCAGCGTGGGCGGACCGGCGACGATGTCGTCGATCAGCCTGTCCCCGTCGAGCTTGAGCTCCTTGAACTTGGTGTCCTTGTCGCTCACGATCCACCGGCCGACCCTGCGCCGGTTGCGTTCCTCGCGCAGGTCCCCGAAGGAGAACCTGCGGTAGTAGCCGGGCACCACGAACCGTGTCTCCGGAGGCACCGCGATGCGCGGGTGCGAGTGCAGCATGAGCTGCAACATCGTGGTGCCGGAACGCGGACAACCGATCACGAAGATCGGGCGGTCGGACTGCATGACAACGAACCCCCGTAAAGCTTGGTCAAACAGATATGCGTGGCGCCTTTCCGACGAGCGGTACGACGGGCACCACCCGGGCGAAGAGCCACATTCGGTAGATCAGAACGACCTCGTTCAGCAGAAGCAGGACCCCCGCCGCGACCGCGAGGGGTACCAGGGCGACCGTCCCGACCAGCGGGGCGACCACGAACACGGCGGCGTGGAACTCGATACCGCTGATCAGGTGGGTCCGCACCCGGTGGCGGGCCAGGAGGCGGGTGAACCTGCGGGGCAGCCTCGGGCGCCTGCCTTTCCTGGGCCCCCGCCGTACGGCCCCGTCCTCTCCCCGGTTCTCGCCGCGAACCTCTTCACGGTCTTCTTCCCGGTCCTCGAATCCGGCGACTCGCAGCGGCTCGCGGGGCGTGATGACCTCGACGGGCCTGAGGCGTCCCGCGTGGACGGTGTGCCCGGCGGCCACCGGCGCCTCCCCCGCCCTGGGGGATCCCACGGTCACCACGGACTCGACGGGTACCGGCCGTCCGAGCCGGTTCTCCCTGACCACCTCGCGCACGCGCTTCATCTGCGGCGCGTTCACATAGCGGAACAGGTCGAGGACGGCCACCCCGGCACCCAGCAGGATGTAGGAGACGTCCCCCGTCACCACGTACTGCCCGGACGCCAGCCCCGCGGCGCAGCAGAGCACCCTGATCCGGTCGCCCACGTAGTCGAGCCAGAGCCCGAACGCCGTCCCCGTCCCCTTGAGCCGGGCGATCTTCCCGTCCATGCAGTCGACCATGAAGCTCACGTAGAACAGCAGTGCCCCCGCGGCGAGCCGTCCTGACGCGAAACAGATCGCCGAGCACATTCCGAGGATCAGGGAGAAACGGGTGAGCCCGTTGGGGGTGATGGACGTGTGGTTGGCGACGAGCAGGGTGAGCCTGCACGCCACCGGGTCGACCAGGAAAACGGTCCACCAGGAGTCTTTTCGTTTCCGGGTCGCGAGAACGTCGTCCAACGAATAGGCCCTCATGCGTTCCAGCATGGCCACGCGGTGTCTCCTGTCATCTACGCTCTGTAACTACTGGAAGATCTCCATGCCACTTCTTGACCGACCCGCGCCATGGGGCTCCGGCGCTTGAAGGACACGAAAGGCCGAGGAGGGCTTCCCCGGCCTTTCGTGAGGACGAAGGGCGGCTACCGGAAGATCCGGTCCACGGCCCTGGCCGCCGCGCCGCCGTCCTCCAGCGGACAGAACCTGGCGGTGAAGGCGTCGTACGACTTCCGGTACTCACCGGGCACCTCGTCGGCGTCCCGCACGGCCGCCACGACCTCCTCGGTCGTCCGCAGCAGCGGCCCGGGGGCCTCGGCCTCGAAGTCGAGGTAGAAGCCGCGCACCTCGTCGCGGTAGCGCTCCAGGTCGTAGGTGAAGAAGAACATCGGCTTGCCGGTCACCGCGAAGTCGAACATCGCCGACGAGTAGTCCGTGATCAGCAGGTCCGCGACCAGGTAAAGCTCCTGGATGTCCGGATATATCGAGACATCGAAGAGGAAGTCCGTGCCGACCCTGGGCAGCCTGTCCGTGACGTTCGGGTGCTTGCGGATCATGAGCACATGGTCCTCGCCGAGCTTCTCCGCCATGTGCCGAAGGTCGAGGCGCAGGTCGAGCCGGTAGCGTCCCCTGCTGTAGAGCTTGTCGTCGCGCCACGTCGGGGCGTACAGGATGACCTTTTTGTCCTCGGGCAGGCCGAGACGCTCCCGGATCTCCCCGATCCGCTCGGCTCCGGCGCGACGCAGCAGGTCGTCACGAGGGGAGCCGATCTCCAGGATCTCCCCCTCGAACCGCAGGGCACCGTCCAGGATCGAGGTGCACCAGGGACTCGGCGAGATGAGGTGGCTCCACCGGGCGACGGCCCTGGCGAGCCGCTCGTGCTGGTCGGGCCTGGCGAACGGCACCTTCTCGACGTCGAACCCGACGCGCTTCAACGGCGTGCCCCGCCAGGTCTGCAGCACCGTCTGCCCCCCTCTGCGCTCGAACCAGGAGGGCAGGTGGCTGTTGGTCACGATGTACCTGCAGCGGGCGAGGGCCTCGAAGAACTCCCGCCCGTACCGGCGGATCGGCGTCACCCCCTCGGGCAGTTCCACCTGCCCGTCCCGCACGACCCACATGAACTCCAGGTCGGAACCCCGCCGCACGAGCTCCTCGTAGATCGCCTTCGGGCTGTCGGAGAACTGCCTGCCCCCGTAGCTGTCGAAGAGGACGGCGGGCCGCAGCGGTTCCTGGCACCTCGCGGGGTAGAAGTCCTCGCGCAGCAACCGCTGCTGCTTCGGCCTGCCCGAGGCGCGCAGGTCGTCGCTCACGGTGAAGACGGCCTCGTCCATCAGGTCGGTGTCGAAGACGAACGTACGGGTCGCGGAGATGTGCTCCAGCGGCGCGGACAGCCGGAACTCCATGCGCATGTCACCGGTGCCGGTGCCGGTACGGATCGCGAAGCCGTGCGTGCCCGCCGGCAGCGGCAGCCACCCACCGAGCGTCTCGCTCCCCTCGGGCGTCACCGTGGCGCTGCCGTCGACGAGTGGGAAGAGCCGCTCGGTGAGCCGGTTGCGCGAGGTGACGACCAGCCAGGCCGGGCCGTCGATCGGGCGCATCGGGGCCCCGGTCACCCTGAGGTGGCCCAGGTCGGTCCACTCCACCCGTTCCACGTAGAACGTCGGCCGCTGCTCGCGTAGCACGAGCCCACCGGCCTGCGACCGGTTCAGCACCACGTCGCGCCCGCGGAGCCGGTAGAGGCCACGCTCCACGTCGCGGGCGACGAGCAGCGGCCGGGCCTTTCCGCCGTCGGGGACGACCTCGAAGTGCCACTCGGCTCCGGGGTTGAGCGCGCTCATCTCCAGGCCGGCCGGGTCGAGCCCCGGCCAGCGCTCGGACAGCACCTCGTCGAGGCCGACCACCGCCTCGAAGGCGCCGTCCGACACGGTCATCGGATAGCGCCGGTCACGGCCCCCCTGCGGCCGGATCAGCCGCAGCGCCGGCGCGGCGCCGAGGTCGTCGTCGCACCGGCCGCCGATCCTCAGCTTGCCCTCGGCCACCCGGTGGCCGGTGACCCGGCCACCCGGCCGCTCCACCCGGAGCCTGAACTCCTCGGCGGGCGTCCACTCCGTCCACGCCACGGTCCCCGGCTCGCGCTCGGTGAACTCCAGCCGCCGCGCGGCCGGGCTCGGCTGCCCCAGCCTTCCCCTGCGCAGGAGCCCCCGGGACAGCACGCACAGGTCGATCCGCCAGGACGAGCCGGCGGGGAGCCTGGCCGGGTCGACGGTGAGCCGGAACCCGCACCAGTCCTTGCGCCTGCGCGGGCCGGTGTCGACCAGCGACAGGCCCCGCCTGATCGTGACGGGGAGCCGGATCCTGCGCCTGCGACTTTCGGTGCCCGCTGTGCCCTCTGTGCCCTCGGTGCCCCCGGTGCCCTCTGGGACGAGCCAGGCGAGGAGGTGCTGCTGCATCCGCCTGCGGGGACGCAGGTAGCGCAGCGAGATACGGCCCTCGACGACCAGCTTGTCGTCCTTCCATTCCAGGCTGTCCACCCGCTGGCGCAGGTCCAGCTCCTCGCGCATCCGCGTGGCGGACCGCTCGACCTGCACGGGAACGTTGAGGTGGTAGCCGCGCAGGCCACTCCCGACGACGCGGGCGGTCGGCTTCACCGTCCTGTCCCACTCCAGCAGCTGGAGCAGGTCGCTCATCCTGCGTTCCTTGACGAGGATCCACTTCACCCTGCGCTGCGCGGGCAGGAGCGGGAGAACCTTCGGCCCCGCCCTGTCGAGGTAGGCGCACGCCAGGTCGAGGAAGCGGCTGCGGAACTCCTCCCCCGCCTGGTCGAGCACCTGCAGGAAGTTCGGCAGGTCGCTGTCGAGGACCATCCGGTCCCACGCCCTCAGGTGCTGGGTCCGCCCCGTGTCGACGAGGAAGTTCCGCACGGAGTCGACGGCGGCGAACCGGTCCTCGATCCCCTTGAGGTGCCCCCGGTTCTGCGTGATCGAGACGCTCTCCCCCTCCCGCTCCCGCCACAGGTAGACCGGGGTGGACAGCACGTCCACCGCTCCGGCGAGGAAGTGGGCGGGCAGTGCGACGGCGATGTCCTCCCACAGGACCCCCTCGGGAAAGCTCAGTTCCCGCTCGTCCCAGAAGGAGCGCCGCCAGAGTTTGTTCGTGACCAGCCGGTCCTTGAGCAGGATCTCGTCGGCGGTCACGTGGGTCCGTCTGGCGGAGTTGGCGAAGATCGCCTTGTGCATCGCCGACTGGCGTACCCCCTGCCCGCTGAAGCGCAGGACGTTGCCCGTGACGAGGTCGGATCCGCTCTCCGTCAGAGAGCACACCATCGTCTCGACGGCCGTCAACGGGAGCATGTCGTCGCTGTCCAAAAAGGCGAGGAAATCGCCGGTGGCGTGCCTTATGCCGGTGTTGCGCGCGGTACCAAGGCCCCCGTTCTCCTGTCGGATCAGCCGGAACCGGGCGTCACGCTGGGCGAAGGTCTCGGCGATCTCCGCACTGGAGTCGGGAGAGCCGTCGTCCACCATGACGACCTCGATGTCACTCCAGGTCTGCGCGACCAACGACTCCAGACACGCCTCAAGGTACGGCTCCACGTTGTATATGGGCACGATGATGCTCACTGGGGCCACGATCGGTCCTCCGGTAGTCGAAAGCTCACAGTCCGGTCCATCGGCGTGAACGCCGGACATGGCACGCGGGCGAAGATCCACTCAGCGTGGAAGATGTCACGGGCGCGCGGCGGGAAGCCCAGTGGTCGCCGGAAAGCGGCGGAAGGAGCCCGTGTGCCCGTCGACACAACCTGGCGGCCATGAACGCGACGTAGACGTCACGTCAGCAGCATGGCTCCGCGCCAGGCCGGGCGAGCCCAAAATATGACCGCGATGGAGTGAGCTGACCGAGACTTGACCATCTCCGGCACATCTCCCGCGGCCGGCCGATCCATCCTCGGGCCCGTGACGCGGCAACGCCTCCCCCAAGCCCAGGTCAAGGCTGGGAATGCACACGTCCTAGTAAGACGTGATGACCCTTCGGTCCCCCCTGGCCGTCCGACACGATCGGGTGACCGAGACGGGTGAGATCGCGGCAAACGGCATTCGCGGGGGGAAACGCATGGACTCAACAGTGGTCGTGGGAGCGGGGCCCGCCGGGCTCACCGCGGCCTACGAACTGGCCCGGCGAGGACACCCGTGCCAGGTCTTCGAAGCCGACCGCGTGGTCGGCGGCATCAGCCGGACGGAGGAACGCGACGGCTGGCGCTTCGACATCGGCGGGCACCGCTTCTTCACGAAGGTGCCTCGGGTGGAGGACTTCTGGAACGAGATCCTCAGCGAGGAGGACTTCCTGCTCCGCCCGAGAATGAGCCGCATCCACTACGGAGGCCGTTTCTACGACTACCCGCTCAGGGCGTCCAACGCCCTGCTCAACCTCGGTGTCCTGGAATCCCTGCGGTGTGTCGGCTCGTACGCCTGGGCCAGGATCAGGCCGCCCGCCGACCAGTCCACCTTCGAGGGCTGGGTCGCGGCCAGGTTCGGCCGGCGGCTCTACGGGATCTTCTTCAAGACCTACACCGAGAAGGTGTGGGGCGTTCCCGCCGCGAGTATCCAGGCCGACTGGGCCGCGCAGCGGATCAGGGACCTCTCCCTGGGGAAGGCCATCGCCGCCGCGCTGAGGCCGGGGAGGAACCGCAAGGAGATCACGAGTCTCATCGAGGAGTTCCGCTACCCCAAACTGGGACCGGGCATGATGTGGGAGGCCTGCGCCGACCGGGTCCGCGAACAGGGTTCCACCATCCACCTCGGCGCCCGGGTCGAACGGATCCGCCGCCACCACGGCCGCCTCGCCGTCACCGTCCGCCACGACGACGGCGAGAGCGAGGGGGCCGGTGTCCTTCGTTCGAGTGGCGGCGTCCACGACGACGGCGTTCGCCCGTACGGCGGTGCCCTACGCCACGACGGCGCCTTTCTGAACGACGGTGCCCGCCAGGACGGTGTCGGGGGCGCCACCCGCGAGGTGCACTGTGACAACCTCATCTCCTCGATGCCGCTCAACGCCCTGATCCGCGCGTTCGGGCCGGACGTGCCCGATGTCGTCGCGGAGGCCGCCGCGGGGCTGAGGTACCGCGACTTCCTCACCGTCGCGCTGGTCGTCCCCGAGCGGTTCTCCTTCCCCGACAACTGGATCTACATCCACTCCCCCGAGGTCCGGCTCGGCCGGGTGCAGAACTACGGTTCCTGGTCGCCGTACCTGGTGCAGGCAGGACGGACCTGTCTCGGCCTGGAGTACTTCGTCGACGAGGGCGACGACCTGTGGCGCACTCCGGACGAGGACCTCATCGCGTTCGGCACCCGGGAGCTGGAGCAGCTGGGCCTGGTGACCCCCGGCTCGGTCCGGCAGGGCTACGTGGTGCGGATGCCGAAGGCCTACCCCGTCTACGACGCCGGTTACGGCGGCAACGTCGAGGTGCTCAGGAAGTATCTCGACGTGGAGTGGCCGGAGATCCACCCGGTCGGCCGCAACGGCATGCACCGGTACAACAACCAGGACCACTCCATGCTCACCGCGATGCTGACCGTGGAGAACGTCGTCGAGGGAGCCGGGCACGACGTCTGGCAGGTCAACGTCGACGCGGAGTACCACGAGGAGCACGCGGACCGGCCGAGGGCCGCGAGGGGCACCGGCCGTGACGCCCCCGTCCTCCTCGCCGACACGTCCGCCTCGGGCTGAGTGCCCACATCCAACACCAGCGATCCCATGACGCCTTGCCCTGCCTCCGCCGCCTCCGCTCCGTCGAGCGCGGACCACCGCGGGTCGAGGCTCTCCTCCCAGCCGCCTTGGAGTTGCGCGCCATGACAGCACAGCCGTACACGGTCCCGGACGTCAGCGTGATCGTCATCACCTACAACGACGCGGCCCGGTTACCCCGGGCCGTACGCTCCGTTCTCGGCCAGACGCTCAAGAACCTCGAAGTGATCATCGTGGACGACTGTTCCGGTGACGAGACCCCCGCGGTGGCCAAGATGCTCACCGAGGAGGACGGCCGGGTCCGCTACCTGCGGCTGCCCGCCAACAGCGGTGGCTGCGGCGCGCCGCGCAACGCGGGCATGGACGCCTCCCGCTCGCCCTTCCTGATGTTCCTCGACAGCGACGACGAGCTGCCCAGACACGCCTGCAAGAGCCTCCTGCTCGAAGCGGAGGCGACCGGCGCCGACTTCGTCATGGGCACCGTGGAGCGCGTCGACGAGGCGACCGGCGCCGTCACCCTCTGGTACCCCCAGCTGTTCGCGGAGCGACGGGTCGTGGACGGCATCCGCGCCGAACCCGAACTCCTCTTCAACTGCCTCGCCACCAACAAGCTGTACCGGCGGACCTTCCTCGACGTCACCGGCATCCGTTTTCCCGAGGACATCCACCACGAGGACATCGTCTGGTCGACGGAGCTGTTCTGCCGCAGCAAACTGTTCGCCGTCGTGCCGTGGCCCGTCTACCGCTGGCTGCTCGCCGCCACCCCCGCCACCAGGTCGATCTCGTCGCGGCGGCACGAGCTGGAGAACGTGCGCCAGCGCGTCGCCGCCGCCGTCCTGAGCGACCGCGCCCTCGCGAACACCCACTCCCTCGACCTCAAGGAGGACAAGGACTTCCGCTTCCTCTCCCACGACCTGCGCCTGTACCTGGGCGACCTGCCCCAGCGTGACCCGGCGTGGATCTCCGACTTCGCCGACATCGTCATCCCGTACGTGGACACGCTCGAACCCGCCGCGATCGAGCGACTGACCAGGGCGGAGCGGGTGTGCCTCCAGCTCGTCCGCGAGCGGCGCGGAGCCGAGGCGGCGCTCGCCGCCGTCGAGCTGGGGGGCAGGCACTCCATTCCGCCCCGGGCGGTCACGACGGACGGCGATCGGGTGTTCTGGGGGACGCTGCCCCCTGGGGACGAGCAGGCCAGGAGCGAACTGGACGTCACCGAGCTGCGCCTGGCCGAGCAGCCACTGTCCGGAGCACTGCTGCGGCACGAGCTCATCGACCTGCAGGCGTCGAGGGACCAGATCCGGTTGCGCCTGCGAACCTACGACCCCGGCCGAGTGCTCGACGGCCGCACGCTGACCGCGTGGCTCCGCGTCGGCGGCAGGAAGAGGACGATCACCTCGATCCCCGTCCAGATGGCCCCCGTCGTGATCGAGTCACTGGAGGAACGGGAGAAGAAGACCCTGAGAGGGCTCGAAGGGCAGTGGGAGCCGGAGGAGCCGGAGAGGACGAGAATCCCGCGGATGACGGGAGGTCCTCCCGAGGGGACGGGAATCCTGGAGGGGACGGTGACGATCTCCCTGCCCGACCTGGAGTGGCCGGACAACGCCGTCAGGCCGCAGGCGGTCATGATCTCGCTCCAGGAGGGCGAGCGCGGGAACCTCAGGCCCCTCCTCGCGGTCCCGGGGTTCTCGTTCACCTCCGTGGGCACGGTGGGCTCCGGCCGCCTCGTCCTCGAGGCGTCCGCCGACCTCCCGTTCCGCCTCATGGCGCGCAGGCCAGGACACGCGGCCAAGCGGCGTTTCCCGAGCGTGCCGGAACTCTGGCGGGGCCTGCTGGCCGACCTCGCCACCCCCCGCAACCTGGGCCGCTTCTACCGGCTGGTCAGCATGACGGTGCCGGTGAACCGGAACCTGGTGCTGTTCGAGTCGGCCGAGGGCACCGGCTACACCGGCAACCCGCGCTACGTCCACGAGGAACTGCAGCGGCGCGCCACCGGCCTGCGGGCGGTCTGGTCCCACGCGGACGTTCCCGAACGTTTCCCCGAGGACGTCGGTCTCGTCCGGCGCGACACCTTCCGCTACGCCTGGACCCTGGCGCGCGCCGGGCACTGGGTGGACAGCCACAACCTGCCCTACTGCTACCGCAAGCGCGGGGGCACCCGCTACCTGCAGACCTGGCACGGTCAGGTGCTCAAGAAGATGGGCCTGGACGAGCCCAGGCACCGGACACAGCCGGCCCTCGCCAGAAAGTACGCCGAGGCGGTGGCACGCTGGGACGCGCTGCTCACCCCGGGCCCCGACTTCCTGCGCGACTTCGCCGAGGCGAGCGGGTTCAGGGGCGAGCTGCTCCACGCCGGATACCCGCGCACCGACGTGCTGGTGCGGCACATGGAACCGGCGCAACGCGAGCGGGCGCGGCAGGTGAGGGAGTTCTTCGAGATCCCCGCGGGAAAGCGGGTGATCCTCTACGCGCCCACCTATCGCGACAACAGGCGCTTCAGCGGCGACTCGATCCGGCTCGACCTGCCCGCCCTCGCCGGCGCGCTGCCCCCGGACTGGGTGATCCTGGTGCGCGCCCACCAGTACGACCGCTTCACGGTGCCCGACCCGCTCGGCTGGCTCGTCCGGGACGCTTCGGCGTTCCCCGAGGTCAACGACCTGATGCTCGCCTCGGACGTCCTGGTGACGGACTACTCCTCGATCATGTTCGACTACGCCTGTCTCGGCAGGCCGATCCTCTACTACGTCGACGACTACGAGCGCTACGCCTCCGCCCAGCGAGGGGTCTGCTTCGACCTGGCCGAGGTCGCCCCGGGGCCGCTGCTGCGCGAACCGGGCGAGCTGGCCGAGGCGCTGGAGCGGCTCACCGAGATCACCGAGAGGTACCGGCGGCGCTACGCGGAGTTCCGCGACCGCTGGTGCGGCCTCGACGACGGGCAGGCGAGCGGCAGGGTCGTGGACGCGTTCTTCCCGGAGGTCATGCGTTGAGATCGCGAGACGTCTTCTTCCTCAGCACCGACGGCGACTCGATGGGCGGGTCCCAGCGGGTCATCCACACCCTGGCCCAGGGCCTCGGCTCGCGGGGGCACAGGGTGACCCTGATCAGCATCAATCCCTCCCGGCAGCCGCAGACCTACGTCGCCGACCCCGTCTACCGGCACGCCACGCTGTACGACACGCCCGCCCCCGAGCCCGCCGCCCGCTCACTGCCGTGGCGCAGGGGCAGGCAGAGAAGGAGCCCGGAGGAGGTCGCCGCCGCGAGGCGGAAGCTGCTGCGGCTGACGGACCGGATCGACGGCGGGCGCGGCGGATACCTGGTCATCGCCTCGCCCTGGGCCGCCCACTGGATCGCCGACCTGCCCATGCCGCACATCGCCAAGATCGGCCAGTACCACCAGTCGTACACCGAGGCGGTGGACTCACCGAACCTCAAGCTCATCAAGAAGCACTACGCCCACCTCGACAAGGCGCTGTTCCTGTGCGACGACTACGCCGCGTCCTTCACCGCGCACCGGCTCGCCAACTGCGGCACCATGCTGAACCCGGTCAGCGTCTTCCCCGAGGAGGCGGCCCCGCTGCGCAACCCGCGGATCGTCTCGGCCGGACGGCTGGTCAGGGTGAAGCGGATCGACCTGCTGATCGACGCCTTCGCCGCCGCGGCCCCGGCCGTCGCCGAGCCGTGGGAGCTGCACATCATCGGTGACGGGCCGCTTCGGGCGGCCCTGGAGGCGCAGGCCGCCCAGACCGGGCTCGGCGACCGGATCGTCTTTCGCGGACAGGTCGAGAACGTCGAAGCCGAGTACCTGGACGCCTCCATCGTCACCCTGAGCAGCGACTTCGAGGGATGGGGGCTGGTCCTCGCCGAGGGCGCGGCCTGCGGGCTGCCCGCCGTGGCCTGCGACGCCTCGGCGGGGGTGAGGACCCTGGTCGAGGACGGGGACAACGGCATACTGGCCGAGCCCGGAGACACCGGGAGCTTCGCCGCCGCCCTGGAGCGCCTCATGTCCGATGCCGGGCTGCGCCGCAGGATGGGGGCGAGGGGCAGGGAGCGGATGAGGAGGTACCGGCTGCCTCGCGTCCTGGAACGCTGGGAGGCGCTCTTCGACGAGCTCGACCGCTGACGGTTGGGCCCGCACCCGGCGGGTCCGACCGCTGACGGCTGCCCGCACCCTGCGGATCGGAACGGGCGTGGTGCCCAGGAGACGCGAAGGGAACCTCCGGCACGTCACACCCGGCGCCGGACCCGATCCCGGCGGCCCACGGGGACCTTCGGCTCTCCTGCGGAACGGCTCGGGGGGCACCGCTATCGACGGGAGAGCAGGATCCCCGCCTCCCGCAGGAGCAGCGGAACGAACAGGACGCCGACGAGGATCGGCGACACCATGAACCGGAAGTCCGGCGCGGTGTTGGTGAGGATCACCCCGACCTGCTGCCCCGCGACCACGGCCGCCCCCGCGAGTGCCGCCCGGCTGCCCGTCCGCCACCAGGCGAGCGCGGCCGTGGCGTAGGTGAGGTAGCACCAGAAGGGCGCCCGCCAGAGCAGCCATTCGAACTGCCTCACCGTGCTCGCGTCCAGCGCGAACAGCCCGGCGGCGAGCAGCCCTTCGGAGATCGGCCGCCGCCGCATCGCCGAGGCCGCCGGAGTGCCCTCCCAGCCGTCGGGGAGCCGGGGATCCCTTGGGGAGAAGCGGTAGAGCTCACCGCCGGGCTCGCCCGAGGTCGGGCCGAGCTGCCAGGCGAGCGCGGCGCGGCAGATCCTGGTGCTCAGGATCGTGCCCGGCGCGCGGACCAGCAGCCCTCGCCACAGCTCCAGGATCTCGGACATCCGCTGTTCGGCCCGCGCGTGGCCGAACCCGGGATCGAAGAAGACCCGCGCCATGGTCTGGCAGGTCGCCCCCCGCCGCCAGACGTCGAGCGGAGCGACCTCCGCCAGGAGTTCCCGCTGCTCGCGGTCGAAGAGGTGGGGCCTCTCCCCGTACGCCACGGCGAGGTCGCCGAACACCGTCTGGTAGGCGAACGAGCGGGACGGCGACGCGATGCCCATCGCCGGGTAGCCGACGCCCAGCAGGAGCAGGGGCGCCGCCACCGCTCCGGCCGCGAGCGCCGCGACCCGTCGGCGGGCCCCCGGGCGGCCGGACAGGAGCGCGACGAGCGGGACGGCGGCGAACAACGCCACGAGGAAGCCGTTGTTGCGGAAGAGCCCCAGGCCGAGCAGTTCGGCCCCGAGAGCGGCGAAGCGCGGGTCCCACACCCACCGGCCGCCCCCGCGACCGGCCACCCCCCGCCCGCCGGCCCCGGCCGCATCCCGCACCCGGCCCTGCTCCCGTGTGACGAGCCCGGCCACGTCCCGCACCCGGCCCTCACCTCGCACGACAGTTCCAGACCGCAGCCCCGGCCGGGTCATGAGCCGTACCGCGGTGCCTGCGGCCAGTACGGCGCACACGGTGAACGGCACGTCCTTCCACATCGACACCGTGAAGGCGCCGAGCGGCGGTGACAGCGCCGCGCACCCCACCGCCACGAGCAGCGGGCGTCCCCGTACCCCCAGCGACCGGATCGCGCCCGCGAGGTGGGCCAGGGCGGCGGCCATCGCCGCCGTCTGCAGGAGGGTGACGGCGGACAGGTCGCCGGTCACCTTCAGGGAGAGCCCGAGCAGGGCGTCGTAGGCGACCGACTGCCCGGCCACCCAGGGGCCCGTCGTGACGTGCGCGACGTAGGTGACGGAGTCGGGACTCATCAACCCGGGGTGGAAGCCGAGCCACCAGCCGAGCAGCGCTAGCTGGGCGGTGGCGTAACAGGCGAGCGTGAACCGCCGGTCGCGGGCCGGTGCCCCATCGGCCGCCCCGCGCCCCTTATCGACCGGTTTCAAGCTCGCCGTACTGATCGTCATTTTTTCCCAGCGCGTTCCTCCAGGGGACCGATGCCCATCATCGAGTACGCCCGAGGCGCGCCCTGGGCGCCCACAGCCCGCTATACGCACCCATGACCTGGGGAAACGTCAAGTTTGCGTTGGGCGAAGACAGTGCGCCCCGGCCGCGGGAGAGCACGCCTTTCACAGGACATCGTGACGCTTCAGCCTCAGGAGGCATCAGGCACCTCGATAGGATGCCCATTCGACCGACGTCGATTTGACCCGGAGCTCCCCTCATGAAGTCTCCTGTCCGAATGTTGCTGGCCACATCCTGTGCGCTGGCCATGATTTCCGTCCCGACCACCGCGTGGAGCGCGGAGAAGCCCGAACCGACGGCCACGACGGCGAGCAAGGCCAAGCCCGCCCCCAAGGCCAAGCCCGCGCCGAAGCCGAAGCCCGTGGACTGCGCGAAGGTGAAGTGCATCGCGCTCACCTTCGACGACGGCCCCGGCAAGTACGCCGACAAGTTGCTCGACACCTTCAAGAAGCACAAGTCCAAGGCGACGTTCTTCCTTGAGGGCCAGTACGTGAAGTCCCGCCCCGCGTTCGCCAAGCGGATGGTCACCGAAGGCCATGACATCGGTAACCACAGCTACACCCACCCGCACCTGCGGGAGATCTCGGAAGACAAGATCCGCGAGGAACTCACCAAGACCCAGGACATCGTCAAGAAGGTCACCGGCAAGTACCCGACGACGATTCGCCCGCCCTACGGCGAGTTCGACGAGCGGGTATCGGCGATCGCCACCCAGATGAACATGCCGATCATCCTGTGGAACGGCGGCTCACGAGACTGGGCGACCAAGAACGAGAAGGCCATCTACGACGAGGTGCTCAAGAACGCCAAGCGTGACGGGGTCATCCTCATGCACGACTGGGTGGAGCAGACCGTCAAGGTGATGCCGAAGCTGCTGACCGCGCTCCAGAAGCAGGGCTACCACGTGGTGGCCGTCTCCTCGCTGCGCGGCGCCAAGGCCACCCAGCCCGGGGAGGTCTACCCCGTCGGCTCCGAGAAGGACAAGGAGCTGCCCTCCGAGTCGCCCACCGGCGACCCCGAGGACTACGGCCAGTCCCCCGACGACGGTCTCTGAGCCTTAAACCCTCACCGTGTGGGGGCGACCTCGCTGGAGGACGGCCTCCGGGCCAGCCGCCTGCCCAGCCGCTGCATGGGAAGCTCCACGTAGCGGTAGGTGAGCAGGCTCAGGCCGAGCACCACCAGCACGAACGCCACCGACAGTGAGAGCTGCACCACCTGCCCCGCGTTCCGCACGTCACCGACGACGACGTGCGCGATCCGCAGCAGCGGGTGGTGCAGCAGGTAGACCGAGTAGCTGACCAGGCCCAGCCAGACGAGGAACCTGGGCAGCCGGCGCTCGCGCAGGGCCATCGCACCCGCGAACGACGCCCCGGCCAGCGCGATGGTCGTGAACCACGGCCCCGGCTGCACCCACCACCAGCCCGCCTGCTCCGCCCAGACCGGCGCCAGCGCCACGAGCACGGTCGCCGCCGCCACGGGCCAGAGCCCGCCCGAGCCCTGCTCCCAGCGGCGGATCGCGGTCCCCGCGAACATCACCGACAGGATCGCGGCCCCGAACCACGGCACGAAACTCGAAAAGATCAGAAGCACCAGCGCCGTCGCGCCGAGAACGTACGCGGCGGTCCTCCTGAACCGGCCGCCGATCAGGCCCACCAGGCCCACGAAGAACAGCACGCCGGACACGTACGCGGGCCAGGGGCCCCGTAGCAGCGGTGCCGTCAGCACCAGCCCCACCGCGACCGCGGCGACACCGAAGCCCACCGCGAAGGTCCCGCTCGCGCGGTGCAGCCCGCCGACGAACAGCGCGGTGACGACCAGGTAGAAGACCATCTCGTAGGAGAGCGTCCACATGGTGTCTGCGAGGCCGCCCCTGCCCACCACGTCCAGCAGCATCGTGGCGTGCGCGGCCACCGACGACAGATCCCTGGGCACCTGCTCGCGGACGGGCATCCAGAACGCCATCACCAGGACGAGCGCCGAGACCAGCAGGTAGATCGGGTACAGCCGGAACACGCGGCTGATCCAGAACACCCTGACATCGCCGTGCCTCTCCAGCGAGACCGGGATGATGTAGCCGCTGACCAGGAAGAACACCAGGACGCCGTACATCCCGAGGTTGAACCAGTACGGTCTCAGGGCGGGCATGAACCAGGGCAGCATGTGCTCCAGCAACACGGCGACCGCACCGATGCCACGCAACGCGTCGAGCCACGCCAGGCGGGCGACGGCGGTCTTGGGGGAGTCTGCGCCGATGGGGGTGGTGGAAGACACCCACCCCAACTTACCCGCCGTCCTCCCGCCAAACGGCGCCAACCGCCGAGGAGATCCCTCCCCTGTCGCCCGCCGAGGCGGCTACTCCCACTCGATGGTGCCCGGGGGCTTGCTGGTCACGTCGAGCACCACCCTGTTGACCTCGCGAACCTCGTTCGTGATGCGGGTGGAGACGCGGGCGAGCACGTCGTACGGGACACGCGACCAGTCGGCGGTCATCGCGTCCTCGCTGGAGACCGGGCGCAGCACGACCGGGTGACCGTAGGTGCGGCCGTCGCCCTGGACACCCACCGAGCGGACGTCGGCGAGCAGGACGACCGGGCACTGCCAGATGTCCCGGTCGAGACCGGCGCGCGAGAGCTCCTCGCGGGCGATGGCGTCCGCCTCGCGGAGGATCTCCAGGCGCTCGCGGTTCACCGCGCCGATGATGCGGATGCCCAGCCCGGGGCCGGGGAACGGCTGGCGCCAGACCATCTCGGCGGGCAGGCCCAGCTGCTCCCCCGCCCGGCGCACCTCGTCCTTGAACAGTGCTCGCAGCGGCTCCACCAGCGAGAACCGGAGATCGTCGGGGAGGCCGCCGACATTGTGGTGGGACTTGATGTTGGCGGTGCCGGTGCCGCCGCCGGACTCGACCACGTCGGGGTACAGGGTGCCCTGGACGAGGAAGTCGACGGGACCGTCGGCGAGGATGGCGCGCTGCTCGTCCTCGAAGACCCTGATGAACTCGCGACCGATGATCTTGCGCTTCTCCTCGGGGTCGGTGACCCCGTCGAGCGCCTTCAGGAAGCGCTCCTGGGCGTCGGCCACGCGCAGCTTGACGCCGGTGGCGGCCACGAAGTCGCGCTCGACCTGCTCGGCCTCGCCCTTGCGCAGCAGCCCGTGATCGACGAAGACGCAGGTCAGCCGGTCACCGATCGCCCGCTGGACCATGGCTGCGGCCACCGCGGAGTCCACGCCGCCGGACAGGCCGCAGATGGCGCGGCCCTCGGGGCCGATCTGGGCGCGGATCGCCTCGACCGCGTCCTCGACGATGTTGACCATCGTCCAGGAGGGGCGGCAGCCCGCCGCGTCGAGGAAGTGCTTCAACACGGTCTGGCCGTGCTCGGAGTGGAGAACCTCGGGGTGGAACTGGACGCCGTACAGGCCGAGCTCGGGGTGCTCGAAGGCGGCGACGGGCGTCTGGGCCGTCGCGGCGGTGACCGTGAACCCCTCGGGGGCGGCGGAGACGCTGTCACCGTGGGACATCCAGACCGACTGCGCGGCGGGCAGCCCCGCGAAGAGCACGCCCTCCTCCTCGACGTCGAGGTGGGTCCCGCCGTACTCGGCGGTGCCGGTCCTGGCGACCTTTCCACCCAGCTCCTGGGCCATGATCTGGAAGCCGTAGCAGATGCCGAAGGTCGGCACGCCGGTCTCGAACAGGCCCGCGGGGGCCGCGGGAGCACCCTCGGCGTACACCGAGGAGGGGCCCCCGGACAGGATGATCGCCTTGGGCTTCTTGGCCATCATCTCCTCGACCGGCATCGTCGAGGGGACGATCTCGGAGTAGACGTGGCATTCACGCACCCTTCGCGCGATCAGCTGCGCGTACTGCGCGCCGAAGTCGACGACCAGGACCGTGTCGAACTCAGACACCAAGACCCCCAAAAGGAACAGAGCGGTGTCCCCAGTCTATCGGCGCCCGTCAGCCCGCCCGCTCGCAGCCGAAAAGATCTCCCGCGGCCCCGTCTACCCGCGATCGGGAAGCACTCCCCCACCCGCACGGTCCCCCCTGCCGGAGAACGAGGGCAGCGCCCCGGCGATCAACGCCTCTGTCTGCTCGCGCAGGATCTCCGCGTAACCCGGGTGGGTGAGGACCAGGAAACGCTCCTCGCGGATGGCGTCCACCGCCGCCCGGGCCACCTCGGCCGGGTCGATGCCCTCCTCCACGAGGCCGTCGATGATCGCGGCGGAGACCTCCTCGTCCTCGTCCTCGGCGCGACCGGCGGCCACGAGGTTCTCCGGCCGGTGGCGGCCGGAGCGGTTCAGGCCGGTACGCACCCCGCCGGGGCACAGCGCGGTCACCCGGAGCCTGGAGCCGGCCGCCGCGAGATCCTGGGCGAGGGACTGCGAGGCGGCGAGCGCGGCGTACTTCGAGACCGAATAGGGGCCGAAGTACGGGATGGCGAACAGGCCCGCAGCGGAGACGGTGTTGAGGATGTGCCCCTCGGTGTCCTGGTCGATCATGCGGGGCACGAAGGCCCGGACGCCGTTGAGTATGCCCCACAGGTTCACCCCGAGCGGCCAGGCGAAGTCCTCCGGCTCCCTCGTCCACATCCGGCCGCCCTGGAAGACCCCCGCGTTGTTGCACAGCACGTGGACCGCGCCCAGCTCACCGAACGTACGGTCGGCGAGGTGCTCCACGGCCACCTGATCGGAGACGTCGGCGATCTCGGTGAGGACCTTGCCCCCGTCGGCGCTCGCCTCCACCAGCGAGGCGGTGTCCGCGAGATCTCCCGGCTCGACGTCGGCGAGCATGAGGGACATCCCCTCCGCGGCCAGGCCCAGCGCGAGCGCCCTCCCGATCCCGCCACCCGCCCCCGTGACGACCGCGACCTTGCCCGACAACTCCCGCATGGCACTTCCTCCCAGCCCGATGGTTCACGGATCGTCGTACCTCCAGGCCGGTGGTTCACACCTGACGCTCCTCCGGTTCGTGCCGTACCTGGCGACCGATGGTGTCCAAAGCCAACGTGAAGAGCCCACCACCAACCGGCGACGAGATGTCCTTCATCACCGGCATCTACCTGGTCTTCGACGGCGGCACCACCGCCGTCGACCGCTGAACCTGCCCCGGACCTGATCGCCGTACTGTCATTGATCTTGAGTCATCTCTGTTCTTCGAGCTCCGCCACTCCCTGACGAAACCGCGCCACAACCACGGCATTGGGATAAAAGCGCTCCAGCGTGGCACCGAGGTCATGGCTTCGGGTGACGATCGCCGCGGCATAACGCGGCGCGGAGATCGCGGACAGACCATGAACGACCGCCTGCTCGGGGTCGCCCAGCCGGGCACAGGCGACCCCGAGGTCCAAGGCGGTGATCGCTCGTCTCGTCGGAGACACCTGTGGAGCCTGCTCGTACACCTCCATCGCCTGCTCGGCGAAGTCACGGGCCTGCCCATCGTGACCGAGCCACAAACTGGAGGTCGCGGCGATCGACCAGGCCCGTACGGCATCGGCGCTGAACAGTCCGTTCGCATGAGGCGAATGCCGCTCTGCCTGGTCGCGGAGCGCCTCCAGCGCTTCAGATGCCGGGACTGCGTGACCGAGCCGTGCGTGGGTCCGAGCGAGTTGTCCGGTCAGGCGCGTCTGAGCAGCGCTTCCCGCTGGAGCCTGGCCCACTCCCCGTTGGGCGGCGCGAAGCGCTTCATACGGCCGGTCGTCATAGAGCCAGGTCGTCGCCTCCACGTCCCACGCCCACGCCGCCGTCTCATCGTGATCGGCCTCGTCCGCGTGATGACGGGCATCGGCCGCGTACGCGAGCGCTGCCCGTACATCCCCTCGATCATGGGCCGTCCACGCGAGGATCAGCGACAGCCAGGCCGCGGCGATGTACAGCTCGCGGCGCTGCTTGAGCGTCATACGCAGCTGAAGCAACTCCGCGACGTGGCGGCGATCCGTGAGCGCGGCCTGCCACAGCTCGGCCGCGTCGTACCGAGAGTAATCAGTGCCGTAGTCACCGATGACCCGATAGAGATGCTCCAGGCTGCTCGGTCCGAGATCGGTCTGTTCACTGCGACGGGTCAACTCCCGAGCTTCGCTCTCGGCACTCGTGATCAGCAAGCCAGGCACAACGAAAGCTGCCGCCCCCAGACGCAGTGCGTCACGACGATTCGTACGATCACCTCCTGACGGGTGTGGTGTGTAGTCAGTGCCGAATCCAAGCTGGACCGGCCCCGTCTCGAAAAGCCTGCCAAGCCGGTCCTGGTAGTCATCGTCCGGACGATTCCCGTTCTCCCAACGGCGCCAAGCCCGCTCGTCCACTCCGCGCAGGGGCAGCTCAGCGGCTTGAGCGACCGTGATGAGTCGAGCAACCGCCTCAGAGACGGTCCAGCCTCGGGCAAGCCGAGCACTTTTCAGGCGACTGTGACCACAACAAACATGGATCTCCTGCGCAAGGTCATGAAGGACCTGCGGCGAAAGCCCGTCACCGTATGCGGCCAGCGCACGGGCGCGGATCGCGCTAGTACATCGCATGTCGTGAGATGTCGGCACTGATCTCTCCGCGAAAGACGCAGAAACAGGTGGCAGGACAGTCACGCCTCACCCTCCCCCGATTAACCACATCCGGCAAGAGGGCACACCACGCCCTCACTCCGGACCGTATGCGTCCAACTACAGGGCGTCAATTGCCACTGGCAGTGGTGGGCGGTTACAGCCGACAGTTCATACCCCGCCTCATTTCAAGAAGAGGCGGCCCCACTGAACGCCGCTTTGGCCGGATGAACACCTCGGAGGTAGACGTGGCCACACCATCAACTCGTGCTCACTACTCCAACCCTGGAGCGATCTTCACAACCACCGCTGACGCCTACGTCCGTTATCGACCGGAGCACCCCGGCGTGCTCATCGACTACATCGCCGAAACCGCCCATGCCGCCGCCAACGACGCCCCCGTCCTCGACCTGGGGAGCGGGCCCGGCGTGATCGCCGTGCGCCTTGCCGAACTGGGCATTCCAGTGATCGCAGTTGAACCCAACGAAGAAATGCTGGCAGCCGGCCGCCAACGGACCGCCGACCGCGGTATCGAAAACATCGATTGGCGACAGGGGGATTCGTCCACAGTGTCGGACCTTCCACTCATCCGAGGCACGGTGATCGGCGACGCCTTTCACTACATGCCCCGAGATCAGGTCCTGGCAGACCTGCACGGGATCACCGTGTCCGGCGGGTTCGTCGCCATAGTCGTCAGCCACGCGCTCGGCACACCGAAGGCGTGGTGGGAACCGATCCTGGACCGCATCCGCGACCGATTCCTCGGCACCCACCGCGCCGCAGGACCAGATGCCCCTTTCCAATACCTCACCGAAGACCACGAGACGGTACTGCGCCGGTCAGATTTCCCTCGCGTACGAGCCCTGCGCACCGATTACCGCCTGGACCTCACCACTGAGGAATTGATCGGTTTGCAGTACACCTATGCCTTCTCCTCAAGGGCGGTGCTCGGCGAGCTCCAAGAGGAGTACGAACAGGCACTACGGAATGCGCTAACCGCCGTGGAACCATCTGGAGGATTCGCGGCGACCCTGCAGACCGCCGTGATCATCGGCGAGCGTCCGTGAAAGGCCTGGCATCAGCTCCGACCAAGCCGGTGCAGTGTCCATTCGGCATCCTGCCACCGGGATATGTCGAGGACGCTTCGAGCGTCAATCATGACCTGCCGATCCACGACCTTGGCAACGCTTTCCGGATCGAGGTCACGAAACTCCGGCCACGCGGTCATGGTGACCAGGACGTCAGCTCCCGTAGCGGCTGCCAGGGCATCTTCGGCGTAGTCAAGTTCTGGGTGAACAAGGCGAGCATTTTCCACAGCCATCGGATCGTAGATCGTGACCACCGCTCCGAGCGAGTGGAGACGTGCCGCAACATCCAAAGCGGGGGAATCTCTCACATCGTCGGTACCGAACTTGAACGCCGCCCCCCACACGCCGACACGTCGGCCGACCATGTCACCGCCGCAGGCTTTCCTTGTCATCTCAACCACGCGCTCGCGACGACCGGTATTGATCCGATCCACCGAGTTCAGCAACTCCGCAGCGCTTTCCACGCCGAGTTCGCGGGCTCGGGCGGCGAACGCACGGGTGTCCTTGGGCAGGCAACCACCGCCATAGCCGACCCCTGCGTCCAGAAACGCCCTACCGATGCGCGGGTCCAAGCCGATGGCATCGGCGAGCTGGTTGACATCGGCGCCGGATGCCTCACAGATGTCAGCCATCGCGTTGATAAAGGAGATCTTCGTCGACAGGAAGGCGTTCGCTGCGCCTTTCACCAGCTCACAGGTGGCTGGGTCGGTAACGACAAGCGGCACCCCGGCATCGGTGATCGGTTTGTACGCCTCCCGGATCTTCTCCTCAGCCTTTGCAGAGGTCACGCCGATAACGATGCGGTCCGGTCGCAGCGTGTCCTGCACAGCATGACCTTCCCGCAAAAATTCGGGGTTCCAGGCAACGGCCACGTCTTCCCCTGCTGGAGCAAGTCCTCGTATCAGTTCCTGGGTCGCCGCCGTCGTGCCGACGGACACCGTGGACTTACCCACGATGACGCAGGCCTGGCGCAGGTGCGGTGCGAGCGAGCGCACGGCCGCGAAAACCTGCGACAGATCGTAATCGTCGCGATCGGCCATGCCGGGAGTCGCGACTCCGAGGAAGTGCATCTCACCGAACTCACCTGCCTCGGCGAAGTCGGTGGTGAACCGTAGCCGTCCGGAGGCGATGTGGCGGGTGAGCATCACATCCAAATCCGGCTCATAGAACCAGGCCCTGCCTGAACTCAGCGTTTCGATTTTGGCCGCGTCAATGTCGACGCCGACCACTTCATGGCCGATCTCAGCCATCGAGGCCGCGTGGGTCACACCCAGATGGCCACACCCGATCACGGTCATTCGCACGTGTTCATCGTCCCTTTCTTTAAGGAAGTGCAGCATGAAGATCAACATCATCGGCTGTGGACGTCTCGGCGCCCCATACGCGGCCGGGCTGGCCCGCATGGGTCACCATGTTCTCGGTCTGGACACCGACCCGAAGACCGTGCGCCTACTCAGTGCAGGCCGTACGCCCTTCGACGAACCAGGTCTGGCCGAGGCTATAGCCTCGCACGGCAGCCCAGGAAACCTTCGCTTCACCGACTCCTACGACACCGCCACGGCGTTCACGGACCTACACATCTTGTGCGTCGGTACGCCACAGCAAATCGGAGCACTCGCCGCCGACCTGGGCGATCTTGAGAGGGCCGTGATCGAGCTGTCGTCACGACTGCGCCGTGACGCAGTGATCGTGGTGAAGTCCTCGGTGCCCGTTGGCACCACGAAGCACCTGGCCGAACTCGCGCGCTCCGTGGCCCCGGCATATGTGCGGGTGACGGTCGTCTGCTCTCCGGACTTCCTTCGGGAGTCCACCTCCCTGGCCGATGTGGCTCGCCCCTCACGAATTGTGCTCGGCCTCGCCGCCGGCGACGAACATGCCGAACAGTTGCTACGGCAAGCTTGGAAAGCTCAACTCGATGCCGGTGCACTGATGGTCGTGACCGATCTGACAACAGCGGAAATGTGCAAGACCGCGGCGAATGCCTTCCTCGCCACGAAGATCTCCTTCATCAACGCCATCGCCTCACTGTGCGAAGCGACGGGAACCGATGCTTCCTCCCTTGCCCACACGTTGGCGCTGGACCCCCGCATCGGCGACGCATACCTCGACCCCGGCGTCGGCTACGGTGGCAGTTGCCTGCCCAAGGACGTGCGAAGCCTCATCGCCCAAGGACACGAACATGGTGTCGGCGCGGATCTGGAACTGCTGATTCAGGTCGACAGAGTCAACCAGCGCCGACAGCACCGTGCCGTGGACTTGGCCCGACATGCCTGTGGCGGTGACCTGAACAATCGCCGCGTCGGAGTATGGGGGCTGTCTTTCAAACCCGGTGTCGACGACCTGCGCGACTCACCGGCACTGGCCGTGGCCCTGGCGATCCACCATGAAGGCGGCATCGTCACCGCCTACGACCCCGCAGCGATGGCTTTCGCCCGGGACCTGCACCCGCAACTGCACTACGCACCCACCTCCGCTGAGGCCGTAGAGGACTCGGAGGTGCTTCTACACCTGACGGCCTGGCCGGAGTTCATTGATGCCGACCCCACCAAACTGGTGGAATCGGCCGCCGTTCCGATCGTCGTTGATGGTCGAGCGGCCCTCGACCCTGACCTGTGGGGTGACGCCGGATGGAGCTATCGGGCGTTAGGGCGGGCTTGAAGGGCGTGGTCGAGGAGGCCGAGGGGCGGGGAGCCGAGGTCGAGCATCGCGGTGTGGAAGCGGTTGAGGCCGAAGCCAGGGCCCCACTGGGCCCTGGCGCGGTCGCGGAGGTCGAGGATCTCCAGCTTGCCCCAGGTGTAGCGGCCGTAGGTGGGGTCGAAGGTGGCCCGCGCCGCCTCCGACAGGGCCGCGGGACCGGCGAGGTGAGTGTCGGCGGCGAAGCGGCGGGCCCCCTCCTCGACGGTCATCGCACCGGAGTGCACGCCGATCGCGCAGGCCAGCCGGGTCACCCTGATGAGCGCCTCCAGCCACACCCCGATCTCGAAGCGCGGGTCGCCGGGAGCGAAGTCCTCCTCGACGCAGAGCTCCTCCGCGTAGTGCGCCCAGCCCTCCGCGAAGGAGAGCGACATCAGCGTCCGCCGCACGTCGGAACGGGCGTGGCGCAGGGCGCGACCGTGGGAGAAGTGGCCGGGGGCGACCTCGTGCACGTTGATCGCGGGAAGCGTGGTGTCGCTGAAGACCTCCAGCCACTCCTCGATGTCGCGCTCGGGCCACGAGGGGTCGGGCGGGGTGACGTGATACCACGAGGGACCGTCAGGCTCGCCCGGCGCCGCCCAGCTCATCATCGCCATGCCCCACCGGCGTGACTCGGGCGCGATGCCGACCAGGCACTCCCCGTCGTGATAGGGCACCAGGTCCTTCTCCCTGGTGAAGGCGATCGCCCTCTCGGTGCCGATCCTGGCCGCCTCGATCACACCGTCGGGGTCGGGGTGTTGCCTGACGAGCTCGCGCGCGACCTCAAGCGGCGACCGTCCCGCGAATCCCAGCGCGGCGCACGACTCCGCCAACCGGGCCATCAGGCGGTCGCGCTCGGCGTCGGCGCGCTCGGCGAGCCGTCTCAGGTCGACCGGAAGGCCCTCACCGCCGCCCATGAGCCTGGCGAGCCCCTCGGCACCGAGGGAGGCGTCCGGGTCGCCGTCGTGCGCGGCCTTCTCGACGTGCTGCACCAACCTGGCATGCGCCCTGAACGCCGCCTCACGCACACTCTCCTCGGCGTCCC
Source organism: Streptosporangium sp. NPDC050284 (assembly GCF_044459525.1). NCBI lineage: Bacteria > Bacillati > Actinomycetota > Actinomycetes > Streptosporangiales > Streptosporangiaceae > Streptosporangium > Streptosporangium sp. NPDC050284. The sequence continues at coordinate 278,475 of NZ_JBITIZ010000003.1, forward strand.
CCGGCACCCCGGAGGCCAGACCGCGCACCACTCCGAGCAGGGCGGTCGCGACGGGGGCGCTGAGCAGGTCGAGCGAGGCGATCGCGCCGTCCACCGCCTCCGGCCAGCGGGCCAGGTGCGCGAGCTTGGCGGCGTTCCGCTCGGCCTCGGGGGCGTACTCGCGGTCGTAGGTGGCCAGGTCGAGGTTGCCCAGATGCTCCAGAGGGTTGCGGCGGTGCAGTTCCAGCTCGCCGAACTGCACCCGCACGGCCTCCTCGAAGATCTGCAGATGCGCCGCGTCGTACGGATCGGCGGGCAGCGGCCCCCTGCCCAGCGCGGCCAGCCCGGTGCGCACCCCCTCGGGCGAGAGGTCCTGGATGAGTCCGTCGTACTCGTGCCGCCCGGCCATTTCCCTGACGCCGGAGACGGTCAGGTCGCACACCGCGCGCAGGCGGCCGTCGAGTTCGCTCATGAACGCGACGCTATCTCAGCGAACCCTCCCGAACCCGAGAGTAAGCACTATCCGGACGCCTCTCCCAGCGCTTCAGCGCCTTGGGCAGACAGGCGACATCGATCCTGCCGAGCCCGTCCACGTCCAACGACTTGACCGCGCATTCCCCCGCCTCCAGCAGCGGCTCCCGGAAAAGGACCGCGAGCGTCTCCGCCACGCGATGGCCTGACGCCGCCCAGTGATCGTCGCCCCGCCACCCACCTTCGCGTGCCGCGTCAGACACAGTGCTTCCAGGTGACGCCGAAGGTGGGAAGGCATTGGGCGAGTTCACGGCATACGACCAGCCTGATGCGGCCGCCGTGCCCGTCTACCGCTCACCCCTCGGACTCAGGGTGGTGTGTCCAGCTGGTCGGACGAGTCCGGGAGTGGGCACTATCAGGACGACTTTCCGGCGATGATCTCCAGGGCGGAGCGGGGTGCCGTACCGAGCAGGCTTCGCAGGTCGCTGTCCGTGCCGTCCATGAAACCGTTCGCGATCGAGGAGTAGGTGCCCACCAGCATCGGGACCTGGAAGGACGCCAGGCCAAGGCCGGTGAACGCCTCGCGGGCCTCGGCGAGGGTGCTCGGCTCGTACGAGACGGTGCTTCCGGTGGCCTCGGTGAGGGTGGCGGCCAGCTCCGCGCCGCCGACCGCCTCCTCCCCGACCAGCTCGTGGGTCCGGCCCGCGTGCGCGGAGGCGTCGGTCGCGACCAGGGCGGCCACGTCCGCCAGGTCCTCGCGGGCCACCGCGGCGAGTCGTCCGGAGCCCAGCGGCGCGGTGATCCTGCCGTCCACGACGGGTGCGAGCGTCGCCAGCAACTCGGCGTAGAGCCCGTTGCGCAGGATCGTCCAGTTCGCGGCACCCTCACGGAGCCTGCGTTCGGTCCAGCGGTGGGCGAGCGCGTAGGCCAGGTGGTCACCGGCGGCACTGAGACTGGTGTAGACGATGTGCGAGACCCCGGCCTTCTCCGCCGCCTCGATCGCCGCGCCGTGCCTGGCGATCACCACGTCGTCCTCACCGTAGCCCGCGGAGATCAGCAGCAGCGTGTCCACTCCGGCGAAACCCTCCTCCAGCGAGGCTGGATCCTCGAAGTCGATCAGGCGGCTCGGTGCCCCCGCGGGGACCGCCTCGGGGGCGCGGCTGCCGATCACCACGTCGTCCCGCCCCGCCAGCCGCGCGGCGACGAGCCGCCCCAGTGCGCCCGTCGCCCCTGTCATGAGAATCATGGAATCTCCCCCGTGTGAGTGGTTCTCTTCGGTAACTGGGTCCATCATCGATAACCAGGACGCGTGGCATAAGGAGGCACTTCGATGTCAGTGGGGCACACCGCGGTAACCACGGAGCCGGTCGTCTCCTGCGGAGACGAGGACTGCGGCATCCGTGAGGTCCTCGACCGGATCGGCGACAAGTGGTCGGTGCTGGTGATCGTGGAGCTGGCCCAGGGGGTGCGCAGGTTCCGCGAACTCCAGCGGGCCATCCCCGGCATCTCGCAGCGGATGCTCACCCTGACCGTACGCCGCCTGGAGCGCGACGGCCTGATCTCCAGGACCGTCCACGCCGTCGTCCCGCCACAGGTCGACTACGAGCTGACCCCGACCGGGCACAGCCTCACCCACCTGGTGCGGGCCCTCGCCGACTGGTCGGCCGAGCACCGCGACGGCATCGCCGAGTCGCGCCGCCGCTGGGACGCCGCCCACCCCGACTCCGGCATCCGCTGAGACCCGCCGGACCCGCCTCGGACTCCCCGGAGAGCGGCCTCACGCACCGGTCACAACCGATCCGAGGAGTCGGCCACAGCGAGCCCCGGCTCTCCAGAGACGGGTTCACCCCGCCAACGGCCCGTTGGACCATGTGCACGTGTCAACGTGTGAGGCCCTGCCCGGCTCTCCGCGCGGGAGTTCACCAGGGACCGGCCGTCGCCTCCTCCGATTCGGCAATCCGGTCGAGCAGCGCGTCAAACGTCTTGTCGTCCGTGGCGGGGGCCATCACGGTGACCCTCAGATGACGGACCCCGCCGACCTCCGCCGAAGTGAGGTGGAAGGCGCCGTCGTCCATCAGGCGCTCACGAATGTCCGCCTGGTCGCCGATGCCGTACCTGAAGCAGACGATGTTGCTCTCCGGCTCGTACGGGCACTCGAAGCCCGGCCGCTCGCGGGCCAGTTCCCAGAAGCGGTGCGCGGCGGCGTATTGACGCGCGACGTACTCGCCCAGGCCGCGCTCGCCCCGCCAGGCCAGGTTGAGGAAGACCTTCAGGCCCAGCTCGGCCTTGCTGCACTCCACGGTCCTGCCGATGAGGTCGAAGCCCTGCTCCCCGTAGAACAGGTAGCTGGCCCGCTGCCGAAAGGCCGCGTCCAGGTCGCTCTCTCGCCGGGTCAGCACCGCCGCGGCCAGGCTGGAGGTACGCAGCATCTTGTGCGCGTCCCAGATCAGCGAGTCGGCCAGCTCGATCCCGTCGAGCAGGTGGCGATATGCGTCGGAGAGCAGTGCGGAGGCGCCGTGGGCGCCGTCCACGTGGAACCAGACGCCGTTGGCGGCACAGAACTCTCCGATCCCGCGCAGGTCGTCGTAGAGGCCGGTCCCGGTCGCGCAGGCGTTCGCCACCAGGGCCATCGGCCGCCGCCCCGCCCTGCGTACCCGCTCCAGGGCGTCGGGCAGGCGGGCGACGTCGATCCTGCCGAGCTCGTCCACGTCCAGCGGCGCCACGGCCCGTTCCCCCAGGCCGAGGATCGCGGCGGCGCGGGTGAGCGAGTAGTGCGACGACGCCGGAGCGAGCAGCGCGAGGTCGCCGGGGACGCCCTCGGTCCACGCCTCCGGGACCACCGAGGCCCGCGCGGCCAGCAGCGCCGTGAGGTTGGCCAGCGATCCCCCGTGGGTCAGCACCCCGCCGCCCGCCTCGCCGAAACCGACCTTGCCGAGCATCCAGCGAAGCACCTCCAACTCGACCGTCGCCGCCGAAGCGCCCATCTCGTAGATCGCCATCGGGTTGTTGCTCACGCCGTGGACGAGGTCGGCGAGGGCCGCCGGGAAGTCGGGAGCGGCGACCTGGTGCCCGAGGTAGGCGGGATGGTGCAGCCGCGTGCCCTCGGCGAGGTAGGTGCGCAGGAACCCCGCGTGGTCGTCGACGGTCATCCCGCCCTCGCGGATCCACCGGGTGAGCCCGAGCCGCTCGGCCAGCTCACCGGGGGGTCTGCGGCCGACCACGGGTGGCACGCCCCGCTGGCTCTCGTCGACGTAGGCGGCCAGCTCGTCGACGGTCACGGTCGCCGCGTTCACGAATTTTTCAACATTCCAGGTCACACGGGGATACTGGTGGAATTCACAATGACTCGCCACGCAAGCCAAATTCAACGGAGGTCAATCCAGTGAACGTCGAACTGGATTCGGTGGACCGGCGAATCCTGGCAGAGCTGCAGAAGGATGCGCGACTCCCGAACAAGGATCTGGCCGAACGCGTGGGCGTCGCCCCCTCCACGGCGCTGGAGCGGGTGCGCTCCCTGCGGAGGCGCGGGGTGATCGGCGCCTTCCGTGCCGAGGTCGATCCGGCGACGCTCGGCCGCCCCCTGCAGGCGCTGCTCGCCCTGCGGGTCCGGCCGCACACCAGCCAGCTCGTCGACCCGCTGCGGGCCTTCGTCCTGGGCCTGCCGGAAACCGTCGCCCTGTTCCATGTGGCCGGCCCCCAGGACTTCCTGGTCCACGTGGCGGTCGCCGACGCCGACCGCCTGCACCGCCTGCTCCTGGAGAAGTTCCTGATCCGGCCCGAGATCGTGCACGTCGAGACGACCCTCATCTACCGGACCGAGACCCAGCCCATCCAGCGACCCGCCGACTGATGCGTGTCCGGCTCCCGTGCTCAGGGCGGGACCCCGCGCCTCCCGTCAGGTGATGTCGACGATGGGAAGGCGGAGGGCGCCGGGGGCGGCGGCGGGGACGGCGGGGTTCGCCGGGGCGACGGGCGTGAGGCGGGCGTACGGGGAGCCCTGGGCGGGGCGGGTGTCGGGCTCTCCCCGGTTGGGCCACAGCGCCATCGCGCGCTCGGCCTGTGCGGTGATGGTGAGGGAGGGGTTGACGCCAGGGTTGGCGGAGACCGCGGAGCCGTCGACGACGTGCAGGCCCGCGTAGCCGTGGACGCGGTGGTAGGGGTCGATCACCCCGGTGTCGGGTCCGGCGCCGATGGCGCAGCCGCCCAGGAAGTGGGCGGTGGCCGGGATGTCGAACAGGTCGAGCCAGGAGCCCGCGGGCACGCCGCCGACCTCCTCGGCCGCGTGCCGGACGAACTCGTGACCGGCCGGCAGCCAGGTGGGGTTGGGGTCGCCGTGGCCCCGCTCCGAGCGCAGCCCGCGGCCGAACACCCCCCTGCGCGAGGACAGGGTGATCGAGTTGTCCTTGGCCTGCATGACCAGCGCGATGATGCCGCGCTCCGACCACCGGCGGTGGTTGAGCATCCTCGCGGCCCGACGCGGCGCGCGCAGGGCCTCGCCGAGGAACTTGAGCCAGCGCGGGGCGCCGCCTCCGTCGACGAGCAGGGTGCGGAGCATGCCCATCGCGTTGGAACCGTCGCCGTAGCGGACCGGCTCGATGTGCGTGTGGGCGTCGGGATGGATCGAGGAGGTGATCGCCACCCCCCGGTTGAGCTTCTCCCCCGTGACCGAGAGGCGCTCGAACCCGAGCAGCGCCTCGGAGTTGGTCCTGGTGAGGGCGCCCAGGCGGTCGGAGAGGCCGGGCAGCGCGCCCGAGGACTTGAGCCGGTGCAGCAGGCTCTGGGTGCCGTACGTCCCCGCGGCGAAGATCACGTGCTCGGCGGTGAGGACGCGGCGGCGCCAGGGCGCTCCCGTCCTGCGCACCTCGACCCGGTAGCCGCCCTCGATCGGGGCGACCGAGGTGACCGTGGTCTCGGCGAAGACCCTCGCCCCGGCCCGCTCCGCGAGGTGGAGGTAGTTCTTGACCAGCGTGTTCTTGGCGCCGTGGCGGCAGCCCGTCATGCACTCGCCGCACTCGGTGCACCCCCTGCGGCGCGGCCCCGCACCGCCGAAGTAGGGGTCGTCCACCTCGACGCCGGGGGTCCCGAAGAAGACTCCGACCGGCGCCAGGTGGAAGGTGTCGCCCACACCCATCCGTTCGGCGACCGCGCGCACCACCTCGTCGGCCGGGGTGACGGTCGGGTTGAGCGTCACGCCCAGCATGCGCGAGGCCTGGTCGTAGTACGGGGCGAGCTCGGCCTTCCAGTCGGTGATGGACGACCACTGGGCGTCCTGGAAGAACGCGTCCGGCGGCTCGTAGAGGGTGTTGGCGTAGACCAGGGAGCCTCCGCCGACCCCGGCGCCCGCCAGGACCATGACGCCGGTGCCCTTCTGGCCCCGCAGCACGTGGATGCGCTGGATGCCCTTCAGGCCCAGCGCCGGAGCCCACAGGAAGTCGCGGATCCGCCAGGAGGTCCTGGGGAGCGTGGTCTCGTCGAAGCGCCGGCCCGCCTCAAGCACGGCGACCCGGTAGCCCTTCTCCGTCAGGCGCAGCGCCGAGACGCTCCCGCCGAACCCCGATCCGATCACCAGCACGTCGTGGTCGAACACGGCGGCTCCCTTCGAACGACGACCTCCGTCGGCCCCGACCGGCCCCGTGACGCTCACTTCAGGCGGAGCGTCTTCATCAGCTTGAAGGCGGTCGCGAGGGTGTCGGCGTACTTCTCGTACGCCATGCCGAGGACCGGTTCGAAGCCCAGCCAGGGCGCCTGGCTGGAGACGGTCTGTCCCTCGGTGTATCTCAGCAGCCCCTCGGTTCCGTGACGGCGGCCGAGGCCCGAGGACTTCATGCCGCCCATGGGCGCGTCGTAGGAGGCGTAGGCCGAGGCGTACCCCTCGTTGATGTTGACCGTGCCCGCCCTGATCCGGGAGGCGAGCGCCCGCCCGCGCGGCACGTCGCGGGTCCAGACGGAGGCGTTGAGCCCGTACGCGGTGTCGTTGGCCCGCTCGACCGCCTCGTCGTCGTCACCGAAGCGGTAGATCGCGACGACGGGGCCGAAGGTCTCGGCGCGGCACATCTCCATGCTCTCGTCGACGCCGGACAGGACGGTGGGCTCGTAGAACAGCGGGCCGAGGTCGGGGCGGGCCTTGCCTCCCGCGAGGAGCGTGGCGCCCTTGGCGACGGCGTCGTCCACGTGGGCGCCGACCGACTCCAGCTGCCTCGCGGAGGAGAGCGAGCCCATCTGCACGTTCCAGTCGAGTCCCGCGCCGAGCCGCATGTTGCCGACCTGCCGGACGAACCGCTCCACGAACGCGTCGTACGCGGAGTCGTGGACGTAGAGCCGCTCGACCGAGAGGCACAGCTGCCCGGCGTTGGTGAAGCAGGCGCGCAGCGCGCCCTGGGTGGCCGCGTCCAGGTCGGCGTCGTCGAGCACGAGCATCGGGTTCTTGCCGCCGAGTTCCAGCGAGCAGCCGATCAGCCGCTTCGCCGCCTCCTCGGCGATCTTCCTGCCGGCCCGGGTCGAGCCGGTGAACGCCAGGTAGTCGGCGTCGTCGAGCAGTGCCTCGCCCACCTCCGCGGGGTCGCCGAGGACGACCTGCCAGATGTCGCGGGGCATGCCGAGGGAGACGAGCAGGTCGATCGTCCACAGCGTGGACAGCGCGGTCTGGGTGTCGGGCTTGTGGACCACGGCGTTGCCCGCGAGCAGCGCGGGGACGGCGTCGGTGACGCCGAGCGAGAGCGGGTAGTTCCACGGCGAGACCAGGGCCACCGTTCCCCGGGGCCGGTGCGTCTCGACCGTCCTGGTGGCGACGGGCAGGATCCCCGCCCGTCTCTTCGGCTCCAGCAGGCCGGGGGCCCGCCGCGCGTAGTACAGGGTGCAGCCCGCGACGTCGAGGACCTCCTCGAAGGCGTGCCTGCGGGCCTTGCCGGTCTCCCACTGGACCACGTCGAGGATCTCCTCGCGCCGGTCGAGGATGGCGTCGTGCAGGCGCAGGAACGGCTCGGCACGCTCCCGCGCGGACCTGGCCGCCCACTCCCGCTGCGCCTGTCGCGCCGAGGCGTGGGCGGCGTGGACGTCGTCGGCGGTGGAGACGGGCATCTCGGCGAGGACCTCGCCGGTGAACGGCGCCGTGATCTCCCGCGTCCTGCCGCCGGAGGTCACGTGCCGTAGGACGCGCTCGATCATGCGGGGGTCGAGGACCCGTGTCATCTCTGCCCGTGTCATTTCAGGGGGAACGGCCATGTTCGCAGCGTAATCGTGGGAGGCGTGCCGTGACTACCGGCGAGTAGCACGGTGTTGAACCGCGTGCTCTCCCGATCCGTCGTAGGGGCATGAGGACATCGATTCGTACGGCCGGCGCGGTCACCCTCGCCGCGGCCCTGCTCGCCACGGCGTGCAGCTCGACGGAGCCGAAGACCGCCGCGGGTCGTACGGCACCGGTCGAGCTGGGGAACGTCAAGCTGGTCTCCTACAGCGGCTGCGACGACATGCTGACCGGCCTGCGCGCGGCGACGGCCAAGAACGTCGGCCCCTGGGGCATCGGCGGCCCCGCCATCATGTTCGCGGAGGCGCGGTCGCTCGCCTCGGACGCCTCCGCCAAGAGCGCGGCCGGCGCGCCCGAGCACTCCACCACGAACACGCACGAGGCCGGGGTCGACGAGCCCGACCTGGTGAAGACCGACGGCGAGCGGGTCGTCGTCGTGAACCGCGGCGTGCTGCGGGTGGTGGACGCCGCGACCAGGAAGGTCACCGGCACGCTCAGACTCGTCGACGCCGAGCAGGCGTGGGTCCCGGCCGACCTGCTGGTCAGCGGCGACCGGGCGCTGGTGCTGTTCTCCGGCGGCGGGATCATCCCGTACGGCGCGACGGCCAAGCGCCCGGCGAGCCCAGGACCGCGCTACGTCCTCGTCGACCTGTCGGAGAAGCCGAAGGTCATCGGCTCGCTCACCCCCGACGGGGCCCATGTGGACGCGAGGATGGTCGGCTCGACCGTGCGCGTCGTGGTCCGCAGCCAGCCTCGGATCGAGTTCCCCGACCTCGGCCCCGACCTGTCGGAGAACGAGCGCACCCGGCGCAACACGGAGATCGTCGCGAAGGCGCCGATCGAGGCGTGGCTGCCGAAGTACGAGCTGACGACCGCCGACGGTGTGACCTCGGACCGTACGGTCGACTGCGGCCAGGTCAGCCACCCCGCGGAGTACACGGGGACGTCGATGCTGACCGTGCACAGCCTCGACCTGTCGCGGGCGCTCGCCGAGACGTCCCCGATCAGCGTCGCGGCCGACGGCGACACCGTCTACGGGACGGGCTCCAGCCTGTACGTGGCGAGCAATCCGCGCTGGTGGTGGCCACGACCGGTCGACCTGCCGATCGTCGACGACGCTCCCGCGACCTCCGCACCGTCCGAGCCGTCCGACTCCGCGACCGTCACCGCCGCCCCGGAGACGTCGACCACCGCGCCGACCCTGACCCCGAACTCGTCGCCTGCCCCCGCCGTCACCCCGGCGTCCGTCTCGAACGCCGAGCCGGCCCCGAGCCTGCTCCCCGAGCCGCCCGCCTCACCGGTCCCCGACCCCTCGGTGACCGGCACGGTCCCACCGAGTGACCCCGCCGCACCGACCGTCGCCTCGCCCACCCCGGTGCCCGCGACGACCACGACGACCACGACGGCGGAGCCGACCCCGCGGCAGCCTCCCGAGGAGACCGAGGTCCACCGGTTCGACATCACCGCGGCCGGGGCACCCCGCTACGTCGCCTCGGGCAAGGTCTCCGGCAGGCTGCTCAACCAGTACTCCCTGTCGGAGCACGAGGGACACCTGCGGGTCGCCACCACCTCGACGAGCGGGCAGGACAGTTCAAGCGCCGTCTACGTGCTCGACGCCGGCACCCTGGCCAAGACCGGCGAGGTCGGCGGGCTCGGGCGGGGCGAGCGGATCTACTCGGTCCGCTTCATCGGCCCGGTGGGCTACGTGGTGACGTTCAAGCAGGTGGATCCGCTCTACACGCTCGACCTGCGCGATCCCGCGGCACCGAGGAAGACGGGCGAACTGAAGATCACCGGCTACTCGGCGTACCTGCACCCGGCGGGTGACGGGCGGCTGATCGGCGTGGGCCAGGAGGCGAGCGAGCAGGGCCGTACGCTCGGTACCCAGGTCTCCCTGTTCGACGTGAGCGACCCGGCCAACCCGCGCCGCCTGTCGCAGATGTTCCAGAAGGACTCGGGCTCCGAAGCCGAGTGGGACCCGCACGCCTTCCTGTACTGGGCCAGGACGGGCATGGCGGTCCTCCCGCTGAGCTCGTGGGGAGGCCCCGAGCCGACCAACGGGACCGCACTGGTCCTCAGGATCGACGACTCCGCGGTCACCAGGACCGGCACGATCAGCCACCCCAGGCCCAAGCCGGTGGAGAACACCCGCTTCGCCGCGTATGATCCCGGCATCCGCCGCTCGGTCGTGATCGGCGAGAGCCTGTGGACGGTCTCCGACATGGGCCTCAAGGTCAGCGACATGAAGGACCTCGCCGACCAGGCCTGGATCCCCTTCTCCTGAGCCCGGCTCCCGAAGCCTCGGAATCGCGCCCCCGGCCCACCGCCGGGGGCGCGTCCTTTTATCTGCCTTACAAGTCCCTATAACACCGATATACACACCTTTACAAGATCTTGTCAGGACACTTGAATCGGTGTTACCTCTTGCCCACCACACGTGATCCGCGTGTGCCATGGCCGACAACGGCCAGCTTTCGCAGGAGGATCGGTGTCGACCAAACCCTGGTCACGCGTTACCGTCATCGCCGCCGCCACAGCGGCGCTCTTCATTCCCCTGCCGGGGATCGCCCAGAGCGAACCCGGTGGGCCTCCCAAGGCCCACGACTTCCAGTCGGAACACAGTGCCAAGCCCGACCTGGACAACCGGCGCGGCAGCGTCGCACCCCCGGCCTCGCTCTCCAGATCCGCGACCGCGAGCACCGCGACGATCCGGTGGAACGCCCTCGGCACCCCGGCCGTCATCACCGACTCCGCCCCCCTCGCCGAGGGCCTGGACGCCGACCCAGAGCGGGCGGCGCGGGCCTACCTCAAGGCGAACGAGAACCTCTTCGGGCTCTCCGGCGAGGCCGTGGACGCACTGGAGAAGATCGCCGCCAACCCCATCGGCGGCGGGTACGCCGTACTGCTGCGGCAGAGGTTCGGCGACCTGCCCGCGGGTGTGGACGGGCAGGTCGTGATCGGGGTGAAGGGCGGCAAGGTCCTCCACGTCACCTCGACGCTCTCGCGTTCCTCCGAGGCGCCTCCCGCCGCCAGGCTCACCGAGCAGCAGGCGCTGGAGATCGCGGCCAGGGACGGCGGGATCGACCTGGCCACGGCCACCGTGAAGAAGGTCACCGCCACGGCGGTGCCCGCGCCCGACGGTACGCACAACGCGTTCCAGGTCGTCCTGATCGGCGGCGGCGAGGGCGAGCCCGCCGCGTACACGACGCACGTGGACGCGGTCAGCGGCGAGATCCTCACCCGCGAGAACCTGGTGGACCACCACAGCGCGCCGGACGACCCCAGGTGGAAGGCGTTCCCCGCCAATCCCCCCGCCGACTACTCCTCCACCGACACCCGCGCGACGTGGTGCGCCAAGGCGGGCCCCGGCTGCGACGTGATCGGTGCCGACCCGGCCACCGGCAAGGCGTGGGACGTCGACCACGCCACGAACACCCCGACGAACACGAGCGTCGGCAACGCCGCCAAGACCGTGGAGAACCGGGCCAGCGGCGACGCGTTCTCCGTGGGCACCCGCGGCAACGTGGCCACCCCGAGCCGCGACTACGTATACCCGTGGACCAACAGGTGGTACACCGCCAAGTGCGACCCGGCCGTCCTGGACCAGCCGGGCGAGGCCGACCTCGAAGCCGCGATGTCCAACCTGCACGTCATGCACAACCGCATGCACGACTGGTCCTACCGGCTCGGCTTCACCGAGACCGCCTGGAACATGCAGAACGACAACGGCGAGCGCGGCGGCCTCGGCGGCGACCCCGAGCAGGGCAACGCCCAGGCGGGCGCCCGGGTGCTCAGCGTGCGCGACAACGCCAACCAGATCACCGGCCCCGACGGTGTCGCCCCCATCACCAACATGTACATGTGGCAGCCGATCGCGGGCTCGTTCTACTCGCCCTGCGTGGACGGCGACTACGACATGTCGGTGATCGGGCACGAGTACACCCACGCGATCTCCGGCCGCATGATCGCCGGCCCGAACGCCGGGTGGAGCGGCGCCCAGGCCGGGGCGATGAACGAGAGCACCTCCGACCTGTTCGCGATGGAGTACCTCTCCGAGTACGGTTACCGTCCCGCGGGCGACACCCCCTACGTCACCGGCGGCTACGTCACCGGCGACAAGAAGGCGGGCATCCGCAACTACGACATGTCCAAGTCCCCGCTGAACTACAGCGACATCGCGTACGACATCGTCGGCCAGCAGGTGCACGCCGACGGTGAGATCTGGTCGGCGACCCAGTACGGCGTGCGCAAGGCCTTCGTCCAGAAGTACGGCCAGGGCACCCCCGCCAAGCAGAAGGCGTGCGCCGAGGGCAAGACCCCGCTCGGGGAGTGCCCGGGCAACCGTCGCTGGGCGCAGGTCTCCTTCGACGCGCTGCTGCTGATGGCCTCCGGCGCGGTCAGCTACGTCGATCACCGCGACGCGATGCTCGCGGCCGACGCGATCCGTTTCGGCGGCGCGAACCAGGCCATCATGTGGCGCGCGTTCGCCGAGCACGGCCTCGGCCAGGGCGCGGCGAGCGCGGGGAGCAACGACCCCGACCCGACGCCGAGCTTCGTCGACCCGGTCGGCAAGAACGGCAGGATCCAGCTCAAGCCGCTGCTTGAGGCGAAGGACGCGGCGCTCCGGCTGTACGTCGGCGACTACGAGGGCCGCGTCGTGCCGGTGGCCGACACCGACCCGGCGACCGAACTCGGCGACACCGTCGAGATGACCCCGGGGATCTACGACTTCGTGGTCGTGGGCAACGGGTTCGGGCACACCCGGGTGAAGTTCGCGGTGCTGCCCGGCGTGAAGCTGCCGCTGCCGCTCGCGCTGCCGAAGAACCTCGCCTCGGCGGCGCTGGGTGCGACCGCGACCGGTGACGGCGTCAACCAGGCCAAGCTGATCGACGAGACGGAGGCGACGAACTGGGCCTCGCTCACCGCTCCGGTCAAGGGCAGGTCCGTCACCGTGGACCTGGCCGGCACCAAGCCGGAGAAGATCCGCCGCGTGCAGGTCAGCGCCATGCTCAGGCCGCCCGCTCCGAGCGACCCGGCCGACCCCGGCAGCCAGAACCGCTTCAGCGCCCTGCGCGCCTTCGAGGTCCTGGCCTGCGACGCCACCAAGAAGGACTGCTCGTCACCCGCGTCCTTCTCGGTCGTCTACACCAGCCCGTCCAACGCCTTCGAGACGCGCAGGCCGCGTCCTCGCGGCGCCGACCTGCTCATCGAGTCCTTCAAGATCCCCACGACCACCGCGACCCACCTCACCCTGCGGGCCGTCTCCACCCAGTGCACCGGCAACCCCGTCTACGCCGGTGAACAGGACGCCGACCCCAACTCCGCCACCGACTGCGCCACGGCGAGCCCCGCCAGGGACCACCTGCGCGCGGCCGAGTTCCAGGCCTTCACCCGCTAGTCCCTCTCCCGGAGTCCCCGGGGCCCGAGCTTCTCGGGCACCGGGGACCTCCCGGTTCCCGGGTGCCGGTTCCGCGACCTCCCGGCTCGGGCGATGCCGGTTCCGGGATTCCCCGGTTCGAGGTCCTTCGTCGCGGGGTCGGTTCCTGGACCTCCCGGCCCGGAGTTCTCCGTCACGGAGGCCGGTTCCTGGACCTCCCGGTTCGAGGACCTCCGTCGCGGGGGCGGTTCCCGGTTTCCCGAGGCTAGACGGGGTCCGTCTCGGGAACGGCGACCGGCACGATCTCCGGGGCGCCGAGGCGGATGGCGTCGGCCTCATGGTCGGTGTCCTGCTCCTGGGACAGGCGTTCCGACTCGACGCGCTTGGTGTAGTACTCCACCTCGCGCTTGATCTGCTCGGCGTCCCAGCCCAGTGGCCCGGCGAGCAACTGGGCCGTCTCCTGGACCACGCCCACTCCTCGGTGGAAGGTCTCGATCGAGATGTGCGTACGCCGGGTCAGCACGTCGTTCACGTGCCGGGCACCCTCGTGGGTCGCCGCGTAGACCACCTCCGCCCGCAGGTAGTCGTCGGCCCCCGTGAGCGGCTTGCCCAGCGACGGGTCCTGCTCGACCAGCGCCAGAACCTCGTCGATCATCGACCCGTACCGCTGGAGCAGGTGCTCGATCCTGGCCACGTGCAGCCCGGAGGACTGGGCGAGCCGCTGCCGGGAGTTCCACAGCGCCTGGTAGCCCTCGGCCCCGGCCAGCGGGACGCGATCGGTGCAGGAGGGCGGGACCCGCTGGTCCAGGCCGTGCGCCACGGCGTCGACCGCATCCTTCGCCATAACACGATATGTCGTGTATTTTCCGCCAGCCACCATCACCAGCCCCGGCACGGGGTGGGCCACCACGTGCTCGCGGGAGAGCTGGGACGTCTCCTCCGACTCCCCCGACAGCAGCGGGCGCAGCCCCGCGTAGACACCCTCGACGTCCTCGCGGGTGAGCGGGACCGAGAGCATCTCGTTCACGTGGTCGAGGACGTAGTCGATGTCGGAGCGCGACGCCGCCGGGTGGGCCCGGTCCAGCTCCCACCGGGTGTCGGTGGTGCCGATGATCCAGTGCCGGCCCCAGGGAATGACGAACAGCACCGACTTCTCGGTGCGCAGGATGATCCCGGTGAGGGAGTGGATCCGGTCGCGCGGCACCACCAGGTGGATGCCCTTGGAGGCCCTCACGTGGATCTGCCCGCGCCCGCCGACCATCTCCTGGATGTCGTCGGTCCACACTCCGGTGGCGTTCACCACCTGGCGGGCCCGCACCTCGAAGTCCCTGCCGCCCTCCAGGTCACGCCCCCGTACCCCGGTGACCCGCTCCCCCTCGCGCAGGAAACCCACCACCTGCGCCCGCGAGGCGACGTTCGCCCCGTACATCGCCGCCGTCCGCAGCGTGGTCATCACATGGCGGGCGTCGTCGACCTGGGCGTCCCAGTACTGCACCGCGCCGGAGAACGCCGTCTTGCGCAGCGCGGGCGCGAGCCGCAACGCCCTCGTGCGCGACAGGTGCCTGTGGCCCGGTACGCCCCTCGCGAGCCCGGTGGAGAAGCCCATCGTGTCGTACAGCACCAGACCCGCGCCGACATAGGGCCGCTCCCAGCCGTAATGCGTCAGCGGGAACAAGAACGGCACCGGCCTGACCAGGTGAGGGGCGATCCGCTGCAACAGCAGGGCCCGTTCCTGGAGCGCCTCCCTCACCAACTCGAAATTGAGCTGTTCCAGATAGCGCAGACCCCCGTGGATCAGCTTGGACGACCTGGAGGAGGTGCCGGAGGCGAAGTCGCGCGCCTCCAGCAGCCCGACGGACAACCCCCGGGTCACCGCGTCCAGGGCGACCCCCGCTCCGACGACCCCGCCTCCGATCACCACCACGTCGAGTTCTTCAGCGCCCATCTGCGCCAGTGCGGCGGACCGCTCGGCAGGACCAAGTCGTCCGGTGCCCATTCGCGCCGTCATTGTGCGACCCCCTGGGGTGCGTCTTGTCGCCTTACGTGAGGTATCTACCCATCTACCCTAGGCATTACTACTGACCGGTAGGGAAGGCGAGCAGCATTCAGCCCGTACCCCATGAACATCGAGAAACCAAGTTCTCGGCAATATTTCACCAACCTCTCACCGGAAAGCCGACGCGCCCAATGTGCCGGCGGTCACGTGGGAGACGGCACGCCGGCCATCCGAAGTCGAGCGCGAGCACGAAGTCGCTTCGAAGAGAGAAGATCCCTGTCCCTGTTGTCCCGACGGTCGCGCCGGGAGCCGGTTCTCCCGGGGACCCGCAAGGATGGGCAGCATGAGCATCACACTCGCCGACGCCCGCGTCGTGACCCCCGAAGGTGTCCACGAAGGCTGGCTCACCATCGAAGACGGCCGCATCACCCACGTGGGCCAGGGCTCGGCCCCCGGCGCCGGGCTCGGTCTCGGCGGCCGGTACGTCGTGCCCGGTTTCGTCGACATCCACAACCACGGCGGGGCGGGCGGCTCCTTCCCCACCGGGGACCCTGACCAGGCGAGCCTCGCCGTCGACCTGCACGCCCGTCACGGCACCACCACGCTCATGGCCAGCCTGGTCACCGCCTCCACGGACGATCTGGCCAGGGCCGCCGCCTCCCTCGCCGACCTGTGCGAGGACGGCCTGCTCGCCGGTATCCACTTCGAGGGCCCCTACATCTCCACCGCCCGCTGCGGTGCGCACAACCCGGCCCTGCTGCGCGACCCCTCACCGGGGGAGCTCGCCGGGTTGCTCAAGGCCGGACGCGGCCACGTGCGGATGATCACCATCGCCGCCGAACTGCCCGGCGCGCTGGAGACCGTACGGGAGGCGGTGGCCAACGGGGTGATCGCGGCCCTCGGCCACAGCGACGCCACCTACGAGCAGACGATCTCGGGCATCGAGGCGGGCGGCAGCGTCGCGACCCACCTCTACAACGCGATGCCGCCGCTGCACCACCGCGATCCCGGGCCGATCGCCGCGCTGCTCCAGGACGAGCGCGTCACGGTGGAGCTGATCAACGACGGCGTGCACCTGCACCCGGCCATGACGCGCCTCGCCTTCGAGGTCGCGGGGCCCGGCAGGACCGCGCTGATCACCGATGCCATGGCGGCGGCGGGCATGGGCGACGGCGTCTACGAGCTCGGCCCGATGACGGTGAACGTGGTGAACGGTGAGGCCAGGCTCGCCGAGAGCGGCACCATCGCGGGCAGCACCCTCACCATGGACGTCGCGTTCCGCCGCGCCGTGCGCGAGGTTGGCCTGTCGCCGGCCGAGGCGTCCGAGATCGCCTCCCTCACCCCCGCGAGGGTTCTGGGACTCGCCGACCATCTGGGATCCATCTCGGTCGGCAAGCGGGCCGACCTGGTGGTGCTCACCGACGACCTGGAGGTCTCCGGCGTCATGCGCGGGGGCACCTGGATCACCGAGCCCCGCTGACCCACCGGATCACCGTCCGCGGGCAGGCGTCCGGCACCCGCGACCCGATCAGGACCAGTCCCAGCGAATGCCGAGCAGGCCGGGTTCCAGCGACCCGGCCACCAGGTGCACGGCGTTGTGGGCGTTGAGGGAGAGCTCACCGAGATCACGCTCCACGGCGCCGGCGCCGTGCCGGGCGAACCGCCGGACCCGCACCGGGAGGGCTTGCCGCGCGAAACCCACCCGGAGCACGTAATGCCCTGCCGGATGCCGGAAGCCCCGCTCGTACTCGACGGTCTCCACCCCGCTCGGGTCGGCCAGCTCGTAGCGGATGACCTGTGTCTCGCCGGTCCGCAACACCTGGTCGAACAGCAGTTCCGCCACGACCAGGGCGCTCGGCCCGTCACGGCGTACCCGGCCGACCCGGCAGTCCTCCAGCGCCCGTACGCGCACACGCTCCACGTCGCATCCCAGGTCGCCCCGGTAGACCATGATGTAGCGGTCGGCCTCCTCCTGTGCCCGCACCACCTGGAGCGTCTCGCGCCGCACGATGCTGCGGTCGGCGCCGATCCACAGCGTCTCGTACATTCCGGCGATGTGCAGGCGCCGGTCGTCGGCCACCCCGTCCAGGTCGTGGATCATCGCCGACAGCGTGCGGGAGGATTCCATGATCGCGGAGTAGGACAGAGCTCCCACCGGCAGCTTCCCCGCGTCCCGCCCGCGCGGCCGGGGCGGGCCGAGAAGGGCCATGAGAGAACGCGGCGGCAGGACGAGGATCTCCTCCAGGGCGCGCACCGCGCGCAGCGACTCGGGACGCTCGGGACGGCGCAGACCCTGCTGCCAGTAACTCAGGCTCGTCATCCCGACCCGGAGACCGCGTTCCACGAGATGCCGGCGGAGCCCGCTCAGGGGCATCCCCCGAGCCTCCACCGCGGCGCGCAGAGCGACGTGGAAAGGCCCCTCCTTGAGGGCGACCCGGAGTTCTTGATCATTTGGCACGTATGGATGCTCACAGACTTCTGTCCGCACGTCACTTCGGTCACCACCGGCGCGGGGGCGGCGGACACCCGGCCCACCGGACCGGGTGTCGGCGCACGAGACCTCGACCGGCCCGCGGTGCGGCCACGAGAGCCATCCGACCTGCGGTGCCGCCACGAGGATCGACCTCACGGGAGCCGGCGTGCGGTCCGGCCCCGCCCTCGCGAGAAGGTCAGCCCTGCGGAGCGACGACGACCTCGACCCGCTGGAACTCCTTGAGGTCGGAGTATCCGGCGGTGGCCATCGTGCGCCTGAGCGCGCCCATCAGGTTCATCGAGCCGTCGGCGACCGAGGAGGGGCCGTGCAGGATCTGCTCCAGCGTGCCGACCGTGCCGAACTCGACCCGCTTGCCCCTGGGCAGCTCGGGGTGCTGCGCCTCGGACCCCCAGTGGAAGCCCCGGCCGGGAGCCTCGACGGCCCTCGCCAGCGGCGAGCCGACCATGACCGCGTCCGCGCCCACGGCGATCGCCTTGGCGATGTCGCCGGAGGTGCCCATGCCGCCGTCTGCGATGACGTGGACGTAACGGCCACCGGACTCGTCCATGTAGTCGCGGCGGGCGGCGGCGACGTCGGAGATCGCGGTGGCCATCGGCACCACCACGCCCAGCACCGTGCGGGTGGTGTGCGAGGCGCCGCCGCCGAAGCCGACGAGCACCCCGGCCGCGCCGGTCCGCATCAGGTGCAGCGCCGCGGTGTAGGTGGCGCACCCTCCGACGACGACGGGCACGTCGAGTTCGTAGATGAACTGCTTGAGGTTGAGCGGCTCGGCCCTGCCGGAGACGTGCTCGGCCGAGACCGTGGTGCCGCGGATCACGAAGATGTCCACGCCCGCGTCGATGACGGCCTTGTGGTACTGGACCGTGCGCTGCGGGGACAGCCGGACGGCCGTCGCCACCCCGGCGGCGCGGATCTCCTCGATGCGGCGGCCGATCAGCTCCTCCTTGATCGGCGCGTCGTAGATCTCCTGCAGCCGCTTCGTGGCGGGCGCACCCTTGAGCTCTGCCACCTCTTCCAGCAGGGGCATCGGGTCGTCGTACCTGGTCCACAGCCCTTCGAGGTCGAGCACGGCGAGACCGCCGAGCCTGCCGACCTCGATGGCGGTCTTCGGTGAGACCACGCTGTCCATCGGGCTCACCACGACGGGCAGCTCGAAGCGGTAGGCGTCGATCTGCCAGGCGATCGAGACCTCCTCCGGGTCGCGGGTGCGACGGGAGGGAACGATGCCGATCTCGTCGAGCGCGTAGGCACGACGGCCGTTCTTGCCGCGGCCGATCTCTACCTGAGTCATATGCCTATCTTTCCCGTTTCGTGCGCGCACAGCGCACGCCGTGTTCCATGCGTGCGCCCCGCACGCCGTGTTCCATGCGTGCGCCCCGCACGCCGTGTTCCATGCGTGCGCCCCGCACGCCGTGTTCCATGCGTGCGCCCCGCACGCCGGTTCCCTGCGGTACGGCCGTACGCGCGGCGTCTCGTGCGTGCGGGGCGCACGCCACGTTCTCCCGCGTGAGCGGCGCGCGCCGCCCTAGCGACCGTGGTAGTTGGGAGCCTCGACCGTCATCTGGATGTCGTGCGGGTGGCTCTCCTTGAGGCCCGCCGCCGTGATCGGCATCAGCTCGCACCGCTCGTGCATCTCGGCGACCGTACGGCACCCGGAGTACCACATGCCCTGGCGCAGGCCCCCGATGAGCTGGTGGGCCACCGCGGCGACCGGGCCGCGATAGGGGACCTGCCCCTCGATGCCCTCGGGGATGAACTTGTCCTCGTGGCCGACGTCGCCCTGGGCGTAGCGGTCCTTGCTGAAGGAGGCGCCGCCGCGCTCGCGGTTGCGGACCGCGCCGAGCGACCCCATCCCCCGGTACGACTTGAACTGCTTGCCGTTGATGAAGATCAGCTCACCCGGGGACTCCTCACAGCCCGCCAGGAGGGAGCCGAGCATGACCGTGTCGGCCCCGGCCGCGATGGCCTTGACGATGTCGCCCGAGTACTGCAGGCCGCCGTCGCCGATCACCGGGACCCCGGCGGGGCCCGCGGCCAGCGAGGCCTCGTGGATCGCCGTCACCTGTGGGGCGCCGACACCGGCGACCACTCGGGTGGTGCAGATGGAGCCCGGCCCGACGCCGACCTTGACCGCGTCGACCCCGGCGTCGACGAGCATCTGGGCGCCCGCGCGGGTGGCGATGTTGCCACCGATCACGTCGACCCGGCTGTTGGACTTGATCTTGGCGATCATGTCGGCGAGGCCCTTGGAGTGACCGTGCGCCACGTCCACCACGATCACGTCGACCCCGGCCTCGATCAGCGCCATCGCCCGCTTCTCGGCGTCGCCCCCGACGCCGACGGCCGCCCCCACGACGAGCCGGCCGTCGGCGTCCTTGGTGGCGAGGGGATACTGCTCGCTCTTGGTGAAGTCCTTGACGGTGATGAGCCCGCGCAGCCGCCCTCCGGCGTCGACCAGCGGGAGCTTCTCGATCTTGTTCTGCCTGAGCAGGTCGAACGCGTCGTCGGTGGAGACCCCGACCGGCGCGGTGACCAGCGGCATCGGGGTCATGACCTCGCGCACCGGACGGTTCTCGTCGGTCTCGAAGCGCATGTCACGGTTGGTGACGATGCCGACGAGCACACCGCTCTCGTCGGTCACCGGGACGCCGGAGATCCGGTACGTCGCGCACAGGCGTTCGACGTCGGCCAGCGTCTCGTCCGGGGAGCAGGTGACCGGGTTGGTGACCATCCCGGCCTCCGAGCGCTTGACGAGGTCGGCCTGCTGGGCCTGGTCCTCGATCGACAGGTTGCGGTGCAGGACGCCGATGCCGCCCTGGCGTGCCATCGCCACCGCCATGCGGGCCTCGGTCACCGTGTCCATCGCCGCCGAGACCAGTGGGATCCGCAGGGTGATGCCCCGAGACAGCCGCGTGGTGGTATCGGCCTGCCCCGGCTGCAGGTCCGAATACGCGGGAACGAGGAGCACGTCGTCGAACGTGAACCCCGGCTCGGTGAACTTGGCCATCTGCAATCCTCCTGCCGCGGCGCTCTCATGACGGGGAAAGGCGCCGACCCCCGGGTCACAGTTTAGAGTCTGGCGCCAAACCCGGTGGACCCGGGGGAAAAAGGCGAGACAGGTGAACCGCGGAGAGAAGAGGGGGCCGGGGGGCCCGGGGGAAAGACGGGCCCCCCGGGCAAAACGGGGAGGAAAGGGAAAGCGAGGGACCGAGCGGTCGGTGATCCGCTCGGTCCCTCGGATCACCGGCGTCGGCGCGGGGACGCCTTGACACCACCGGCCCCCCTCCATATCCGGATGGTGATGTGATCCGCGCCTTTGTCGACGCTGCGTCAAGGGTGAGTCACGATGCGTTCGTCTCGCAATGTCCAAACGTGCAATTGCACGAAGCTGCACACGAGGGCATGCGAGTAGAAGCAACGCCCGGACAGGGATGATTCGCCGGGTTATCCTCGCCAGACCTCGTGTACCTGCAGGAGTCCCTCACCGATGCGCACAGACACCCCCGCACTGCCCGATCCGCTGGAAACCCTGGGGCTCACCCCGGCCCAGACGACCCTCTACAACGCGGTCCTGCGCCTGCACCGCGCCACCTGCGCCGAACTCGCCCAGGCCACCAACGGCTCGCCCGAGCCGATCGGCCGTGAGCTGGCCACCCTGGTACGGCTGGGAGTCGTCGACGAGCAGGGGGGTGAGTACCTCGCCCGCCACCCGGCCGCGGCCCTCGGCCACCTGGTCGCGGAGAGGCTGGACCGGCTCGCCGCCGAGAGCCGCAGGATCGACACCGTGCTCGGCTCGATCCGCGGCTTCATCCACCAGTACGACGCCGGGCGCGACTACCAGACCGGCCAGTTCTCCGTGGACCTGGTCGGAGGGGCGGACGAGCTCTACGAGAGCGTGATCGGCATGGCGGTCCAGGCTCCGCCGCTGAAGCTGATGTCGGGCATCCCCGACAGGCGGACGATGAGCGACTTCGCACACCGCTACGCCGACCAGTGGATCGCGGCCCAGCGCGACGGCCTGCTCTCCTGCCGGGTCACCATCCCGGTCCACACCCTGGAGATCCCCGGCCTGCGCGACAAGCTGGACCAGTTCGAGCAGGCGGGAGCCGAGGTGCGCACCCTCGACACGGTGCCGAGCTGGTTTCTCATCGCGGGGGACGACGCCGCGGGCATGCCCGCCCAGTGGGGTGGCACGCTGCCCGAGAACGCCTACAACTTCCACCTGGTGAGGGCTCCCGTCGTGGTGGCCGCGCTGCGCTCGCTCTTCGAGGAGCTGTGGGCCCGTGCCGCCCGCCTGCCCTGGACCCACCGCGACGACGGGGTGGTCCGGGTGCTGCGACTGGCCGGCCAGGGCGTCACCGACGAGATGATCGCCCGGCAGCTGGGCGTCTCGGTCCGCACGGTGCGTGCCAGGTTCGCCGACGCCATGGCCGAACTGGGGGCGCAGTCGCGGTTCCAGGCGGGGGTGGAGGCCTCCCGGCGCGGCTGGCTCACCTAGGCTCACCCGAGCTCACCTGGGCTCACCTGGGCCTTCCGGCACGGCTGCCGCACTCGGGCTCCCCCGGGGTCCCCCCTGCCGCCTGGACCTTCGCCCCTACCGCCGGGGCCTTCGGCGTCTCCAAGTTGCCCGCACTGTCCTGAAGCGTCCTACTCATACAGTTCGGAACCCGTCTGTCACATCCAGGCCATAAGGTGGGATCGTGCTCGACGATGTCCCTCGCGACCCATTCGCGGATGACCCCGACGACCCGGCGGCGGCGCTGGGCGATGTCGACGATCCCGAGCCCCTGACGACGGACGAGCGCGACGAGGCCATGACCGACCTCGCCGACGTGGAGGTCTTCCGTTCGCTGCTGGAGCCTCAGGGCGTGCTCGGCCTGGTGCTCGATTGTCCCGAATGCGGAGAGCAGCACTACTTCGACTGGGAGCTGCTGCGCGGCAACCTGCGCCAGATGATCGAGAACGGCCAGCCCCAGGTGCACGAGCCCGCCTACCAGCCCAACCCCACCGACTACGTGAGCTGGGAATACGCCCGTGGCTACGTGGACGGCGTGATCGACACCGAAGAACACCGCTGATCCACGTCGTCGATCAGGGCCGCCAGCAGCGCGACCGCGACGTCCGAGGTGGAGACGGACGTCCTGCCCGAGAGCGCTTCCACGAGCTCGTCGGTCTCGGCTACCGCCGGGTCCTCGTCCGGCCCGTATCTACGAACCGGACGGCGCGGGTGAACCGTTGTCATGATCGTTCTCGCTCCGGGTCGTCGCGATCCCCGTCCCGCGGCTCGGGCTTCCGCTCGCGCCCCCTCTTCGACGGCTCCGCGGTCAAGCTATCGACTCCAGCTCCGCCATCGCTCGCAACCGGGCGAGCGCCCTGTGCTGGGCCACACGAACCGCACCTGGTGACATGCCGAGTACATTACCGGTCTCCTCGGCGGAAAGACCCGACACCACTCGAAGCATGAGCAGCTCGCGTTGGTTGTCGGGCAGCCTGGACAGCAGACGGCGGGCGTGTTCGGCCTCGATGTAACGCACCACCGTCTCCTCGGGCCCCGGCCCCTCGTCGGGCCCGTCCGGAAGGTCCTGGGTGGGCACGGCGGATCGCACGGAGCTGCGCAGCGCGTCGGCCACCTTGTGAGACGCGATACCGAAGACGAAGGACGCGAACGGGCGTCCCATGTCACGGTATCGGGGCAGCGCGGACAGCACCGCTATGCATACTTCCTGGGCCACGTCGTCCGCGATGTGATACTGGCCGGAAACCCGGCCCAGACGACCACGGCAATATCGGACGACCATCGGCCGCAGTTGCGCGATCAGAGATTCGATCGCGGTGCGATCCCCCTGAACGGCGAGGCTTGTCAGATCCTTGAGATCATCCCTGTGGGCGACCCCATCAGACCTCGTCGCAAGCCTCACCCCATTTTTGGCGTCGGCGACGCATCCCTCGGTCACGTTAGGCATGATGCCCGCCCTGATAGTGACTATCGTCATCGCAAACGGCTACGGATTGGTCACATTGAGGCGGAGTAACGGGGCGTAATCAAACGGTGACGGCAACGACTACAGAATGTGCAAATATTTCATTCGATTGCCAAATATGTCGTCTATTCGCTAGAACCGCGTTTGGTCTTCCGCCCGACATGACGCTTGAGATCGTTTTCGGTTTACCGCGAAACGCGAACGGCTCGCGCCTCCTTCGAGACGCGAGCCGTGCGGAACCGCTGAGGAATCAGTGACCGTGACCGTGGCCGTGCCCCTGGCCGGCGGCCGGAGCCTCCTCCTCGGGCTTGTCCACCACGAGGGCCTCGGTCGTCAGCAGCATGCCGGCGATGGAGGCGGCGTTCTGGACGGCCGAGCGGGTGACCTTGACCGGGTCGATGACGCCCTGGGCGATCAGGTCGCCGTACTCGCCGGTGGCGGCGTTGAAGCCCTGGCCGACGGACAGCTCGGTGACCTTCGCCGTCACGACGTAGCCCTCAAGGCCGGCGTTCTCCGCGATCCAGCGGGCCGGCTCGACGAGAGCCTTGCGGACGATGGAGACACCGGTCGCCTCGTCACCGGTCAGGCCCAGGTCGTCGAGGACCTTGGAGACGTGGATGAGCGCGGAGCCACCGCCGGAGACGATGCCCTCCTCGATCGCCGCACGCGTCGCCGAGATGGCGTCCTCCAGGCGGTGCTTCTTCTCCTTCAGCTCCACCTCGGTGGCCGCGCCGACCTTGAGCACGCAGACGCCGCCGGAGAGCTTGGCGAGGCGCTCCTGGAGCTTCTCGCGGTCCCAGTCGGAGTCGGACTGCTCGATGGCGAGCTTGATCTCCTTGACGCGGTCGGCGATCGCCGCGGCCTCACCGGCACCGTCGACGACGGTGGTGGAGTCCTTGGTGATGACGACGCGCCGGGCGGTGCCCAGCACCTCCAGGCCGACGTGCTCCAGCTTGAGGCCGATCTCCTCGCTGACGACCTGACCACCGGTGAGGATGGCGATGTCCTGCAGCATGGCCTTGCGGCGGTCGCCGAAGCCCGGCGCCTTGACGGCGACGGAGGTGAAGGTGCCACGGATCTTGTTCGTGACGAGAACCGCGAGGGCCTCGCCCTCGACGTCCTCGGCGATGACCAGCAGGGCCTTCTTCGTCTGCGCGATCTTCTCGAGCAGCGGCAGGAAGTCCGCGACAGAGGCGATCTTGCCCTGGGTGATCAGGATGTAGGGGTCCTCCAGGATCGCCTCCATGCGCTCCTGGTCGGTCACCATGTAGGGCGACAGGTAACCCTTGTCGAACTGGAGACCCTCGGTGAACTCGAGCTCCAGGCCCATGCTGTTGGACTCTTCAACGGTGATGACACCGTCCTTGCCCACCTTGTCGAACGCCTCGGCGATCAGCTCACCGATCTTGGCGTCCTGCGCGGAGATCGTCGCCACATTCGCGATCTCCTTCTTGTCCTCGACCGGGCGGGCCGACTCGATCAGCCGGTCGCTCACGGTCCTGGCCGCGATGTCGATGCCGCGCTTGAGGGAGAGCGGCTGCGCTCCGGCGGCCACGTTGCGCAGACCCTCGCGGACCATGGCCTGGGCCAGGACCGTCGCGGTGGTGGTGCCGTCACCGGCGACGTCGTTGGTCTTGGTCGCCACTTCCTTGGCCAGCTGGGCGCCCAGGTTCTCGTACGGCGTCTCCAGCTCGACCTCGCGGGCGATGGTGACACCGTCGTTGGTGATGGTGGGCGCACCGAACTTCTTGTCGATGACGACGTTGCGGCCGCGCGGGCCCAGCGTCACCTTGACCGCGTCCGCGAGAGCGTTCACGCCGCGCTCGAGAGCTCGGCGCGCGTCCTCCTCGAACGACAGGGTCTTCGGCATGACAATCCTCTCTATAAGTACGTCGGCGCATCAAAGCCCCGGGCGCTCATGCGACCCGGGGCTCGATACGTCATCTTTGTGAAGCGAGAACTACTTCTCGATGATGGCGAGCACGTCACGGGCGGAGAGCACGAGATACTCCTCGCCGTTGTACTTCACCTCGGTGCCGCCGTACTTGCTGTAGAGGACCACGTCGCCCTCCTTGACGTCGAGCGGAATCCGCTTCTCGCCCTCGTCGTCCCAGTTGCCGGGACCCACCGCGAGGACCTTGCCCTCCTGCGGCTTCTCCTTGGCGGTGTCCGGGATGACCAGACCGGAAGCGGTGGTCTGCTCGGCCTCAAGCGGCTGGACCACAATGCGGTCGCCGAGCGGCTTAACGGGAACCTTGGTGGCGGTCGTCACGTCGGACCTCCCCTTCAGATATGAATGATCTAGAAGAGGCGACCAGCGGTCTGCCGTCGCGGGTGTCAGACCTGCCTCGTCGCATGTATTTGGCACTCTCACCGGGAGAGTGCCAATACGGAACAGTATGCAAGGTGGCCTTGACAGTCAACACGAAGCACCCCTTCTCCGCTTCACGCGAACGTCAAACCAGGTGGAAGCCCTTCGGCGAAGCCCTACGGTCAAGGCGGTAGCGTCGGCTGATGTGAATCTCGACGCATTCCGGGAACTCCTCACCCAGCGCGGCCAGGAGGCCCTGGGCGCCGCGGCCGAGACCGCCGCCGACGACCCGATGACGGCGGTGACGAGGTTAAGGAAGATCTACGACGCGGACCTGACCTCCGCGGCGCTCACCCAGGCGACGCTCAGGCTGCGCGCGCGGGAGAAGTTCGGCGCCGACGCCGATCTCATGTACTTCACCCGGACCGGCCTGGAGCAGGCCACCCGCCGCGAGGTCGCCGACCACAGGGCGCGGCGCCTCCCCGCCGGCTCGCGGGTCGCCGACGTCTGCTGCGGCATCGGCGGCGACCTCCTCGCCCTGGCCAGGGCCGGGTGCTCCGTCGAGGCCGTCGACGCCGACCCGCTCACCGCCGCGATCGCCCAGGCCAACGCCGATGCCCTGGGCTTCGGCGACCGGGTCTCGGTCCGCGCCGCCGACGCCTCCACCCTGGACCCGGCCGCCTTCGACGTCCTGTTCGCCGACCCCGCGCGCCGCGGCGCGCGGGGTCGGACCTTCGACCCGATGGGGTACTCACCGCCCTGGCCCGCCGTGCTGGAGATGGTGGCCGGAGCCGAGGCGGCCTGCCTGAAGGTCGCCCCCGGGATCCCGTACGAGTTCGTCCCCGAGGGCGCGGAGGCCGAGTGGGTCTCGTACAGGGGCGACGTCAAGGAGGCCGTGATCTGGTGCGGTGCGCTGGCGGGCGAGACGGCGCGCAGGGCCACGATCCTGCCGTCGGGGGCCACGATGACACCCGACCCCGCCCTCGGTGATCCCGCCACCGGCCCCGCCGGGCGCTACATCTACGAGCCCGACGGCGCGGCGATCCGCGCCCACCTGGTCGCGGAGATCGCCGCGTCGGTCGGCGGGCATCTGCTCGACCCGCAGATCGCCTACATCACCGGTGACACCGCGACGCCGACGCCGTGGGCGTCGCGGTACGAGGTCCACGAGACGCTGCCGTTCTCGCTCAAGCGGCTGCGGGCGGCTCTCCGCGAGCGCGGCGCCGGCAATGTGACGATCAAGAAGCGTGGCTCCGCGGTGGACGTCGACCGCCTCAGGAAAGACCTCCGACTTTCCGGCGGGGAATCCGCGGTGGTCATTCTCACCCGAATCGGTGACCGGCCGTTCGCCTTCCTGTGCACCCCCGACTGACCGACGGATCATCACCATCTGACCAGCCAAAATAGTCAATTCTTCCAGCCAACCGGCAATTCCTTTCTTTTATTCTCGCTGCCAGAAAACCCTGATCCAGGGGCTAAGGTTGCCGGGCGGGAGTTCTCTCTCGCCTGCGTTTCCCTCTCGTTCATCAGCAAATCCCATCAAATCCAACCGCGCGGCTGAGCGTCGGCGAGCGAAGGAGCTCTCGGTGGATCACTCCGACCACACCCTGCTCCAGGCAGGCGGCCAGACCGCCATCTCCGACCGGATGCGCGAGCTTCTCGCCCGCGCGGCACAGGACCACGTCTACGAGCAGCGCACCCAGGGGGCCGTGCTCGACGAGATCCGGCGGCGCCTGGAGGGCATGGAGTGGGTGCTGCGCGAGGTCAGGGAGCGCGAGATCGGCGGGCTGAACGGCACGCTGGAGTCCGTCCACGGCCGGCTGGACGACATCGCCGCCCGCCCGCCCTCCTGGGCCGAGGGCCTGGCCCAGCACGTCGAGGCGATACGCGACCACGTCGACGCCGTCGGCGAGCGGGTCGACTCCCTCGGCCGCCGCGTCGACACCGTCCGCGACCGGGTCAGCCCCCTGGGCGAGCTGCCGAGCCTGTGGACCGACCTCGGTTCCGTGGGCGAGGGCATGGACGAGGCGATCACCCGCCTGCGGGCGATCTCCGACGGCACCCAGGGCCTCGACGAGCAGGTGGGGCAACTGGCCGAGCACCTGGGCAGGCTCCAGGCCGACATGGGCATCGCGGCGCACCGGTTCAGCCGCCTCGACAGGGCCGTGGCCGACCTCTCCCAGCGCACCGGGCGCGTCGAGGCGGGGATGCTCGACCTGGTGGCGAGCGTCCAGCAGGCCGTCGGCACGGCCACCGACCGGATGCTCGCCGCCGTCGAGCAGGTGAACGGCAAGGTCGACCTGGTGAGCGGAAGGGTCGAGCAGGTGGGCGCCAGGGTCGACCTGGTCGCGCCGAGGATCGACGAGCGCGCCGCCGCCGTCGAGAGCCGCATCGACAGGCTGGACGGTCATCGCATGACGGCCGGTGGCCGCTTCGACACCCTCGACGAGCGCCTCGACGACATCGAAGGGCGCCTCACCTGCCGGATGGACGTCATCGACTCCCGGCTGTCCACGCTGGACGGGCGTGCGGAGAAGTCCGCAGAGCGCCTGGAGAGCCTGGACGAGCGCCTGGAGGACCTGCCGGCCGTGCTCGGCGTCGGCGCGCTCATCGGCGTTCAGACCGCCGAGCAGCGCGAGCGCTTCGACTCCCTGGACGAGCGCGTCATCAGGGCGGAGGCGGCGCTCTCTCCTCTCGCCGAGACGCTCCGCGCCCTGCCCGACCGCGACGAGCTCTCCGAGGCCCTGAGCGAGACCGTGGAGCCCGCGCACGCCGACCTCACCCGCCGCCTGGGCACCCTGGAGGAGACCATGCTCGCCCTGGCCGAGGCGTTGCTCCGCCCCACCAGGGGCGACAAGGACTGATCTCGGTTCTCCGCCGAGGGCCGCTCCGGGCCCTCACCGGCCCCGCTCAGCCCTCACCGGTCCCACTCGACCTTCGCGAAAAATCCCGCCCGGCCCTCGCCGGAAATCCCACCCGGCCCTCGCCGCCCAAACCGTAGGGAGACCCGAGCCTCGCGGGGAGAGGGCGAACCTCGCGGAAAGTACGGACGCCGTCAGCCGGAGCGCGTGGCATCGGCCGCCGGGCGCCTCCCCTCGCCTTCGACGACCTTCGCCTCGCGGCACAGGTTGTTCCTGACCACCGAGAGCAGGGACGACAGCTCGTCGATCTGCTCGGCCGTCAGCCCGTTGGTCATCCGCCGGTGCACCTCGGCGAGGACCCGGTCCACCTCCGGGCGGAGCGCGTGTCCCTTGGGCGTGATGTCGACGATGCTGATCCGCCGGTTGGCGGGGTCGGGCCTGCGACTGACGAAACCGCTGCGCTCCAGGCGCTGCAGGGTCTTGGTCATGGTGGACACGTCGATGCCGACGATTCTCGCCAGGGCGTTCTGCGACTGTGGGCCGTTGTCCCACAGCGCGCCCATCACACGCTCCTGGCCCGGGTAGAGGTCGATCTCCCCGAGGAGGTCGGCGAGCAGCACGCGGTGGCCGCGAGTGGCGTAGGCCATCAGGCAGTTGAGGTCGTTGTCGTAGTCGCCGCAGTCACCGGCGGACGAGGAGCACGCCTCGACCTCGTCACCTCCTCCGGAGAGGGCCTCGGGTGCCGTGCCTCGCTCTTCGGTCACGTCGCGCTCTTCGTCGATCGACAACTCCGCCATGGTCGGGTCCTTCCGCTCCCCCCGAGACTACCCGCTTGCATGTTGGCCGACCAAGTTGTAGAACTACTTATTGGCTAGCCAAGTTGGCCAACCAACAAAAGGAGTTCACCATGCCGTTCTCACCGTTCACGCTCGCCGGCCTCCAGCTGCCCAACCGCCTGGTGATGGCGCCCATGACACGCTCCCGGGCCTACGTCGACGGAATCCCCTCGTCGCTCACCGCCCTCTACTACGCCCAGCGAGCCTCGGCGGGCCTGATCATCACAGAGGGGGTCCAACCCAGCCAGGCCGGCAAGGGCTATATGGACACCCCGGGGTTGCACACCGACGAACAGGTGGCCGGGTGGCGTGAGGTCACCGACGCCGTCCACGCGGCGGGCGGCAGGATCTTCGCCCAGATCATGCACGCCGGCCGGATCGGCCACCCCGACAACACCGGCGCGCTCCCCCTCGGGCCGTCCGCCGTACGACCGGCGGGGCAGATCTTCACGCCCACCGGCCTGCAGGACTACCAAACCCCGCTCGAACTGACAACCGCCCAGGTCGAGTCCACCGTCCAGGACTTCGCCGACGCCGCCGCGCGCGCCGTGGAGGCGGGCTTCGACGGGGTCGAGTTGCACGGCGCCAACGGCTACCTCATCCAGCAGTTCCTGTCGCAGAACGCCAACCTGCGCGACGACCACTTCGGCGGCTCGCAGGAGAACAGGATCCGCTTCGCCGTGGAGACCGCGCGGGCGGTCGTGGACCGGATCGGCGCCTCCAAGGTCGGCATCCGCCTCTCGCCGGGCAACGGCGCGGGAGACCTGGTCGAAGACGACATGCACGAGGTCTACCCGGCGCTCGTCTCCGAGCTCGCCGCGCTCGACCTCGCCTATCTCCACCTGGTGGCGAGTTCCTCCGAGGAGCTCAACCAGGAGATCCAGACGCTGTGGCCGAACACCCTCATCGTCAACGACCCCTCGATCGGCGACCCGGCCGACAGGGCCACGCGGTGGCTGGAGCGCGGCGCCGACCTGGTCTCGCTGGGCCAGTCGTTCCTGGCCAACCCCGACCTGCCGCTCCGCCTCCGCCTCGGCGCCGAGCTCAACCAGGCCGACTTCGGCTCGGCCTTCGGCGGCGACCACCGCGGTTACACCGACTACCCGGTGCTCACCCTGCACTCCGTCTAGAGGCACCCGTGGTGAAGAACCTCCGGGAGGCAGGAGCCCTCGAAGGAGAAACCCTCAGGGCGAGCTCCGGGAGGAAGAACCCGCAAAAAGGAAGAGCCCGTGCGGCCGCCGCCCAGCGGGGGCGCGACGGCCGACGGGCGCACACGGACACCCCGGCGGGGATCCGACGCACGCACGAACACCCCCAGCGGACACCCCAGCGGGGGCGCGACGGCCGACGGGCGCGCGCGGACACCCCGGCGGGGATCCGACGGGCGCGCGGACGCCCTCAGCCGGACGTCATCCCCGTACGAGGGCGGGGCCCGTCAGACGTGGACGGTGGTGACGGGCATCGAGGAGTCGGCCGGGATGTCCAGCCGCGACGGCGTGATGCCGGCCGCGACCAGGTCCGAGCCCAGGGCCGCCACCATGGCTCCGTTGTCCGTGCACAACCCGGGGCTGGGGACCCGCAACCGGACACCGGCCGCGTCACAACGCTCCTGGGCCATCGCCCTCAGCCGGGAGTTGGCCGCCACCCCGCCGCCGATCAGCAGGTCGTGAACGTCGTACTTGGCGCACGCCTGCAGCGCCTTGCGGGTCAGCACGTCGACGACGGCCTCCTGGAACGACGCCGCCACGTCGGGCACGTGAACCGGCTCACCCGCCTTCTCCCTCGCCTCCACCCACCGGGCCACGGCGGTCTTCAGGCCGGAGAAGGAGAAGTCGAGCGTCCCGTCGTCGTACTTGCCGCGAGGGAACGCGATCGCCGCGCCGGAACCGTCACGGGCCACCCTGTCGATGTGCGGCCCGCCGGGGAACGGCAGCCCGAGCACCCTCGCCACCTTGTCGAACGCCTCGCCCGCGGCGTCGTCCACCGTGGAACCCAGCGAGATGACGTCCCTGGCGACGTCGGGCACCAGCAGCAGTGACGAATGCCCGCCGGAGACCAGCATCGCGATGCAGGGCTTGGGCAGGGCTCCGTGCTCCAGCTGGTCCACCGCGACGTGGGCGGCGAGGTGGTTGACGCCGTACAGCGGCACGCCCAGGCCCAGCGAGTACGCCTTGGCCGCGGCGACGCCGACGAGCAGCGCGCCGGACAGGCCGGGCCCGGCGGTGACCGCGATCGCGTCGACGTCGGCGAACCGCAGGCCCGCCCGCTCCAGTGCCCGCTCCACGGTCGGGGTCATCGCCTCCAGGTGCGCCCTGGAGGCGACCTCGGGCACCACCCCGCCGAAGCGGGCGTGCTGCTCGACACTGGAGGCGATGGCGTTGGCCAGCATCGTGTGCCCTCTGACGAGGCCGATTCCCGTCTCGTCGCAGGAGGTCTCGATGCCCAGGACCACCGGTTCGTCACGCATGGAGATCCTTCCTCATCATGATCGCGTCAGTGCCGTCCTCGTAGTAGCGGCGGCGCAGGCCGATCCGCTCGAACCCGAACCTGTCGTAGACGGCCTGCGCGCCCAGGTTGTCGGCGCGCACCTCCAGGAAGACCGACACGGCGCCCCTGCGTGCGGCCTCGGCCAGAAGCTCGGTCAGCATCGCGCCGCCGACGCCGGTCCCGCGCCACTCGGCCAGGACGGCGATGGTCTGCACGTCGGCCTGGTCTCCCGCCGCGGCGAGGCCCGCGTAGCCGACGATCACGCCGTCGACCAGGGCCACCACGTAGTGCCTCGTCCTCGGCTGGTCGTCGAGCTCCCCCCGGAGCATGCCCTCGCTCCAGGCGTCGGCGGGAAAGGTCTTCCGCTCGACCTCCATCACCGCGGGCAGGTCGTCCGCGATCATCTGGCGCAGGACGGCCGTCACGTGGAGACCTTCTTGGGCGCCGAGGGCACCTTGGCGTCGGGCCGGCGCAGGTAGATCGGCCGGGGCGGGCCGAGCACGGGGTGGGTGCCGCTCTCTGCGGCCTCGCGGACGCCCGGCTCGCCGAGTCGCCCGGCGGCGAGCGCCGCCATCGCGCCCGCGCCGGGATACTCCGGCACGTCCAGGATCCGGGAGGCGCCGACGATCTCGGCGTACATCCGCGCGCCCGCGCCGACCAGCGGGAGCTCTCCCGGCAGATCCTGGGGCCGGTCCACCGCGGGGCCCGACAGCCGGGTGCGCGGGTCCCGGTAGTGGCCCCAGAACACCTCCTTGCGCCGGGCGTCGGTGGCCACCAGGAACGGCTCGTCCGGTCCGCTGCCGTACGCGAGCGCGTCGAGGGTGCACACGCCGTACGCCGGGACGCCCAGCGACGTCGCGAGGGCCTGGGCGGTCACCAGGCCGACCCGCAGGCCGGTGTAGGGGCCGGGTCCCGAGCCCGCGACGATGGCGGTGACGTCGCGGAGCGAGGCCCCGGCCTCGCTCAGGGCCGTCTCGATCGTGGGGACGAGCAGCTCGCCGTGACGGCGCGCGTCGATCGTCGTCGACTCGGCGAGGACCCTCTCACCGTCGTGCAGAGCTGCGGTGACGGCGGGGGTCGCGGTGTCAAAGGCCAGGACCAGCACGAACACTTAGCCTAGCCCGTCCCGCGAGGGCTCAGGTCTTGACCAGGGTGGCGTAGACGATGAGGTTGTCGCGATACTCGTGGCTGTCCCAGTCGAAGGTCCCGCCGCAGGTGATCAGTCGCAGGCCGTCCTCAAGATAGACCTTGTCGGCGGGGAACCGGTTCTTGCTGATCTGCTCGACCGCGTCCACCCGGTACTGGGCGACCTTGCCGTCGCTGCGTACGACCTTGATGACCTGCCCCTCCCGCATCTCCTTGAGCTTGTAGAAGACCGCGGGCGCGGTCTTGGTGTCCACGTGCCCGAGGATCACCGCGGACCCCTGGTCGCCGGGGACCGCGCTGTCCTTCACCCAGCCCGCGACGTTCGGCTTCTCGTACGGCGGCAGGTCGACCCGGCCGTCCGTCACACCGAGCTTCATCAGCGGCGCCTTGATCCCCAGTGAGGGGATGTCGATGCGGCTGGGCGAGACCGACGCGCGGGCGGGCGCCTTCTCCTTCTCGACCTCGCCACCCCTGTTGCCGAACGCGACCATGACGACGCCGGTGATGACCCCGGCCAGGACGATCCTGGACCAGCGGGTTGAATCGGCCATCGGGGACTACGAACGGCGGCGACGCACGACCGCGATGCCGATGCCGCCGGCCAGGGCGAGAGCGAGCAGGACGCCGGTCGTACCGATCGGGGCGCCCGAGTCGTTGGGGCCTCCGGCGGCGGTGCCGCCGCCACCCGTCCCCGGCGCCTCGGTGCTGATGATCGTCCTGGTCGGCTTGGAGGTGGGGTCGGAGGTGGGGGTGGAGCTCGGCTCGGTGTCGGCCACGATCCTGAGGTTGGCCTTGCCGGTGTCGTTGGTCCCCTCGCACCTCGCGTTGACCTCGTGAATCCCGGGGGCGGTGCCCTCGGCGACGGTGGCCTGGCCACGGACCCACGGACGCGGCGTCGGGGTCGCGGTCGAGGCGGGGTCGGGCGTGGGCGTGGCGAGGATCGGGTCGAGGGTCACCGGGGTGCGGAAGATCTTGGAGGACGCGGTACCGCGATGCTCGGGACCGCCCTGCGGGATCGGGCAGTTGGCCAGGATCCATACCTTCTGCCCGGCCTTGGCGCGGGCCGGCTGGAGCTGGACCTCGATGTCCTGCCGACTGATGCCGGAATCAGGTGGGGCCGGGGTGGGTGTGCCCGACGGGTCTGCCGATTCGGCGCCCGCAGAGCACCCGACCAGTCCGAAAAGGAGGATGGCTCCCACAACCGCGACACGCTTGACGCTTGGCACCGTCGAACTCCATTTCGCCCTCCGGCCGACGACCCTCGCCCGGCACGATTTCCCACCTGTTCCCCATTAAACATGGGCAAACCCGCAAGAGTCGATCATCACGCCTGACGATCTAGACCAATGGTGCGTAGTCCGAGCGTGCCAGGATTTCTCTGTCTTTGTAGGCAGATCAGATGACGCCGTTCCAGCGCGGCCCGATTCCCCTGAGGGTGACGGTCCGCTCCTCCCCCGGCTCGCCGGACGCGCCCCTGCCGATGAGGATCTCCAGCCGGTCGTCGGCGAGCCCCTCCACCAGGCCCTCGCCCCACTCCACGACCGTCACCGACTCCTCGATCGAGGCGTCCAGGTCCAGGTCGTCGACCTCCAGATCCCCCCCGAGGCGGTAGGCGTCGACGTGGACCAGGGCCGGTCCGCTGGAGAGCGAGGGGTGCACCCGGGCGATGACGAAGGTCGGCGAGGTGATCGGGCCGCGCACCTTGAGCCCCTCGGCGATCCCCTGCACCAGGGTCGTCTTGCCCGCGCCGAGCGGGCCCGAGAGCACCGCGAGGTCCCCCGGGCGCAACAGCGCCGCCAACTCCTCGCCCAGCTCCCGCATCTCCTCGGCGGTCGCCACGATTCTCACCGCTTCGTCACTCCTGTTCCATACCTTCCTGGGCCTCACGCGGTCTTCCAGGACTCCGCGCCGTCTCACGGCCCGGGCGCCCCGTCCGGGGGCTCACCGTGCGCCGTACGTGCGCCTCCGGCTCACCGGTCCCCGTCATCGGTGTCGCCCGTGTCCACCCGCTTGAGCAGATCGTGCAGAGCGTCGTTGACCACGGTAGGCCGCTCCAGCTGGACCAGGTGCGAACTTTCCGGAACCTCGGTGAACCGGGCGCTCGGCAGCGCCGCCGCCATCGCCCTGCTGTGCTCGACGGGCGTGAGCCAGTCCTTGTCGCCGACCATGATGCAGGTCGGGACCCCGTCCAGCACGCGCAGCGCGCTCAGCTTGTCGTGCGACATCAGCGCCGGGTAGAACTCGGCGATCACCTCGAACGGGGTGGAGCGGATCATCGACTCGACGAAGTCGACGACCGTGGGGCTGACGTTCTTGGAATCGCCGAAACCCAGGTAACGCAGGGCGAGGAAGGCCACGTCGTTGCCGACCTGGCGGCTCTTGTCGACCAGCGAGCCGCCGCGCCTCAGGATCGACACCGTGCCCGGCGTGACCTTGTGCACCGCCTTCGACAGCAGCGCGGGCAGGCCCAGGGAGATCTCGCCGAGTTTGCCGGTGGAGGTGGAGATCAGCGCCACACCCCTGATCCTGTCGCCGAACAGCTCCGGGTGCCGGTCGGCGAGCGCCATGATCGTCATACCGCCCATGGAGTGGCCGACGAGCACGCACGGGCCGGGCACCAGCGCCTCGATCACCTCGGCCAGGTCGTCGCCGAGCCGGTCGATCGAGCAGTCCTTCATCGGGATGCGCGGCGAGCGACCGTGGGAGCGCTGGTCCCACAGGACCAGACGGTGCTCGCCGCCCAGGTCGCGCCGCTGATAGTGCCAGGAGTCGAGGTTGAGCGTGTAGCCGTGGCAGAACACCACGGTCAGCGGAGCCTCCTCCTTCCCGTCGACCTCGACGTGCAGGGGAACGCCGTCGGAGGTGGTGACCGTGGTGGGATGGCCGCGCAGCTCTCCGAGCGGCTCGCTCGCCTCCAGGTCGGGGCGGAGCCTGATGCGTCCGACGGCGTACCGCTTGGCGAGGGCCCCGGCGGCCACTCCGGCCGACGCGACGCCGACGACCGCGCCCGCGATGCCGACCTTGCGCCGTCTGGTACTACTCATGCGCCCCCCTAAGCTTCCTTTCATCGGTAAACGCGCGGGACCCGCGAACCGATCCTGGTCACGATCTCATGCGTGATCGTGTCGAGGGAATCCGCCCACTCCTGAGCGGTGGGTTCGCCACGAGAACCGTCGCCGAACAGGATCACCTCGTCACCCTCCGTCAACGGGTCGTCCCCTACGTCGATCATGAACTGGTCCATGCAGACCCTGCCCGCGATCCGCCGCCTGCGGCCACCGGCCAGCACCTCCGCCACGTTGGTGGCGTGCCGTAGGACCCCGTCCGCATACCCGAGGGGGACGAGGCCAAGCGTCGTTTCCCGATCCGTGACGTACAGGTGCCCGTAGGAGACGCCCGACCTGGCAGGCACCCGTTTGACCAGCGCGATCCGCGCGACGAGCGTCATCGCCGGACGCAGCCCGAAACCTCCGAGCCGGGGCACGGGGCTCAGGCCGAAGGTCGCGATGCCCGGACGGACCAGGTCGTAGCGTGCCTGCGGCAGCGTCAGGATCGCCGCCGAGTTGGCGATGTGCCTGATGACGTGGGAGCCTCCGGCCCCGGCCTTCTCCGCGATGTGCAGCGCCTCGTCGAAGGCCGCCAGCTGGGCCGCGATGGACGGGTCTCCCGGTATGTCGGCGCAGGCGAAGTGGGACCAGAGCCCGACGATCTCGATCACGCCCTCGGCCTGATGCCGCAACGCCCGCTGGACCAGGGCTGCCCATTCCGCCGCCGTCGCGCCGCCGCGTGACATGCCGGTGTCGACCTTCAGGTGCACCCTCGCCGTCCCACCGGCCTCCGCGGCGGCGTCGGCGATCGCGTCGATCATCGAGACGGAGCTCGCCGACAGCTCGATGTCGTGCCCGACGGCCTGCTCAAGCGGCTCTCCCGGCGGGATGATCCACGCCAGGATCGGCGCGGTGATCCCGGCGGCCCTCAGTTCCAGGGCCTCGCGGATGTAGGCGGTGCCCAGCCGGCCCGCGCCGGCCTCCAGACAGGCGCGGGCCACGGGAACCAGCCCGTGCCCGTAGGCGTCGGCCTTGACCGCGACCATCATCTCGGCGCCGGGAGCGTGGCTCGCGAGCTGCCTCACGTTCTCACGAATCGCCGAGAGATCCACCCGTGCCTCGGCGGGAGTCATCGGGAAACTCATGACCCCAGTTTGGCAGGTGAGAGGCGATGCCGAGGCCCGCCGAGCAGGGAGCGCGCCACCTCCGGCAGGGCCTCGGCGACGTCCCAGGCGGTGAGAGGGCCGCCTCGACCGGCGATTCCGTGCAGGTGCGCGGCGCAGGAGGCCGCGTCGTACCCGCTCAGTCCCGCGGCCAGCAGCGCGCCCGCCAGACCCGCCAGCACGTCGCCGGTGCCGCCGGTCGCGAGCCAGGGGCTGCCGGTGAGGTTGATCCCGACCGGCCGGTCCTCCTCGGCGACCAGCGTGGTCGAGCCCTTGAGCAGCACGGTCACGCCCAGTTCCGCCGCCGCCCGCCGTACGCTCTCCAGGCGCCGCGCCTCGATCCGCTCCCTCGGCACGCCGATCAGGCGGGAGAGCTCGCCCGCGTGCGGGGTGATCAGGACCGGCGCGTCCCTGCGGAGCAGCGCCCTGTCCTGGGCCACCAGGGTGAGCGCGTCGGCGTCGACGAGCACGGGGACCTCGCTCGACAGCACGGAACGGGCGACGGCACGGGCCTCGTCGCCGGTGCCGAGGCCGGGGCCGAGCACCCACGCCTGCACGCGGCCCACCCTCTCGACCCCCTCTCCGGGGGCGAGCGTGGTGATCACGGCCTCCGGCCAGCGGGCCCGCACCTGGGCCACCGGTTCCGCGCCCCCCGCGTAGCGGACCATCCCCACCCCGGCCCGCAGCGCCCCGCCCACGGCCAGCACCGCGGCGCCGGTGTAGAGCTCGCTGCCCGCCGCGATCCCGACGACGCCCCGGCGGTACTTGTCGGAGGAGGCGTCGGGCCTGGGCAGCATCGCGGCAACGTCGGTGTCCGTCGGCGCGACCGCCTCGGGGGCGGGCAGGTAGGGGCCGAGGCCGATGTCCACGAGTTCCGTCCGGCCCGCGTGCCGGGAGCCGGGATCGACGAGCAACCCGATCTTCCACGCCCCGAACGTGACGGTGGCGTCCGCGACGACCGCAGGCCCCTCCACCCGGCCGCTGCTCGCGTCCACGCCGCTGGGCACGTCCACTGCGACGACCTCGCCGGGCGCGTCGTTCGCGAGCCGGGCGAGGGTCGCGTACGGCTCCCTGAGCGCCCCTGCCCCGCCGATCCCGAGCATGCCGTCCACGATCAGGTCCGCCGCGTCGAACAGGCCGCGAACGCGCGCACCCGCGGGATCCGCCGTGGCCACCGCGAGACCGGGCCCGTTTCCCGCGCCGTGGCCGGGACCGGGGCCGGAACCGGAACCGGGATCGTGGTTGTGGCCGGGATCGGGGTTCAGGCGGGTCACGCGACCGCCCGCGCGGCGCAGGGCCTCCAGGCCCGCCGCGTGGACGCGCGTACCGGCGAGGAGCGCGTCGACCCTCGCCCCCCTGGCCGCGAGACGGGCCCCGGCGTGGAGGGCGTCACCGCCGTTGTCGCCACCGCCGACGAGCAGCACAACGCGGGAGCCGTATACGCCGCCGAGCATCCTGGCGCAGATCACCGCGAGCCCGGTGGCCGCCCTCTCCATCAGGGCGCCCTCGGGCAGCGTCGCCATCAGTGCCGCCTCGGCCGCCCTGATCTGGTCGGAGGTGTACGCGGTCCGCATTCCACCGAATCTATCCCTCGGCGATCACGTAGGCGATCGCGACGCCCCCGTCGTGGGTGAGGGAGACGTGCCACCGGGCCACGCCCAGGGCCTCGGCGACGTCGGCCACCCGGCCGGTCACCCGCAGCTCGGGCCGCCCGTGCTCCCCGCTGAGCACCTCGGCGTCCAGGTGACGCAGTCCGGGAGGTGCACCCAGGGCCTTCGCGACGGCCTCCTTCGCCGCGAACCTGGCTGCCAAGGACTCCGTGGCCAGCCCGCTCTCCCCCTCGGTGAACAGGCGTCCCCGCAGCGCGGGCGTCCGCACCAGCGTCGCCTCGAACCTCGCCACGTCCACGACGTCGACACCGATACCAACGATCACCCTCCCAGGCTAGAAGAGAGGACCGGTGCCGTGACACCGCCCTGTCCCGATCGGACCCGGTCCCCGATGGAGCACGAATCGCCATACCCCGGGCTTCACCAGTGATCCGCAGGTCACTTCCAAGAAGCCCTGCCCAGACTGTGCGACCTCAACGGAGACTCCACCACAGGGGGAACAACCCATGAAGATCGCACTGGTCACCGGCGCGGGACGGGGCATCGGCCGGGAGATCGCCCGGCAACTCGCCGAGCGCGGGATGACCGTGTTCGCCGGGGTCCGCGACGAGAGCCAGGCGCCCGAGGGCACCCGTCCGCTGCCGCTCGACGTCACCGACGAGGCCGCGGCCCTGAACGCCGCCAAGACCATCGGTGAGGAGTTCGGGAAGCTCGATGTCCTGGTCAACAACGCCGCACTCTGCGGTGACTACGGCGTGGCCCCGGTGGACGTGACGGCCGGGCACATGCGGACCACCTACGAGGTCGGCGTGTTCGGGGTCGTCACGGTGACCCACGCGATGATCCCGCTGCTACGGGCCTCCGGTGAGGCCAGGATCGTGAACATGACGACCCGGCTGGGCTCGCTGACCCTCACCTCGGCCAGGGACGGCATCAACCCCGACTGGGCGATGCTGGCCTACAACTCCGCCAAGAGCGCGCTCAACGCGATCACCGTGCTCTACGCCAACGAGCTGGACGGATCCGGGATCCTGGTCAACGGCGTCGACCCCGGCCATTGCGCCACCGACCTGACCGGTCACACCGGAGCCCGCACGGCGGCCCAGGGCGCGGCGGTGGCCGTGCGGATGGCGACCCTCGACGGCGACGGCCCGACCGGCACGTTCAGCTCGGAGGACGGCCCTCTCCCCTGGTGACCGAGCCCTCCTGATTGCCGGGTTTCTCCGCCTCAGAACCCTCCACGACCTGGAGGTCAGAAGCCGCCGCGCTGCCAGGGGCCCCAGATGGCGAAGCTCGTCCCCTTGGCGGACTGAACGTTGACGTAGAGGGTGTGACCGCCGGGGCCGAAGGTCGAGCCGGCGAACTCGGCGCCGGAGTCGCCGCGGACGGGGGCGAGGCGGGAGAAGTCGAAGATCTCGCCCTGACGGGTGAGGCCGCGCAGGTAGTTGCCGCCCGCGCCGTCCTCGCAGAGGACCAGGGTGCCCCTGGGGCTGGCGGTGACGTTGTCCGGCAGGTCGAGGGTGACCGCGCCCGGCGACTCGTAGACGAGTTTGAGTCGCCCGCTCCACGTCTCGTACGCCCACACCTGGCCGCGCCCCTTGCCGAAGCCGCCCGGCGGGGTGTCGCCGGGCGCGGTCGCGCCGCCCTGGGTGGAGACGAAGTAGATCGTGCCGTGGTGGTTGATCGCCCCCTCCAGCCGGGAGAAGAGCGCCGCGCCCTTCGCCCTGCCCTGGTTGCCGACGGCCTGGAGGGCGAGGCTGTTGGCGGGGGTGCCGATGAAGGTGGGATCGGGGTCGTCGATGTCCACCCAGGTGGTCGCGTACGAGGCTCCCCTGGGCTGGCCGAGGGAGAGGTTCTTGCCGGGGGCGCCCCGCACGGCCAGCATCTGGAGCCGGCCGCCGTCGAGGATGCGGCGGGCCGTCAGCGGGTTCTTCGGGGGCAGGTAACGGTAGAAGCCGGAGGCGAAACCGAAGTTGTCCTCGGTGAGGTAGAGCGCGCCGGTGAACCCGT
Organism: Streptosporangium sp. NPDC050284; assembly: GCF_044459525.1. Classification (NCBI taxonomy): domain Bacteria; kingdom Bacillati; phylum Actinomycetota; class Actinomycetes; order Streptosporangiales; family Streptosporangiaceae; genus Streptosporangium; species Streptosporangium sp. NPDC050284. Next base: position 319,487 of record NZ_JBITIZ010000003.1, read on the forward strand.
CGAACGCGACCGACTCGTGGGCGAACCGCCCGGCGTTCCTGATCGGCCCTCCGGCCTCGCCGTCGAGCGGGACCTCGAAGATGTAGCCGTGTTTGCGCGTGAGCCTGCCGTTGTCCTGGCCGGTGAAGTCGTCGCCCACGTCCGGCCCGTTCACGGTCTCCTCGCAACTCACCCAGGCGCCCCAGGGCATCGGGCCGCCCGAGCAGTTCATCTGGGTGCCGGTCAGGCTGGGGGCGGAGGTGAGCACCTTGCCGTAGCGGGTGACCCTGAGCGTCGAGGTGCCGCCGCCGGCCGCCGGATCGTAGGCCTTGGCCGGGTTTCCGAACGCGCCGACCGGGCCGTTGACCTCGTGGTTGCGGATGAGGATCGCGCTGCCGCCCGGCCCGCGGAACGCGGCCATGCCGTCGTGCCTGGAGGGGACGGCGGACCCGTCGCTGTACTTGTCACCGGCCGAGCTGAAGGACCGGTAGTGGAAGCCGTCGGGCAGGTGGAGGCGCACCACGCCGTCCCGCTCGTCCTTGACCGGCTTCAGCGGGCCGTACCCGGCCCCCGGGAGAATCTCCCCGTTCGCCCCCGCCCGCGCGACCCCCGCGAACGGCCCGGCCACCCCCAGCGCGGCCAGCGCGCCACCTCGGGCGAGGAAACGACGACGGTCCATCTTGCGGCTCCCTTGGATCCGGTGGATTCACGCCACGTTGATGCGCCTCAGTAAACCGTTATATGGCACATATCGACACTTAATGGGACAAGAAGAAGGGCAGACCCTATACCCACTTACGGCTGTGGGTAATCCATAGACTTATCCACAGGCTGTGGACAACGCACGGGGAGGGCTTACTCCACCGTGACCGACTTGGCGAGGTTGCGGGGCTGGTCGACGTCGTGCCCCTTGGCCGTGGCCAGCTCGCAGGCGAAGACCTGGAGTGGCACCGCGGCGACCAGCGGCTGGAGCAGGGTCGGCACGACCGGGATGTGGATCAGCGTGTCGGCGTAGCGCCCGACCGCGACATCCCCCTCCTCGGCGACGACGAGGGTCCTCGCCCCCCTCGCCCGGATCTCCTGGATGTTGGACACGATCTTGTCATGGATCACCCGCTGGCCGGACGGCGAGGGGACGACCACCACGACGGGGAGCCCTTTGTCGATCAGCGCGATCGGCCCGTGCTTCAGCTCACCCGCCGCGAAGCCCTCCGCGTGCATGTACGCCAGTTCCTTGAGCTTCAACGCCCCCTCCAGCGCGACGGGAAAGCCTACGTGCCGCCCCAGGAAGAGCACGCACCGCTCGTCGGCGAGCGACCTGGCCAGCGCGCGGACCGGCTCGACGGTCGAGAGGACCTCGCTCACCTTCGACGGCGCCTCCGCCAGCCGGTCGACGATCTGGGTGATCTCGTCGCCGTACTTCGTCCCCCTGACCTGGGCGAGATAGAGCGCCACCAGATAGCACGCCACCAGCTGGGTGAGGAACGCCTTGGTGGAGGCCACCGCGACCTCCGGGCCCGCGTGCGTGTAGAGGACGGCGTCGGACTCGCGGGAGATCGTGGAACCGTTCACGTTGCAGACCGCCAGCACCCGCGACCGCTGCCCGCGCGCGTGCCGTACCGCCATGAGGGTGTCCATGGTCTCGCCCGACTGGCTGATCACGATCACCAGCGTGTCCCGGGTGAGGATCGGGTCGCGGTAGCGGAACTCGCTCGCCACCTCGACCTCGCAGGGCAGCCGAGCCCAGTGCTCGATGGCGTACTTCGCGATGAGCCCGGCGTGGTAGGAGGTCCCGCAGGCGACCAGAATGATCTTGTTGATGTCACGTAGCTCCTGGTCGGACAGTCGCATCTCGTCCAGCACCAGCCGGCCGTCCTCGCCGACCCTGCCGAGCAGCGTGTCGGCGATGGCCCGGGGCTGCTCGGCGATCTCCTTGAGCATGAAGTGGTCGTGGCCGTCCTTCTCGGCGGCCGAGGCGTCCCAGTCGACGTGGTAGTCACACGTCACGGCCGGGAGGCCCTGGAAGTCGGCGACCGTGATCTTCGAGGGGCGCAGCTCGACCACCTGGTCCTGGCCCAGCTCCACCGCCTCGCGCGTGTACGCGATGAACGCCGCCACGTCCGAGCCGAGGAAGTTCTCCCCGTCGCCCCTGCCGATGACCAGCGGCGAGTTGCGCCGCGCCCCCACCACCACGTCGGGCTCGTCGGCCGAGACCGCGAGCAGGGTGAACGCCCCCTCCAGCCGCAGGCAGACCCGGCGCATCGCCTCCATGAGCCCTCCGGCGGCGAACCGCTCCAGCAGGTGCGCCACCACCTCGGTGTCGGTCTCGGAGACGATCCGGTGCCCCGCGTTCTCCAGTTCGGCCCTGAGCGCGGCGAAGTTCTCGATGATCCCGTTGTGGATGACCGCGATCCGCCCTTCGCAGTCGGTGTGCGGATGGGCGTTGCGGTCGGTGGGGGCCCCGTGGGTGGCCCATCGGGTGTGCCCGATCCCCGTCGTCGCCGCGGCCGGCGGTGTGGGACGTGAGATCAGCGCCGAGCGCAGGTTGGCCAGTTTCCCCGCCCGCTTCTCCACGACCAGGCCGTCCGCTCCGACCAGAGCGATCCCCGCCGAGTCGTATCCCCGGTACTCCAGCCGGCCCAGCCCCTCGACCGCGACCTCGATCGCCTGGCGCTGTCCCGTATATCCCACTATTCCGCACATTGTCATACCCCCTCCCTGAGAGATCGTCCGGCGCGTCTATGGAGAACCCCCTGGACAGGCCAAGAATCCCGTCCGGTGCCCCACCGGGATCCGATTCCCGACGGACCAACACCCGCCAAGAACCCGCTCCCGACGGATCAGTAGGCTCTCTGAACATGGCCAACGGTTTGGACACCGCGACACCGTACGTGCAGCTCAGCCGGGCTCAGTGGAGCGAACTCCGCAAGAACACGCCCCTCACGCTCACCGAGGACGAGCTGGAGGAACTGCGCGGCGTCGACGACCCGATCGACCTGGCCGAGGTCACCGACATCTACCTGCCGCTCACCCGGCTGCTCAACCTCCACTTCACCGGGGCCAGGCAGCGCAGCGCGGCGCTCAACACCTTCCTCGGCGGCGGGCGCAGGGCGGCCCCGTACGTCCTGGGCATCGCGGGGAGCGTCGCGGTCGGCAAGTCGACCACGGCCCGGCTGCTGCACACCCTGCTGGCCCGCTGGCCCGAGCACCCCCGGGTGGACCTGATCACCACCGACAGCTTCCTCTTCCCCAACGAGGTCCTCACCGCGAGGGACATCATGCACAGGAAGGGCTTTCCCGAGAGCTACGACCGGCGGGCCCTGGTCAGGTTCGTCGCCGACGTCAAGGCGGGCCTTCCGGAGGTGACGGCCCCGGTCTACAGCCACCTGGAGTACGACATCGTGCCCGGCGCGACCCAGACCGTGCGCCGCCCCGACATCCTCATCGTCGAGGGCCTCAACGTCCTGCAGCCCGCCCCGCCCACCGCCCTCGCGATCAACGACTACTTCGACTTCTCCATCTATGTGGACGCCAAGGTCGAGCACATCCGCGACTGGTACGTGGACCGCTTCCACAAGCTCCGCCGTACGGCCTTCGAGGACCCGAAGTCCTACTTCAAACATCTCGCGGACCTGTCGGAGGAGGAGGCGACCGACTTCGCCAGAAATATCTGGCGCGACATCAACGAGCGCAACCTCGTCGAGAACATCGCCCCCACCAGAGGCCGGGCCGACCTCGTCCTCCACAAGGACGCCAACCACTCCATCCAGCGCGTTCGCCTCCGCCGCATCTGATCGGAAACGACGGCCGCGCGGCTCGGACGAGGCACCGGTTCGATGTCCGGGGAGACTCAGTCGGCCCGGCGGGCGACGTACAGGATCCGGTCATGGCCGTCCTCGTCGGCCGGCTCCCGCGCCGACGTCCCCACCAGCCCGCGGGTGGCCACGACGCGCAGCCCGGCCCGCTCGGCCACCCGGCGCACCGTCCGGTCGGAGCGGTGCCGCTGCACGTGCCGCATCGACACCCGCTCCCAGCCCGCGCCGGCCCGCTCGAACAGGTCGAACTGGGTGACCACGACCGCGTCGGCCTCGATCCGCGGTGACGCCGCGAACCACGCCACGTACCGGTCCCCGCGGTCGGCGACCGTCGGGACGCCGAACGTACGCCGGTAGTAGCCGATGGTGCTCAGGTCGAAGATCAGCACCCCGTCCCCCGCGAGCTGGTCGCGCGCCGACGCCAGCGCCCGCCGCAGCTCGTCCGTGCCGGTCAGGTACGCCATCGGCAGGTCCACGCAGGCGACCACGTCGAAGCCGGTCAGCCCCGGCGGGGGCTCCTGCAGCCGTCCCACCAGGAACCGGATGTCCTCGGCTCCGGGTCTGCTCCCGGCCATCGCCACCATCGCCGGGGACAGGTCGTAGCCGGTCACCTCGAACCCCCGCTCGCGGAAGGCCACGCTGCTGCGGCCGGTCCCGCACCCGGCGTCCAGCAGCCGCCGCCCGCCCGTACCGTACAGGTCCGCCATCTCCACGTAGCGGTCCACCAGGGTGGCGGTGTCCATCCGCGCGTTCAGCTCGTCGTACCGTGCCGCGACGCTCTCGTACGCCGCCAGCGTCTCGTCCACATCCGTCATGAGCGCCTCCCTGAGCGCGGACGTCCCGTCGGGGGCCGCGCCGGGCCGTCGGGGGCCGGGCGCGGCCGGGGGAGAGAGTCTTACCAGATGAACCATGCCTGCCGGTTGACCCGGCGGCCGGTAACACGGCGCAGCAACTTCCTCATGGAGTTCACCTCCTTTCCTGGTGGTCGCTGGCGGTCAGGGCCTGATGGGGGTCCGGCGCAGCTGGAACGGGGGCGGGGTGATGATGCCCGCGACGTGGGGGCGCCCGTGGCCGCCGCGCACCTCCAGGCGGGCGCCGTCGCTCACGGCGGTGAGCAGGCCGGTGGCCAGGGTCTGCGCGACAGCGGCCCCTGCGCAGGTGAACGGGCCGCCGCCGAAGGGCAGGTAGGCCCCGCGGGGGCCGGGGCCGTCCCACCGGCCGGGCCGGAACCGGGTGGCCTGCGGCCAGTGCCGCTCGTCGCGGTGCAGCAGGTAGACGCAGACCGACACGCTCTCCCCCGGCTCCAGCCGCACGCCGCCGATCCGGTGGGCTCGGTGTACCGGGCGGCCCAGCAGCCATGCCACCGGCCACAGCCGCAGCGACTCCCGTACGGCCGCCTCCGCGGGCACGTCCGCCAGGTCGACGCCGTGGGTGGCGGCCGCCAGCAGCGCCCAGCCGACCACGTGGCCCACCGGCGCCACCGAGGTCCGGAACAGCAGGAGGTACACCTGGGCGACCTGCGCGGCGGGCGTGTCAGGCGGGGTGGATCCGAGCACGGCGTCCAGCAGGTCGCCGGGGCGACCGGGACCCAGACCGGCCCGACCGGCCCGGCGGGCGCGTACCTCGCCGGCGACCGCCCGCACCACGCGCGCCCACAGCGCCGTCCGCGCCGCGCGTGCCAGCCGGCCGCCGGGACGGATCAGGACGTCGCGCTCCACCACTCGCGTCATCAGCTCCCGCAGCGCCGGCGGGCTGTCCGGGCGCAGCAGCGCCTCGGCCAGGAACCGGTGCGCGGCGGTGCGCCCGGCCGACGGCCACTCGCTGACCTCCCCCAGCCCCGCCACGACGGCGGGCAGCCGCTCGCGGTGGGCGGCCAGGTGGGCGCGCACCGTCGCCCGCGCCGCGCGCCCGATGGCGACCTGCGTCTCCCGCGGCCCCAGCCGTCCGCCGCGGACATGGAAGAAGTCGGACACCTCGTCGTAGTGGCCTTCCTCGTTGTGCAGCACCCGCAGGGCCTCGACCGGGTCGGCCACGCACAGTGACCCGTCGTCGGGCAGTCGGAACACCGGGCCGTGCTCGCGGGCCGCCCACTCGACGAACCCCAGCGGGTCGCGGCGGTACCGGCGCGCCGCGCCACCGGAAGCGGTCCGATCCGATTCGCCGGCCGTCGCCATCCCACCCCCATGCCGTCCGTGACCTCGGGTGCACGCGCGGGTGGTGCCGTCCACGCGCCCCGCCGGGACAGGCGCCGCCCGTCACCTTCGCCGGGCGGGCGACCGGGCCTTGGGGCCCGCCGGTAGGCGGCGACGACGAAAAGGGCGACACCACACCAGGAACAGCGGAAGCCTATACCTGCGAGTCATTCTCAATGGTCATTGAGTGAACGATGGGAAATATCAGTGTTTTATTGACAGAATTGGTTGAATAAACGTCGCGGAGGTATCCTCCGAATAGGTCGTCCGTTCCCGCTCAGGCACGGCGAGAACGCACGTCCACCCCTTCCCTGAAACCGGAAGACGAGATGCGATCAGTAACCGCCCGAATACAGATTCGCACGTCAGAGCCATGATCATGACACAGCGGACCTTCGGCGTGACACCCCGTTACCTTTCCGGCCCTCATTTCGGCCACTCACCCATCGAAGGCAAAAAACTTCCCCGCCTGCGGTTATGCATGCCGTAACAGCACCAAGCCCCGGCCAGAAGAGTAGATTAGTATCTAATATGTGAGTATCTCATCTCATGGTCCGCTGAAGCTGAGCGTCGGCGCGAGCACCGGCATGAAGATCGGTGCCATACTTCTCACCGTCCCCTTCGTCGGCTTCCCACTGTTCGCGATCTCGAATATCGAGCGGGCCGTCGGATTCTCCCTCGACGACCCCTCTCTGATCCTGATGCTGCCCTTCGCCGTGGTCATGGTGGTTTTCCTCATCGTCCTCCTCGGCATCCTCCGCTTTCGTGCGGAGATGGAAGGAGGCGTCGTGGAGGTCCACGGCGCGTTCACGACGCGCAGGGTGGATCTCGCGCGGGCCCGCGTCTGGCTGGACTCCTTCCCCGAGTGCTCAAGGGCCCGTGACCTGACCGGCCACCGGCTCCCCTACCTGTACCTGTACGCCCAGGAGCAGGGCGGCCGCAAAATCCTGCTGCGGCTGCGCGCGGCGCACGCCCTCCTGCCGCCGTACCAACTGAAGGCCCTCGCGGACGCCATCGAGTCGGACCACCGGACCGGCCAGGACGCCGAGCGGGCCTCCCGCACTGCCGACCTGCTCCGGCGCCTGAGCGCCGACCCCGCCCTCAAGGTTCCCTGACGGGCTCCGCGCCCACACCGGCCCGGGCAGTCGGAAACCTGGAAAGAGGCGGACAACGACCGTACGGCTTCTGGCTTCAGCGTGCCGGGATCCAGGTCCTAGGGTTGGCCCGTGCTGCATCTACGTGTGATCACTCCCGCGGAGCTGACGGACAAGGTGCTGAAGGTGCTCGACGAGTGCGTCGGCGTCCTCAACATCGTCCTGTTCCCCGGTGTCGCGCGCTCCCCCGCCGGGGACCTCGTCCAGTTCGACATCGCCCGTGAGGCCGCCAACCAGGTGATCGAGCGGCTCCAGGAGCTCGGCCTCCACACGAAGGGTTCGATCGCGGCCGAGCAGATCGACCTGTCGATCTCACAGGCGGCCGAGCGCGCCCAGGAGGAGGCACCCGGCGACAGCGACGACGCCGTGGTCTGGGCGGAGTTCGCCCAGCGGGTCGACGAGGACACCCGGCTCACCTGGGCCTTCCTCGCGTTCCTCACGATCGCCACGCTGCTCGCGGCGATCGGCGTGATCGTCAACTCACCGATCCTCATCATCGGCGCGATGGTGCTGGGACCCGAGTTCGGCGCGATCGCGGCCATCTGCTTCGGCCTGCTCCGTACCGACGGGAACCTCATCGGCCGCGCGGCCAGGACCCTCGTCCTGGGCTTCGCCGTCGCCATCACGATCACCTTCGTCTGTGCGCTGGCCGCGCGAGGGCTCGGCTGGATCGGCGTGGGCACCCTCGCGACCGGGCACGAGGAGATCGAGTTCATCGTGAAGCCCGACAGGTGGTCGTTCATCGTCGCGCTGCTCGCGGGGGCCGCCGGGGTGCTCTCGGTCACCGCGGGCAAGTCCTCGGCCCTGGTCGGCGTCTTCATCTCGGTCACCACGGTCCCCGCCGCCGGATACTTCGCGGTCGCCGCCGCGCTCGCCCGCTGGGGCGACATGGCCGCCTCCGCCGTCCAGCTCGGGGTGAACGTCGCGGGTATGGTCATCTCCGGTGTGGTGACGCTGCTCGTCCAGAGGGCCTACTGGTCCCGGTTCGGCATGCGGCTGCCGGCGCGCCCGGGTGGGAGATAACAGCTGAGAATTGGCCTTTCGGACGAGGGGAGACTCCTTCGCATGACGGAGGTGCGCACCTGCGGCGACGGATAGTGTCCGAGCATGACTATCCTCGCCACCGAGGGACTAACCAGACGTTTCCCCCGGGTGACGGCGCTCGACCAGCTCACCGTCACCGTCGGCTCCGGTGTGACCGGCCTGGTCGGCGCCAACGGCGCGGGCAAGTCCACGCTGATCAAGATCCTCCTCGGCCTCCTCGAACCCAGCGCGGGCGGTGCCCAGGTGCTGGGCATGGACGTGACGACCAAGGGCGCGGAGATCCGCCGGATCGTGGGCTACATGCCCGAGCACGACTGCCTGCCACCCGACCTGTCCGCCACCGAGTTCACCGTGCACATGGCCCAGATGTCCGGCCTGCCGCGCACCGCGGCCCGCGAGCGCGCCGCCGACGTCCTGCGCCACGTCGGGCTGTACGAGGAGCGCTACCGGGCGATGGGCGGCTACTCCACCGGCATGAAGCAGCGCGTCAAGCTCGCCCAGGCCCTGGTGCACGACCCGCGCCTGGTCCTGCTCGACGAGCCCACCAACGGCCTCGACCCCCGGGGCCGCGACGAGATGCTCGCGCTCATCCGCAGGATCGGCTCGGAGTTCGGCATCAGCGTGCTCGTCACCTCCCACCTGCTGGGCGAACTGGAGCGGGTCTGCGACCACGTCATCGTGATCGACGGCGGCAAGCTGCTGCGCTCCTCCTCCATCGGGGACTTCACCCAGATCACCCAGACGGTGACCGTCGAGGTCGAGGAGGGCCAGGACGCGCTGGCGGCCCGCCTCACCGAACTGGGCGAGACCGTCACCCCGCACGGCAGGATGCTGCTCGTCCACGTCCGCGCGCCGGAGACCTTCGACGCGCTCCGCGACGCCGTCTGCGACCTCGACCTCTGCCTCGTACGCGTGGAGCAGGGCCGCCAGCGCATCGAGGACGTCTTCAGGGAGCCCGTCAATGTCTGAGTCCGTCTCCGAACCCACGGGTGTCATCCACGACATCGGATACCGCCACTACGAGGGGGCTCGGCTCGGCCGCGGCCAGGCCGCCGTCGCGCTCACCGTGCACAGCCTGCGCGGGATCTTCGGGCTCGGGCGCACCGCCCGCTCGAAGATCATCCCATTCGTGCTCCTGGGCGTGATGCTCCTGCCCGCGGTCGTCTCCATCGCGGCCATGGCGCTGATCAAGCAGGAGGGGATGCGCTACAGCGAGTACGCCATCGTCATGCAGGCCGTGCTCGCGATCTTCCTCGCCTCGCAGTCGCCGTACACCGTCGCGCCCGACCTGCGCTTCCGGGTGCTGCCGCTCTATCTGTCGCGCCCGGTGACGATCTGGGACTACGTCGGCGCGAAGCTCGCGGCGATGACGACCGCGATGTTCCTGCTGCTCGCGGTGCCGCTCACCGTGCTCTACATCGGCGAGGTGGTCATCGACCTGCCCGGCGACACGCACACCTTCGAATACCTCACCGCCATGGTCGGCGCGCTCGGCTACGCGCTGCTGCTCGCCTGCCTCGGCGTGGCCATCGCCTCGTTCACCCCCAGGCGCGGCCTGGGCGTGGCCTCCGTCATCGCCTTCTACCTGCTCGCCTCCGCCGTGTCGACCGTGCTGTTCGCGACGCTGGAGTCGATGGGCAACGACGGCGCCGCCGCGTGGGCCTGGCTGATCAACCCCTTCTTCCTGGTGGACGCCGCCATCCACGTCGGAATCTTCGGGGCGGAGCCCAGCGCGGGCGTCATCTACCCCGAGAGCGGTGGAACCCTGGTCGCGGGAGCGATCATGATCGCACTCATCGCCCTGTCCCTCACGGCCCTGATCGCGCGCTACCGTAAGGCGGCCTCCCGATGAAGATCGAACTGGCCCAGGTGTCCCGGTGGTACGGCAACGTGGTCGCCGTCAACGACATCACCATGACCGTCGGCCCCGGCGTCACCGGACTGCTCGGCCCGAACGGCGCGGGCAAGTCCACGCTGCTCCACATGATGGCCGGTTTCCTGCCCCCCTCGGGCGGCACCGTCACCCTCGACGGCGACCGCATCTGGCGCAACCACCAGATCTACCGCTCCATCGGCCTGGTCCCCGAGCGCGAGGCCGTCTACGGCTTCCTCACCGGCTGGCAGTTCGTGCTGTCCAGCGCCAGGCTGCACCGTCTGCCCAATCCGGACGACGCGGCGCGCAAGGCCCTCGCCCTGGTGGAGATGGAGAGCGCCAAGGACCGCAGGATCGAGACGTACTCCAAGGGCATGCGCCAGCGCGTCAAGGTGGCCGCGGCGCTCGTCCACGACCCGCAGGTCCTGCTGCTCGACGAGCCGTTCAACGGCATGGACCCGCGCCAGCGCCTGCACCTGATGGACCTGGTCCGCTCCATGGGCACCGCGGGCAAGACCATCCTGTTCAGCTCGCACATCCTGGAGGAGGTGGAGCGGGTCGCCCAGCACATCGAGGTCCTCGTCGCCGGACGCCACGCCGCCTCAGGGGACTTCCGCGAGATCCGCCGCCGGATGACCGACCGCCCCCACCTGTTCAAGGTCCGCTCCAGCGACGACCGCCGCCTCGCGTCCGCACTGATCGCCGACGCCTCCTCGGGCTCCGTCTCGCTGACCGAGACGGGCCTGGAGGTGCACGCCGTCGACTTCCGGCGCTTCACCTGGCTGCTGCCCAGGGTCGCCAGGGACGCGAACGTCCGGATCATGCAGGTCTCCCCCGCCGACGAAGACCTGGAGAGCGTCTTCTCCTACCTGATCAACAGGAGCAGCTGACCATGAACGGTGTCATCGCCGGAATCTCCTACCGGGCGCTCCTCGGCCGCCGCCGGATCTGGCTGCTGATCATGCTGCCCGTCGTGCTGATCTCCATGGCCGCGCTGATGAGGTTCATCGGCGCCGCCGACGAGCGGACCGCCGTCGCGCTCATGCAGACCTTCGCCATCGGCACCATGCTGCCGCTGCTCGGCCTCATCGCGGGAACCGGGGTGATCGCTCCCGAGATCGACGACGGCACGATCATCCACCTGCTGTCCAAGCCGATCTCCCGCTCGGTGATCGCCCAGACCAAGTTCGTGGTCGCCGCCTCGATGCTCGCGCTGTTCGCCGCCGTACCGACCTTCGTCGCGGCCTACATCCTCGTCAACCTCGAATCCGGCATCGCGTACGGCTTCGCGCTCGGCTCTCTCGTCGGCGGGATCGCGTACGCGGCGGTGTTCATGCTGCTGGGCGTGCTGACCAGGCACGCGGTCACGATCGGCATCGTCTACGCGCTCGTCTGGGAGGGCGTGGTCGGCAACTTCGTCCCCGGCGCCCGCAGGTTCTCCATCCAGCAGTGGGCCCAGACGATCGCCGACCAGATCTCCTCCTCCGCGTTCTTCTCCACCGAGATCACCCTCGGCTTCGCCGTACCGGCCCTGATCGTCGTCACCATCGGCGCGGTCGTCTGGGCGGGCATCCGCCTGCGGAGCTTCTCCCTCACCGGCGACGAGTGACCGCGTGCGCGCCCTCTGTCGTGGAGGGCGCGTGTACGGTTTCCCTATGAAGTCCCGCCTGGTGGCACTACGCCTCACCGAGTTCAAGACCTTCCGTGACGCGTTACTTCCTCTTGGCGAGACGACCACGCTCATCGGCCGCAACAGCAGCGGGAAGTCCAATGCCCTGGACGGGCTTGAAGTCCTCTCCCGGCTGGCCTCGGGAGCGGATCTCGTCGACGCGCTGGACAGCAGGCGAGGCGACGAGGGCCCCCTTCGCGGGGGCATAGAAGGGTGCCCTCCCCATGGGGCGGACCGATTTCAGCTGGGGTGCAGCATCCTGGCTCCTGACCGGCTCGGCAAAGGGTATTTCTACGTCAACCTTGATGTTGGAATCCAACTCCATCCGGAACCGGAGATCATCGGTGAGACTCTCACCGGCTTCTCAGGTAAAAACCGTTCGACGCGGAACCCATTGGGCCGAGTAGAGCACGACCTCCTCAGAACAACGGACCCGAATCCGGGAACCGGCAGCATCGAGGCCACCTGGTACAACGGCCGCCGGGGGCGAGACCCCAAGGCGCCGTTCCGCTCCACCCGACTCCTCACGAGCCAGCTTCCCTTCCGGCTCGCGGGCGAGACGGAGGCCGAGCAGCGTGTCATCACCGCTGCTGAGGACATACTGGAGACGCTTCGCGGGGTCTTCCATCTTGATCCCGTTCCCCACCTCATGCGGCAGTACGTTCCCAGTCGTGACATCCGGCTGCGCCGAACCGCGGAGAATCTCCCTGCGGTGATCAACCATATGAGGGAATACGACCCCCAGCGTTTCCGACAGCTTGTCACCCGTGTGCAAAGCCTCGTCGAGTACGAGATAACCGGGATTGAGATCATTCGTTCGCAGCTCAATGACGTGATGCTGGCCCTCAGGGAGGAGGAGGCCATCACACCGGCCAGAGAGATGAGCGACGGCCTGCTGAGATTCGCGGCCATCGCCACCAGCCTGCTCCGACAGGGGCAAGACCTTGACCTCGACGGACGCGGGGCGGCGGACGACAACAGGTCTCCCACCCTGGTCATCGAGGAGTTGGAGAACGGCCTACATCCCTCCCAGGCCACTCAGATCCTCGATCTCGTCAGGCAGGCCACCGAAGACCAAGCGTCCCAGGTGATCTTCACGACCCACAGCCCCGCCCTGCTCTCGGCACTGCGGGCGGAAGAGCACCAACATGTCGTCGTCTGCTCTCGTGACCCTGCCACGGGACTCTCCCACCTCAGAAAACTCCCGGAGATGGAGGGATATCCCGGCCTGATGGCCCAGGGCGACCTCGGTACGGTCGTCACCTCCGGCCTGCTGGAGCATGCCCCCGTCCCGGATCGCGACTTCACCGAGTTCGGCCGGCTCCGCAGGCAGCATGCCGACAAGCTGAGCGATCTTCTCAAACTCGTCATCAGCGGCCGGGCACCATGGGTGCTACACACCGTCGAGTGGGGAGAGGACTTCCTGCGATCGCTTCTCGCGGGAGCGGGAACCGGGACACCATTCTCCGATCATGTAATGTCCAAACTCGGACTGGGAGACCTCTGCATCCTGACCGAGCGGGAGCTCTACCGCACGAGGGTCGTCAATGTGGAGGTCGGCATCTGGAGCCTGGACGCGCGGCTTCGGTCACACTCCTGAGCAACGGAGCACGGCCCCCCGTACTCCGTTGCTCTGATCGTTACGAGGACGGCTCCCGCAGGTGGCGGCCGCGCCTGGAGCGGCGGAGGAGCAGTAGCCCGGCCAGTACCAGGACCGACAGCGCGGCAGCAGCGCCCATGCCCACGTACCCCAGGCGACTCGACACGGGGTGAGCCGCCACGTGTGCGGCCTCGGCCGCCGCCGCGCCGGCCGGCAACCGGTCGGAGTGGGTGGCGCAGACGATCGGCTTGTCGCTTCCCTCGGTGCTCGCACAGGCGATGCTGGCCAGGCGCAGGAGGTCCTCCGGCGTGGCCCCCACCTCCGCGACGGTGTGGAAGGTGGCCTCCTTGCCGGGCGGCACGTCGACGCTCCAGCGGACCTGCCCCTTCGAGGCCGAGCCCCGGCCGTCCGCCGAGACGAACCTGAGGCCGGTCGGCAGGGTCTGGGTGAGGTCGAGCTCACGTACCCGGGCCGCGCCGGTGTTACGGACCTTGACGGTATAGGTGAGCCGGTCCCCCTCCTCGGCGGTGGTCCGGCCGTTGTCGATGCTGATGCTCAGGCTGGGTACGCCTCCGGCCGCCGCCTTCCCGCCCCTGCTCTCGGGACCCTCGGGGTGCGGTTTGAGTACGGACGCGGCCGATGACGGTGCGGCGAGGGCGACGACCATGGCCACGCCGAGCCCGCAGATAGCCGCAGCGCGCCGTGGGCCGCTGGCAGGACGGGTCATCACGATCGATGCCATGGCTTTCTCCTTCACGTTGCTCGTGTACAAGGTGAGTGGTGTGCGATGCCTCGGTGACGGCACGGTGTCATTGGGCCGTCGCGACGTAGGTGAGCGTCCCCGAATAGCTACCGATCGGCACGAAGGGGATGTCCCCCTCGAAATCATTGCCGATGGCGTCTCCGTTGGGAGCGGACGGACCCGGCTGGCTGTGGACGAGTACCGGGTTGGTGGTCGAAAGGGGCTGGAAGGCCGACGACGTACCGCTCTCGCGCACGCGCAGGTTCCCGATCGGGATGGTGGCGTCGTTGCCCGGCTGGTCGGAGGTGAGCTCGGTGGACGCCGCCTGAACGGTGACGGTGTAGCCGTCGAAGCTGTTCGTGATGACCGTCATGGTCACGGCCTCGTTGCGGCGAACCGTCGAATCCGGTTTGCCGGCCAGGGTGAAGTCGCTGGTCAGGTCGACGAGAGTGATGCTGGTGGGGGTCACGGTGGTCTGGACGGAACAGCCGGGGTCTGTGCCTCCGACGGGGCAGGTGCTGCCGACCGTCGCCGAGGTGACCCGGTTGTCGAGGATCGCGTTGCCGGTGCCCTCGTGGGTGACGAGCACGCTGAAGGTGACGACCGCGCTCGCCGCCACCGGCAGGCCGCCGGTCCAGCCGAGGACGCCGTCGGTGTAGGTGACGGTGCCGACGGTGGCCGTCGCATCGTTGTTGTAGGTGGCGTCGTCGAGAACCCCGGCCAGCGTGTCGGTGAACGCGGCTTCGGAGTACGGAGCCTCACCGGTGTTCGTGGCCGTGATCGTGTACTGGACCGTGGCGTTCGCCACCGCGGCACCGCTGCTGTCCGCGGTCTTGACGATGGTGAGGCCGGGAGTCAGGACGGCGACGGTCGTGGTGCAGCGTGGGTCGTCTCCCCCCTCGGGGCAGGTCGACCCGGCCGTGACGGAGCTGACGGTGCCGGTCAGGGTCTTGTCGCCCGGCGGAGGATAGATGGTGGTGACCGAGTAGGTGACCGTCGCGGTGTCGCCGATGTCGAGGGCGCCTCCCCAGCTGAGGGTGCCGTCGGCGTAGGTGACGGTGCCGACGGTCGCGGTCGCGTCGCCCGCGTAGGTGGCGTCGTCGAGCACCCCGGCCAGCGGCTCGGTGAACGCGGCGCCGGAGTAGTCGGTCTCGCCGGTGTTGACCAGAGTCACCGTGTAGTTGACGACGTCCCCGGCGACGACGGTGGCGGTGTCGGCGGTCTGTGTGATCGTGAGCTGCGGTACCAGGACGCGCACGAGCGTCGTGCACGCCGGGGCGCTGCCACCCACCGGGCAGGTGCTGCCCTGCGTGGTGGAGCTCACGCCGCTGGTCAGGCTCTTGTCGCCAGGGTCGGGATCCTTCACCGTGATGGAGTAGGTGATCGTGGTGCTCGCGCCCATCGCGAGAGCACCGGTCCAGGTCAGGTTCGGCGCGGTGTAGTCGAAGACGCCGGTGGAGGCGCTCGCGTCCCCGTTGTAGACCGAGTCGGGGAACACCCCGTTGAGCGCGGCGACCACGGAGGCGGCGGCGTAGTCCGTCTGCCCGGTGTTGGTGAGCGTGATCGTGTAGCCGACCGTGCTCCCGGGGGTCGTGGTCGCCGTGTCGGCGGTCATCGCGATGCTCAGCGCGGGGATCAGGATGGTGACGGTCGCGCCGCAGGCCGGGGCGGCGCCGCCCACCGGGCAGGTGCTGCCCGGCGCGGACGAGGAGACGACGCTGGTCATGCTCGTGTCACCGGTGTTGGGGTCGTTCGCCTTCACCGTGTAGGTGACGGTCGAGGTCGTCCCGACCGGCAGATCGCCGGTCCAGGTCAGGGTCTGCCCGGTGAGGCCGACCGTGCCGACGGTGGCGACCGCGTCGTCGTCGTAGGTCGCTTCGTCCAGCACCTCGGCGAGGGAGTTGGCGACGCTCGTGCCGACGTACGGGGTCTGACCGGTGTTGGCGATCGTGACGGTGAACCGGGTGACGCCGCCGGGAATCGTGGTCGCCCGGTCGGCGACGATGGATATGGCCAGTCCGGGGATGAGGACGGCCACCGACGAGGCGCAGTCCGGGGCGGTGCCACCCACCGGGCAGGTGCTGCCCGGTGCGGACGAGGTGACGGCGTTGGCGAGCAGCAGGTCACCGGTGTCCGGGTCTCCGACGGTGACCGAGTAGCCGATGGTCACCGTCATCCCGACCGCCAGGTCGCCGGTCCAGGTCAGGGTCTGCCCGGCGAAGCCCACCGTGCCGGTCGTGGCACTCGCGTCGTTGTTGTAGGCGGCGTCGTCCAGCACCTCCGCCAGCGGATCGGTGACGGTCACGCCGGTGTAGTCCGTCTGCCCGATGTTGGTGGCGGTGATCGTGTAGCCGACCGTGCTCCCAGGGGTCGTGGTCACCGTGTTGGCCGTCTTGACGAGGGTCAGCGCCGGTACGAGCACGATGACGAGGGTCGTGCAGGCCGGGTTGGATCCGGTGGACGGGCATGTGCTGCCCAGCGTGTCGGAGAAGGCACGGTTGACCATCAGCTTGTCACCGGGATCGGGGTTCAGCACGGTGACCGAGTAGGTGATCGTCGCGGTCGCGCCGACCGCGAGGTCACCGGTCCAGGTCAGGTTGGGGCTGGTGAAGGTGACGGCGCCACTCGTGGCGCTCGCGTCCGCGTTGTAGACGGAGTCGGGGAGCACCTTGGTGAGGTCGTCGGTCGCCGTCGCCCCGGTGTACGGCGTCTGGCCGGTGTTGGCGACCGTCATCGTGTAGGTGACGGTCCCACCGGGGGTGACCGTCGTCCGGTCCGCGCTCTTGGAGACGGTCAGGACGGGAGTCAGCACGTTGACCGTCGAGGTGCAGGCCGAGTCGGCGCTCCCTACCGGGCAGTTGGTGCCAGGGGTCGCCGAGGTGATCACCGCGGTGAGGATCTTGTTCCCGGGATCCGGGTTCAGCACCGTCACCGAGAAGGTCCCGACAGCACTGGCACCGACCGCCAGGGGGAACGTCCAGGTTCCCTCGTCGCCGCCGGGGAAGCTGAAGCCGCCCGCCGAGACCGCCCCGTCGCCGTTGTAGGTCGCGTCGTCCAGCACCCCGGCCAGCAGGTCGTTCAGCACGACGCTGCTGTAAGGCGTCTGCCCGGTGTTCGTGACCGTGATCGTGTAGCTGACCACCTGGGTCGGGATCGCCGTGGTGACGTTCGCCACGTTCGTGATCGCGATCCTGGAGACCGGCACCTCGCTGAAGCACCGCGAATCGGTGCCTCCGGTCGGGCAGGTGCTGCCCGAGGTGGCAGAGGTGACGGCATTGGCCAGTATCTGGTCACCGGTGCCCGGGGTGTCGACCGTGACGCTGTAGGTGAGGGTGACCCCCTGCCCGGGGGCGAGGGCTCCTGTCCAGGTCAGGTTGGGACTGGTGAAGGCGACGGCTCCCCTCGTGGCGCTCGCGTCGGCGTTGTAGGTCGCGTCGTCCAGCACCCCGGCCAGCGCGTCGGTGAACGTCGCCGAGGCGAAGGGGACCTGCCCGGTGTTGGTGGCGGTGACCGTGTAGGTGACCGTCCCCCCGGGGGTGGTCGAGGTGACGCCGGGCGTCTTCACGATCGTCAGGATCGGTGTGAGGACGACGACCCCCACGTTGCAGGCCGGGCTTCCGCTGCCGGGCGGGCAGGTGCTGCCCATCTCGGTGGAGGCGACGTTGTTGCTCAGAAGCTTGTCACCGATGGGAGGGCTGTTGGCGGTGACGGAGTAGGTGACGGTCGCGGTCGTGCCGACCGCCAGATCACCGGTCCAGGTCAACACCCCGCCCGTGAGGCCGACCGTGCCGGTCGTCGCCGCCGCGTCGTCGTTGTACGTCGCCGCGTCCAGCACCCCGGTCAGCGTGTCGGTGACGACGGCACCGGTGTACGCGCTGTTCCCGCTGTTGGCGATCGTGATCGTGTAGGCCACCGAGCCGCCCGGTACCACCGCGCTCCGGTCCGCGACCTTGGTGATCGTCAGCCCGGGGGTGAGCACGGTGACCGAGTTGGTACAGCCGGGTGCGGTCGTCACGGGGCAGCTGCTGCCCTGCGCCGAGGAGACCGAGGTGAGGGTGATCAGCTTGTTGCCGGTGTCAGGATTGTTGATCGTGATACTGCCGGTCACCGTGACGCTGCCGCCCACCGGAATGCTCCCGGTCCAGGTCAGCCCGTCGAGCCCCAGGGTCAGCGACCCGGAGGTAGCGCTCTGGTCCCCGTTGGGCACGCTGTCGTCGACGCCCTCTATCCCGTTGAACAGGACACTGATCCCGTTGTACGGCGTCTGCCCGGCATTGGTCATCACCGACGTGTAGTGCACCACCTCGCCCGGCAGATAGGTCGCCGCGTTGGACGTGGTCACGATGGTCAGCTTGGCCACGGTCACCGTGGCCGTGCAGCGCGGGTCGGTGCTCCCCGAGGCGCAGTTGCCGCCCGGTGAGGTCGAGACCAGTGTGTTGACGAGGGTCCCGTCGGACGAGGCCCGCACCGTCACCGAGTAGACGACGGTGGTCGACCCGCCGGCCGGGACGGTGCCGGTCCACGTCAGGTTGGGCGCGGTGTAGCCGACGGTGCCCGCGCCTGCCACGGCGTCGTTGTTGTAGGTCCCGTCGTCCAGGACGTCGGTCAGGTCGTCGGTGAACGTCGCGCCGACGTAGGGGGTCAGCCCGCTGTTGCTGATCGTGACGGTGTAGGTGACCGTCTCGCCCTGCGCGGCCGAGAGGGTGTTCGCGGCCTTGTCGAAGGTCAGCGTGGTGATCGCGGTGACCGCGACGGTGGTGCCACAGCGGGGGTCGGTCCCGCCGGACGGGCAGTTGTTCCCTGAGGTGGTGGAGGTGATCGTGTTCACGAGGCTCGCGTCACCGGTATCCGGGTTGTCGACGGTGACCGTATAGGTGATCGTCGCGCTCGCACCGGGCGCGAGATCCCCGGTCCAGGTCACGGCCTGGTCCGCGAACCCCACGGTGCCGCTCGTCGCGCTCGCGTCGGTGTTGTAGGCCGCGTCGTCCAGCACACCCGCCAGTGAGTCGGTGAACGTCGCCCCCGTGTAGGGGAGCTGCCCGGTGTTGGTGGCAACGACCGTGTAGGTGACCGTGCTTCCCGGAACCGCCGTCGTCGGAGTGGCGGTCTGGACGATGGTCAGCGCCGGGATGAGCACGATCACGTTGCTGGTGCACTGCGCGTTACCGCTCGCCGGGGCGCAGTTGCTGCCGGTGGTGGGCGAGGAGATCGTGCCGGCCAGGTTCCTGTCACCGGGGTCGGGGTTTCGCACGGTGACCGAGTAGGTGACCGTCGCACTCGCCCCGGCCGCCAGGTCACCGGTCCAGCTCAGGGTGGATCCGGCGACGGCGGCGGTGCCGCTCGTCGCGCTCGCGTCGCCGTTGTAGACCGCGTCGTCCAGTATTCCTGCCAGCGACTCGGTGAACGTCGCACCGGTGTAGGCCGTCTGCCCGGAGTTGGTGACGGTGACCGTGTAGCCGACGGCGCCCCCCTGGACCGTGGCGCTGGTGTCGGCGACATTGGTGATCGTCAGGCCGGGGACGAGCACGTCCATCAAAGAGGTGCAGCGGGGATCGGAGCCGCCGGACGGGCAGTTGTTGCCGGGAGCGGCCGAGACCAGAGTGCCAGTTATGATCTTGTTGCCCGTGTCGGGATTCTTCACGGTCAGGGTGCCGGTGACCGTGACGACGCCCCCGACGGGGATGTTGCCGGTCCAGGTGATCGCGGTGGAGCTGAGAATCAGCGTTCCCGAACTCGCGGTCTGGTCGCCGTTGGGAGTGGCGTCGTCGACGACGTCCGCGGTGAGACTGGCGATGCTGATCCCCGTGTAGGGGACATTCCCGGTGTTGGTGAACGTGGCGTTGAGGCGGATCGTCGAACCGGGGGTCGTGCTGCTCCCGACGAAACTCTGAGAGATGACCAGCCGCGCCACCGGTACCGAGACGGCGCATCGGGTGTCGGCGCTCCCCGTCGGGCAGTTGCTACCCGGCGCGGCGGAGACGGTGGTGTTCACGAGCAGGGCGTCCCCCGTGTCGGGGCTGTTCACGGTGACCGAGTAGGTGATCGTGGCGGTTACACCGACCGCCAGATCCCCTGTCCAGGTCAGGGTGGGGCTGGTGTACGACACGCTGCCGCTCGACGCCGTCGCGTCGGCGTTGTAGACCGCGTCGTCCAGCACCCCGCCCAGCGCGTCGGTGACGGTGGCCCCCGTGTAGGGCGTCTGCCCGGAGTTGGTGACGGTGACCGTGTAGCCGACGGTGGCCCCGGGGGTCGTCGTCGCGGCGTTCGCGGTCTTGACCACGGTCAGCGCCGGAACCAGGACAGCCACCGTCGAGGTGCACGCCGTGTTGGTGCCTCCCGCCGGGCAGGTGCTGCCCGGAGTGGACGACACCGCGACATTGGTCATCTGCCGGTCGCCGAGGTCGGGGTTGTCGACAGTGACCGAGTAGGTGATCGTGGCACTCCCCCCGGTCGCCAGATCACCTGTCCAGGTCAGGTTGGATCCGGCGAAGGCGACCGTTCCGGTCGTCGCGGCCGCGTCATCGTTGTAGACAGAGTCGTTGAGCACCTGGGCCAGCTGGTTGGTGACCTGGGCGCCGCTGTAGGGGGTCTGTCCGGTGTTGGTCACCGTCGTCGTGTAGGTGACCGTGCCCCCCGGCGCGACCGTCTGGGTGTCGGCGGTGTTCGTGATCGTCAGCGCCGGGACCAGGACGGTGACCAGGGTGAAGCAGCTGGGCGCTGTCGCCCCGATACTCGGGCAGGTGCTGCCGGGCGCGGCGGAGGTGAAGGAGGTTTGGAGGACCTTGTCGCCGGTGTCGGGGTCGTTCACGGTGACCGAACCGGTGATGGTGGCCGTCGCGCCGACCGCGATGTCCCCCGTCCACAGGAGTGAGCCGTCCGGGAGCACGTCGAGGCTGCCCGAACTGGCGATCAGGTTGCCGTTGTAGGTCACGTCGCCGAACAGGCCCTCGACGCCCAGCGTGGCGCTGATGCCCACGTAGGGGGTCTGCCCGGTGTTGGCCAGCGTGAACGTGTACGACACGACGCCGCCCGGGACCGTGGTGCTCGACGGGGTCGTGCTGGCCAACGTCAGCTGCGGGACGAGAACCGTCACGCTGCCGGCGCACCGGGCGTCGCCGCCGCCCGTGGGGCAGTTGTTACCGACGGTGGTCGAGGTGAGGGTATTGGTCAGCGTCTTGTTCCCGGTGTCGGGGTCGTTGACGGTGACCGAGTAGGTGATCGTGGCGCTCGCCTCGACCGCGAGGTTGCCGGTCCAGGTCAGCGTGGAGCCCGCGAAGCCGACCGAGCCGCTGGTCGCGGCGGCGTCCGCGTTATAGGTCGCGTCGTCCAGCACCCCGCCCAGCGCGTCGGCGAACGTCGCACCGGTGTAGGCGGTCTGCCCCGAGTTGGTGACCAGCACCGTGTAGTTCACGACCGAGCCGGGGGTCGTGGTCGCCGTGTCAGCCGCCTTGGCGATCGTCAGGCCGGGGATCAGGACCGTGATGACGCTGAAGCACCCGGGGCCCTGGTTGCCCACCTGGCAGTTGCTGCCCGGCGCGGTGGAGACGGCGGAGGTCCTCAGGACCCTGTCGCCGGTGTCGGGGTCGTTCACGGTGACCGAGCCGGTGACGGTGACGGTGGCGCCGACTGCCAGGTCGCCGGTCCAGGTGGCGGTGCCGTCCGGGTTGGTGACGACGGTTCCCGTCGTCGCTGAGATGTCGCCGTTGGGCGTCGCGTCGTCCAGGAGGTCCACCAGTGAGACGGTGATACTCGTCCCGGCATAAGGGGTCTGGCCCGTGTTGGAAGCGGTGAACGTGTAGTGCACGACCGAGCCGGGTGTGGTGCTGGCCACGTCCGCGCTGCTGCTGATCGTCAGTCCCGGGATCAGGACCGTAACGGTGGCGACGCACTGCGGGGCGGGGTTTCCCGGTGGGCAGGTGCTGCCCGGGGTGGCCGAGGAGATCGTGTTGGAGGCGGTCCGGTCCCCGGTGTCGGGGTTACGCACCGTGGCCGAGTAGGTGACGCTCGCGCTCGCGCCGGGCGCGAGGTTTCCGGTCCAGACCAGGTTGGGGGCGGTGTAGGACAGGGTGCCGGTCGTCGCGGTCGCGTCGGCGTTGTAGACGGCGTCGTCGAGCATCCCGGCCATCGCGTCGGTGAACGTCGCGCCGGTGTACGGGGTCCGGCCGTTGTTCGTCACCGTGACCGTGTAGCCGATGCTCCCCCCGGGAGTCGCCGTCGAGACGTTGGCGACCTTGACGATGGACAGCCCGGACACGGTCACGGTGACCGAGCATCGGGTGTCGACGCCGCCCGCCGGGCAGGTGCTGCCGACCGTCGACGAGGTCACCGCGTTGGCCATCACCTTGTTGCCGGTGTCGGGGTTTTTCACCGTGACCGAGTAACCGATGGTCACGGTCGCACCGGCCGCCACGTTGCCCGTCCAGGTCAGGGTCTGGCCCGCCACGGAGACCGAGCCGCCGCTCGCGGTCGCGTCACCGTTGTAGGTCGCGTCGTCGAGGACATCCGCCAGCGGGTCGTTCAGCGTCGCGCCGGTGAAGGCGGTGGTGCCGGTGTTGTTCACAGTGATCGTGTAGTTGAGCGTGGCGCCCGGGACCGCCGAGGAGGCGCTGGCCGTCTTCACGATGACCAGGGGTCCGGCCACGATCACCAGCGTCGCGGATCTGGTGTCGGCCAGGCCGTTCGCGTCGACCACCCGGAAGGTGACCGTGGAGCTGCCCGTAGCTGTCGGGGTGCCCGACAGCACGCCGGTGGAGGCGTTCAGCGTCAGCCCCGGCGGCAGGCTGCCCGCGCTCACCGACCACGTGTAGGGCGTGACCCCTCCGCTGACGGTGAGCGGGACGCTGTAGGCGACCCCGACCTGTCCGGGTGGCGGAGCGGCGAACGTGAACGTCGGCAGCGCCGCGATCGTCACGCTCACCGTCCTGGTGCTGCTCTGGTTGAGGGCGTCGACCACCTTGACGGAGAAGGAGAACACGCCTCCCAGCGTCGGGGTGCCCGACAGCACGCCGGTGGAGGTGTTCAGCGTCAGGCCCGGCGGCAGGCTGCCCGCCGTGATCGACCACACGTACGGCGCGGTGCCTCCGGTGACGGTCAGCGGGATGCTGTAGGGGATGCTCACCTCGCCGTTGGGCGGCGCCGGGAACGTCAGGACGGGCGCCGCCGCGATGATTAGGGTGACCGCCCGGGTGGTGCTCACGTTGCTCGCGTCCGTCACCATCGCGGTGAAGGAGTAGGTGCCCCCGAGAGTGGGGGTGCCCGACAGCACGCCGGTGGAGGCGTTCAAGGTCAGGCCCGGCGGCAGGGTGCCCGCGCTCACCGACCACACGTACGGCGTGGTGCCGCCGGTAACGGTCAGCGGGACGCTGTAGGCGACGTTCACCTCTCCGGCCGGTGGTGCGGCGAAGGTGAAGGCGGGCGCGACGTTGGGGACGACGGCCGAGGAGGGCAGGGACGGCGTACCGGGACCCGCCGCGTTCACGGCGGTGACGGTGAACGTGTACGAGGTCCCCGGCGTCAGGCCGGTGACGCTCTGGGTGGTCGCGGTGCCGGGGAAGGTCCGGGTGGGCTGCGCGACACCGGCGACGTAGGGCGTGACGACGTAGCTGGAGATGGTGCTGCCGTTGGCCGCCGGCGCGGTCCAGGTGAGGTTCGCCGAGGAGGTGCCCGCGGTGGCCGCGGTGATGGTGGGCCGGCCGGGGACGTCGTAGGGGACGACCGCGTTCGACGCCGGACTGGCCGGGCCGGTGCCGACGGCGTTCACCGCGGTGACGGTGAAGGTGTAGGTCGCCCCGGCGGTGAGCCCGGTCAGCGTCCTGGTGGTCGCCGACGCGTCGAAGGACACCGGGGTCTGGGCCACACCGTTGCGGGTCGGGGTCACGACGTAGCCGGTGATGGCTCTGCCGTTACTGGCCGGCGCCGTCCAGCTCACCGTCGCGCTGGTCGTCCCGGCCGTCGCGGTGGGCGCGGTGGGTGCCGCGGGGGCGGAGGTGTAGGTGTAGGCGGCGGACGCGGCGAGCCCCTGGGTGACGACGGTGACGTTCACCGCGGCGGCCGAGGACCTGGCGGGCATGGAGGGGATGGTCAGGGTGCCGTTGCCGTTGTTGACGAAGCAGCCGGTGGTGACCCCCGAAGGACACGGCAGCAGGACCACCGGAGTGCCCGCCTGCTGCTGGGCGGTGGTGCCGATCTCGATCGCGGTGGCGTTGGAGATGTTCGTCCCGCTCACGGTCACCGCTCCGCCACCGGCGATGGTGCCCGCGTTCGAGCTGAGGGTTATGCCGCCGGGCGTCGCCGGCAGCGTGCCGGCGGTCGCCGTCGCCAGGTAGGCGGGGTTGCCGTCGTTCGACGACGCGGTGACCACGGTCCCGCTCTGGATCTGCGCCGACGTGACGCCGGTCCCGGTGACGATGCCCACCACGGTGAGCGGCGGTAACGTCGCCCCGGCCGCGAACGGGGTGGCGAAGTTCGTACAGGTGATGGAGCGCGACGACGGCGCCGAGCAGACCCACCCCGTGCCGTACGCCCCCACGGGCACCGTCCCGGCGGGCAGGGTCTGGGTGATGGTGATCGCGCCGGTCTCCTGCAGGTTCGAGGTGACGCCCGCGACGACGCTGTAGGTCACCGGGTCGCCCGGCTGCGACGTCGTGGCGCTGTAGCTGGTCTGGGCGACGGTCAGCTGGGGAACGGGGCTGATCGTGTACACCGTGGCGTTGTCGATCTCGTGAAAGTCGGTCACGCTTCCGGTGGAACCCACCCAGCCGAACGCGAGCTGCTGGGGGACGTTGTTGGCGTTCAGCCACCCTGTCGGGTAGAGGCCCGCGGGGACCGCGGGGAGTGTGCCCGTCAGCGTCCTGGTCGCGCCCCCCACCAGGGTGACCAGCACCTTGTAGCTGTTGGCCGGGATGGACATGCCGGCGGCGGTGGTCAGGACGACGGAGGTGGGGTTGATGCCCACCTGGACGGGGACGGCCGTGCGGGTGTTCGCCCGCAGGGGAAGGGCCGGGGAGGACGTCGAGGTGGCCGTGCTGTTGATCGCGCAGTATCCGACGGTGTTGTTGCCCGGCCCGCGGATGACCACCTGTCCGGCGATCTTGGTGCTGCTGATGTAGGGCGGGTTCGAGCAGCCGGTGCCCTGATAGGTGGTGGTGCTGTAATTGCCGAAGACGTCGAACCCGATGCCCATGTAGCCGTACGCCAGGCCGGGGAGTGCGTTGGTGCCGGAGTAGCCCAGGCCCCCGCCCAACTGACCGAGGTTGGCCGGTGACTGGGGGTTGGTCGGGCTGACCGCCGCCAGCACGAAGGCTATGCCGTCGGCGCTGCCCCCACCGTACTGGTAGGTGTTGAACGTCACGTCGAGCCCCTGCGAGGTGGGCCCGCTGACGGCGCCGAAGACGCCACCCGCCTTGTTCGTCGTCGCGTTCGTCAGGCGCAGCTTGCCGGCCCCCGGGCTGTCCGGGCTGTCGGTGCAGCTGAGCAGGGGCCCGGTAGTGGTGTTGCCCGAGGCGCTCAGGCAGGCCGAGTTCGTCGTGGCCGAGCCGGCCGGCATCGCCGGCAGCACCACGGCGCCGAGGCCGTCGGCCGTGTTGCCGTGGAAGGGCTCGTTGAACACGAGGGTGCCCGCCGCCAGAGCGTCCGCCGGGGCCGACACGACCGACGCGCCGGTCATGCTCAGAACGAGGAGCCCGGCGAGAGCCCGCCCGGCCCGTGACAGCCGGCCTGTGGCCGGGCGGACATGACGCGGCGTGGCGCGCGTACGTCTGGCGTCAGTCATCGCCGTCACCGCGCGCGAACGAGCCCGTCTCACTCACCTGGCAGCGGATAACCCCGGAGGCATCGTCGAAGGTCGGCATGTCACCCTCCGATTGATCATGATTCAGGCGACGCGGCGCCGTCCGGACACTTCTGGGAGCGAGGTACCCGATGACCTCACACGCGGCATCTGCCCAGCGAGCGATGTCTTCGGGAGAAAACCTTCCCTCAACCACTGAAAGTGTCTGATCAACAACACAGAGTGTCAATCAACGCGAAGTGTGGCGCGTTGCCGGACATTAATGTCGAATATCAACAAAAGGTGCAAGTTTAATAAAGAGGGCCAAAAAGGGTGCGTAAGGTGTTCGGATACCGGCGCTCATCCGGGACCTCCCGGGAAGGCCGGGCACACGGCGAAGGACACACGGCGGCAGGCACCCAAAAAGCACGGCCCGCACCGGAGCGCGGGCCGTGCTTCGATCGTTCAGACGCAGGCCGTACGGACGACCTCGGCCAGCCTGCCGGCCAGCTGCTCGGCCTGTTCCGCCGAGGCGGCCTCGACCATGACCCGGATCATCGGCTCGGTGCCACTCGGCCGGATCAGCACCCGGCCGGTCTCGCCCAGCTCCGACTCCGCGGCGCCGACCGCGGCGGCCAGCTCCGGAGCCGAGGCCTTGGACCGGTCGACGTCCTTCACGTTGACCAGGACCTGCGGCAGGCGGGTCATCACCGAGGCCAGCTCGGCGAGCGACTTCTTCTCCCGCGCCATCACCGCGAGCAGGTGCAGCGAGGTGAGCAGGCCGTCCCCGGTGGTGGCGTGGTCGAGCATCAGGACGTGGCCTGACTGCTCGCCGCCGAGGTTGTAGCCGCCCGCCCGCATGGCCTCCAGGACGTAGCGGTCGCCCACGGCGGTCTCCACGACGTCGATCCCCGCGCTCTTGAGCGCGAGCTTGAAGCCCAGGTTGGACATGACCGTGGCCACCACGGTGTCACCGACCAGCTTGCCCTCGGCGTGCATCGCCATGGCCAGCACCGCCATGATCTGATCACCGTCGACGACCTCGCCGGTATGCGAGACGGCGAGGCAGCGGTCCGCGTCGCCGTCGTAGGCGATGCCCACGTCCGCGTTGCGGGAGACCACGATCTGCTGGAGCCGATCCAGGTGGGTGGAGCCGACCCCCGCGTTGATGTTGAGACCGTCGGGGCGCGCCCCGATCGTCTCCACGGTGGCCCCGGCCCGCAGCAACGCCTCGGGAGCCACCATGTGGGCGGCGCCGTGGGCGCAGTCGAGGACCACGTTCAGGCCGTCGAGACGACCCTCCACGGTGGACAGCACATGGGACACGTAGCGGTCGGCCTCGCCGTACGCCTCGCGTACGCGGCCGACCGAGGCACCGACAGGACGCTCCCACTTCTCGCCGAGCCGCTGCTCGATCTCGTTCTCCACCGTGTCGGGCAGCTTGTAGCCGCCCCGGGTGAGGAACTTGATCCCGTTGTCGGGCGCGGGATTGTGGGAGGCGGAGATCATCACGCCCATGTCGGCTCTGAGAGCCGTCGTCAGATAAGCGACCGCCGGGGTGGGCAGCACGCCGAGCCGGAGAACGTCCACGCCAGACGACGCGAGGCCGGCGACCACCGCGGCCTCCAGGAATTCTCCTGAAGCCCGGGGGTCCCGGCCCACGACGGCGACGGGACGGCCTCGCCGCCCGACGCTGGCGTTGAACGCCCCGGCATCGCCGAGGACATGAGCCGCGGCCACGGACAGGTCCATGGCGAGCTCGGCCGTGAGGTCGCGTCCGGCGACCCCACGTACCCCGTCGGTGCCAAAGAGGCGCCCCAACGCTTAACGCTTGCTGTACTGCGGAGCCTTGCGGGCCTTCTTGAGACCGTACTTCTTGCGCTCGGTGGCGCGGGCGTCACGGGTCAGGAAGCCGGCCTTCTTCAGCGGCGGGCGGTTGACCTCGACGTCCAGGGCGGTGAGCGCGCGGGAGAGACCCATGCGCAGGGCACCGGCCTGGCCGGTGACGCCACCGCCGTTGATGCGGGCGATGACGTCGAACTGGTCCTCGGCGCCGAGCACCACGAAGGGCTCGTTCACGATCTGCTGGTGGACCTTGTTCGGGAAGTAGTTCTCAAGCGTACGGCCGTTGATCGTCCACTTGCCGGTGCCCGGAACGATGCGCACGCGGGCCACGGACTCCTTGCGACGGCCGGTGCCGTACGAGTTGCCGGTGGTGATGGGCTTGCGGACGGCGGCGTCGCCGCTGGCAGTGGACTCGGAGGTGTACTCGGAGGGGAACTCCTCCGCGGAGTACGCTTCCTGAGCGCCCTCGACGGGCGTCTCGACACCGGTGGGCTCAGCCACGGTTCTCCTCTTAACTTTCCTACTCGGCGTCGGCCGTCGGCCAACGCTGCTGGCGACAAGCAGCTAGTGACTACTGGGCGATCTGGGTGAGCTCGAAAGACACCGGCTGCTGCGCCTGGTGCGGGTGCTCGGAACCGGCGTAGACCTTGAGCTTCTTGATCATCTTCCGGCCGAGGGCGTTCTTGGGAAGCATGCCCTTCACGGCCTTCTCGACGGCGCGGTCGGGACGCTTGTCCATGAGCTCGCCGTAGGTCATGGAGCGCAGACCGCCCGGGTAGCCCGAGTGGCGGTAGGCCTTCTTCTGCTCAAGCTTGTTACCGGTCAGCGCGACCTTGTCGGCGTTGATGACGATGACGAAGTCACCGGTGTCGACGTGGTTGGCGAAGGTCGGCTTGTGCTTACCGCGAAGCAGGATCGCGACGTGGCTGGCCAGCCGGCCAAGCACGATGTCGGTGGCGTCGATGATGTGCCACTGACGCTCGACTTCGGCAGGCTTGGGTGTGTACGTGCGCACGGTCGTATGCCTTCTTTGGTCGCGTCTTCGGCGCTGTCGGAAAGGACAGCAACATGGTCGGTAGGTGCGGGCACACGACAGCCCGGACCTTCCGTCTCCAGATAAAGAGGAGATGACGCCGGACGCGCCGCGTATCGGTCTGTGAGAGGAGACCAATTCGCACACAACGAACTAGCAGGATACCGGCGCGGAGGAGCGCATGCAAAACGGCATGACTCTCCGGCGGTTCCCCTGGCAGTGTACCCGCCACCGGACGGTGCCGGGAAACCGTCACACGCCGGGCGCCGAGATGATTTATCCCGACATACAGCGTTATATGCCGAATATCCGAGGCCGCTACGAGCGGGACGTAGACCCGGACGGCCACGGAAAGAGGGCGGTCACCGCGTCGGAAACCCTTCAGGAGCGGGCCTGGAACCGGGTGGCGCGGCGTTCTCCGAGAGAGGCGCCGAACGACGAGTCGGGGACGATCACGCCGGAACCTTCACAGAACGGTTCCAACATGTTCTCAGCATTCCCTTCTTCCTCACCGCAAACATCTCTATCTTTGATAGCGGTATGTGGCAGCTTCCTCACCCCGGGCATACCCAGCGAGCGCGCCTGCGCCGCATGGGGGTGTTCGTGTGCCTGCTCGCGGTTCTGCTCGTCGGTTTCATCATCGGCCGGGGCAGCCGCGACGAGAAGGCCGCCGACCAGATCTACCTGAACGACACCGGACCCGTACGCCCCACACCCAGCGGCGCACTCGCCGGCCAGGTCGAGCGAGCCCCGCTCTCCCGGGTCGCCCGCTCCACCCCCGCCCCCGAGGACCGGCGCCCGCGCCCCACCCCGAGCCCCGGCACGTCACTCGGCGATTCCGGCGGCTCCGGCGAGGACGGCCCCTCCCGTCTCCTCCTCAACGGCGACGGCGGCGCCACCTCCGCCCTCGGCGCGATGGAGCGCGAGGTCGTCCGGCTCATCAACATCGAGCGCAGGCGGGCCGGGTGCGTACCGCTGCGGATCGACAGGAGGCTCACCGTGTCGGCGAGGAGGCACTCGGCCGGGATGGCGGCAGCGGGCAGCCTCTCCCACAACTCCGCCGACGGCACCTCCCCCTGGGAACGGATGGAGGCGACCGGCTACCGCGACGGCGGCGCGGAGAACATCGGACGCGGCTACACCTCCCCCGACGACGCGGTGCGCAGTTGGATGGGGACGAGCGGCCATCGGCGCAACATCCTCAACTGCGAGCTCAGGGCCACCGGGGTCGGAGCCGTGCGAGGGTCCGACGGCCCCTGGTGGACCCAGGACTTCGGATACTCCTGAGCCAAGCGGCCCCGACGGCGGGCTACGCTCGGCGCATGGGTTTTCCCGTGGAGCCGCCGCGCCGCCAGCCTTACAACCGGCCTGACGCGTCGCCGCCCGCACAGGGCCAGCACTGGTTCGACGCCTCGCCGAACAACCGCCCCCCCGCCCCTCCTTCCCCGGCCCCACAGGCCCCCCGACCGCAGGGACGGCCCACCGAGGCGCCCAATGAGCGGCCTCGCAAGGAGATGTGGAGCCCGTACGACGAGGGGCCCCGCTCACGCCGCCCGATCTACATCGCGGCCGGGGCGTTCGCGGCGCTGGTCGCCGCGGGCATCGGCCTCGCCGTGCTGGCCAACTCCGACCCCGACCCGGTGCCCGGCGCGACGGAGCCCACCGCCGCGGCCCCCCTCATCCCGCCCGCGAACACCGCGAAGGGCAAGTTCGGCTTCGCCTCCTCCCGCGCCAGCGACCCGCACCCTCTCACCCTGAACGAGGTGTTCAAGAACAAGAAGATACGGATCGGCGGGCAGACCTACCTGATGACCACGCGCAGGACCGACAAGAAGTGCGACAAGGCTGTGGTCGGGGAGAAGCTCCAGAAGGCCCTCACCTCGGCGCGGTGCAACCAGCTCCTGCGCGCCAGCTTCCGCGACGCCTCGGGGAAGATCATCGGCACCGTGGGAGTCGCCAACCTCAAGACGTCGGCGGGAGCGTCCAAGGTCGTCTCGGCGAGCACCGGCAAGGAGCGGGAGGAATACATCAAACCGCTGCCAGGTAAGGATAAGGTCACCAAACTTCTCGGCACCGGCGAGGCATTCGTCGGCGAATGGCGCCACGGGCACTACGTGGTAATGGTCTGGTTCCAGTACAAAGACGGCCATATGCCAAAGAAAACCGAGGTCAAGAAGCTGAACCAGGCGGCCTTCGGCGCGGCGGACGCGACCGTCACTCCCGCCCTGGAGTCACGGACACTGACCGGAAAACGTCCCTGACCATGGGGTCATATCCCCACTTCGAGGTATGAGTCCGACAGACGATACGGCCATACTCGCATGACGATCTCCGGCTGTCGCTAGGCTGCGTCGTATGCGTGGGCAGGAATCCGGGTCCGAGCACCAACGTGAAGCCGAGGGTTCGGCGACACCGGCGACGCCGCCGCCGAGTTTCGGCCAGCCCTCGCCCCACGTGCTGCGGACCGATCTCACAGACGACGAGCAACCCCCCGGCCCTTCCGCGTGGCCGGAGACGGCCCCGGGTGCGGCTCAGCCGTGGACGGTCCCCGGCGACGGCGCCCCCTACGACTGGTACGCCCAGCCGGAGGACGATCCGCCCGCCCCCTGGTCCGGCCCCTCGCACCCCGCGCCCCAGCCGGGACCGCTCTCCTACCCGGAACCTTCCGGCCCCCCGCGGCCCGAGTTCTCCTCCGACTCCGCGGGCCCCACCAGGCCCGAGTTCCCAGCCGGCCCCCCGCGGGACCCCCGGCCGGATCTCCCTGGCCCGCCGCCCGGCTTCCCCTCCGGCCCGCCGCCCGGGTTCCTCCGGGATCCCTCGCAGGACCCCCGGCCGAAGTTCTCCCGCGACCCCTCGGGCCCGCAGCCCGGGTTCCTCCCGGGGCACCCACAGGCATCGGAATCTCTTCCCCGCGATCCCTCCGGACCGCCGGGATCGCCCTCCGGCCCCTCGCAGGCCCCCCGGCCCGAGTTCTCCCACGATCCTTCGGGTCCGCGCCCCGAGTTCCCCGCCGGTTCCTCGGGTCCCCGGCCGGAGTTCCCCCCCGGCTCCTCGGGCCCAACCTGGTCCGAGTTCTCCCGGCCGGAACCGGCCCCTCCGGCGTGGATCAACTCCCCCACCCCGCCGGAACCCTCACCTCCCGCCTGGCCCACCCCGGAGAACCCGAACGTCTCACCGCGGCCCGGTGGGACGCACGAGGGCGAGCGCCACGAGCACGGGGGGTCCTCGCCACGGGGCGACCAGCCGCTGTCCACCCCGCCCATCGTGCCGGGGGCACCGCCCTGGCAGCCGCCGCCCGCCTTCACGGCAGCGGCCGCGGGCATGCAGGTCTGGCCCTCCTCAGGTCAAGAGGCCCCCTGGCCCGCCGCGACCGGCGAGCCGGTGTGGACCGACCCCGAGGAGAGCACCGCTCGCCCGGGAGAGCCCGGTGACATCGCCGTCTGGCCGCCGGACGCCACTCCCCCACAGGAGTCGGACGAGAGCGACGACACCACGGCGGACGTCCGCGCCGCCGTGGCCGGCGTGCCTGGACACCCCGAGGAGGGAGACCTCCTCGCCTCCGGCCCTCTCCCCCCGGCTCGGCAGAATCCTCAGCAGAGTCCGCCCCACCAGGAGCCTGCCCAGCAGGCCCTCGCGCAGCCCTCTCCCGGACAGGCCTCCCACCAGGCCTCCGCGCCCGCACCGGCCGCCGGTCCACGAGACGAGAACCCTCCCGCCCCGTCCGGTTCTGTTTCGTCAGGTCTCACCCTGTCCGGTCCCGCTCCGTCCGGTCCCGCTCCGGGGGCTCCGTCCCCCATGGCCGCGCCCACCTCCGCGTCCATGACCCAGCCCTTCACACGCCAGGAACCGGAGCCGATCTCACAGGTGCCCGCGCCTCCCTTCGGACAGGACACCCGCGACCGGACACCGTCCGAGGCCGCGCAGCTCTTCCCCCTGTCGGACCACACCCCACCGGGCGGCATCCCCGTCGTGACCGGCATCGCCCCCTCGTTCCCCGTTCTCCCGCCCCCGCCGGTGACCTCCTCACCGGCGGGCGAGACCGCGACGCTCCCCGAGGGCGGACCGGCGACGATGCGTGGGGCGTTCACCCCTCTCTCGGAGTTCACCCCCGAACCACCGCCCTCTCCCCCCGAGCCGACCCGCAGCAGGGCCAGTACGACCCTGCTCGCCGCCGTCGTCGCGGTCGTGGTGGTCGGCATCGGCACCGGGGCCTTCTTCGCCTACCAGTCGTTCAGCGCCAAGCAGTCGGCGAACGCGACGGATCCGATTCCCAGGTCGGGGACCCTCGACCCCACCGACGACCTGGACATCACCGGCGAGCCGGAACCGATCAACACCACGATGCTCAACTCCGAGAAGACCGACCCCGGCACGATGACCGTGGCCGACGCCTTCGGCCAGAAGGTGTCCGTGGCAGGGACGACGTTCAAGCGGGTCAAGACCGACGTCACCGAGCAGTGCCAGAAGGCCGCGTCCGGCAGGTTCGCCGGCACCCTGCGCAACCAGGACTGCCGCCGCGTGCTACGGGCGACGTACGTGGACAGCAAACGGAAGTACGCCGTGACCACGGGTATCGCCGTGCTTCCCACCCGCGAGTCCGCGGTGGCGGCCGACAAGGCCAAGGATCTGGACAGCAACCTCTGGTTCCGCGGCCTTCCCTCCGCCGCCGGCACGGGAGGCGAGCGGGTGCACATCGCGGGCGGCTACGCGGCAGGGATGGTGTGGGGCCGCTACATCGTGTTCAGCTACGCCACCTTCAGCGACGGCCACACGCCGACCGCCAAGGAGAAGTCCCTGGGCAAGGTGAGCGGCGCCTTCCGCGACCAGACCGCGAAGGTCGTGGAGCGCCGCGTCACGAACTGATCGTCCGCACCCGGCGGGTCTCCGCGGCCCGCCGGGCGAGCTCGCCCGCGGCGGGGTAGCGTACCTCCTCCAGGCAGAGCCCGTGCGCGGGTGCGACGTGCACCCCCGAGTCCCGTACGGCCCGCGACAGCACCTCCCCCGGCCAGTCGACCGGGAGCCGGCCCTCACCGACGGGCAGCAGCGATCCGACGAGTGCCCGGACCATGGAGTGGCAGAACGCGTCGGCCATCACCGTCGCCACGACGAGGCCGTCCTCACGAACCCAGTCGAGCCGCTTGAGCTCCCGGATCGTGGTCGCCCCCTCGCGTCTCCTGCAGAACGCGGCGAAGTCGTGCTCGCCCAGGAGAGCGGCGGCGGCCGCGTTCAACCTGTCCACGTCGAGGGGCCTGTTGTACCAGACGACCTCGCGGCGGCGGAGCGGGTCGACACCTCCCGGGGCGTCGGAGACCCGGTAGGCGTAGCGCCTCGACAGCGCCGAGAACCGCGCGTCGAAGCCCTCAGGAGCCACCGTGACGTGATGAACACGGACATCGGAGGGCAGGACTCCGGCGAGTCTCCTGCGCATGGCAGAGAGCCTCTCGCCGAGCTCCCCCTCGGATCCCGGCTCGAGGCCCCCGCCCGCGGCTACCCCTCGGCGCCCACGGCCGTCCAGCGCGCCGAGCACGCCGGGATCCAGGTCGACATGGGCCACCTGACCGCGGGCGTGCACGCCGGCGTCGGTCCGCCCGGCCACGGTCAGCGCCGGAGGCTCGGGAAGCCGCAGGATCCTGCCGAGCGCCCCCTCGATCTCCCCCTGGACCGTACGCCGCCCGGGCTGCTTGGCCCAGCCGGAGAAGTCGGTGCCCTCGTAGGCGAGATCCAGCCTCAGCCGTACCACGATGGTTCCCCATGAGACTTGGCGAGCCGCCATCCGGCGGGCTCGGGAGTGTTGACGTGCTCTTCGGCGTGAACGACTTCGTTACCCGATCGCCGCGGGTCGCCGGTTATCCGGCATCGGACCATCAGGTCGCGGGAATCGAAGCCGAAACGGGGGCGGAGTCGTGAATGCCGAGCGTTCCGCCCCCGCCCTCGCCACCGCCGCGACGGACGGGAAAGACCCGGCGCTCACCGGCGCCGCGCCCCTTCGCGGCGCCGGCGCTCGCGACAGACGGAAAAGGGCCCGGCGCTCCCTGTGGAGGGAGTGCCGGGCCCTTTCACGGGGCCTGAGAGATCAGGCGTTGTCCTTCTTGGCCTCGGTCTCCTCGGCGGGAGCCTCGGTCGTCTCCTCGGAGGCCTTCGTCTCCTCGGTGGTCTCCGCCTTGGTCTCCTCGACCTCGGCCTCCTTGGCCTCTTCCGCCTTGGGCTCGGCGGCCTTGGCGGCGGCCGGGGTCCGGCTGGTCGTGACCTTGTTCAGCGGCTCGGACACCAGCTCGATCACGGCCATGGGGGCGGCGTCACCCTTGCGGAGGCCGATCTTGGTGATCCGGGTGTAGCCACCGGGACGCTCGGCGAAGGTCGGGGCGATCTCGGTGAAGAGGTGGTGGACGACACCCTTGTCCCTGACGATCGTCAGCACCTGGCGACGGTTGTGCATGTCGCCCTTCTTCGCCTTGGTGATCAGCTTCTCCGCCACCGGACGCAGACGCTTCGCCTTGGCCTCGGTGGTCTTGATCCGGCCGTGCTGGAACAGCTGGGTGGCGAGGTTCGCCAGGATCAGCCGCTCGTGGGCCGGGCTGCCGCCGAGACGGGCACCCTTGGTGGGCCTAGGCATAACGTTCTCCTTGGGAGTAAACCCGCCCCGGCCGTACGAGGTACCGGGGTCGGGCCGAGGGCCGCAAGGCCCTCGTCATCGTGAAACGCGGCGACACCCGGGGTGACGCGGGGCCACCCGGTGTCGAGGAACGCCGTGAGGCGCCCCTGAACTCAGTACTGCTCGGTCTCGACGTAGGCGCTGTCGTCGTCGTCGTAGCCGCCGCCGGCCACCGCGCTCGGGTCGAACCCGGGCGGGGAGTCCTTGAGCGCCAGCGTCATCTCGTGCAGCTTCTGCTTGACCTCTTCGATGGACTTGGCGCCGAAATTCCTTATATCGAGAAGGTCCTGCTCGCTGCGGGCCACGAGCTCACCCACGGTGTGGATGCCCTCGCGCTTGAGGCAGTTGTAGGAGCGAACCGTGAGGTTCAGCTCCTCGATCGGCAGCGCGAGGTCGGCGGCGAGGGCCGCGTCCGTCGGCGACGGGCCGATGTCGATGCCCTCGGCCTCGACGTTCAGCTCGCGGGCGAGACCGAACAGCTCGACGAGGGTCTTACCGGCGGAGGCCACCGCGTCGCGGGGCTTCATGCACGGCTTGGTCTCGACGTCCAGGATCAGACGGTCGAAGTCGGTGCGCTGCTCGACTCGGGTCGCCTCGACCTTGTAGGTGACCTTGAGCACCGGGGAGTAGATGGAGTCGATCGGGATGCGACCGATCTCCTGGCCCGGCTGCTTGTTCTGCGCGGCGGAGACGTAGCCGCGACCGCGCTCGACGGTCAGCTCCATCTCCAGCTTCGCCTTGCCGTTCAGGGTGGCGATGCGCAGCTCGGGGTTGTGCACCTCGACACCGGCCGGGGGCGCGATGTCGGCGGCGGTGACGTCACCGGGGCCCTGCTTGCGCAGGTACATCACCACGGGCTCGTCGTGCTCGGAGGAGACGACCAGGTCCTTGAGGTTCAGGATGATGTCGGTGACATCCTCCTTGACGCCCGGCACGGTGGTGAACTCGTGCAGCACGCCCTCGATGCGGATGCTGGTCACGGCCGCGCCCGGGATGGACGACAGCAGCGTGCGACGCAGCGAGTTGCCGATGGTGTAACCGAAACCCGGCTCCAGCGGCTCGATGATGAACTTGGACCGGGTCTCCTCAAGGGATTCCTCAAGGAGGGAGGGACGCTGAGCGATCAGCATGTGAAATCTCCCTTGCATGGCGGCGCCCGCTATTTGACGCCGCTCGAACAACAGCATAGGTGCCGTGCGGCGATTCGCCGCACGGCACCGGCAGGAGCCGCTACTTGGAGTAGAGCTCGACGATCAACTGCTCCTGGACCTGGGTGTCGATCTGCTGACGGACCGGGAGCTGGTGGACCAGGACGCGCAGCGCGTCCGGGATGACGCCGAGCCACGCCGGGTACGTCTTGTCACCGGCGGTGGCGCGGGCCACCTCGTAGGGCAGGAGGTTGCGCGACTTCTCGCGGACCTCGACGATGTCGTGCTCGCGCACCCGGTACGACGGGATGTCGACCTTCTTGCCGTTCACCAGGATGTGTCCGTGACGGACCTGCTGGCGGGCGGCGTCGCGCGACTCCGCGAAACCGGCGCGGTAGACCACGTTGTCGAGACGGCTCTCCAGGATCTGGAGGAGGTTCTCGCCGGTCTTGCCGGTCTTGCGGTTGGCTTCCTCGTAGTAGTTGTGGAACTGCTTCTCGAGGACGCCGTAAATGCGGCGGGTCTTCTGCTTCTCACGAAGCTGGAGCTGGTACTCAGACTCCTTGGGACGGCCGCGGCCGTGCTCACCCGGCGGGTAAGGACGGATCTCGATGGGGCACTTCGCGGACTCGCACTTCTTGCCCTTGAGGAAGAGCTTGGTCTTCTCCCTGCGGCAGAGCTTGCAGTCCGCACCCGTGTAACGAGCCATTTTCTATCTTCTCCTGGGCGTCAGACGCGGCGGCGCTTGGGCGGACGGCAGCCGTTGTGCGGCACGGGGGTGACGTCCTGGATGGACCCGACCTCGAGCCCGGTCGCCTGAAGCGAGCGGATCGCGGTCTCACGGCCGGAGCCGGGGCCCTTGACGAAGACGTCGACCTTGCGCATGCCGTGCTCCATGGCGCGGCGGGCGGCGTTCTCCGCGGCCATCTGCGCCGCGAACGGGGTGGACTTACGGGAGCCCTTGAACCCGACGTGGCCGGCACTGGCCCAGGAGATCACGTTCCCACTCGGGTCGGTGATCGAAACGATCGTGTTGTTGAACGTGCTCTTGATGTGGGCGTGCCCGTGAGCGACGTTCTTCTTTTCCTTGCGGCGCACCTTCTTGGGTGCACCCTGGCGGCTCTTAGGAGGCATTCTTTGCCTTCACTCCTGAGGTCTTCGGTCCTGCGGCTACGCGGACTACTTCTTACCGGGCTTCTTCTTGCCGGCCACGGTCTTCTTCTTGCCCTTACGGGTGCGCGCGTTGGTCTGCGTACGCTGACCGTGCACGGGAAGGCCACGGCGGTGCCGAATGCCCTGGTAGCACTGAATCTCGATCTTGCGACGGATGTCGGCCTGAACTTCGCGACGGAGGTCACCCTCGATCTTGAAGTTGGCCTCGATGTAGTCGCGCAGCGGCACCAGCTCTTCGTCGGTCAGCTGGTGAACCCGCAGGTCGCCGTTGACGCCGGTGGCCTTGAGGGTTTCGAGCGCACGAGTGCGGCCGATTCCGAAAATGTAGGTGAGAGCGATCTCCAGCCGCTTGTCGCGGGGGAGGTCTACACCAACCAGGCGAGCCATGGTCGGGCATTCTCCTTCGTTATGGCGGAGGTCCTGCGCCTCACTTCCCCTCCCCATGCCCGGGGTGAGGGCCCCGGCCTCCGACCGGGGGTCTCCTGCGGGGTACGGCGTGAGCCGCCTGCGCAGGTGTGAGACGCGATTACGTGAAAACCCCACATGAATCGAGCCCGCCTCTTGGAGCGGACTCTCACGGGGCCTTGTTTGGAGCGACTATCCCTGACGCTGCTTGTGGCGCAGGTTGTCGCAGATCACCATGACGCGACCGTGCCGGCGAATCACCTTGCACTTGTCACAGATCTTCTTGACGCTCGGCTTGACCTTCATAGTCCTATTCGTCCCTCAGACGCGCTTACTTGTATCGGTAGACGATCCGCCCACGACTGAGGTCGTAGGGGCTCAGTTCGACGACAACCCTGTCGTCAGGAAGGATTCGGATGTAGTGCATCCGCATCCGCCCGCTGATGTGGGCCAGGACCTTATGGCCGTTATCGAGCTGCACCCGGAACATCGCGTTCGGGAGCGACTCAACCACAGTGCCCTCGATCTCGATGGCGCCGTCTTTCTTGGCCATGTCCCTCGCGTTTCACTGATCGGTCGTCTGAGGCTTCGGAACACTAAGCAGCCGCGACCCAGCGCTTCGATGAGAGCGGCGGTTGCGACACCGCCGATGCGCAATGGTCATAGTGAACCGAAAAAGGAGTGTACGGCACCGAGCGAGGAAATGCGAAACACACGGCCGGTGCCTTGACACAACTGCTACGAAGGATACCGCAGATCCTGAGCGGGCTGGACGGCACGACTCGACACGCGAACACTCGCGCCCTCATTGTGGCACGTCCGACCAGGTCAGGCCAGCATCCCGGCGGCCGGACCGAGCCGAGCGGCCCAACATCCCGGCGGCCCAGCCGTGTAGACCCGGTCGGCATCCCGGTGGCCGGACCGTGCGGGCGACACGGGAAGGCCCCCGGCGACGCCGCGCCGGGGGCCCGTTCGGCCAACCTTGTCGATCAACGTTCCTCGACCGGTCTTCCTTGATCGAGGCTTCTCGGTCGACGCTCCTCGGTCACGTCCCGCTGAAAGGCCCCCCGCCCTCACCGGGCGCCCCCGAGGACCGCCTCCGCGGAAGGCCCCCGAGGACCGCTTCCGCGAAAGGCGCCGCAAGACGCCTCAGAAGGCGTCACCCCAGCGGCCGCAGTCGTCGAACTTGTTGCCGCCCTCGCAGACCCTGATCTTGAAATCGTCGAAGCCGCTGCTCTTCTTGAACCCGCCGAACTTGGTGAAACCGGAGCGGCCGAAGGTGCTGAACACCTTGGTGTGCGAGCCGAACCTGTCGTGCCACTTGAACCACACGTAGCTGCGCTCACGGTCACGGTCACGGTCGAACAGGTCGCCGTAGAACCAGTAGCGGCCGCCGCTGCTGGTCCAGTAGCCCTTGAAGTAGGAGCGCCTGCCGAAGCTCTCGCCACCGCCGAAACCCGAGTAGTACGGACCGAAGAAGTGCTTGCTCGACGCCTGGGTCTCCTGGGCCGCGACGGCGGACCCCGCGGAGGCCTGCGTGGCGGCCGTCGCAGACGGGGCGGCGACCACACCCGCGGCCAGCGAACCTGCCAGCGCCGCTCCGGCCAGGGCTGTACGGATCTTGCTCATTGGATCTTCCTCCTGCGAACCGGGGTCCTGTCGTTCGGACACCGCTCACGTTAGGAAGATTCAACGCCACCTTC
Organism: Streptosporangium sp. NPDC050284; assembly: GCF_044459525.1. NCBI lineage: Bacteria > Bacillati > Actinomycetota > Actinomycetes > Streptosporangiales > Streptosporangiaceae > Streptosporangium > Streptosporangium sp. NPDC050284. The sequence continues at coordinate 359,281 of NZ_JBITIZ010000003.1, forward strand.
TGTGGAGGAATGCACACTCAACGCCCAGAGTGCACTATTACCGCTTCCTGTCCTGCCCCAGGCCACCGGCGATCGTCGCCACCAGCAACACCACACCCCACGGGCCCATCACCCACAGGGGCCACGGGTAGGGGAAGTCTCCGGTCGTCCCGATGATGAGCCAGATCACCCAGTTGATACCGCTCGCCGTCGCCCAGACGGCCCAGGCCTCCGCCATGCCCTTGCCCTGCTTGTCCTTCCCCTCGGTCGCCTTGGTGCGCTCAGGGGCGCGTGAGGGGACCTCGGGGAGCCGACGCAGATCGACGTCGGGAAGGTCGGAGGTGAGGACGGCGAGTTCGCCGTACGTCTTGCTCGTGTAGAGCTGCTCAAGACGCTCGTCGAACTCCTCCGTGGTCAGGCGGCCCTGCGCGTAGTGCTCCCTCAGGACCGATGCGACCTTGTCACGATCTCCGTCGGAGGCTCGCATCTCCGGACCAGCCGCCATCTCCACCCCATCCGCTCGCCGACGGGCCAAAACTAGCCCGCATTTCCCAACAGGTCGGCAAGCCGCTCTTTCCCCCCGTCAAGGGCGGTCAATACCCAAGGACCATTATGTGTCACGGCGACGCTGTGTTCGAAGTGCGCGGAGACCTTCCCGTCGATCGTGACCACGGTCCAGTCGTCGGCCAGCACCTTGGTCCGGTCCGTCCCGAGGTTCACCATCGGCTCGACGGCGAAGCACATGCCGGGCTCGAACTTCGGGCCCCGGCCCGGCTTGCCGTGGTTGGCCACCCACGGGTCCATGTGCATCTCGGTGCCGATGCCGTGACCGCCGTACTCCTGCGGGATGCCGTAGCGCCCCTGGGAGCGGATGTACTTCTCCACCTCGTGCCCGATGTCGGACAGGTGACGGCCCACGGTGAGCGCGGCGATCCCCCGCCACATGGCCTCCTCGGTGACCCTCATCAGCTCGGTCAGCTTGGGATCGACCTCGCCGACCGGGACCGTGATGGCCGAGTCGCCGTGCCAGCCGTCCAGGATGGCTCCGCAGTCGATCGAGATGATGTCGCCCTCCTGCAGCGGACGGCGGTCACTCGGGATGCCGTGGACGACCTCGTGGTTGACCGAGGCGCAGATCGTCGCGGGAAATCCCTGGTAGCCCTTGAAGGAGGGGATCGCCCCCTCGTCCCTGATCGCCTTCTCCGCGATCGCGTCGAGGTCCAGGGGTGTCATACCCGGTCGGACGCTCTCCCTGAGCAACTGCAGGGTACGGCCGACCACGAGGCCTGCCGCCCGCATCTTGTCCACCTGCTCGGGCGTCTTCATCTGGATTCCGTGCTTGTTCTTCTTGAACACCTGCGCACCCCCTGGGGCGGTTCAACGGGCGGTCCGGGACCCCAATTCCCCCGATTCTGCCCTAAATGACAGCACACCACCCATGGGAAACCCATGGGTGGTGTGCACCGTGTCGTCGTCTGGCCGGCCAGCGAAGGGGTCGCTAGCCGATGAAGGGCCTCAGGGCCTCCATCGCACGCTGGGTGATCTCTTCCACCGGCCCCGTGGCGTCGACCCCGACCAGGATGCCCTCGTCGGCGTAGAAGGAGACCAGGGGCGCCGTCTGCTCCTGGTAGACCTCCAGGCGGTGCCTGACGGTCTCCTCCTTGTCGTCGTCCCGCTGGTACAGCCGGCCTTCACAGGCGTCGCAGATGTCGTCCTTCTTGTCATCGAAGTCGACGTGCCAGATGCGGCCGCACTGGCTGCAGGTCCGGCGGCCCGCGAGCCTGCGGACGACCTCCTCGTCGTCGACCACGAGCTCCAGGACGATGTCCAGACCGGCCTGGAACTCGGCGAGGATCTTCTTCAGGATCTCGGCCTGGGGCACGTTCCTGGGGAAGCCGTCGAGCAGGAAACCGTCCTGCGCGTCGTTCTCGGCGAGGCGGTCGCGGACCATCGCGATGGTGACCTCGTCGGGCACGAGGTCACCGCGGTCCATGTATTCCTTGGCAAGCTTGCCGAGCTCCGTGCCGCCCGAGACGTTGGCGCGGAAAATGTCACCTGTCGAAATCTTCGGGATCGACAGGTTCGATGCGACGAACTGGGCCTGTGTCCCCTTACCCGCTCCGGGGGGCCCGACCAGGACGAGGCGCACTACTTCAGGAAGCCTTCATAATTACGCTGCTGCAACTGGCTCTCGATCTGCTTCACGGTGTCGAGGCCGACACCAACCATGATCAGAATGCTCGTTCCTCCGAACGGGAAGTTCTGACTCGCACCGACGAGCGCCAGCGCGACGATCGGCACCATGGAGATCAGGCCCAGATACAGCGCGCCTGGAGCGGTGAGTCGCGTGAGCACGTAGTTCAAGTACTCAGCCGTCGGGCGACCCGGGCGGATGCCCGGGATGAACCCACCGTACTTCTTCATGTTGTCGGCGACTTCAACGGGGTTGAAGGTAATCGACACGTAGAAGTACGTGAAGAAGACGATAAGCAGGAAGAAGGTGATCATGTACGTCGGGGTGGTCCCGCCACCGCCGAACTCCTGCGAGATCCACTGGATGATCGGGTGCGGCTCTTCCTGGGTGTTCGAGAAGAGCGTGGTGATCAGCTGCGGAAGGTAGAGCAGCGAGGAGGCGAAGATGACCGGGATGATGCCGGCCTGGTTGACCTTGAGCGGGATGTAGGTCGACGTCCCGCCGTACATTCTGCGGCCGACCATGCGCTTGGCGTACTGCACCGGGATCCGGCGCTGTGCCTGCTCCACCATCACGACCAAGGCGATCATCGCGATACCGACCACGATGACCACGCCGAAGACGAAGCCACCCTTCTGGCGGGCGATGTTCAGCAGCTCGGACGGGAAGACCGCGATGACCTGCGTGAAGATCAGGATGGACATGCCGTTGCCGATACCGCGATCGGTGATGAGCTCGCCCAGCCACATGACGACGGCGGTGCCGGCGGTCATGGTCAGCACCATCGTGACGATGGCGAAGACGTTGTCCTTGTCGAGGAGGATCTCCTCACGGCACTGCGGGAACAGCTGGCCGCTGCGGGCGAGTGCCACGAAGGCGGTCGACTGCAGGACCGCCAGGCCGACCGTGAGGTAGCGGGTGTACTGCGTGATCTTGGTCTGCCCGGACTGTCCCTCCTTCTTGAGGGCTTCCAGTCGCGGAATGACCACGACGAGCAGCTGAAGAATGATGCTCGCGGTGATGTACGGCATGATGCCGAGGGCGAAGACTGAAAGTTTCAGAAGGGCGCCGCCGCTGAACAGCTGCACCATTCCGTAGATGTTGCCCGCGTCCCCCGCTTGCGCCTGGGTGAGACAACGGCTGATGTTCTCGGTATGCACACCCGGAGTCGGCAGGACCGACCCAAGTCGGAACAGCGCAATGATGCCCAAAGTGAAGAGCAGCTTCTTACGCAGGTCCGGCGTACGGAACGCTCGGGTAAATGCGGTCAGCACGGTCCCTCCTGCGCGCCTGAAAGGCGAGGTCGGTCAGCGATGGTGCGGGGGTGTTCCATCTTTGCCATATCCAGTCAATGAGCCCAAGGAAATGAGTCGAGGCCCACTGTCCAGCGAACTCTAACGCACTACGGGCGCGGGAGCCCATTACGAGCCCCCGCGCCGCGTGATGATAACGCCTACAGCTCGGAGACGGAGCCCCCGGCCGCGGCGATCTTGTCCTTGGCGCTGGCCGAGAAGGCATGCGCCTCCACGTTCAACGCCACGGAGATGTCACCGGTTCCCAGAACCTTGACGAGTTGGTTCTTGCGAACCGCGCCCTTCGCGACGAGCGTGTCGACGGTGACGTCGCCACCCTCGGGGAACAGCTCGCCGAGCTTGTCAAGGTTGACGACCTGGTAGGTCGTCTTGAACAGGGCGTTGGAGAAACCCTTGAACTTGGGCAGGCGCCGCTGCAGCGGAACCTGGCCACCCTCGAAACCGAGGGGGACCTTGTTCCTGGCCCTCGTGCCCTTGGTGCCACGACCCGCGGTCTTGCCCTTGGACGCCTCGCCGCGGCCCTTGCGGACCTTCGACTTGTTGGCGCCGGGAGCCGGACGCAGGTGGTGGATGCGGAGCGGAGTGTTCTCTGCCATGTCTAGTCGACCTCTTCCACGGTGACGAGGTGCGTCACCACGGTGACCATGCCGCGGATCTCCGGGCGGTCCTCCTTGACGACGACATCGCCGATTCGCTTCAGACCGAGCGAGCGCAGCGAGTCACGCTGGTTCTGCTTGCCACCGATCTTGGAACGGACCTGGGTAATCTTCAGGCGTGCCATGGACTAGCTCACCGCCTTCGCGGCCGCGGCCTCCGCGAGGCCCTCGGCGCGAGCCTTGAGCATCCTCTTGGGGGCGACGTCCTCGATCGGGAGGCCACGGCGGGCCGCGATCTCCTCGGGGCGGCTGAGGCCCTTCAGGGCCGCCACGGTGGCATGCACGATGTTGATCGGGTTGTCCGAGCCGAGCGACTTGGACAGCACGTCGTGAATGCCGGCGCACTCCAGCACGGCGCGCACCGGGCCACCGGCGATGACGCCGGTACCGGGCGAGGCCGGACGCAGGAAGACGACGCCCGCGGCCTCCTCACCCTGCACGATGTGCGGGATGGTGCCCTGGATACGGGGCACCTTGAAGAAGTGCTTCTTGGCCTCTTCGACACCCTTGGCGATCGCCGCGGGCACCTCCTTGGCCTTGCCGTAGCCGACACCGACCATGCCGTTACCGTCACCGACGATGACGAGGGCGGTGAAGCTGAAGCGACGACCACCCTTCACGACCTTGGCCACTCGGTTGATCTTCACAACGCGCTCGATGTACGAGACGCCCTTGTCAGCGTTTCCACCGCGGCGATCGTCACGACGACCGTCACGCCGCTCGCCACCGGCGGCGCCACCGCGACGCGGAGCTCCGGCCATTAGTGGTTCCTCTTCTCATTCGTAAGACGGGCCATCGGGTGCGATCCTGGATTGCGATCCTGGGACGGAGTCATCAGAACTCCAGTCCGCCTTCGCGAGCGCTGTCTGCCAGCGCCGCGATGCGGCCCGCGTAGCGGTTGCCACCCCGGTCGAACACAACCGCGGTGATCCCGGCTGCCTTGGCCCGCTGAGCGAGAAGCTCGCCGACCTGCTTGGCCTTGTCGGTCTTGGCGCCTTCCGCCGAGCGCAGGGAGGCGTCCATGGTGGACGCGCTCACCAGCGTGTGGCCCTGGGTGTCGTCGACGATCTGCACGAAGAGGTGCTTCGTGGACCGGTTGACGACCAGGCGCGGACGCGTGGCCGTACCGGCCACCTTCTTGCGGACTCGGCCGTGGCGGCGGGCCCGCGAGACGGCGCGGGCGGCCGTGTGCTTGCCGAACGCAGTCTTGCCAGCCATGCCTACTTACCAGCCTTTCCGACCTTGCGGCGGATAACTTCACCCTGGTAGCGCACGCCCTTGCCCTTGTACGGGTCAGGCTTGCGCAACTTGCGGATGTTCGCGGCGATCTCGCCGACCTTCTGCTTGTCGATGCCGTCCACGTGGAACAGCGTCGGCTTCTCGACGCGGAAGGTGACACCCTCGGGGGCGTCGACGATCACCGGGTGGCTGAAGCCGAGAGCGAACTCAAGCTGAGTCGGGCTCTTGGCCTGCACGCGGTAACCGACGCCCACGATCTCCAGGGTCTTCGAGTAACCCTGGGTGACACCGGTCACCATGTTGGCGACCAGGGTGCGAGACAGGCCGTGCAGCGCACGAACCCTGTTCTCGTCGTTGGGACGGGTGACGGACAGGTTGCCGTCGTCACCCTTGGCGATCGCGATGGGTTCCGCGACCGTGTGTGAAAGCGTGCCCTTGGGGCCCTTGACCGTGACGTCCCGGCCGTCGATGGCGACGTCCACTCCGTTCGGTACGGGGATGGGCAGCCGTCCGATTCTTGACATGCTGTTCGTTCTCCCCTCTACCAAACGAAGGCGAGGACTTCCCCGCCCACTCCACGCTTGCCGGCCTGCTTGTCCGTCATGAGGCCGCCGGACGTCGAGATGATCGCGACGCCCAGTCCACCCAGGACTCGGGGCAGGTTGTCCTTCTTTGCATAGACCCGCAGGCCGGGCTTGGAGACCCGGCGCAGACCCGCGAGGGAGCGCTCACGGGTCGGCCCGAACTTCAGCTCCACCACGAGGTTCTTTCCGACCTTGGCGTCTTCGACGCTCCAGGACTGGATGTAACCCTCCTGCTGGAGGATCTCGGCGATGTGCGCCTTGATCTTCGAGTACGGCATCGCCACGCTGTCGTGGTACGCCGAGTTCGCGTTTCGCAGACGCGTCAGCATGTCTGCGATCGGGTCGGTCATCGTCATGGCCGGTGGCCTTCCTCACCGCGGTTTCCACAGGGGACCTTCGGTGCGGTCATGGGCGCCTGTAGGCGGCGCCCGGTGAATACGACTTCTCTGTGCGGCAGGTGCCTCGCGCGGGCCCGTGATCGCTCACGGGGCCGCGCGGAGGGCTACCAGCTCGACTTGGTGATGCCGGGCAGCTCGCCCCGGTGCGCCATCTCGCGGAAGCAGATGCGGCACAGGCCGAACTTCCTGTAGACGGCGCGGGGACGACCACAGCGCGAGCACCGAGTGTACGCCCGGACCTCGAACTTGGCCTTGCGAGCAGCCTTGACCTTGAGCGACGTCTTCGCCATGATCAGGCCTCCTTGAAGGGGAAGCCGAGCTGCTTCAGCAGTGCCCGGCCCTGGTCGTCGGTCTTAGCGGTGGTCACGACGGTGATGTCCATACCACGCTGGCGGTCGACCTTGTCCTGGTCGATCTCGTGGAACATGACCTGCTCGGTGAGACCGAAGGTGTAGTTGCCGTTGCCGTCGAACTGCTTGGGCGACAGACCGCGGAAGTCACGGATACGGGGCAGCGCCAGCGAGAGCAGCCGGTCGAGAAACTCCCACATGCGGTCACCGCGCAGCGTGACGTGCGCGCCGATCGGCATGCCCTCGCGCAGCTTGAACTGGGCGATGGACTTGCGGGCGCGGACGACCGCCGGCTTCTGGCCGGTGATCACGGTGAGGTCGCGGACGGCGCCTTCGATGAGCTTCGAGTCGCGCGCGGCCTCGCCGACACCCATGTTCACCTTGATCTTGGTGATGGTGGGCACCAGCATGATGTTCTCGAACTCGAACTGCTCGTTCAGCTTCGCGATGATCTCTTCGCGGTAGCGCTGCTTGAGGCGCGGAAGGGCCCGCTGTTCGGTCTCAGTGGTGTTCGCGGTCATCAGTTGTCCTCACCCGTCTCCTCGGAAGCGGCCTTGGCCGACTCCTTCTTGGCGGGCTTGTCGTCCTTGGCAGGCTTCTCATCCTTGAGCTTCTTGACGTTGCTCACGTGGATGGGAGCCTCCATGGTCTGCACGCCACCGGCCTTGGCACCGCGCGGACCCTGGTTGGTCTCCTTGCTGTGCTTCTTGACCATGTTGACGCCCTCGACCACCACACGCTCGTCACGCGGGTGGGCGGCGATCACACGGCCCTTGGCACCCTTGTCCTTGCCGGCGATGACCAGGACGAGGTCACCCTTCTTCACATGAAGCTTCGGCATTACAACACCTCCGGCGCGAGCGAGATGATCCGCATGAACTTCTTGTCACGCAGCTCACGTCCGACGGGACCGAAGATGCGGGTGCCTCGGGGGTCGCCACTGTCCTTGATGATGACGGCGGCGTTCTCGTCGAAGCGGATGTAGGAGCCGTCGGGCCGGCGGCGCTCCTTGACAGTGCGGACGATGACGGCCTTGACCACATCGCCCTTCTTCACGGTGCCGCCCGGGATGGCGTCCTTGACCGTGGCGACGATGATGTCACCGATTCCCGCGTAACGTCGGCCCGAGCCACCGAGAACACGGATGCAAAGGACTTCCTTCGCACCGGTGTTGTCGGCGACCTTGAGCCGCGACTCCTGCTGGATCACTTGAACTCCTGTTTGTCTCGCCGGTTCTCACCCGTGGTTTCGGATGAGCCTTGCGGAACCTGCTGGTCTTTTTCCCACGGCGACAGCCCTCACGGACCGCCACCGCAGGCGGGGCGAAGATCGCTTCGCCCCCTTGGACGCCATCATGGGGGGTGACGGTGTCACCCCCCACGAGGCGCGTTACCTACTTGGCCTTCTCGAGGATCTCGATGACCCGCCAGCGCTTGCTGGCGGACAGCGGCCGGGTCTCCATCAGGAGGACGCGGTCACCGACACCGCAGGTGTTGGCCTCGTCGTGCGCCTTGTACTTGGTCGTCCTGCGGATGACCTTGCCGTACAGGGGGTGCTTGACGCGGTCCTCGACAGCGACCACGACAGTCTTGTCCATCTTGTCGCTGACGACCAGACCCTCACGGGTCTTGCGGTAGTTCCGCGTCTCGGTCGTGGTTTCCGTGGCCTCAGCCATCGATCGACTCCTTCTCTACCGTGGTGACGATTCCGAGCTCCCGCTCGCGCATCACGGTGTAGATACGGGCGATCTCGCGGCGGACGGCACGCAACCGCCCGTGGCTCTCCAACTGGCCGGTCGCTGCCTGGAAGCGGAGGTTGAACAGCTCCTCCTTGGCTTCCTTCAGCTTCGTGACCAGGGTGTCCTGGTCTTCCACCCGCAGCTCACCGGCGGTCAGGCCCTTAGCCATCACGCCTCACCCACTTCACGCTTGACGAACCGGCACTTCATCGGCAGCTTGTGCATCGCACGACGCAGGGCTTCGCGAGCCACCGGCTCGGCGACACCCGAAAGCTCGAACATGATGCGACCGGGCTTGACGTTGGCGACCCACCACTCCGGCGAACCCTTACCGGAACCCATGCGGGTCTCGGCGGGCTTCTTGGTGAGGGGGCGGTCCGGATAGATGTTGATCCAGACCTTTCCGCCACGCTTGATGTGACGGGTCATCGCGATACGAGCCGACTCGATCTGACGGTTGGTCACGTAGGAGTGCTCAATCGCCTGAATGCCGAACTCGCCGAACACGACCCTGGTGCCACCCTTGGCGGCGCCGTGACGGTCGGGCCGGTGCTGCTTGCGGTGCTTGACCCTGCGCGGGATCAGCATGGTCAGCTCCCTTCAGCACCCGGCTGCGCAGCCGGGCCGGTCTCGGGGGCAGCCTGCGAGGCCGCCTCGGTCCTGGGGGCGGCGGAGCCACCCGAAGCGCGGTCGCCACGGCCGGCACCGGCGCCACGACGGGCGCCACCGGCGCCACGACGGGGACGGTCGCCGCCACCGGCACCGGGGCCACGACGGTCGTCGCGGTCACGGCGCTGGCCCGCGCGAGCACCGGCGGCGGCCGCCTCGCGCTCGGCGCGGCTGGTCGGAGCCTCACCCTTGTAGATCCACACCTTCACGCCGATACGACCGAAGGTGGTGCGAGCCTCGTACAGGCCGTAGTCGATGTCCGCGCGGAGGGTGTGCAGGGGCACGCGGCCCTCGCGGTAGAACTCCGAACGGGACATCTCGGCGCCGCCGAGACGGCCGGAGCACTGCACCCGGATGCCCTTGGCGCCGCTCTTCATCGCCGACTGCATCGCCTTGCGCATGGCACGACGGAACGAGACACGGCTGGACAGCTGCTCGGCCACACCCTGGGCGACGAGCTGAGCGTCGATCTCAGGGTTCTTGACCTCGAGGATGTTCAGCTGGACCTGCTTCTTGGTCAGCTTCTCGAGGTCACCGCGAATCCGGTCCGCCTCGGCGCCGCGGCGGCCGATGACGATGCCCGGACGGGCGGTGTGAATGTCGACCTGTACCCGGTCGGTGGTCCGCTCGATCTCCACCTTGGAGATGCCGGCCCGCTCCATGCCCTTCTTGAGCATGCGGCGGATCGCCACATCCTCGGCAACGTACGACTTGTAGAGCTTGTCGGCATACCACCGGCTCTTGAAGTCGGTCGTGATGCCGAGGCGGAACCCGTGCGGGTTAACCTTCTGACCCACTAGCGGGTCCTCCCCTTCGGCTCGCGGGACTCCACGATCACGGTGATGTGGCTGGTCCGCTTGTTGATCCGATAGGCACGACCCTGAGCACGGGGACGAAACCGCTTCAGCGTCGGGCCCTCGTCGACCCAGGCACGGCTCACGAAGAGCGTGTCACGGTCGAGCTTGAAATTGTGCTCCGCGTTGGCAATGGCGCTCGAAAGCACCTTGTACACGGTCTCGCTCGCCGACTGGGGAGCGAACTGCAGCACGGCCTGCGCCTCCGAAGCGGGCAGCCCGCGAATGAGGTCCACCACACGGCGGGCCTTCATGGGCGTGTGGCGCGCGAACCGCGCCTGAGCCCTGGCTTCCATCGCTTACTCCTCTTACCCTTCGTTTTGGTCGAGTCCGTCTCACCCGTGACGATCGCTTCCGATCGTTCTCGGACCGACGTCCTCTTCCTGAGGCGCTTATCGCCGGCTGCGGCGGTCTTCCTTGACGTGGCTGCGGAAGGTTCGCGTCGGAGCGAACTCACCCAGCTTGTGGCCGATCATCGACTCGGTGACGAACACCGGGACGTGCTTGCGGCCGTCGTGAACGGCGATCGTGTGACCGAGCATGTCGGGCACGATCATGGAGCGCCGCGACCACGTCTTGATGACGTTTTTGGTGCCCTTCTCGTTCTGGACATCCACCTTCTTCTGAAGGTGATCGTCCACGAAGGGACCCTTCTTAAGGCTACGTGGCATTTTGGCTGCTCCTACCGCTTCTTCCGCTTGGTACGACGGCGGATGATCAGCCGGTCGCTGGCCTTGTTCGCCGCACGGGTACGTCCCTCGGGCTTGCCCTTGGGGTTGACGGGGTGACGACCGCCGGAGGTCTTACCCTCACCACCACCGTGCGGGTGGTCGACCGGGTTCATCGCGACACCGCGGACGGTGGGGCGCTTGCCCTTCCACCGCATGCGTCCGGCCTTACCCCAGTTGATGTTGGCCTGCTCGGCGTTGCCGACCTGGCCGATCGAGGCCCGGCAGCGAACATCGACCTGGCGCATCTCACCGGAGGGCATACGCAGCGTGGCGTACTGGCCCTCCTTGGCGAGGAGCTGGATCTGCGCGCCGGCGGACCGGCCCAGCTTGGCGCCACCGCCCGGACGGAGCTCCACCGCGTGGATGAAGGTACCGGTCGGGATGTTGCGCAGCGGGAGGCAGTTGCCCGGCTTGATGTCGGCCGTGGGGCCGTTCTCGATGTGGTCGCCCTGCTTGAGGCCGGTCGGGCAGAGGATGTAGCGCTTCTCCCCGTCGGCGTAGTGCAGCAGCGCGATGCGGGACGTGCGGTTCGGGTCGTACTCGATGTGAGCGACCTTGGCCGGGATCCCGTCCTTGTCGTGACGCCGGAAATCGATGATCCGGTAGGCGCGCTTGTGGCCACCACCCTGGTGACGGGTGGTGACTCGGCCGTGGACGTTACGGCCACCCTTGCTGTGCAGGGGTGCAAGCAGCGACTTCTCGGGCGTGCTGCGCGTGATCTCGGCAAAGTCCGAGACGCTGGCGCCGCGGCGACCCGGGGTCGTCGGCTTGAGTTTACGGATGCCCATCTTTTTCGTTCATCCTTCGTCGGTTAATCCGGTCGAATGCCCCTCACCAGACGGCGAGGGGCTTTCTCCCTGTACTTACTGAGCGAGCGCGTCAGCCGATCTGGCCGAAGATGTCAATCCGGTCGCCCTCGACCAGGCTGACGATGGCTCGCTTGGTGGCCGGGCGCTGGCCGTAGCCGAACCTGGTCCGCTTGCGCTTGCCCTGGCGGTTGATGGTGTTGACGCTGGCGACCTTGACACCGAAGATCTTCTCAACGGCGATCTTGACCTGCGTCTTGTTGGCCGTCTTCCGCACCAGGAACGTGTACTTGTTGTGCTCGTCGATCAGGCCGTAGCTCTTCTCGGAGACAACCGGCTTGATGATGATGTCGCGCGGGTCGGCGATCTTCTCCATCAGGCGTCTTCCTTCCCGCTCTTGCTCAGACGCGCCACGGTCTGGTCGTACGCGTCCTGAGTGAAGACGACGTCGTCGTAGCAGAGCACGTCGTAGGTGTTGAGCTGCCCGGCGTCCAGAAGGTGGACCTCGGGAGCGTTGCGCAGGCTCAGCCAGCTGAGCTCGTCACCCTCGTCGACGACGACCAGGACGCTGCGGGCCTTGGTGAGCCTGCGAAGCGACTCAAGAGCCGCCTTGGTCTTCGGGGTCTCCCCCTCGACCAGACCGCTGACCACGTGAACGCGGCCGCCGGTCGCCCGGTCGGACAGGGCCCCGCGCAGGGCGGCGGCCTTCATCTTCTTGGGAGTCTTCTGCGAGTAGTCCCGCGGAACCGGGCCGTGGACGGTGCCACCACCGGTGAACTGCGGGGCGCGGGTCGAACCCTGGCGGGCGCGGCCGGTGCCCTTCTGGCGGTACGGCTTCTTGCCGCCGCCTCGGACCTCACCGCGGGTCTTCGCCTTGTGGGTGCCCTGCCGGCGAGCGGCGAGCTGGGCCACGACGACCTGGTGGATCAGCGGGATGTTGACCTTCGTACCGAAGATGTCCTCCGGCAGGTCGACGGTGCCGGCCTTCTCACCGCGTACGTCGAGGACGTCAATGGTGCTCACTTGGCAGCCCCCTTCTTGGCGGCGGTGCGGACCAGGACCAGGCTGCCGTTGGCGCCGGGGATCGCACCCTTGATCAGGATGAGGCCCTTCTCGGCGTCCACGGCGTGAACCTTGAGGCTCTGGACGGTCGTGCGGACGTTGCCCATCCGGCCCGCCATGCGCACGCCCTTGAAGACGCGGCCGGGGGTGGCGCAGCCACCGATGGAACCGGGCGAGCGGTGCTTGCGCTGCGTACCGTGCGAGGCGCCCAGACCCTTGAAGCCGTGGCGCTTCATGACACCCGCGAAACCCTTGCCCTTGCTCTTGCCCGTCACGTCGACGAACTGGCCGGCCTCGAAGGTGTCGGCGAGGAGCTCCTGGCCCAGGGTGTAGTCGCTCGCGTCGTCGGTGCGGATCTCCGCGAAGTAACGGCGCGGGGTGATGTCGTGCTTGCGCAGGTAGTCGCCGAGCGGCTTGTTGACCTTCCGCGGGTCGACCTGGCCGAAGCCCAGCTGAACGGCGGTGTAGCCGTCCTTCTCGGCGGTGCGGACGCGGGTCACGACGCACGGGCCAGCCTCGACGACGGTCACCGGGACCATCCGGTTGTCCGCGTCGAAGACCTGGGTCATGCCGAGCTTCTTGCCCAGGACGCCCTTGATCTTGTTAGCCATGTCAGTGCGTTCCCTCAGAGCTTGATCGAGATGTCAACGCCGGCGGGAAGGTCGAGTCGCATGAGCGAGTCGACCGTCTTCGGCGTCGGGTCGATGATGTCAATCAGCCGCTTGTGCGTGCGCATCTCAAAGTGCTCGCGGCTGTCCTTGTACTTGTGCGGCGAGCGGATGACGCAGTACACGTTCTTCTCGGTCGGCAGCGGCACCGGGCCCGCGACCTTGGCGCCAGTCCTTGTCACCGTCTCGACGATCTTCTTGGCCGAGACGTCGATGACCTCGTGGTCATAGGCCTTGAGCCGAATGCGGATCTTCTGTCCCGCCATAATGGCCTCGGTGTCCTTCACTGTCGTCTGAAAAAGTTACGTGCGGCCTGTTGCCGCTGTGTCATGGCCGGCCCGTCTGGACGGTCCCGCCACGTCGTGCCGGAGCACGTCTCGCCCTGGGGCGGCGTCTCCGCACATGCCCCACGTAGCAGACGCTGTGAGTCCGCGCTTTCTTCCGTGATCTGGCAGTGAGTTCGGTCATCCTTCGGCCGAACCAACTGCGAGATCACGGTTCGTGGGGTCCTGCCGGGGTTCGCGCCCTGCGACGCGGTCCCCTCGTGGTGAGGCGGTCGGCCCTGTCTCGAGGGCCGACCGCCACTCCGCGATCGTACTACTTGATGATCTTGGTCACTCGACCCGCACCGACGGTGCGGCCACCCTCACGGATGGCGAACTTGAGACCGTCCTCCATCGCGATGGGCTGGATCAGCGCGACGCTCATCTCCGTGTTGTCGCCGGGCATGACCATCTCGGTGCCCTCGGGGAGGTTCACCACGCCGGTCACGTCGGTCGTACGGAAGTAGAACTGCGGGCGGTAGTTGTTGAAGAACGGGGTGTGGCGGCCGCCCTCGTCCTTGCTCAGGATGTAGACCTGGGCCTCGAACTCGGTGTGCGGGGTGGTCGTGCCCGGCTTGATGATGCACTGGCCGCGCTCGACGTCCTCGCGCTTGATGCCGCGCAGGAGCAGACCGACGTTGTCGCCCGCCTGGCCCTCGTCGAGGAGCTTGCGGAACATCTCGACACCGGTGACCGTGGTGGTGGTCTTGGTCTCCTTGATGCCGATGATGTCGACGGTCTCGTTGACCTTGACGATACCGCGCTCGATACGGCCGGTGACGACCGTACCGCGACCGGTGATCGAGAAGACGTCCTCGATCGGCATGAGGAACGGCTTCTCGGTCTCACGAGTCGGCTCGGGGACGTTCTCGTCCACGGCGGTCATGAGCTCGATGATCGAGTCGCCCCACTTGGTGTCGCCCTCAAGCGCCTTCAGCGCCGAGACGCGGACGACCGGCAGGTCGTCGCCGGGGAACTCCTGAGCCGAGAGAAGCTCGCGGACCTCGAGCTCGACGAGCTCCAGGATCTCCTCGTCGTCCACCATGTCGGACTTGTTGAGGGCGACGACGATGTAGGGGACGCCGACCTGGCGGGCCAGGAGGACGTGCTCCTTCGTCTGCGGCATCGGACCGTCGGTGGCGGCGACCACGAGGATCGCGCCGTCCATCTGAGCCGCACCGGTGATCATGTTCTTCACGTAGTCGGCGTGACCGGGGCAGTCCACGTGGGCATAGTGGCGCTTCTCGGTCTGGTACTCGACGTGCGCGATGGAGATCGTGATACCACGAGCCTTCTCCTCGGGCGCCTTGTCGATCTTGTCGAACGGGGTCGCCTCGTTGAGGTTCGGGAAACGCTCGTGGAGCACCTTGGTGATCGCCGCGGTCAGAGTGGTCTTGCCGTGGTCGATGTGCCCAATGGTGCCGATGTTTACGTGCGGCTTGGTCCGCTCGAACTTGGCCTTGGCCACTGCTCTCTCCTTAGAGATTCTGACGTGACTTGCGTCTTCATATTCGGGATTGGGGAGGCCGGTCCCTCTCGGAACCGGCCGGCGAGAAAGCTCTCGCCCCGCACCCCTCCGGTGGCGGGGTGACGATCTCCTCGCCACCCGCACCCGGAACAGCGCTGGGGCCTGCTCGCCCCGCACCCCTCCGGTGGCGGGGTGACGATCTCCTCGTTACCCGCACCCGGAATGGTGCTGGACTTACTCGCCCCGCACCTTCGCGACGATCTCCTTGGCGATGTGCGCGGGCACTTCGGCGTAGGAGTCGAATTGCATGCTGTAGCTCGCGCGTCCCTGCGTCTTGCTACGGAGGTCTCCCACGTAGCCGAACATCTCAGAGAGCGGCACGAGCGCCTTGATGATCCGGGCGCCGGAGCGCTCGTCCATCGCCTGGATCTGCCCGCGGCGACCGTTGAGGTCACCGATGACATCACCCATGTAGTCCTCGGGCGTGGTGACCTCAACGGCCATCATCGGCTCCAGGATTACGGCGTCCGCCTTGCGCGCGGCCTCCTTGAAGGCCATCGAGCCAGCGATCTTGAAGGCCATTTCGGACGAGTCCACCTCGTGGTAGGCACCGTCCTGCAGGGTGACCTTGACCCCGACCATGGGGTATCCGGCGAGAACACCGAACTCGGCCGCCTCCTGGGCGCCCGCGTCGACCGAGGGGATGTACTCCCTCGGGATGCGGCCACCGGAGACCTTGTTCGAGAACTCGTAACCGTCGTTGCCCTCGCCCAGCGGCTCAATGTCGATGATGACCTTGGCGAACTGGCCGGAACCACCGGTCTGCTTCTTGTGGACGTAGTCGACCTTCTCCACCTTGCGGCGGATGGTCTCCCGGTAGGCCACCTGAGGCCGGCCGATGTTGGCCTCGACCTTGAACTCGCGGCGCATCCGGTCGACGAGGATCTCCAGGTGGAGTTCGCCCATGCCCCAGATGACCGTCTGCCCGGTCTCGTCGTCACGACGGACCTGGAAGGACGGGTCCTCCTCGGCCAGACGCTGGATCGCGGTGCCCAGCTTCTCCTGGTCACCCTTGGTCTTGGGCTCGATGGCGACGCTGATGACCGGCGCCGGGAAGTTCATCGACTCCAGGACCACGGGGTGAGCCGGGTCCGACAGGGTGTCACCGGTGGTGGTGTCCTTCAGACCCATCACGGCGACGATCTGACCGGCCACGGCCGACGCGCGCTCTTCGCGCTTGTTGGCGTGCATCTGGTAGATCTTGCCGATCCGCTCCTTGCGGCCCTTCACCGAGTTGATCACGGCGGTGCCGGTCTCGAGCGTGCCCGAGTAGATGCGGATGTAGGTGAGACGGCCCAGGTGCTGGTCGCTCATGATCTTGAAGGCGAGCGCGGAGAACGGCTCGCTCACGTCGGCGTGACGCTCGATGACCTCGTCTTCCTTGCCGACCGCGTGACCCTTGAAGGCCGGGATGTCGATCGGGGCGGGAAGGTAGGCGACGATCGCGTCGAGCAGGGGCTGAATGCCCTTGTTCTTGAACGCGGTGCCGGTCAGGACCGGGTTGATGGCGCTGGCCAGCGTCGCGCGGCGAATGGCCGCGACCAGCTGCTCCTCGGTGGGCTCGACGCCCTCCAAGAAGAGCTCCATGAGCTCGTCGTCGTTCTCGGCGACCGTCTCGACCAGCTTGTCACGCCACTCGCGGGCAGCCTCGGAGTACTCCTCCGGGATGTCCACGGTCTCGTACATCTCGCCCTTGGCCGTCTCGGTGCCCCAGTACAGGCCCTTCATCCTGACCAGGTCGATGACGCCCTTGAAGTCGGCCTCGACGCCCCAGGGAAGCTGAAGCACCGCGGGGGTCGCGTTCAAGCGGCTGATCATCATGTCGACGCAGCGGTGGAACTCCGCGCCGACCCGGTCCAGCTTGTTGACGAAGCAGATCCGGGGCACTTCGTAGCGGTCGGCCTGACGCCAGACCGTCTCGGACTGCGGCTCGACACCGGCGACGCCGTCGAACACGGCGACGGCACCGTCGAGGACGCGGAGCGAGCGCTCCACCTCGATCGTGAAGTCCACGTGGCCCGGCGTGTCGATGATGTTGATCGTGTGGCCGAGCCATTCGCAGGTCGTGGCAGCGGAGGTGATGGTGATACCACGCTCCTGCTCCTGCTCCATCCAGTCCATCGTGGCTGCGCCCTCGTGGACCTCACCGATCTTGTAGTTGATACCGGTGTAGAACAGGATGCGTTCGGTCGTCGTGGTCTTGCCCGCGTCGATGTGGGCCATGATCCCGATGTTACGGACCTTGGCCAGGTCAAGAGCGGTCGTGGTGGCCACTTCTCTCGCGTCCTCGTCGTCTCGTCGAACCCGCTGTTACCAGCGGTAGTGGGCGAAGGCCTTGTTGGACTCGGCCATCTTGTGGGTGTCCTCGCGCTTCTTGACGCTTGCGCCGAGGCCGTTGCTTGCGTCGAGCAGTTCGTTCATGAGGCGCTCGGTCATGGTCTTCTCGCGGCGGGCGCGGGAGTACTGCACCAGCCAGCGCAGGGCCAGGGTGGTGCTGCGCGTCGCGCGCACCTCGACCGGGACCTGGTAGGTCGCGCCACCGACACGGCGGCTGCGGACCTCAAGGGTGGGCTTGACGTTGTCCAGCGCGCGCTTCAGGGTGACGACCGGGTCGTTGCCGGTCTTCTCCTTGGCGCCTTCGAGGGCGCCGTACACGATGGACTGGGCGATGGATCGCTTGCCGTCCAGGAGCACCTTGTTGATGAGCGCGGTGACCAGGGGCGAGTTGTGAACCGGGTCAGCCATGAGCTGACGACGGCCAGGAGAACCCTTGCGAGGCATTCTTACTTCTCCTTCTTCGCGCCGTAACGGCTACGGGCCTGCTTGCGGTTACGGACACCCTGGGTGTCGAGCGAGCCGCGGATGATCTTGTAGCGAACACCCGGCAGGTCCTTCACACGACCACCACGGACGAGCACGATGGAGTGCTCCTGGAGGTTGTGGCCGACACCGGGGATGTAGGCCGTGACCTCGATGCCGTTGGTGAGCCGGACACGCGCGACCTTGCGGAGGGCGGAGTTCGGCTTCTTCGGGGTCGTGGTGTAAACGCGCATGCAGGTGCCGCGTCGCTGAGGGCTGGCCTTGAGCGCCGGAGTCTTGGTCTTTGTGACCTTGTCCTGGCGGCCCTTGCGGACCAGCTGCTGAATCGTGGGCACCGCGTCTCCGTTCGTGCTAGCCGGTAATTCGAATGTGGTGCATTTTGCAGGTGCTGCCGGTGTCATGACCTGCGGTTCTTTCATCCCCTCCGACCCACGCGGTCGGGCGTGTCGCGTAAGTTTCGCGCCACATCCCGGTTAAGGCCGGTCCGGTGGAGGAGGCCACACGGCGCCTCTGCCGCCCCCTCATCGGGAACCTGGCGACGCGCACGCATGAAGACCCATGAAGACATGGGCACGAAGGGAAAGACTACCCAGCCCAACGCAACACGTCAAAACGGCTGCACTCACCAGGCGTCGGCGTTCGTGTCATGACTCCCGCGATCGGTTTCCGACCGACCGCTTCCGGGTCCGTGTCGAGTTTACCCGGCGCGGAGCACTTCTCCGGCCGTTCTCCGCATTAACGTGTGGCTTTCACCGCAACATTCCGGTCAAGAAAGGTCCACATCCCCAACTATCGGGTCGGCGGGCAGGAAAGGCGACGGTACCGGAGGGAAAGCGACGGCGCCCGGCCCCCTTTCGGGGACCGGGCGCCGTCTGCGACCACTCTGCCGTCAGCGACCGCTCAGCGGTCGTGCCGTTCAGCGGTTGTACTGACCGAAGTCGTACTCCTCCAGCGGCACGGCCTCGCCGGAGCCCGAACCGAAGGTGTAGTCGGCCGCGGAGCCGTCGTAGCCTCCGACGGTGTACATGGCGGCCTTCGCCTCCTCGGTGGGCTCGACCCGGATGTTGCGGTACTGGGGCATGCCCGTACCGGCCGGGATGAGCTTTCCGATGATGACGTTCTCCTTGAGACCGAGCAGCGAGTCCGACTTGGCGTGGATCGCCGCGTCGGTGAGCACTCGGGTCGTCTCCTGGAAGGACGCCGCGGACAGCCAGGACTCGGTGGCGAGCGAGGCCTTGGTGATGCCCATCAGCACCGGACGTCCGGAGGCCGGCGTGCCGCCCTCCGCCACGCACTCGCGGTTGATCCGCTCGAAGCGCGGCCGCTCGACGAGCTCACCGGGCAGCATGTCGGCGTCGCCGGACTCCAGCACGTTCACGCGCTTGAGCATCTGCCGCACGATGATCTCGATGTGCTTGTCGTGGATCGACACACCCTGCGAGCGGTAGACCTGCTGGACCTCCGCCACAAGGTGCAACTGCACGGCCCGGGGGCCGAGGATGCGCAGCACCTCGTTGGGGTTGACCGCACCCGCGATCAGCTGCTGGCCGACCGTGACGCGCTGCCCGTCGGAGACGAGCATGCGCGACCGCATCGACACGGGGTACGCGACCTCCTCGGAACCATCGTCCGGGACGATCACGATCTTCCGGGTCTTGTCGGTCTCGTCGATGCGGACCCGGCCCTCGGCCTCGCTGATCGGGGCGACACCCTTGGGGACGCGCGCCTCGAAGAGCTCCTGCACACGGGGCAGACCGTGGGTGATGTCGGCGCCCGCCACACCACCGGTGTGGAAGGTCCGCATCGTCAGCTGGGTGCCGGGCTCGCCGATCGACTGGGCGGCGATGATGCCGACCGCCTCGCCGACGTCCACGAGCTTGCCGGTCGCGAGCGAACGGCCGTAGCAGGTGGCACAGACACCGATCTTGGCCTCGCAGACGAGGGCGCTGCGGGTCCTGACGGTCTCCACCCCGGCCTCGACCAGCGCGGTGACGTGGATGTCGTTGATGTCGACACCCATCGGCGCGATGATCTTGCCGTCCACCTCCACGTCCTCGGCGAGGATGCGGCCGTGCACGTTGCTCTCGGCGTTCTCCGCCTTGACCAGGTTGCCCTGGGCGTCGCGGTCGGCCACGTGCAGCGGGACGCCACGGTCGGTGCCGCAGTCGATCTCGCGGACGATGACGTCCTGCGCGACGTCCACCAGACGACGGGTCAGGTAACCCGAGTCGGCGGTCCGCAGCGCGGTGTCCGCCAGACCCTTCCG
Organism: Streptosporangium sp. NPDC050284; assembly: GCF_044459525.1. NCBI lineage: Bacteria > Bacillati > Actinomycetota > Actinomycetes > Streptosporangiales > Streptosporangiaceae > Streptosporangium > Streptosporangium sp. NPDC050284. The sequence continues at coordinate 379,459 of NZ_JBITIZ010000003.1, forward strand.
CTGACCGTGGGTGGAGATGAAGTACTCCAGCACCGACAGACCCTCGCGGAACGAGGCCTTGATCGGACGCGGGATCGTCTCGCCCTTGGTGTTGGACACCAGGCCACGGATGCCGGAGATCTGCCGGACCTGCATCAGGTTTCCTCGGGCGCCCGACTGGACCATCATCCAGACCGGGTTGGTCTTCGGGAACGCCTTCTGCATGTCGTCGGTCACGTCACTGGTCGCGTGCGTCCAGATCTCGATGAGCTCCTGACGACGCTCCTCGTCCGTGATCAGACCGCGCTCGTACTCACGCTGGACCTTGTCGGCCCTGCGCTCGTACGTCTCCATGATCTCGGCCTTGTTCGGCGGCGCGATGACGTCCTCGATGGAGATCGTCACACCGGCCCTGGTCGCCCAGTAGAAACCGGCGTCCTTGAGGGCGTCGAGCGCCGCGGCGACCTCGACCTTGGGGTACTTCTCGGCGAGCTCGTTCACGATGACCGAGAGCTGCTTCTTGCCGACCTGCGAGTTCACGTACGGGTAGTTCGCCGGCAGGGTCTGGTTGAACAGGCAACGGCCCAGGGTGGTCTCCAGGCGGTAGCTGTCACCCGCCTCCCAGCCCTCGGGAGCGGACCAGCCGCGGGGCGGCGGGACGTCTCCCTTCATCCGGATCTGGATCAGCGACTGGATGTCCAGCTCGCGGCGGTCGAAGGCCATGAGCGCCTCCGACACCGAGCCGAAGACCCGGCCCCTGCCGACACCGTTCTCGTCCTCGTCCTTGAGCGTGGTCAGCGAGTAAAGACCGATGATCATGTCCTGGGTGGGCATGGTCACGGGCTTGCCGTCGGCCGGCTTGAGGATGTTGTTCGTCGACAGCATCAGGATGCGGGCCTCGGCCTGCGCCTCGGCCGACAGCGGCAGGTGCACGGCCATCTGGTCACCGTCGAAGTCCGCGTTGAACGCGGTGCAGACGAGCGGGTGGATCTGGATGGCCTTGCCCTCGACCAGCTGCGGCTCGAAGGCCTGGATGCCCAGGCGGTGCAGGGTCGGCGCACGGTTGAGCAGCACGGGGTGCTCGGTGATGACCTCTTCGAGGACGTCCCACACGACCGGCCGGGCACGCTCGACCATCCGCTTGGCCGACTTGATGTTCTGCGCGTGGTTCAGGTCGACCAGACGCTTCATCACGAACGGCTTGAAGAGCTCCAGGGCCATCTGCTTGGGCAGACCGCACTGGTGCAGCTTCAGCTGCGGGCCGACGACGATGACCGAACGGCCGGAGTAGTCGACTCGCTTGCCCAGCAGGTTCTGGCGGAACCGGCCCTGCTTGCCCTTCAGCATGTCGCTGAGGGACTTCAGGGGGCGGTTGCCGGGACCGGTGACCGGGCGGCCACGGCGGCCGTTGTCGAACAGCGCGTCGACGGCCTCCTGGAGCATCCGCTTCTCGTTGTTCACGATGATCTCGGGGGCGCCGAGGTCGAGAAGTCGCTTGAGGCGGTTGTTCCGGTTGATCACCCGGCGGTACAGGTCGTTCAGGTCCGAGGTCGCGAACCGGCCACCGTCGAGCTGCACCATCGGGCGCAGGTCCGGCGGGATGACCGGGATGCAGTCGAGGACCATCCCGTTGGGCGAGTTGCGGGTGTTCAGGAACGCCGACACGACCTTGAGACGCTTGAGCGCGCGGGCCTTCTTCTGGCCCTTGCCGCTGCGGATCGTCTCGCGCAGGTTCTCGGCCTCAAGAGCGAGGTCGAAGTTGGTCAGGCGCTCCTGGATCGCCTGGGCGCCCATGCCGCCGCGGAAGTAGCGGCCGAAACGGTCGCGCATCTCGCGGTAGAGCAGCTCGTCGCCCTCAAGGTCCTGGACCTTGAGGTTCTTGAAGCGGCTCCAGACCTCGTCCAGCCGGTCCAGCTCGCGCTGGGCCCGGTCGCGCAGCTGCCGCATCTCACGCTCGGCGCCCTCCCGGACCTTGCGGCGCTGGTCGCCCTTGGCGCCCGCGGCCTCAAGCTCGGCCAGGTCGCTCTCCAGCTTGCGCTGGCGAGCCTCGATGTCGGCGTCACGACGCTGCTCGATGTGCTGCCGCTCGACGGAGATCTTCGCCTCCAGCGACGGCAGGTCACGCTCGCGCATTTCCTTGTCGACGTGCGTGATCATGTAGGCCGCGAAGTAGATGACCTTCTCAAGGTCCTTCGGGGCCAGGTCGAGCAGGTATCCCAGACGGGAGGGGACACCCTTGAAGTACCAGATGTGCGTGACGGGCGCGGCCAGCTCGATGTGGCCCATCCGCTCACGACGCACCTTGGCGCGGGTCACCTCGACGCCACAGCGCTCACAGATGATGCCCTTGAAGCGGACGCGCTTGTACTTACCGCAGTAGCACTCCCAGTCGCGAGTCGGACCGAAGATCTTCTCGCAGAAGAGTCCGTCCTTCTCGGGCTTGAGCGTCCGGTAGTTGATGGTCTCCGGCTTCTTCACCTCACCGTGCGACCACTGGCGGATGTCGTCGGCGGTCGCGAGGCCGATCCGAAGCTCGTCGAAGAAGTTGACGTCGAGCACTATGTAATCCCCTCCTCAGCTTCTAGATCAGACCTCTTCGACACTGCTCGGCTCACGCCGGGACAGGTCGATGCCGAGCTCTTCCGCGGCGCGGAAGACGTCCTCGTCGGTGTCGCGCATCTCGATGGACATGCCGTCGCTGGAGAGCACCTCGACGTTCAGGCACAGCGACTGCATTTCCTTGATGAGCACCTTGAACGACTCCGGGATGCCCGGCTCGGGAATGTTCTCGCCCTTGACGATCGCCTCGTAGACCTTCACGCGGCCGAGGACGTCGTCGGACTTGATGGTGAGCAGCTCCTGCAGGGCGTAGGCGGCGCCGTACGCCTCCAGCGCCCAGACCTCCATCTCACCGAAGCGCTGGCCACCGAACTGGGCCTTACCGCCGAGCGGCTGCTGGGTGATCATGGAGTACGGGCCGGTCGAACGAGCGTGGATCTTGTCGTCGACCAGGTGGAGCAGCTTCAGGATGTAGATGTAACCGACCGAGATCGGGTGCGGGAACGGCTCCCCGGAACGGCCGTCGAACAGCTGGGCCTTTCCGTTCGCGCCGACCATGCGCCCGCCGTCCCTGTTGACCAGGGTGTTGTCGAGCAGACCGATGATCTCTTCCTCGTTGGCACCGTCGAACACCGGCGTGGCCATGTTGGTGTGCGGCTCGACCTCGGCGAAGCCCTTGTCGCGCAGCCGCTCGGCCCAGGCCTCCTGGATGCCGCTGATGTCCCACCCTCTGGCCGCGATCCACCCGAGGTGGGTCTCCAGGACCTGGCCGACGTTCATTCGGCCGGGCACGCCCAGGGGGTTGAGGATGATGTCGACGGCCGTGCCGTCCTCAAGGAACGGCATGTCCTCGACCGGGAGGATCTTGGAGATGACGCCCTTGTTGCCGTGACGGCCGGCCAGCTTGTCACCGTCGGTGATCTTACGCTTCTGGGCCACGTAGACGCGGACCAGCTCGTTGACGCCGGGGGGGAGCTCGTCGCCCTCCTCGCGGCTGAACACGCGCACCCCGATGACCTTGCCCTGCTCGCCGTGCGGCACCTTCAGTGAGGTGTCACGGACCTCGCGGGCCTTCTCACCGAAGATCGCGCGCAGCAGGCGCTCCTCGGGGGTCAGCTCGGTCTCGCCCTTGGGCGTGACCTTTCCGACGAGGATGTCGCCGGGGACGACCTCGGCGCCGATGCGGATGATGCCGCGCTCGTCGAGGTCGGCCAGGACCTCCTCGGAGACGTTCGGGATGTCCCGGGTGATCTCCTCGGGGCCCAGCTTGGTGTCACGGGCGTCGACCTCGTGCTCCTCGATGTGGATCGAGGACAGGACGTCGTCCTGCACCAGACGCTGGGAGAGGATGATCGCGTCCTCGTAGTTGTGGCCCTCCCACGGCATGAACGCCACGAGGAGGTTCTTGCCCAGGGCCATCTCGCCCTCGTCGGTGCAGGGACCGTCGGCGACGACCTGGTTCACCTCGATCCGGTCGCCTTCGGCGACGATCGGCTTCTGGTTGAAGCAGGTGCCCTGGTTGGAGCGCTTGAACTTGGCGACCCGGTAGGTCGTACGGGTGCCGTCGTCGTTCATCACCGTGACGTAGTCGGCGGAGACCTCCTCGACCACGCCCGCCTTGTCGGCGGTGATGACGTCGCCGGCGTCGGTCGCGGCACGGTATTCCATGCCGGTGCCGACCAGCGGCGCCTCGCTCTTGAGCAGCGGCACCGACTGGCGCTGCATGTTGGAGCCCATGAGCGCACGGTTGGCGTCGTCGTGCTCCAGGAACGGGATCATCGCGGTCGCCACGGACACCATCTGGCGTGCCGAGACGTCCATGTAGTCGACCTCGGTGGCGCGCAGGGATTCGAACTCCCCGCCCTTCCTGCGGACGAGCACGCGCGACTCGAGGAACGTTCCGTCGGAACCGATGGGCGTGTTCGCCTGGGCGATGACGTGCCGGTCCTCCTCGTCCGCGGTCAGGTAGTCGACCTGGTCGGTGACCCGGCCGTCGACGACCTTGCGGTAGGGGGTCTCGACGAACCCGAAGGAGTTGACCCGGCCGAAGGAGGCCAGCGAGCCGATCAGACCGATGTTCGGTCCTTCCGGCGTCTCGATCGGGCACATGCGACCGTAGTGCGACGGGTGAACGTCACGGACCTCGAAACCGGCCCGCTCACGGGACAGACCACCGGGGCCCAGCGCGGACAGACGACGCTTGTGCGTCAGTCCGGCGAGGGGGTTGGTCTGGTCCATGAACTGGGACAGCTGGGAGGTGCCGAAGAACTCCTTGATCGACGCCACGACCGGGCGAATGTTGATCAGGGTCTGCGGCGTGATCGCCTCGACGTCCTGGGTCGTCATCCGCTCGCGGACGACGCGCTCCATGCGGGCCAGGCCCAGGCGGACCTGGTTCTGGATGAGCTCGCCCACCGTACGGAGACGGCGGTTGCCGAAGTGGTCGATGTCGTCGGTCTCGACGACGATCGAACCGTTCGCGCCGGGCATCTCCGTCTCGCCGGCGTGGAGCCGGACGATGTATTCGATGGTGGCGACGATGTCGTCTTCGGCGAGCGTGCCCTGGGTGATCTCGCTGTCGACCCCGAGCTTCTTGTTGATCTTGTATCGGCCGACCTTGGCGAGGTCGTAGCGCTTGGAGTTGAAGTACAGGTTCTCCAGCAGCGTCTGCGCCGACTCCTTGGTCGGGGGCTCGCCCGGGCGCAGCTTGCGGTAGATGTCGAGCAGAGCGTCGTCCTGGCCGGCCGTGTGGTCCTTCTCCAGGGTCGCGCGCATCGACTCGTACTGACCGAAACGCTCAAGGATCTGGTCGCTGGTCCAGCCGAGCGCCTTGAGCAGCACGGTGACGGCCTGCTTGCGCTTGCGGTCGATGCGGACACCGACGCTGTCGCGCTTGTCGATCTCGAACTCAAGCCAGGCGCCCCGCGACGGGATCACCTTGCATCCATAGAGGTCCTTGTCCGAGGTCTTGTCGACACTGCGGTCGAAGTAGACGCCCGGGGACCGGACCAGCTGGGAGACGACGACACGCTCGGTGCCGTTGATGATGAATGTACCCTTACCGGTCATGAGCGGGAAGTCGCCCATGAACACGGTCTGGCTCTTGATCTCACCAGTGGTGTTATTGATGAACTCCGCCGTGACGAACATCGGGGCGGAGTAGGTCATGTCCTTGTCTTTGCACTCATCGACTGAGTACTTGGGCGGCTCGAACCGGTGATCGCGGAACGACAGGGACATGGTCCCGGAGAAGTCCTCGATAGGACTGATCTCCTCAAAGATCTCTTCGAGGCCCGACTGGGCCGGAACGTCCTTGCGCCCGGCCTGGCGAGCCGCCTCGACCCGCCCCTTCCACTTCTCGTTGCCGAGCAACCAGTCGAAGGACTCGGTCTGAAGAGCGAGAAGGTCAGGAACTTCTAGCGGCTCCTGAATTCGTGCGAAAGACACACGACGGGGACCGGCGGGTACGGCGGAGGCGTTGCGCGAGGCTGCCAACAGATGTCCTTCCGAGGGCTCGCGGCGGACTGACTACACGCACGCCAGACGACCATGCATCAGAGCACCAAAAGAAGCGGGTCGTCAAAGGGCAGCGCAAAGGGGCAGTGTAGCCGAACGGCATACACCTGTCCACTTCAGTCTCACTGCAAGCTCCACGTTGGTCGCAGCATCGCCCGTCAGAGCCGAAACGTCAAGCCCGGGAGCCGACATTTCGGCCGGGAAACAGCCGAGACCCTGGGAGTTTTCCCACCGGGTGACCTGCGTACACCACCACAGCGGAGACAATGCCCGACCTGGTGTGGCTGACGCTGAGTCACGCGGCGGATCGAACACCAGCCGAGGGATCGACCGACGATCGACGCTGCCATGGCCGGTGTACCCAACAGCCAACCCAACCCAAACCGAGGCTTTGCTAACAATTAAATAAAGCGACGCGCCGATCAAGGGGGCGGAGGGTCTCCGAGCAGGGTGGAGAGCTCCGAGACCAGCCACCGGGAATCCTTTTTGATCATGATGAATCTGGCCCGGTTCTGGCTGACGACGCGGCGGGGCTCCTTCTCCCCCTCGGGAGTCTTGACCGTGCTCATGCTCATGAAGAGCAGCACCTCGACCCGGCCGGAACCTCCCGACTCCACCGACTCGACCCCGGCCCCGGTCACCGTGGCCTGCTGCACCGTCTTCTGTCTCCTGGCCTGTGGAGCGATGCTCCTGGCCAGCTGCCGGTAGTGCAGGCTGAGCGCCCCGACGGTGTATTCGCTCGCTCTTGCGAAATCCTGTTCGATCGTACGATAGTCATACGACAGCATGTCGGGGGCGACAGAACGGGCCGCGGCGAGCGCCTCCCGGCCCGCCGTCTCGTCCGCGCGCAGCCGGCTCAGGTCGGTGAACATGATCCAGACGGCCGCCGCGAGCGCGAGCGCGACGGCGACCATGAGCCCGATCGCCAGCCGGGAGGCACGTCTCACAGCACCAGCTCCGCCTTGGACACGAGCCACGATCCCCCGACCTTGGTCACTTCCATGTTCCACCGGTAGAACCGCTCCTGCGGGGCGTCCTTGCTCCCGTCCCGCCGGATCACCGCGTCGCCCACCACCATCACCTGGGCCGTGCTCCCCTTCAACGAGACCAGCCCCGAGGCCCGCAGCGCACCCGTCTGGAGGATCTTGTCCTTCACCGTGCTCCTCTTGAGCTCCGCGGCGGTCCTGGCGTACTCGGCCCTGGCCACGCCCGTGGAGGTGTCGAGGATGCGCCCGATGTCCTCGTCGACGCTCCTGTAGCCGACGGAGAGCAGATGCACGGCGTGGGCCCCCGCCGCCCTCAGCGCGGCCTGCCGGTCGTCAGCGGCCGTCTGGGCGTCGCGCAGGGCGGCACCGATCCAGAACGCGGCGGCGAGCAACGCCACGATCAAAACCCCCAGCATCGGCCCCACGATCCTGAGAGGGCGACGGTAGCGGCGTGAGCGACGGGAACGAGTGGCGTGCACTGCCATGCGTTCTCTCCCATCGCACGGTCTGCGGAACGCGGGCCGGCGAGCGCGACCGCTTCACCGCGCCGGACGGTACGCTCCCCGATCGCCGGATCATAACCCGCCGCGCAGATCCGCATAACGGCCTTCGCCCACATGCCCCGGGCCATTTCGCCCGCCCCTGCACCCCGTCCCCGGAACGACGAGGCGTCCGGCCCGGTGCGGGTGGTCCTCCCCCGCCGCCGACGCGCATCTCGGCCGACCGCTTCCCGCCCCTCTCACCCGGATGCGAACTCACCCGCGTACGGGTCGCAGGAGGGCGGAAACACGAAAAGAGCGGGCCACCGGCACCAGGTGGACCCGCTCTTTTCGATGAAACGAACTACTTGACGGTCACCGAAGCGCCGGCGCCCTCAAGGGCGGCCTTGGCCTTCTCGGCCTGCTCCTTGTTGACCTTGCCGTCGAAGACGGACTTGGGAGCGCCGTCAACGAGGTCCTTGGCCTCCTTGAGGCCCAGGCTCGTCAGGGCGCGGATCTCCTTGATGACCTGGATCTTCTTGTCGCCGGCGGCCTCGAGGACGACCTCGAACTCGTCCTGCTCCTCGACCTCTTCGACAGCGGCCGCACCGGGGGCGGCGGCGGCGACGGCGACGGGGGCAGCGGCCTTGACGTCGAAGGTCTCCTCGAAGAGCTTCACGAAGTCGGACAGCTCAAGAAGAGTCATCTCCTTGAAAGCGTCGAGCAGCTCGTCGGTGCTGAGCTTCGCCATGATGGTTCCTCCATACGGATCTGAACTACTAAAGAAAGTCGGGACCGCGGTTTGCGTTAATCCCCTGTGACCGCCTGCGCGGACCTACTCGCCGGCGCCTTCGCGCTTGGCGCGCAGGGCCTCGGCCAGCTGAGCCATGTTGGTGGGCAGCGCATTGAAGACGGCGGCCGCGTGGCCCTGCTTCGCCTTCAGGGCACCGGCCAGCTTCGCGAGGAGAACCTCACGCGACTCAAGGTCGGCAAGCTTGCTGATCTCGTCCGGCGTCATCGACCTGCCGTCGACGACACCGCCCTTGATGACCAGGAGGGGATTGGCCTTGGCGAAGTCACGCAGACTCTTGGCAGCCTCGACCACGTCGCCGTTGACGAACGCGATCGCCGACGGACCCGCGAGCAGGTCGTTGAGCTGGTTGAACCCGGCCTCAGTGGCCGCGATCTTGGTCAGCGTGTTCTTCACCACGGCGAACTTCGCATTCTCACCGAGAGAAACGCGCAGCTGCTTGAGCTGGGCGACGGTGAGACCGCGGTATTCGGTCAGAACGGCAGCATTGGAGCCGTCGAAGCTGCTCTTCAGCTCAGCGACAGCCGTTGCCTTTTCTGCCTTCGCCATGGGCCTCCTTCCAGATGTGCCGCCGGGGCAAGGGCCCAGAAAAGCGAACAAGCCCCGGCGCAGGCGCACGGGGCTCACATAAGGAGGTTAGTCCAGATGAAAACTCACATCACAACCTACGCGGGCCGTCCACTGACGTGGATCCTTAAGCCATCAGGTCATGCGACCTGACGACGACCGGCGGTCTTCGGCGTTGACAGCTTACGCGCTGACGCCACGAATGCCAACTCGGCGCCACCTCAGCGCGGTAAGCCGGAAAAAACTCGCGCCCCCGGCCGATCGGCCGGGGGCGCGGATTTCCGGGAAACGTCAGTTTCCGCCGCGGTGCTCGGGCAGGTCACCCACCTGGTCGGCGGGCGGGGCCGTGATCTCCACGGGCTCGTTGAACCCCTTGAAGAGCGCCGTCAGGTTGAACGACGCGTCCTTCTCGGAGCCGCTGAGCGTGACCTTACGGGGCAGGCTCTGGGCGTCGGCCCAGAGGTCGAACTTCACGTCCTTGGCCTGCGAGAGCTGCTCCTGAAGCTTCTCACGCTTGGCCGGGTCGATCAGCTGGGCGGCCTCGGCGACCGGGAATGTGCCGCTGTAGTGGGTCGTGTCGACCCCACCGACCGTCTCGGTGCCGACCGCCTTGACGTCCTTGGACGCGGTCAGCAGCTTCACGGTGCCCGCCAGGTCGAACTGCTGCGCCTGGTCCATGAACTTCCTGATCTCGGACTGCCCCTTGGCGTCGAGCTCGCTGAGCGACACCTTGGTCCACGGCTTGCTGGTGCCGGCGACCCTGTTGATGAGCTCGGACTTCACGTAGACCGTGTCACCCGACAGGATGGCCCGCGCCCCGCCCGGCACGTTCTGTCCGCCAAAGGTGATCGTGTCGAGCCTGATGTCCGTCGCCAGCTGGGGCTTGCTCTGGTAGAGCATGCTGCCCTGGACCTTGCCCGCCCCCTTCTCGCCACCGGTGGCGTCGAGAACCACGTCCGCGGAGTAGGAGGTGACCTCCTCGGCCTTCTGAGCACTCTGCTGCACCGCGTCCGCCGCGGCGAGTTTGACGTTTCCGAGGGAGCCGGTGCCCTGCGCACCGCATCCCGCGACCGCGATGAGCGCGGCCGCTCCCAGTGCGACTGTGGGAGCCAATCGGCGCATTTTCGTCTCCACCCTTTCGTTCCCCCGGTGATCCATGACAACGACACTACGCGTCGGCAAAGCCGGGCGCGTCGTCCGGGAGAACGAAGAAAGGCCTCAACCGAATGGCCATTCGGTTGAGGCCTTCCTCAGAAGACGTCTGCTATCAGGCGTCGAGCTCGGCGGTCAGCGCCCGCGTCTGGCTGGGGTCGACCTGGATGCCAGGGCCCATCGACGTGGAGAAGACGACCTTCTTGACGTAGCGTCCCTTCGCCGCGGACGGCTTGAGACGCAGCACCTCTTCGAGGGCGGCGGCGTAGTTCTCGATGAGCTGGCGCTCGCCGAAGGACACCTTGCCGATGATGAAGTGCAGGTTCGCGTGCCGGTCGACACGGAACTCGATCTTGCCGCCCTTGATGTCGGTGACGGCCTTGCCGACGGCCGGGGTCACGGTGCCGGTCTTGGGGTTCGGCATCAGGCCACGGGGGCCGAGCACGCGGCCCAGACGACCGACCTTGCCCATGAGGTCCGGGGTGGCGACGACGGCGTCGAAGTCGAGGCGGCCCTTGGCGACCTCGTCGATCAGCTCGTCGGCACCGACGATGTCGGCGCCCGCGGCGCGGGCCTCCTCGGCACGGTCACCGGTCGCGAAGACCAGGACCCGGGCGGTCTTGCCGGTGCCGTGCGGGAGGTTGACGGTGCCGCGGACCATCTGGTCGGCCTTGCGAGGGTCGACGCCCAGCCGCAGGGCCACCTCGACGGTGGCGTCGAACTTGGCGACGTTGGTGTCCTTGGCCAGCTTGGCCGCCTGCGCCGGGGTGTACAGGGTCTCGCGGTCGACCTGCGCCGCCGCGGCGCGGAATCCCTTGCTGCGCTTCATGTGATCACTCCTGTGGATCCGAGTGTTCGTGGTGCGGGCCAGCGCCTGACCCCTCCACTTACTACGAAATTTTCCTGCCGGACGTCGCTCGTGCTCCGCCCGTTGTCCGGCCCCTCGACGGTCGCGCGGATCATGCTCCCGCGCTCGTGCCCGCAGGGCCCGGTCAGCCGTTTCGGCTAGTCGGCGATCGTGATGCCCATCGACCGGGCGGTGCCGGCGATGATCTTCTCGGCCGCCGCGATGTCGTTGGCGTTGAGGTCCTGCATCTTGGTCTCGGCGATCTGGCGCAGCTGCTCCTTGGTGAGCTTGCCCACCTTGTCCTTCTGCGGGACGGCCGAACCCTTGGCGACACCGGCGGCCTTCTTGATCAGCTCAGGCGCCGGGGGCGTCTTCGTGATGAAGGTGAAGGTGCGGTCCTCGTAGATGGTGATCTCAACGGGGATGATGTTGCCGCGCTGGGCCTCGGTGGCAGCGTTGTACTGCTTCACGAAGTCCATGATGTTGACGCCGTGCGGACCGAGGGCGGTACCGACCGGCGGCGCGGGCGTGGCCTGGCCAGCGGGGAGCTGGACCTTGACCAGGGCGGCGAGTTTCTTCTTAGGAGGCATGCTTCTCTCCGGGTCCTTGCTTCTCTGAACGATGTCCCTGCTGGCCCCGCGCAGGCGGGACCCACTCCGGCGGCTGGATTTCGACCGGAGTGAAGAAGGAACCATCCCCGCGACCGCGGGGCAGACTGGTGAAGTCTACGCGACCGGTTTAGATTTTCGAGACCTGGTTGAACGAGAGCTCGACCGGAGTCTCACGGCCGAAGATCGACACGAGCACCTTGAGCTTCTGCGACTCGGCGCTGATCTCGCTCACCGTGGCGGGCAGCGTGGCGAACGGGCCGTCCATGACGGTGACGGACTCGCCGATCTCGAAGTCGACCGTCGCGGCGGAGGCCTTCGCGGTGGACTTCTTCACCTCTTCCGAGGGCTCCGGCGCGAGCAGCTTGGCGACCTCTTCGAGGCTCAGCGGGCTCGGCTTGTTGGAGAGGCCCACGAAACCGGTCACACCGGGGGTGTTACGCACCGCGGACCAGGACTCGTCGGTGAGCTCCATCCGGACCAGGACGTATCCGGGCAGCACCCGCTCCTTGACCAGCTGGCGCTTGCCGCTCTTGATCTCGGTCACGTGGTGGGTGGGCACCTCGACCTGGAAGATGTAGTCCTCCATGTTGAGGGACTGCGTGCGGGTCTCGATGTTCGACTTCACGCGGTTCTCGTAACCGGCGTAGGAGTGGATGACGTACCACTCGCCGAACAGGCTCCGCAGGTGCCGCTTGAACTCCTCGACCGGGTCGACGTCGGGAAGGACGTCACCGTCCTCGTCGACGACGCCGGCCGGGGCCTGCTCGGCCTCGCCCTCGGCGTCGGTGTCGGTCTCGGCGTCGACATCCTGCCCGTCGGACTCGTCAAGCGAATCCTCGGTGACGTCGACGGCCTTCTCCAGCTCGTCCTCGCGCTCTTCGCGGGACTCGCCGGCCGACTGTGCAGACTCGGACACGGTGCTCTTTCTCTTTTCGTCGATGGCTTGTGGAGTCGTCGGCGAGGCTGTCCGCCCGCCGGAGACCGCGACTCAGGCTCCGCCGAAGATTCTCAGCACGCCCTCGGTGAACAGCGCGTCCAAAGCCGACACGATCCCGACCATGATCAGAACGAAGATCAGGACGATGATGGTGTACGAAATAAGGTCTTTGCGCGTAGGCCAGATGACCTTACGCAGCTCGGCGACTACCTGCCGGTAGAAAAGGGCGGGAGAAGTGCGCTTGGTCTTCTTCTCACCGCTCGGCTTGTCTGCGGTTTCGCCGCGCGTGTCGATCGCCACAGTCCTCACCTGAATCCATCGAGTCCAACGCACATAAGCGGCGCGCTGGACGCCTGATGCGCGGACCGCTCCTAGCAGGGCACGAGGGACTCGAACCCCCAACCGCCGGTTTTGGAGACCGGTGCGCTACCAATTGCGCTAGTGCCCTAAGACATGAACCACCATACATCGGTTGGACCGAAGTTTGTCCGTGGCTCACGGTCTTGACCGCCGGTTCACGCATACGGCGGAAAGACCATGCCGGAGTCTACGGGTGAATGGCCACCACGTCGAACCGGCGGACGATCGTCCAGCTCAGAGGCTGCCGCCGGTGCTCAGGCGGCTCTCGGGGTGACGTCCGCATGGTGGATACGCGGCGGAAACATCGGCACAGGTCTGTAACCATGGAGGTATGACCCGTCCTCGCATCTCAGCGCGCATCTCCGCGATCTCCGAGTCCGCCACGCTCGCCGTGGACGCCAAGGCCAAGGCAATGAAGGCGGCGGGCCGCCCGGTCATCGGCTTCGGCGCCGGTGAGCCGGACTTCGCGACCCCCGGCTACATCGTCGAGGCGGCCGTCGAGGCGTGCAGGAACCCCAGGTTCCACAAGTACACCCCGGCCGGTGGCCTTCCCGAGCTGAAGCAGGCCGTCGCCGACAAGACGCTCCGCGACTCCGGCTACCGGGTGGACGCGGCCCAGGTCCTGATCACCAACGGCGGCAAGCAGGCCGTCTACGAGGCGTTCGCCACCCTGCTCGACCCCGGTGACGAGGTCGTGGTCGTGGCCCCGTACTGGACGACCTACCCCGAGGCGATCAAGCTCGCCGGCGGCGTCCAGGTCGACGTGGTGACCGACGAGACCACCGGATACCTGGCGAGCGTGGAGCAGCTGGAGGCGGCGCGCACCGACCGCACCAAGGTCCTGCTCTTCGTCTCCCCGTCCAACCCGACCGGCGCGGTGTACACCCCCGAGCAGGTCGCGGAGATCGGCCGCTGGGCCGTCGAGCACGATCTGTGGGTCGTCACGGACGAGATCTACGAGCACCTCACGTACGGCGACGCGACGTTCGCGAGCATCGCCACCGTGGTCCCGGAACTGGGCGACAAGGTGGTGGTCCTGAACGGCGTCGCCAAGACCTACGCGATGACCGGCTGGCGCGTGGGCTGGCTGATCGGTCCCAAGGACGTCGTCAAGGCCGCCGCCAACCTGCAGTCGCACGCCACCTCCAACGTCTCCAACGTCGCCCAGGCCGCCGCGCTGGCCGCCGTCACCGGCGACCTGTCGGCGGTGGCGGAGATGCGCGCCGCCTTCGACCGGCGCCGCCGGACCATGGTCAGGATGCTCAACGAGATCCCGGGCGTGGTCTGCCCCGAGCCGCTGGGCGCGTTCTACGCCTATCCCTCGGTCAAGGCGCTCCTGGGCAAGGAGTTCGGCGGCAGGCGCCCGGCGACCTCCGCCGAGCTGGCCGAGATCATCCTGGAGGAGGCCGAGGTGGCGGTCGTCCCCGGTGAGGCCTTCGGCACCCCGGGATACTTCCGCCTGTCCTACGCGCTCGGTGACGACGACCTCGTCGAGGGTGTGAGCCGCCTCGCCAAGTTCCTCGGCCAGGCCGGCTGAACGCGGCGGCCTGACCGCCTGGCCGCTGAGCACGTAAGGTCCCCGGCAGGGCCCGCCGATAAGAACGGCCTCCCTGCCGGGCTCGCCGGGCGCGAGGTTCCCCGGCAGGCCCGCCGGGCGCGACCGCTTCCCCGCCGAGCGCGAGGTTTCCCGCAGGGGCCGCCGATCAGGACGGCTCCCCCGCTGGTCGAACACGGCCTCCGTACGCGCCGGGCGGGGCTCAGTCCCGCAGGGCGTAGGCCACGGCGGCCTCGAAGTGGGCGGCCGAGCCCTCGTCGAAGACCCGCGCGTAGGCGGTCTCGCCGATCAGGCACGTGGCCCGGGCCCCTGCGGCCTCGCGGAGCGCGGCCATGGTGTGGGCCTCGGTGCCGGGGGGGCCGAAGGTGGTCCAGATACGTCGCGCGGCCCCCAGGAGCCAGGCCGCGCGTCCGCCGTCGCCCTCGGTGGCGGCGATCCTGGCGAGCTGGTCGATGGCGAGAGCACTGCCGACCGTGTCCCGCAGCCGTCGTTTGACCTCCAGGGAGGCCCTGGCCGCCGCTGAGGCCTCCGCGAGGTCACCCCGGCCGAAAAGGGCGAGGGAGAGGACGTAGTCGTCCATGGCGCGCTGTGACAGCTCCCCTCGCGCCTCGTGGCCCGGCCGCGCCTCGCGCAGGGTCCTCACCGCCTCGTCGAAGTCGCCGCGGAACGTGGCGGCCAGGGCGAGGAAGGAGGGCAGGAAGAACGTTCCCGGCGAGGTGGGGTCCAGCCCGTCGGCCACACGCAGCGCGTACGCCCGCGCGTCCTCTCGATCCAGGTCGCCGGTGAACAGGCGGGTTTGCGCGAGGGCGAGAAGGGCGTGTGCCTCGGCGTCGCCGTCACCGTAGCGCCGGGCGCTCTCGACGGCCTCCTCCGCCCGGTCGCGCGCCAGGGACATGTTGCCCTGGATGAGCGCGAGATGAGCGACGACCCAGAGCGGCCTGGACCTCGCCCTGTCGGGGGCGGGGACGGCGGCCAGGGCGCGGTCGAGATAGCGGCGGCCCTCCCTGACGAACCCCAGACGGCACCAGAGCACCCACAGGGCTCCCGCCAGCTCCAGAGCGCCGCGGTGGTCGCCCGCGCCGAGACAGCGGTCGAGGGCCGCGCGGATGTTGGGCAGTTCCCTGTGCGCCCAGCAGGTCCATTCGAGCTGGCGCGGGCCGTACCATTCGGCGCCCATGCGCCGGGCGGTGGACAGGTAGTGATCGCGATGCCTGCGGATCATCAGGGCGCCTTCGCCCAGCTCGTCGAGCCAGTCCCGCCCGTAGTCCCTGATGGTGTCAAGCAGGCGGTAGCGGTCACCCACGCGGGCGACGACGGATTTGGCCGCGAGCGCGGCGAGCGCGCCGGGGACGTCGGGCAGGCGCTCGTCCTCGCACACGCCGCGCGCCGCCTCGGAGTCGAACGCCGCGGGGAAGACCGACAGGCGGGCCCAGAGCAGACGTTCGGCGGGGGTGCACAGCTCGTGGCTCCAGCCGGCGGCGGTGCGGAGCGTGTGGTGGCGGATGGGGAGCCCTTCGCCGTCGGTCAGCGGCTTGAAGTGGACGTCGAGCTGGTCGGCGAGCTGGGTCGCCGAGAGGCCGCGCATCTGGCTCGCGGCCAGCTCGATGGCGAGGGGCATGCCGTCGAGCCTGCGGCAGAGCCTGGCGACGGCCATCATGGCCCGCTCGTCCGTACGGAATCCGGGGGCCACGGCCCTGGCGCGGTCGAGGAAGAGGCTCGGCGCGTCGTGGTCCGCGAGGTCGGCGGTCTCGGGCGGGGGGACGGGGAAGGGTTCGACGAGCATGACGACCTCCAGCGGCAGGCCGAGCTCCTGGCGGCTGGTCACGATGATCTGAACGTCGGGCGCGCCGGTCAGGAGGGCCACGACCAGGGCGGCACAGGAGTCGACCAGGTGCTCGCAGGTGTCGAGGACGATGAGGAGCCGCCGGTCGGTGAGATGCTCGACGAGGGAGTCCAGGGCGGGACGTTCGGCCGGGGTGTGCAGGCCGAAGAGTCCGGCGACGCCGTGGATGAGCAGGTCGCCGTCGGTCTCGGCGGAGAGCTCGGCCACCCAGACGCCGTCGGGGTAGTCGTCACGGACGTTTCTCGCGGCCCGCAGGGCCAGACGCGTCTTGCCGACGCCCCCGGGGCCGCGCAGGGTGAGCAGGCGCGTCCGGGTGAGGAGTTTCGCGATCTCGTCGAGCTCGGTGGTGCGGCCGACGAAACTGTTCATCTCGGCCGGCAGGTTGCCGCAGCGCGTCAAGAAAGCTCCCTCTGGAGTGCGTGTTCCACGGCGTCACGCAGGCTGATCGAACTTCCCCGCGCCTCCAGTCGCTCGAACTCCGTCCTGCCCATGCGCCCCCGCAGCCTCAGCTC
Organism: Streptosporangium sp. NPDC050284; assembly: GCF_044459525.1. Taxonomy (NCBI): domain Bacteria; kingdom Bacillati; phylum Actinomycetota; class Actinomycetes; order Streptosporangiales; family Streptosporangiaceae; genus Streptosporangium; species Streptosporangium sp. NPDC050284. The sequence continues at coordinate 396,173 of NZ_JBITIZ010000003.1, forward strand.
GGTCGCGCGCAGCTGCGTCGCGATCATGGGTGAACGGCTGGGCGGCACGTCGGCGCTCCTCCACGCGGCGCGGGAGGCTCCGAACATGGTGGCGGCGAAGGTGTCGTCGGCGCACGCCTCGGCGATCACGACGAACACCTCCAGTGCCTCCATCAAGGAGATGCTGTCGCCGAACAGGCGGGCCCCGCGCAGGGAGCCGCAGGCGGAATCGATCGCTGAGACGGTGTTGCCCAGGGAGTGCTCGGCCTGGGCAAGGAGGAGGTCCAGGCGGATGAGGGTCCAGTAGTCGCCGCAGGACTCGCAGAGGTCGCGTCCCTCGCGCAGGACGGAGACGGCCTGCTCATGGTGGTCGGCGAGCATCATCGCGGTGGCGACCACGGTGTAGGTGGGCAGGAAGCCGGGGAAGACGTTGCCGGTGGAGCGGTGGCGCACCCTGGCGTGCTTGATGAGCCTCAGGGCCTCGACCACATCGCCCTTGACCACGGCCAGGTGGGCCTGGAACTGGCTGACGTAGGCCGTGGCGTAGCCGTCGGCGTCCTCGGCGGCGCATTCGGTGAGGATGCGTTCTGCGCGTTCGAGGTCGCCTCGCTGGATCGAGACCCAGGCGTGCACCCAGAGTGCCTTGACCCGCTCGGGGCTGGGGGTGTGATCGAGGTCGAGGCCGCGCTGGAGGAGGTCGTCACCGGGTGCCTGCATGCCGCAGCACGCCCACAGGAACCACAGGTTGCCGACGAGGTCGAGGCCCTTACGGTATTCCGGTGGCCGGGAGTAGCAGTATTCGATGGCGCCACGCATGTTGCCGCATTCGAGGACCAGCCTGCGGTACCACTCAAGCTGGCGGCCCTGCCAGCTCATCTCGGCGCGGGCGGACAGGGCGAGGAAGTGGTCGCGGTGGCGGCGCTGGACCTCGTCGGTCTCGCCGAGCCGGTCGAGCCAGACCACCCCGAACTCGCGGACGGTGTTGAGCAGGCGGTAGCGGACCCCGCCCTCGCCCTCCTCGCGGACGAGGACCGATTTGTCGAGCAGGCCGAGCAGGCCGTCGAGGACGTCCTTGGCCGCGAGGGCGCCGCCGGCGCAGACCTCCTCGGCGGCCTCGATGTCGAAGGTGCCCGCGAAAACCGAGGCCCGCGCCCACAGCAGGCGCTCCTGCGGGGTGCAGAGTTCGTGGCTCCAGCCGAGGGCGACGCGCATGGAGCTGTGCCGCCGGGGAACGGCGGCCCGCGCGGGCGGGGCGGCGCCGAATCCGACGGCGTGGATCTCGCGTTCGGCCGTGGGGACCGTACGGCCTTCGAGGGACGCGGCGAGCTCGTCCGGGGAGGTGACGTGGCCGTCGAAGGCGGTGATCCCCGCGGTGGAGATCGGGCGGCCGTCGAGGGTGGCGGCGAGCCCGTCGAGGGTGCCGAGACCACCGGGGGTGCCCTCGGCCACGGCGAGCCGGATCGCGAGCGGCAGGTTGTCGAGGCGTTTGCAGAGCTCGGCCGGATCCGTGCCGCCGAACCTGTCACCGGCGAGGGCGGTGATCAGCTGGACGGCGTCGGCGTCCGGCAGGCCACCGACCGGGTAGAGGTGCTCGCCGGGCAGGCCGAGCCGCTGTCTGCTGGTGGTCAGGACGCGCAGTCCCTCGACCGAGCGCAACAGCAGGCCGACCAGGATGCCCGTCGTGCCGACGACGCGGTCACAGGTGTCGAGGACGAGCAGGGTCCGGCGCGTGAGGAACTCGTCCACCAGGGTCCGCAGCGCGGGGGTGTCCGGCCCGCGGCGGGCGCCGATCGCGTCCGCGAGCGTCTCGGTCAGGGAGTCGAGGTCGGCGGGCGCCTCCGACAGCTCCACGATGTGGACACCGCCGGGGAACGCGGGTTCGAGGGTGCGGGCGAGCCGCAGGGCGAGACAGGTCTTCCCGACCCCCGCGGGACCGGTCAACGTGACGTGCCGGACCCTTTCGAGCAGTGCGGATACGTCTGCGAGTTCTGTCTCCCTGCCGACGAAGACATCCGCTTCCATGGCAGCCCCAGCGTCCTGACAATGTGTGCCTCCACGGTCGCACGGCGACATGGTCCGCTGAAAGCCCGTTTCCTAAATTTCCTCGATATAACGGGGGATGGGATATGGGCGGGTGTGCCGTGCCCCCACAACGCCTGCCCGAAATAACACCTAAAACCCTATAAATAACCAATCGGGGAAACTCGCGGGAAATGTCGGGAAAGGCGAGCGGGGTTCCGGCCCTGTTCAGCGGGCCTACCCGCATGCGCGGTGCCCATGACGATCTCGACGGCGAGGCCCCCGCGCTCCGTCCACACGAGCGTGAGCGTACCCGGCCCGCCGCCCACGTCGAGCTCACCGCCCTCCCCCGGGCTTCCGCGAGGCCGTCCTCCGCCCTCCCCGAGACGTGAACGGACGAGGCGGCTCTCCCCGTTCACCGGTCCGGCCTCCGCGTCCTCCGCCCTCCCGGGACGTGAACGGACCGTTAGATTGCGCCAAAAACATCGGAGCCGTCGATCGGCGCCCCCGAAGGTACGGCACCATATTGAAATGCCACGTCCCCTCAGCGAACTGCCCAAGGCGCACCTGCACCTGCACTTCACCGGCTCCATGCGTCACTCGACCCTCGTCGAGCTCGCCCGCGAGCACGGGTTACACCTTCCCAACGCGCTTGAGGAGGACTGGCCGCCCCGGCTGCGCGCGACCGACGAGCGAGGCTGGTTCCGCTTCCAGCGGCTGTACGACATCGCGCGCTCGGTGCTGCAGCGGGAGAGCGACGTCTACCGGTTGCTGCGCGAGGCCGCCGAGGACGAGGCCGCCGACGGATCGGGCTGGCTGGAGATCCAGATCGACCCGTCGGGGTACGCGTCGAAGTTCGGCGGTCTCACCTCGGCGATGGAACTGATGCTCGACGCGACACGCAGGGCGGCGGACCACGCGGGGATAGGGATCGCCGTCGTGGTGGCCGCCAACCGTACCCGCCACCCTCTCGACGCCAAGACCCTCGCGCGCCTCGCCACGCACCACATGGACGAGGGCGTGGTCGGGTTCGGGCTCTCCAACGACGAGCGACGCGGCCGGGCCCGCGACTTCGACGGAGCCTTCCGGCTGGCCAAGCGCGCCGGGCTGCTCGCCGTGCCGCACGGCGGGGAGCTGCTGGGCGCGGCCAGCGTTGCCGAGTGCGTCGACGTGCTGGACGCCGACCGGGTCGGGCACGGGGTGCGGGCGGCCGAGTCGCCGAGGCTCATGGAGCGCCTCGCGGCCCGAGGGATCACGTGCGAGGTCTGCCCGACGTCCAACGTCGGCCTCGGGGTGGCCGAGCGCGCCGAGGACGTACCGCTACGGCGCCTGTTCGAGGCGGGGGTGCCGATCGCGCTGGGCGCCGACGACCCACTGCTGTTCGGTGCCAGGCTGCTGCCCCAGTACGAGCTCGCCAGGCAGATGTACGGCTTCTCCGACCCGGAGCTGGCCGAGCTGGCCCGCCAGTCGGTGAGGGCTTCGGCGGCCCCGGACGACGTGCGCAAGAAGCTCCTCCAGGGGATCGACGACTGGCTGGCGTCATCGGACTGAACGGGCGATCTCCTGTGCGCGGCCGAGCTCCCCGACGCCCTCCAGGCGCAGGCCGACCCGCCCTCGCTGCCAGATGAGAGTGGGTCCCGCCGAACGGGGACGGATCTCGGCCTCTCCTCCGCTCCTGGGCAGGTAGGTCAGGCCGTGGTGGGCCGGGATCCACTCCGCCTTCACCCCACCCACACCGGTCTCCTCCGGCCAGGGCGGGCCCAGTTCCTTTCTGAAGACGAGGTGGAGGCTACCGTCGTACTCGTCCAGCCTGAGGCCGGGCCAGAACAGCGACACCACCCGGCCTCCGTCGCTCACCCTCACCTCGGCGGGATCGCCGAGCGCGGCCGGGACGGAGATGGGGAACGCCACCTGTTCCCTCGCCTGTTCCATGGTGACCCGGCGCTCGCCGGGCAGCGGCTGGGGCACCCCGGACGGCAGCGGCCCGGGACCGCCGACCCTGAGTTCGACCCCCGCGAAGCGCAGGATCTCCGCGACCGCGGCCCTTCCCGCGGGTGTCGCCCCCAGGAGGAGGGCCGTGAGGATCGCGACGGCGGCGACCACCGCCCGCCGCCGTACCCGCCCGCCGTCTCGCAGCGCCTCCCACGCGCGCCGGAGCACGCGGGGACCTCCGGGAACGGCGGGCGCCTCGGGGGTTCGCGTCTCGGGAACGGGGTCTCTGGGAACAGGGCCTCCGGGAACGGCGGGCGCCTCGGGAGCAGGGCTTGCAGGAGCGGTGGGCGCCTCGGGAGTGGGCGTCCCGGAGTCCGGTGCCGGCGTGGCGGGGGCGAGCTGTGATCGGAGACGGGCTCGTACGGCCCGCGCGACGTCGTCCGGGGGCGGGGAGGGGACGTCGATGGACTCCCCGAGGGCGAGGAGCCGGGCTTCGAGGTCGTCAGGTGAGGTCACGGGCCACCTCCTCACGCAGACGGGCCAGGCCGCGGGAGGTCCGCGACTTGACGGTACCGATGGGAAGATCGAGCACCTGGGCGGTCTCGGCCTCCGACAGCTGTAGGAAGTACCGGCAGACCACGGTCTCGCGTTCCCGTTCGGGCAGCGTACGCACCGCGTCGAGGAGTCGCGCCCTCAGGTCGGTCGCGACCGCCGCCTCCTCGGGTCCCTCGCCCGGCAGGGAAACGACCTCGGTGAGCCGCACGGTCAGCCTGTCGCGGCGTCCACGGGAGCGGGTCAGGTTGTGCGTCTCGTTGGCCACGATCCGCAGCAGCCAGGGGCGGAAGTGCGCGTCCCTGCGAAAGGAGACGAGGTGACGGTACGCCTTGACGAACGCCTCCTGGACCACGTCCTCGGCCTCGTCGGCGGCCCCGAGCATGGCCGCGGTGCGGTGCGCGAGCACGCTGTAACGGGCGACCAGCACCTCGTAGGCGTCCAGGTCACCGGCGAGCGATCGGGTGATCGCCTCATCGTCGTCCGTCGGGGGCTCCTTCGCGAATGTTTGGGAGAGATTCCACCGCATACCAGCCCTTCGCGAAAGCCCCCGTCCCTTCGTGAAACCCCTCGCTCGGGGGCGAGACCGTGATCCCGTCCGCCGGAGGGCTCCCTTTGGATTCGGAGGATGCGCCGAGGGTGACCTTTTCGGGTTCGGAGGACATCCGGAGGGCGCGGTGTCCGAGAGAGGCGGAAGACGCCGGCGCGAGGATCTCTCGCAGGACCTTTCACAGGACTTCTCGGAGGACCTTTCTGTGGAGGGCATAGGCGACGGCCTCGTCCGGGTCGGCCTCGTAGCCCTCGGCGAAGACCGCGTCGTAGGTCTCGTCTCCGAGCAGCTGCCTGGCCGTCCGCTCGGCGACGGTCCTCGGCTCGGACATGCCCTCGGAGCCGAACCCCTGGAGCCCGAAGGTGGCCCCCAGCCGTACCCCCGCTCCCTGGAGCCTCGCCGTACGCCGGCCGTCGCCCTCGACCGCGGCGATCACCGCGAGCTGGTCGACCGCGAGCGCCACGCCCGTGGCGTCACGCAGGCGCCACTTGACGTCGAGCGACTGCCGGGCGGCCTCCGCGGCCTCGTCCACCCGTCCAAGACCCAGCTGCGCGATGGACAGGACGTAGTCGCCACAGGCGCGGGCCCAGCGCTCGCCGCGCGCGTCGCAGAGCCGCTGCGCCTCCTTGAGCACGGAGACGGCCCTGGCGAACTCTCCACGCCAGGTGACCGCCGTCGCCGCGGTCACCAGGGCGAAGGGCTCGCTCACGGTGGCGGCCTCCGCGCGGCGGAAGTACTCGCGTACGAGCTCGACGCGGGGCTCGACGTCCTCCAGGGCGCCGGCGCACAGGGAGCTGCTGGCCAGCCTGAGCTGGGCGTGCCCGGCCGCCGCGTAGTCGCCCCAGTCGAGGGCCGCCGACAGCGCCGCCTCCGCGCGGCGGCGGCCCACCTCCGGCTCGCCCTGGGCGATGGCCACGCAGCCGTCGGCCCACAGGAGCCTGGGCAGCCCGGGATCGGTGACGGGGGCCGCCTCGATCGCCCTCGCCATGTGGTGGCGGCCCTCGTTCAGCCGTCCCAGGCAGAACCAGAGGATCCAGAGCGTTCCCGCGAGTTCGACGGAGGTCGGGGAGGCGGGGTCGAGGGCGAGGCGGAGCTCGGTCATGGAGAAGGCGAGCCTCGCCGCCCACTCCTCCTGCCCGGGGCCGTACCAGTCGGCCTCGGCCCTGCGCGCCAGGTCGAGGTAGTGGTAGCGGTGCCGCCGCGTCAGCCGGGCCTCCTCGCCGAGCAGGGCGAGCCGTTCCCTGCCGTACTCCCTCACCGTGGAGGGCTGCCGGTAGCCTCCGGGCACGGGGACCAGGAGGAACCTCCGCTCCAGGCTCTCCAGCAGGTCCGGTACGCCGCCCAGCAGGTCGTCGCCGCACACCCACTCGGCGGCGGCCGTGTCGAAGCCTCCCGCGAAGACCGAGAGCCTCGCCCAGAGCAGGCGTTCCCGCGGGTCGCAAAGCTCGTGGCTCCAGCTGATCGCGGCGCGCACGATCCGGTGGCGGGGGGCCGGTGTCCTGCCGTGGGGGACTTCGAAGTGGTCCTCCAGGTGATCGGCGAGCCACTCCACCGGCAGGGATCCCAGCCATCCGGCGGCCAGCTCGACGGCGAGCGGCACGCCGTCCAGCCGCCGGCAGATCCTGGCCGCGGCCGCCACACCGGCCTCGGTCGTCTCCAGGCCGGGAACCACGCTTCTGGCCCGGTCGAGAAAGAGCCGCAACGCGTCGTCCGCCCCCGCGCCTTCCGAGACGGCGCCTTCCGCCCATCGGACGGACGCCCCGGGGACGGGTGCCTCGAAGGGCCCGACGGGGAGCAGCGCCTCCTGCGGCAACCCGAGTGGCCGACGGGAGGTGGTGACGACCCGTACGCCGGGCGCCCCCGCCAGGATCTCCCTGACGAGGGCGCGGCAGGCGGGCAGGAGATGCTCGCAGGCGTCGAGGATCAGCAGGAGTCTCCTGCCGGCGAGGAACTCGACGAGCGTCTCGGCCTGTGGCCGCGCGGACCGCTCGGGAAGGCCCAGGACCGCCGCGACCGTGTGGGCGAGCAGATCGCCGTCGCGCTCGCCGGAGAGCTCCACCAGCCAGGTGCCGTCCGGGTGGTGTTCCTGCCGCTCCCGCGCGGCCCTGACCGCGATTCGTGATTTGCCGATGCCGCCGACGCCGGTGACCGTGACCAGCGGAGTGTCGGCCAGGAGTTTCAGCAGCCGCCGTACCTCGCCTTCCCTGCCGATGAAGTCATTCGTCTCCGCGGGCAGGTTCCCGCGCCACCACTGGGTCTGTTCCATTGATTCGCGCTCCTTTCTCCACTCACCGGGAATCGCACCGTTTCCAAATCACGAACGGGTCGGCCGCCCATTTCCCAGGAGGGTTTCTTTGTTCTTCGGTGCAAATCTCACCGCCGGGTCGAGGTCGAACTTCCCCCGTTCGACGTGAAGCGCGGAAATGCTGGTGCTTTATGGCCGATTCGGCGGAGCCGGTAATCTAGGTGAGGCCGGGCCTGCCGTCCTCCGCCGACGGCGCCGATTCTCGCCGCGAAAGATCGCTCGTCACGGGGCCGTGGCACCGGCCGTGAAGCGTTTAGGGGGTCGCCGCGGGGGAAGCGCCACTAGACTCTGGCTGTCCCTGGCCGTGGCCTCGCCCCGGCCTTTCCGTAAGCGAGCTGGACGGAACCGCATGTCTGGGTATGACCGCGTAGTGCAACCCGCGGCCGGTGACGAGGCCCTGGAGAACCACCTGGGTGGGGACGAGGCCAAGAACTACCGGCAGTACGAGCTCGACATGGTCGCCCCGCACGTGGGCCGGTCCATGCTGGAGATCGGCTCCGGGCTTGGCCACTTCGCCGAGTCCTTCCTGCCCCGCCTCGACCGGCTGGTGGTCAGCGATTTCGACCCATACTGCGTGGAACAGCTGCGGAAGCGTTTCGAAGGCCGCGACGACATCGACGTGCTCCAGTTCGGCCTGCCGACCGAGATCCCGATCGGCGAGAAGGTCGACACCGTCGTGATGATGAACGTCCTGGAGCACATCGAGGACGACGTCGAGGCCCTGCGCTCGCTCGCCAAAGTCACCCTCCCCGGCGGCCGGATCGTGATCTGGGTGCCCGGCTACATGCAGCTGTACGGAGACTTCGACCGCAAGGTCGGCCACGTCACCCGCTACACCCCCGCCACCCTGCGCAACACGGTCTCCAAGGCGGGCCTGGACATCGACGTGCTCAAGCCGATCAACTTCCTGGGCGGCATCGCCTGGTGGGCCGCCGTCCGCCGCGGAGGCGTCGGCTACCCCGACCCCCGCCTGGTCAAGATCTACGACCGTACGGTGGTGCCCCTCACCCGTTTCATCGAGCGCTTCGTCCGCCCGCCGTTCGGACAGACCGTCTTCTGCGTCGCCCGCGTTCCCAAGTAACCCCCCGCTCGAACAGCCCGCGATCCCGTGCGGTGCCGCTCCCGGACTTCCGGGGCGGCACCGCACGCGGTTTTTAATGGGTTGCACGCCTCGGCGACAGCACCGTATGTTCGTCCGCATGTGGATCAACTCCTAAGAGCCGGCGTCGATCAGCCTTCGCTGATCCGCCCGCACTCAGCCCTCTGGCCCCGTTCGTCCGACGTGGCAGCTGAGTTGTCCGACCCGGGATCGCGCCGCGTCGTCACATTCTTCGAGGAGTCCTCATATGCGAATTCATCCTGCCCAGAAGGTCGCCCAGAAGCGTGGCGGGAAGTCCAAGACCGCCAAAACTCCCAAGCCTCGCACCCCGCTCCCCGAGCACGTCGTGCCCGCGGCTCCGCGGTACATGCCGCTGCCTCCGATGCCGACGAGGCCGACCCGGCAGCCGCGCCGGATCCCGGGCAAGGGTGGCCGCTGACCCGCGGGCCCTTTCGAGAAAAGCCCCGGTCCCGGGAGGTTCCCTCCCGGGACCGGGGCTTTCCCCGGACCTCATGGGCGCCCCACGGACGCCCCTTCGGTGAACCAGGTCGTCACAGACGCTCGATGATCGTGACGTTGGCCTGGCCGCCGCCCTCGCACATCGTCTGCAACCCGTACCGGCCGCCGGTCCGCTCCAGCTCGTGCAGGAGCTTGGTCATCAGGATCGCGCCGGTGCCGCCCAGCGGGTGGCCCAGGGCGATGGCGCCGCCGTTCGGGTTCACCTTGGCCGGGTCGGCGCCCAGGTCGTTGATCCACGCCAGCGGGACGGGGGCGAACGCCTCGTTGATCTCGGTGACGTCGATGTCCTCGATGGACAGGCCGGCCTTCTTCAGCGCCTTCCGCGTCGCGGGGATCGGCGCGGTCAGCATGTAGACCGGGTCGTCGCCGGTGAGCGCGAGGGTGACGATGCGCGCCCTGGGGGTGAGGTCGTGGTCGCGGACGGCCTGCTCGGAGGCGATCAGGAGCGCTCCCGAGCCGTCGGAGATCTGCGAGGAGGTGGCGGCCGTGATCACGCCGTCCTCCTTCAGCGTCTTCAGCGACGCCATCTTCTCCAGCGTGGTGTCCGGGCGCGGGCCCTCGTCGTCCTCGACACCGTTGATCGGAGCGATCTGGTCCTTGAAACAGCCGTTCGCGATGGCCTTCGAGGCCCGCTGGTGGCTCTCGTACGCGAACCGCTCCAGTTCCTCGCGCTTGAGGCCCCACTTCTGGCACATGAGCTCCGCGCCGCGGAACTGGGAGATCTCCTGCTTGCCGTAGCGCTCCACCCACTTGTCCCCGAAGGGGAAGGGCATGCCCTTCTCCAGGGCGGCGGTGATGCTCGACCCCATGGGGACGATGCTCATGGATTCCACCCCGGCCGCCACGACGAGGTCCTGGGTGCCGGAGAGCACGCCCTGTGCCGCGAAGTGGATCGACTGCTGGGAGGAGCCGCACTGCCGGTCGATGGTCACACCGGCGACGTTCTCCGGGAGGCCCGCCGACAGCCACGCGTTGCGCGCGATGTCCATGCTCTGCGGGCCGAACTGCATGACACAGCCCATGATCACGTCTTCGACCGCGGACGGGTCGACGCCCGTACGCTCGATGAGCGCGCCGAGGGTGTGCGCGGCCAGATCGGTGGGATGGACGGTGGACAGACCGCCCTTCTTCTTGCCGACGGGGGTGCGGACCGCCCCGACGATGTACGCCTCTGCCACAGTGCCTCCTGCTCGCGAACCCGAGCCGCCTACGAAACCGAGCAACATTCGGTTGATAGGAGGTTACAACAGAACCTTCGTCCGTGCCCTGAACGGGAACCGCCCGCGCGACAGCGAGGCCGCACCTTTCGGCACAGGGGAAGGGGCCCGCTCAGGCTCTCCTGCTGCTCGTCATGGTCGCGTAGGCGATGACGTTGTCGGTGTAGTGACCGGTCGCGCGGTTGTAGGTGCCGCCGCACGTGATCAGGTGCAGCTGAGGGGTCGACGACCGGCCGTACACCCGCTCCGTCGGGAACACCGCCTTCTCCGCCTGCTCCAGCCCGCCCACGGTGTAGACGGCGATGATCCCGTCCTTGCGGTGCACCTCGATGACGTCGCCGTTGCGGATCTCGTCGAGACGGCTGAACACCGCGCTTCCGGCGCGCGTGTCCTTGTGCCCGAGCATCACAGCGGGGCCCGCCTCACCGGGAGTGGGGCCCGAGCGGTACCAGCCGACCAGGTTCGGGTCGCCGACCGGCGGCACCTCGATGGCGCCCTCCTTGTCGAGCCCGACGGACTTCACCGGCGCGTTGACCCCGAGCCGCGGGATGACGAGGCGCACCGGGGACGAGGGCTGCATGGCCGGTGCCGCGGGCAGGCTGGGCAGGGGCGGCGGCACGGTCGGTGGCGCCTGGAAGTAGGGGTTCGCCGGCGCCGCGGCCAGGTCGCGGGGCGGCAGCGTGGTGCGCTGGTCGGCCAGGCCGTACTCCTCGGGCGCGGCCAGCATGTAGAGCAGGCCCACCAGCACCGTGACCACCCCGGCGATCCCGGCCAGGATGAGCACCGACCGCATCATCCGTCCGCCGGCGAGAGGCTCCTGTCCGGGCGGCCATCCCTCGTACGGCGAGCCGTACGGAGGGGGGCCGGGCTGCGGGTACGGCGGCTGGACGGGAGGAACCGGCCGATAGTGGGGAACCGGCCCCTGAGAATGCCCGGAGGGCGGCCAGCCGCCCGGAGGTGGGGTGGTCATCCGGCCACCCCGATCAGCCGCGACCGACGGTGCGACGTCGCAGCACGAGCCCGCCGATCCCGGCGAGCGCCACCATCAGCACACCGCTGAACATGATCATCCGAGCGTCGGGGCCGGCGTCGCCGCCGCCGCCGGTGGAGGCGGCGCCCTTGGGAGTCTCGTCGATCTGCTCGTTGGGATCGGAGGACGGCTCGGCGGTCTGGGTCCGGGTGACGGTGAGCGTCGGCCTGGGGGTCGTCGGGGTGGCCGAAGGGGTCGCCGACGGCGAAGGGGTCGCCGACGGACTCGCCGAAGGGCTGGGAGAGCCCGTTCCCACGGTCACCCGCAGCGCGGCGGCGGACGCCTGGGCGGCGTCGGGAAGGTTGCAGTCGAGCAGTTCGACCTCGTCCGCGGTGCCCGTCCCGGCGCCGGTCTTGAGGAGCAGGGTGAACGCGCCGGGCTCGAAGGCGACGACACCCGTCGCGAGGGGGGTCACCGTGACGAGGACGGGAGGCGCGGTGATCGCCTGCCCGGCGACGGGGGGCGCGGCGGTGACCAGGACCTGGCGGAGCTCGGTGGGGAGCGCCAGAACTCCGGTGGGACTCGCACTGATCCGCACCTCCGCGTCGGCGATGAGGCTCGCGCCCGCCGGTGCGGGCGCGGACGGGGTGAGGGTGGGGATGGTGGCCGGCTGGCCGATCTTCCAGGTCGCCACGAGGGGGGCGTTCGTCACCGCCGACGTCGGGCCGGTCAACTCCATCTGGAACGTGTGCGTCGCCGACGGTGTCACCGCACCGGCGAGCGTGCAGGTGTAGGCGACCGGTTTGGGAGCGGCGTACATGGAGGCGAGCGCGGGGAACGCACCGAAGACGCCCGCGCCCACCGTAGCGATCACGGCTGTCTTGGCCGCGACACGCAGCCGCGTCCTGGACTTCAGCACGGTTTCTCCCCGTTCCAGATCGATCGGTCGGCGCACCGGCCGTCCAAGGCTTACAGATTGTGGTCAAGGTTCGGCATAGATCCTACGAACAGAGACCGGGACACGCGAGCAAGTCGGCTAAACGGACACAAATTCCCATCTATCCCACAGCAAACGACACCGTACATGGGTAAAGCGCCCGACGGGGGATCGGACGGGCGCCTACCAGGTGCCGGACGGGGGCGAAGAAGCCTCCCGGGGTCCGACCGAGACACCTGCCTCGCACCCGGCCATCCGATGGGACGGCGGTCCGGCATCGGCAATCAGCGGCTGGATATACAGAAAAGACCAGGTCAAGACTGGTGATATCAGGCCTGAAGATCACCATCCGTGGAGCGTCATCGGGCAGGCTGGAACCTGCGGGAGATCCAATTCGGACGCCCGGAATCACCTCTTGGGGTGCGGAAATATTCCATCAATTCGGACACGGCGATCATCGACCCCTACCGCCCCGCGCCCCGCGCGGGGCGGGCTGGAACAGCATCCGGCGAATCGACCGGCTCCCGTTCGGAGAGGAGCGGACGGATCAGTGATCTCCCCGAGTTCTTCTCCCCACCGGAAGGATTGAGATGAGCACCCCGGTCGCACCGCGGGCGCGTCGCGGGCAGGTGTCCCGTCGGCGGATCCCGACGAGATGGGTCGCCCTCGCCCTCGCGGTGGCCGTCCTGGTCGCCGTCGGGCTCAGCACGCGGTACCGCTCGGTGGAGTCGGTCGCGGCCTCGGGTCCCGGCCCGTTCGACGCGGCCGCGTACGGAGCACGGACCTACGAGGCCATGGTCGTGCCCGTGATCAGGAGGAAGGCCGTCGAACTGCCCGTACTGGTGAAGGCGATGACCACCGACGCGGAGGGGGCCGGGAAGCTGTACGGCGTCCGGCAGGGCAACGGCCCCTACACCTTCACGGTCAAGGGCACCGGCACGGCCGGGGCGGTGAGGTCCGGGCTGATGCCCGTGACCGTACCGGGGCTGCCCCCGGGCACCCGGGTGTCGCTGCAGGTCGGTCCGGTCATCGATGGCACGGCGCTGCGGGACGCGGTCGGATTCATCACCTTCGGACAGTTCCTCAACCAGGTGGAGTACGCCGACGCCGCCACCGCGCTGAACAACCAGGTGCGGGAGAGGCTGCTCAGGCACCTGGACGCACCGCGGCTGAAGGGCAGGAAGATCTCCTTCGTCGGGGCCTTCAGCTTCCTCACCCCCTCCGTCGTGACCATCACCCCGGTCTCGATCAAGGAGGTCTCGTGAAGACCTCCGTCGCCACCGTCCTGAGCGCCCGCGACGTCACCAAGCTCTACGGGGACACGCCCGCGCTCAAGGGAGTCGACTTCGACGTCGCCGCCGGCCGGGTGACCGCGCTGTTCGGCGAGAACGGGGCCGGCAAGTCGACCCTGATGAGGATCCTGTCCGGGAGCGAGCACCCCACCTCCGGCCATGTCGAGCTCGACGGCGAGCCCGTCAGGTTCGCGTCGCCCCGTGAGGCGGCCGACCAGGGCGTCTCGATCGTCCACCAGGGGCTCAGTCTCTGCCCCAACCTGAGCATCCAGGACAATCTCTTCCTGGCCAGGGAGATCTGCGGAGGGGCGTGGGTGATCGACCGCTCGTCCCAGCGGGCCACCACCACGGCGATTCTCCACAGCCTGAAGGAGTATCCGGATCCCGACCTGCCTGTCGGCGACCTGATGCCGGGCGAGCAGCAGATCGTCGAGATCGCGCGGGCGCTCCTCCAGGAGGCCCGAGTTCTGATCATGGACGAGCCCACCTCGGCCCTCACCACCCCTGAGATCGAGGTCCTGTTCCGGGTCATCAAGGAGCTGACCGCGAACGGGGTGGCGGTCGTCTACGTCTCCTCGCACCTGGAGGAGGCGTTGAAGATCGCCGACGACGTCGTCGTCCTGCGTGACGGGCGACTCGTCGCCACGGCGAACGCCGAGAGCGTCTCCGTCCGGTGGCTCCTGGAGCACATGACCGACCGCGACCGGGACGACCTTTTCCCGTACCACGCGCCGGTCAGCGGGCAGGAGGTGCTGAGCCTGCGCGGCCTCGTGGTGGCCGACCCGGCCAATCCCGGCCGTCTCGCGATCGACGACCTCTCCCTCACCGTCAGGGAGGGCGAGATCGTGGGGATCTACGGCCTGACGGGCTCCGGCCGCACCGAGTTGCTGGAGGCGCTCGCCGGCCTGATCCCCTCGCAGTCGGGCGAGATCCTGCTCGGTGGCGTCCCGCTGGAACACGCGGGGATCCGCGACCGCATCGCCCAGGGCGTGGTCCTGGTCCCCGAGAACCGGTGGCGCGACGGCCTCGTCCCGACGATGTCGGTCGGGGAGAACCTCTCCCTGGCCCGGCTGGGCACCTTCGTCCACCGGTTGTTCGTCTCCCGTGCCCGCGAACGGGAGGTCGTCAACCGGATGATCACCGACATCGACGTCGGGAGGGAGGACGCGCGGGCGGCCGTCGCGTCCCTGAGCGGCGGCGACCAGCAGAAGGTGATCATCGGCAGGGCTCTGCTGACCGCCCCCCGGGTACTCCTGCTGGACGAGCCCTCGCGCGGCGTCGGCACCGATGTCAGGGCTGAGATCTTCGAGCTCCTGGCGGCACACGCGGAGCGCGGCCTGGCCGTCGTCTTCACCACGTCGGACGCCGAGGAGGCCCTGCGCGTCCCCGACCGGTTGCTGGTGCTCGCCCGCGGCGTCCTCGCCGGTGAGTTCCGGCGCGGCGAGACGGCCAGGGAGGAGCTGATGAGGGTGTCGGACGGCGCCGCCGTCGACACGGGCGAGGAGACGGCGGAGTGACGTCTCGGGAAACGTCTTCCACGTCGGAGTCCCCGGACCACTCCCCGCCCGAGGCGGTCACGGCCGAGGCACGTCGCTTGTCGCTGGTGAACAACCTGTTCGAGTTACGGGCGCTCATCGCGCTCGCGGTCGTGGTGGCGGTCTTCGGCCTGCTGTCCGACTCCTTCCTCACGGTGCCGAACCTCGTCATGATGACCAAGCATGTCGCGATCACCGCGATCATCGCGCTCGGCATGCTGCTCGTCATCGTCAAGGGCGGCATCGACCTGTCGGTGGGCTCGATCGCCGGGCTCTCCGGCGTCGTCGCCGGCGAGTTGCTCGGAGGGCTCGGCCTCGGGTTCGCCGACGTGGTCGCCTACCCGCCCGTGTGGGGTGTGATCGTGCTCTGCGTCACGGTCGGCATGCTCGTCGGCCTGGTGAACGGCATCGTCATCACCCGCTTCGACGTGGCGCCGTTCATCGCGACGTTCGGCATGCTGTACGTGGCGCGGGGAATCGCGCTGCTGATCTCCAATGGCTCGACCTACCCCGATCTGGACGGCGACCCGCGGCTCGGCAACACCGGCTTCCACGTTCTCGGCAACGGGCGCGCGCTCGGCCTCCCGACGAGCCTGTGGATCATGATCTTCCTCGCCGTCGCCGTCACGCTCGTGCTCGGCAGGACGCCGTTCGGGCGATGGCTGTACGCCGTGGGCGGCAACGAGCGTGCCGCGGAGCTCTCCGGGGTCCCGATCAGGTGCGTCAAGACGGCCGTGTACGTGATCTCCGGCGCCTGCGCCGCGCTCGCGGGCCTGATCATCGCCTCGGAGCTCACCTCGGCGGCACCGCTCGCCGGTGAGATGTACGAGCTCAACGCGATCACCGCGGTGATCCTCGGCGGCGCCGCGCTGAGCGGCGGGCGCGGCACGGTGCGAGGCACCCTCATCGGAGCCTTCACCATCGGCCTCCTCTCCGACGGCATGGTGCTCGTGGGCGTGTCGACGTTCTGGCAGATCATCGTGAAGGGGGTCGTGCTCGTTCTCGCCGTGATTCTGGACCGGGAGCAACAGCGGATCCAACGGCGCGGGGCCACCGTGTCGGCGATGGCCGCCGACAGACGAGCGGGCTGATCCGCCGAGCTCACCCGATCTCGGGAGCCCCGAGCGGGATCGGCGCCGATCTTGGCCCCTCCTTGGCTCCCCGGTGATTCTCGAAGCGACAGGATTGCCGCTTCTTTGGGAATTTCAGATTGGCAGGAAATCCGCCCCTCATCGGGGAATTGACAGGATAAACGCATGGCAGTCGAAGCGTTCGGCAGCGATATCACGCTGCGTATCAACGGTGCCGACCACCCCGTCTCTCTGGACAACCGGGTGACCCTCCTGGACGCGCTACGGGAGCGTCTCGGACTGACCGGGACGAAGAAGGGGTGCGACCACGGGCAGTGCGGGGCATGCACGGTTCTGCTGGAC
This sequence comes from Streptosporangium sp. NPDC050284, assembly GCF_044459525.1. Classification (NCBI taxonomy): domain Bacteria; kingdom Bacillati; phylum Actinomycetota; class Actinomycetes; order Streptosporangiales; family Streptosporangiaceae; genus Streptosporangium; species Streptosporangium sp. NPDC050284. The sequence goes on from NZ_JBITIZ010000003.1 coordinate 412,512, forward strand.
GGCCGCCGGGTGAACAGTTGCCTCACGCTCGCCGTCGCGGTCGCCGGGCAGGAGATCGTCACCATCGAGGGGGTGGCCGCCCTCGCCCCCGGGAGTGATCTGCACCCCGTACAGCAGGCGTTCCTCGACCACGACGGTTTCCAGTGCGGCTACTGCACGCCGGGCCAGATCTGCTCCGCCATCGGCGCGCTCGGCGAGGCGGAACAGGGCTGGCCGAGCCATGTCACCGAGGACGTCGCCGCCGGTGTCGCCTCCAGCCGCGCCCTGGACGCCGAGGAGGTCCGCGAGCGGATGAGCGGCAACCTCTGCCGCTGCGGGGCCTACGCCGGAATCGTCGAAGCCGTCCTCGACGCGGCCGGCGGTGAGAACCGGGAGCCGGTTCTCACCGGGCGGAGCTCAGGGGACGCGCGATGAGACCCTTCACCTACGAGCGCGCCACCGACCCCGATGCCGCCGTCACCGCCCTCCTGGACGGCACCGACGCGATGTTCCTCGCCGGCGGTACCAACCTCGTGGACCTGATGAGGCTCGGCGTGGCGAGGCCCGCGACGCTGGTGGACGTCACGCGACTGCCGTACGACCGCATCGAGCACCGGGCCGACGGGAGCGTGCTCATCGGCGCGATGGTGCGCAACAGCGATCTGTCCGGCGATCGGGGCATCAGGGAGCGTTTCCCCGCGGTCTCCCAGGCGGTGCTGGCCGGGGCCTCGGGGCAGCTGCGGTCGATGGCCACCACCGGCGGTAACCTGCTGCAACGCACACGCTGCCCGTACTTCCAGGACATCACCAAGCCGTGCAACAAGCGCGAACCGGATACCGGCTGTTCGGCGATCGGCGGTGCCGACCACCGCGACCTGGGGGTGATCGGCACCTCCGTCGCGTGTGTGGCCACCCACCCCTCCGACATGGCGGTGGCGATGGCCGCCCTCGACGCCGTGGTGCACATCAGACTCGCGGGAGGCGAGGAGCGGGCGGTGCCGCTCTCCCGTTTCTACCTGCTGCCCGGCGACACCCCTGACCGGGAGACCGTGCTCGACCCCGGTGACCTGATCACCGGGGTCGAGTTGCCACCGCCCGTGGCCGGCGCGGTCATGCTGTACCGCAAGGTCCGCGACCGCTGGTCCTACGCGTTCGCGGTGGTCTCGATCGCGGCGGTGGTCGCGACGGAGGCCGGCGGGTCGCTGCGGGAGATCCGGCTCGCGCTGGGCGGGGTGGCCCCCGTGCCGTGGCGGGCCAGGGAAGCCGAAGGGATGCTGACCGGCCACAGGCCGACCAGGGCACTGCTGCTCGCTGCGGCGGAGGCGGAGTTCGCGGCGGCGCGCCCCCTCCCCGGGAACGAGTTCAAGATCGACCTCGCCGGCGACCTGATCGCGGCGAGCGTGCGCGATCTCACGAGACCGGCGGGGTCCGCGGGGAGCTTCACACGGGAGGAGCGGGGATGACCGTCGACAAGGTGCTCGACAAGGTGGTGGGCGGGGCACCGGCCAGGATCGAGGGACGCGACAAGGTCACCGGCGCGGCCCGTTACGCGTACGAGTACCCCGTGCCGAACGCCGTCTACGTCTGGCCGGTGCAGTCCACGATCGTCCGGGGGCGGGTGCGCTCCGTCGACGGCGCCGCCGCGCTCGCCCTGCCCGGGGTGATCGCCGTACTGGACAGTGGCAACGTCTTTCGGCTGCGTCCCGCGCAGGACGCCGAGCTGGCCGTTCTGCAGTCGGCCGACGTCGCCTACCGGGGGCAGATCGTCGCCGCCGTGGTCGCGACCACCCTGGAGGGCGCCCGCGAGGCGGCGTCGGCGGTGCGCGTGGACTACGAGGAGGACGAGGAGTACGACGTCGAACTGGATCCCGGCGACCCGCGGATCTTCTCTCCGGAGACGGTCAACGCGGGCCTCGCGGGGACGGTCGACCGGGGTGACGCCGAGGGCGCCCTCGCGTCGGCACCGGTCCGCGTGGACGCCGTCTACACGACCCCGACCGAGCACGCCAGCCCGATCGAGCCGCACGCCACGATCGCGTTCTGGGAGGGCGAGACCCTCACGCTCTACAACGCCGACCAGGCACCGTGGAAGTCGGCGACCACGATCGCCCGGCTGTTCGGTCTTCCCGAGAGCGCGGTGAGCGTCGTCGCCGACCACACCGGCGGTGGTTTCGGGTCGAAGGCGGCGCCCCGCCCGCCGACCGTGCTGGCGGCGCTGGCCGCGCGCGCCGTGAGACGACCGGTCAAGGTGGCGATGACCCGGCAGCAGATGTTCGCGCTCGTCAGCTACCGGACGCCCACCGTGCAGCGCGTACGCCTGGGAGCCGAGCGGGACGGCAGGCTGACCGCGGTGTGGCACGAGGCGCTCCAGCAGAGTTCGAAGCTCGTCGAGTACACCGAGCAGACGGTCGCGGCCGGCCGCGTGATGTACGCGGCGCCCAGCAGCCACACCGCTCACCGGCTGCTGCAGCTGGACGTGCCGACCCCCTCGTGGATGCGTGCCCCCGGTGAGGCTCCGGGGATGTTCGCCCTGGAGTCGGCGATGGACGAGCTGGCGTACGTCCTCGGGATGGACCCCGTCCAGTTGCGGATCGTCAACGAGCCTTCGGCCGACCCCGAGTCGGGACTCCCGTTCAGCAGCCGCAACCTGATCGCCTGCCTGCGTGAGGGTGCGGCGCGCTTCGGCTGGGCCGGGCGCGACCCCACGCCCGGCGTCCGCGAGGAAGGCGACCGGCTCCTCGGGACCGGCGTCGCGTCGTCGACCTACCCCGTCTTCACCATGGCCTCCACCGCGACCGCCTACGCCGAGCCCACCGGCAGGTTCGTGCTCGAGATCGCCGCGGCCGACATCGGCACCGGCGCCCGCACCGCGCTGACCCAGGTGGCCGCCGACGAGCTCGGCGTGCCGATGGACCTGGTCACGGTGAGGGTGGGCCGTAGCGTCTTCGGTCCCGCGCCTCTCGCCGGGGGGTCCATGGGCACCTCCTCGTGGAGCTGGGCGGTGAGCAAGGCGTGCCGTGCGCTGGTGAAGGAGCTCGACGAGCGGTCCGGCGTCGTCCCTCCCGAGGGACTGGAGGTGCGGGCGGACACCACCGAGGATCTCGCCGCCGCCAAGCGCCTCTCACGCCACTCGTTCGGGGCACAGTTCGCCGAGGTCAGCGTGAACGTCGACAGCGGACAGGTCCGTGTCGAGCGGCTGCTGGGAGTCTTCGCGGCCGGCCGGATCGTGAACGCCAGGACGGCGCGCTCGCAGTTCCTGGGCGGCATGACGATGGGGATATCCATGGCCCTGCACGAGGCCCTGCGGATGGACCCCCGGTTCGGTGACTTCGTCAACCACGACCTGGCCGGATACCACATCGCGGCGAACGCCGACGTCCGCGGGATCGAGGCCCACTGGATCGACGAGCAGGACGACGAGCTCAACCCGGTCGGTGTGAAGGGAATCGGCGAGGTGGGGATCGTCGGCACCGCCGCGGCGATCGCGAACGCCGTCTTCCACGCGACCGGCTTCCGGCAGCGCGACCTGCCGATCACTCTTGATCGGGTACGGGCGGCCATGCGCGCCGGCTGACGGAAGACCGCACCGAGCGAACCCACCCGCGCGCCGACACCCGGCGCGCGACACCCGACCTGCCGCGCGTCAGCCTCCGCCGCGCAGCTGGTCCCGTATGGCGCGTGCCAGCCCGGGGTCGTCGGCGATGACTCCGTCCACGTTGAGCCTGTACAGGCGCTGCAGCCACCTCTTCACCCCTTCGGCGGCGCGCCCACCGGAGGCGCCGCTCCCGAGATCCGCCCGAAGCCGCGCGAGCCTGCGAACCGTCGTGGCGTGGACGAGGAGCCCTTCCCTCTGTGCGTTCCTGACGAGCGTGACGGGTGACACCGATCTTCCGCTGAGACCTGCGGGACCGATCCGCTTGGTGACCAGACCGATGCCGTCGGCGTACTTGGCGACCTCCCGCAGTCCTGCCGGGGTGACCATGTCGTCGTAGGTGAGCGGGTCACCCGCGCTCGCGAGGTCGTACGGGGCGCCGGTCGCGCCGACGAACTGGATGAGCCGCAGCCGGGTGAGGGAACGCAGGCGCCTGAGATTCCCCGCCTCGAAGGACTGGATGAACGCCGGGTCCCGCTCGTCGTCCCATCCGTAGCGCGCGAAGGTCTCCAGGAGAGGCTCCTCCAGGGGCAGCCCGATCGAGGCGAAGTAGGTGGGGAACTTGGTCTCCGCGTAGACGCCCACCCCGTGTTTCTGCGCGAGCTGGACCACCTCGTCGAGTGTCGGGATGCGTTCCATCCCGTCGTACGCGGTGTTCTCCCGCCGCTCCTTGGAGAAGCGCTCCCTGGCACGGAGGGTACGCAACTCCTCCAGGGTGAAGTCCTCGGTGAACCAGCCCGTGTGCCGGATGCCGTTGATGACCTTGGAGGTCATGCGGTCGGCGAACTCGGGGTGTCCGGCGATGTCGGTGGTCGCCGAGAGCTCGTTCTCATGCCGTGCGACCAGCACGTGGTCCTTGGTCGAGACGAGGTCCGGCTCGATGTAGTCGGCACCCATCGAGATGGCGACCGTGTAGGCGAGAAGCGTGTGCTCGGGCCGGAAGGCACTGGCTCCGCGATGCGCGATGATGATCGGCGCGATCTCGTGGCGGCCGAAATGCCGCGCCTCCGGGTTCGCCGGGGAGCTCACGGACCGCCCGTCCGCGGAACTCGCGGAACTCACGGGCCGCTCGGCCACCGAGTCACCGGATCGCCCGTCCGCGGGGCTCACGGACCGCGTGCCCGTCGAATCGACGTGGTGAAGGGCGCCGATCACGGTCATCCCTATGAATACGGCCAGCACACCGGCCCGCGCCTTGTTCACCCGCGTACACCCCCCGCTCCGGTTCAGCAGGGGGACACATCCGCATAAGCGGCTATACCCGGACTGGAGATGCAATTAACGATCAGAAGCGATTTCTAGCCGAGATAACACCACATGAGCACTTCCTAGGACATTTCACCACATATATCCCGATATTGCTGTCCACAAAAAAAGAGTGAGCGATTGATCACTCACTCCTCGACGAAGAGAAACGCGGGTCGGTTGACGGCTCGGCCTTCCGAGCCCCGACCTCGGATCACCACTCGCCCCGTGACCCGTCTCGCCGGCCCTGTCCCTGCCGATACCCGTACCTGTGCCGATGCCGCCTCATGCCGTGCCCGGCCCACACCGGTCACCCCAACTCCCGGCCCCTGTGCCGCCAGGCACCCGCCCCCTGCCGTCCGCCCCCATGGCCCTCTCGCCATCCGGCCTGCGGACCTCGACGCCGAGACTCCCGCGCCCCCGGTCGCTCCCGGTCCCAGTCGCCGCCGCCCTCGGCGTCCGGGCCCGACCGCGGGGAATCCCGGTCTCCACGGCTCCCGAACCCTCGCCCCTCGCCGCGTTCGCCCTCCGGGCCTCGACGCCAGAAACCGCGATTACTTCGGTGTTTCCACCCCGGATACCGCCGACCGGTCTCCCACGCCCTGTGCCGTCCGCCGTCCGAGTGTCTCGGCCGCCCGAATCCCCAGTTTCCCCTGCGTTCGACGGTCGTCCTCGAACGCTCGGCCGTCCGCCCGCCGTTGCCCCAGTTCTTGGTCGTCCAGCCCCCGGCGTGCTTCGGCGCCGAATGCGCGAAACGTTTGCCACCCCACCCCGTGCGATCGTGCCCCTTCGGGTGTTGTACCGCGCCAAGAGCGGCCACCCCTATGAGTACGGCTACGACCCCGGCCCGCACGATGCTCACCTGGGCACACCCCCACCTTCTGATCATTCGGGGGGATGCCTCTTATCGAACAACTTCCTACCCGGATTGACGGGGAGGCTAACGAGCGGCGAAAACGTCGTGACCCACGGATTCGCGGTGTATCGCGCCCGATCTGGAAAACACCGCGCCCGGACCGCGGGCCGGACACGGTGGACTCAGGCGCGCCGGGTCTTCGACAGGGTCGCGTAGACGATGATGTTGTCGGTGTAGTGGCCGGTCGCGCGGTTGTAGACACCGCCGCAGGTGATCAGCCGCAGCGTCGCCTCACCGGTGTTGCCGTAGACCCGCTTGGACGGAAAGGCCGTCTTGCTGACCTGTTCCACACCGTCGACCGTGAACTCCGCGAGACTTCCGTCGGACCGGGAGACCTTGATCTTGTCCCCTCGGCTGATCTCCTTCAACCTGCTGAAGACGGCGGCGCCCTTCTTGGTGTTCACGTGCCCGAGGACCACCGAGGGCCCCTGCTGCCCGGGGGTCGGGCCGTGCTTGTACCAGCCCGCCTGGTTGGGCCTGCTCAGCGGAGGCGTCTGGATCTCCCGCTTGGAGTCGACACCCAGTGCCATCAGCGGGGCGAGCACGCCGATCTTCGGGATGGCGATCCGCCGGGGCTGCACGCCGTCGCTCTTCAGCGGCTCCGGAGGCATGGTCACCGGCAGTGGCGGCGCCGCCGTGGGCGCGGCCGCCGTGAGCGGGGCGTCCAGCCCGCCCGGCCCCACCGAGGACGGCGTCACTCCCACGGGCTGCTGTCCGGCGGCAGGGACCTCCTGGATCTGGATGTTGCTGTCCGCCGCCTGCGGCACGGGCGGCCCGTACGGCGCGTCCTCTATCGCGGGGGGCAGGTATGCGAGGAGCCCCGCCATGATCGCGGCCACCCCGCCGAGCGACCCCGCCACGAGGAGCCCGGCCATCAGCATGCTCCCCTTGGGCTTGGGAGCGGGGCCGGTGCCGTGATAGGGGTCGGGGCCGCCCTGACCAGGTCCTTGATACATCCGGCGCCTCCTTCAGCTGTCCCTCTGGCCGCGCGCGTGTGCCGCCCGCCGCCTCATCAAGGCCACACCGCCCAGTGCGCTTCCCGTCACCATCGCCGTGCCCGCGCTGAGAAGCCCCAGCCCGGAGCCGCCCTCGGGAGCCTCACCCGTCTGCGCCCCGCCGCTGGGCGTGATGACCACCTGCGGCGCGGTGGGGGTGGGCCTGGTGGGGGTGACGGTGGCGGTCACGGTGAGGGTCGGCTTGGGCGTCGAGGTGGTGGTGCTCCTGGTGGTGTTGTTCGGCCCGGGCGTCTGGTTGCCGGCCCCGGTCTGGGTGCCCGTCGGGGTGGGGGTGGCCGTGCCCGTCGGGGTGCCCGTCGGGGTGCCCGTCGGAGTGGCCGTGGGGCTGCCCGTGGGCGTAGTGCTGGGGGTGACGCTGGGGTCCGGGGAGCCCGTCCCGCTGGGTGAGGGGGACACGCCCCGCTCGGAGATGGTGACGTCCACCGAGACCGGCGCGCTGACGAGCGCGCACGTGGCCCGGTAGTCGGCCGGCGGGTTCTGCAACTGCTTCGTGATCACCCGGAAGGCGTCTACCTGCGCGAACTTACCGGCCTCCAGGTTCGTGACCTGGATGGTGTGCTCGCCGTACTTGAGGCCGTTGAACCTCCACAGCGTGAGCCCGCCCCGGTGCGCGGCGTTCGTCGGCGTGCCGTCGGCGTCCTTCGAGGCGTCGATGAAGGCCGGCGTGGCGTCCTGGCCGTCGATCTTGAAGCCGACCTGCCCCGCCTCCGTGCTGCGCCGGGCGATGTACTCGATCCCGGTGCCGGTGAACGTGAAGGTGGCGAAGGAGTTCACCCTGTCGGTGCGGTGCAGGTCGCGGCCGTAGTCGCCGATGCTGAGCGCCTCGTCGTTCAGCTCGTACCAGTCGGCCGCCGCGTGGTACTTCACCCGGGGGTCGTCGTTGTTGACCATGATCTCGCCGGCCGGGGGCATGAAGTCCACGAACAGCTTCCGGGGAGAGACCTTGAGCGTGCCCGCCTGGTCGGTGTGGGCGGCGTCGGAGATCCCCTCGGGGAGCTTCAGGATGCTGCCCGGCTGCAGCTTGCCCGGCTGGTCGACGACACCCTTCGGCTGCAGTACGCCGATCCAGCTCCCGGACATCTGCACGTTCCCGGTGACCAGGACCTTGCCTCCGGGGCCGAAGTAGTCCGGCGAGCCGAACCTGGCCGGGTCGCCGTTCCTGTAGTTGAGGTCCCAGCCGATGTTGAGCGGCTCCCCGACGGTGAGCGTCGTGGGAATCGACACCTTGGTCCGGAGGTTCACCGTGCTGCCTCCCAGGGCGATCCCCCCGGTGCAGCTGTAGTCGACCACGAGTTCGGCGATGCCGGAGCCGGACGCACCGGAGGCGCCGGAGGGTAGTGCGACAAGCGCGCCACCGAAAAGGCACAGGGCCGAAACCGCGAGGGACCTACGGAGCCCAGATCGCCACCGAACCACCACATACTCCGATCACGAAGGCTGCCGCCAACAGGCATACCCATAGCACACCGAGGGTAGATCGTACGGTTTGAACCATCTTCGGCGCAGCGAGATCGTGGGTGGATTCGAAGACCGTGGCGTACTTGTGATCTGGATATACCTCTACATACCACAGCAAGCCACGCTAACAGCACGATATCGACTGTACCTGCTAGTAACAGAATTGTATTCTGTATCACGAGCCGTCGCGAGTCGCCACGAGTCCCAAGGAGGCACACCATGCAGCGAGACCTCTTCGAGGAGGAGCACCAACTCTTCCGAGAGACCGTGCGCGAGTTCCTGGCCCGCGAGGTCGCGCCTCACCACGAACAGTGGGAGAAGGACGGCATCGTCCCGCGCGAGGTGTGGAAGAGGGCCGGAGAGATCGGGATGTTCGGCTTCGGGGTGCCCGAGGAGTTCGGCGGTGCGGGAATCACGGACTTCCGCTACAACGCCGTGATCGTCGAGGAGGTGATGGCGATCGGCGCGACCGGCCTGGGCTACTCGCTGCACAACGACGTGATGGCCCCGTACTTCGTGGACCTCACCAACGACGAGCAGAAGGCCCGCTGGCTGCCCGGGTTCGCCTCCGGTGAGCTGATCACGGCGGTCGCGATGAGCGAGCCCGGCGCGGGCAGCGACCTGCAGGGCATCAGGACGACCGCGGTACGCGACGGCGATCACTACGTGGTCAACGGCCAGAAGACCTTCATCACCAACGGCATCAACTCGGACCTGGTCGTCGTCGTGGCGAAGACCGACCCGGACGCGGGCGCGCGGGGGATCTCCCTGCTCGTCGTCGAGCGGGGCATGGAGGGCTTCAGCAGGGGCCGCAACCTGGAGAAGATCGGCATGCACGCCCAGGACACGGCGGAGCTGTTCTTCGACAACGTCCGGGTCCCCGCGGCCAACCTGCTGGGCCCGCAGGAAGGGCAGGGCTTCTTCCAGCTCATGGCCAACCTGCCGCAGGAACGCCTCTCGATCGCGGTGATGGCGGTGGCGGCGGCGGAGACGGTCCTGCGGACGACGATCGAGTACTGCAAGAACCGTACGGCCTTCGGCCGGAGTATCGGCGGCTTCCAGAACACCCGTTTCGTCCTGGCCGAGCTGGACACCGAGGTGGACATCGCCCGCCTCTATGTGGACAGGTGCATCCTCGCCCTCAACGCAGGGGAACTCACCGCCGTGGACGCCGCCAAGGCGAAGTGGTGGACCACGGAGCTGCAGACCAAGGTCATCGACCGCTGCCTCCAGCTGCACGGCGGTTACGGCTACATGATGGAGTACCCCGTCGCCAAGGCCTGGATGGACAGCCGCGTCCAGACCATCTACGGCGGCACCACCGAGATCATGAAGGAGATCATCGGTCGCTCCTTCGGCTTCTGAGACCGGCCTCGGCACCCGATCGGAGAGGCCGGGCGCGCAGCCCTGGCTTCGGCCACGCAGGTGAGGCCCGACGCGGGAAGACGATCCAGGACCGGCTCTTCCCGCTCACGGGCCACTCCGGCTCAAGGACACCCGGCTCCTGAGACACCCCGGAACGCCCGGCGAAGAGCCGCAGTCCACGCCCTCGCGGGACTGCGGCTCCCCGCGACCGGCCGGGCCCTCACCCCTCGGTGATGTCCTCGACCTGGGTGGCCACCCCGTCCTTGATCGTCACCTTGGCGAACAGTGCGCCCCTCTTCTTGATCGCCGCCTGCAACTGCTCCATCGAGCAGCTGTACGGGGCCTGTCCCTCCCTGCAGACCAGCCCCCGCGCGTCGCGCACGACCGTGAACGGCAGCAGGAGGGCTTTCACCTCCCGGTCGCTCTCCGAGGTCACGGTGATCCCGTCCGCCCCGCGCAGGGCGATCTTCCCTCTTATCGTGGCGTCGACGTCCCGGCTCCCGGGAACGCTCACGGACGGCAACGGCGTGACGGAATCGTCGGGATCCGTCGACGCGGAGGCGGCCGGGGTCGGCGCGGGGGACGGGGAGAGCGTGGCGGAGGCCACGGGAGACGGAGTGACCGAGGCGGTCACGATAACGGTGGCTGTGACGGTCGCCGGCGTGCCGGAGGCCCCACTCCCACCGGAACATGCGGAAAGGGCTGCGGCCAGGGCTGCTACCAGCAGGGCACGCGTCGCCTTCGAGGTCCTGTTCACGAAAGGTAACGATCCCATGGGTTGGGGATTGCGTTTACCAACCGCGAAGACGGCTTCGGCGCCGCATACTGGTCAACGGAGACTCCCCGAGGTGGTGACGATGGACAGCGGACTGATTCTGCTGATCTTCCTGGCGTTCCTGTTCGCCTGGGGCCTGAACCGGGTGCGGCGTGCCTTCCGGCTCGGCCCGGTCGCGTACATCGGCGTCATGGCCGTGTTCGTCATCGCGATGCTCGCCATCTGGGGACAGACCGTCCGCTGATCTCTCCCCCGGCCCCGGGCGCCTCTCGGACGCCCTCCCGAGCCGTGAATCCTCGAAAGCCCCGTTTACCGGGAGCCCTCCAGCAGCACGCTCGCGACCAGCTCGGGGTCGTCGGTCATCGGCAGGTGTCCGCACCCCTTGAGCAGCTTCACCCGCTGCCCCGACCATCTGGCCGCGCGGACGGCCTGCCGGCGCGGGAGCAGGCGGTCGCGCTCGCCCCAGGCGATCGTGACCGGCACCTTCGGTGGCGCGGGAGGCATCAGCCCCGCGAACGAGGCGAGGGTCTCGTCGAAACCGGAGGCGTCCCCCAGCGCCTGGAACCCGGCGAGCAGCGCCTCGGACGAGATCCTTCTCGGATGGGCGACCATCACACCGGCGCAGAGAAGGCGGCCCAGCGGATCTTCCACGAGGGCGGCGGCCCGCCGGGGAGAAAGGTCGCGAACCGAGGCCCTGCCGGCGCGGAGGACGGCTCGCGCGTACATGAGCTCGCTGCGGTTCCAGAATCCGGCCGGAGAGAGCGCGGTGGCCGAACGGACCACCCCGCGTGAGGCGAGTTCGAGAGCGACGTAACCCCCCAGGGAACTACCCGCCACATGAGGGTCGCGCAGGCCGAGCACATCGAAGAAGGATTCGATCGCGTCCGCCAGGCTTTCCGCCGTGTACGGCGTACCGGGCGGCAGCGGCGGCGAGATGCCGAAACCGGGGAAGTCGACCGCGATCACGTCCCGTTCGGCGGCGAGTCTGTCGAGCATCGGCAACCATGCCTGCCAGTGATGCCCGATGCCGTGCAGCAGGACGAGGGGAGGACCTGTCCCGCGCCGTTCGAACGCCAGCTCCATGCTCCCGAGTCAACCATCGATCGGGAACGGGTGCCAGTCGTGCCGCTTGCGGCTCAGCGCGACCTGGTGGGGATCTCGAACCAGACGGCCTTGCCCTCCTTGGTGGGGCGGGAGCCCCAGCGCCTGGCGAGCTGGTCGACGAGGTAGAGACCCCGCCCGCCCTCGTCGTTCTCCCCCGCGCTGCGGATGCGTGGCAGCCGAAGGTCCTGGTCGAAGACCTCGACCCAGACGGACTCCCTGCCCCGGCGGATCCTGAGCGTGAACTCCTTCTCGTTGACGATCTCGTCTTCGAAGCCCGGAACGTCCCAGGACTCGTCGAACGGCAGCGGGGGGCCGTCCATCGTCAGCTCCCTGCGCGGGATGCTGGCGGTGGCGGCGTGCAGCACGACGTTGGTGACGACCTCGGAGACGAGCAGGCAGGCGAGCTCGGCGCGCTCCTCGGGGACGTTCCAGCCGATGAACGCCTCCGAGGCCATCCGGCGCGCCTCCCCGACCATGATCGGCTGAGCGGGGAAGGTACGCTCCTCGACGGCCAGGTCCTCGGAGGCGGACCTGAGGACGAGGATGGCCATGTCGTCGTCGATCTCACCGGGTACCGCGACGGTGGCGGCGTCGGCGATCTCCTCGACGGAGGCGTCACTGATCTTGATCAGCTTGCCGCAGAGCTGCGCCAGCGCCTCCTCGACGTTGGGCGGCCTGCCGTCGGCGTCGCGGATGGGGCGGCGGTCGACGAGCCCGTCGGTGTAGAGGAGCAACGAGGCCCCGGGGGGCAGCGTCCGCGTCTCCTCCTTGTAGACCAGGTCGGCGTGCATGCCCTTGGCCCGCACTCCCAGCGGCTGGCCGACCTCGCGGATGTCCAGCTCGGTGCAGGTGTCGCCGATCAGCAGCAGCGGAGGGGCGTGACCGGCGTTGGCGAACGACAGCTGCCGCGACCAGGCGTCGTACACGAGGTACTGGCAGGTGACGATGGGCGGGACGCTGATGTCGGTGCCGCTCTCGTCCTGCTCGGGGGTCGCGATGATGCGCGTCCACTCGTCGAGCCTGGCGAGGATCTCCGCGGGCGGCTTGTCGTCCTGGGCGAACGCCCGCAGGGCCGCCCGCAGCTGTCCCATCACCGCCGCGGCCTTGGCGCCCCGGCCCTCGACGTCGCCGATGACGATGCCGACCCGGCCCGCCGAGAGCGGGATGACGTCGTACCAGTCGCCGCCGACCTGGGTCTGGATGCCCTGCCCGTGGCTGACCAGAGGGGCGGCGGGGAAGTAGCGGACCGCGATCTCCAGACCGTCGAGCTGCGGCAGCGCACGGGGCAGCAGGTGCTTCTGGAAGGACTCCGCGGTGTGCCGCTCCTCCTCGAACAGCAGGGCGTTGTCGACGGCGAGGGCGACCCTGGTGGCGATGGCCCCCACGAAGTCGCGGTCGAAGGCGTCGTAGTGCGGGCTGCGCCGGTCGGTCAGATTGGACAGCCCCAGATAGATGAGCCCGAGGGTCTCTCCACGCACGCACAGCGGCGCGACGATGGCCGAGGTCATGCCGATCTCGGCGGCGAGGCGGGTGTTGGCCTCGCCCGGACTGGGATAGTTGGTCTGGGAGAAGTCCTCGACGAGGATCGTCTCCTGGCGGCGCAGCGCGATCTCGGCGTAGTGCCCCACCGGGTAGTGGATCTCCGCCCCGAGCGGCGCCCAGGTGTTGGGCGGCGGGCTCCAGCCCTGGACGTGGGTGGAGACCCTCCGGGTGAGCCGCCCCTCCTCCACCAACTCGATGAAGCAGTGGTCGGCGAACTGCGGGACGAGCATCTCCGCGACGCGCTTGAGCGTCTCCTCGACGTAGAGCGATCCGGCGAGGCGCTCGCCGATCCGCTCCAGCAGGCCGAAGCGGTCCTTCTCCCGCTCGTTGCTGCGCATCGCCTCGCGGGCGGTGATGACGATGCCCGTCACCGCTCCCGAGGGATGCCGCAGCGGCACGGCCTGTGCCCGTACGTAGATGATCGTCCCGTCACCGCGCCTGACGTCGAACGTGCCCTCCCAGACGCCGCCCTTGAGGACGTGCTTGGAGAGCTCGACGGCGAGCGGGTGGTCCTTCTCCATGATGCCCAGGGAGAGCGACTGGTCACGGGGTCCCGAGGTGCCGGGGCGCCCGAACAGCCTTTCGGCGAACGGGTTCCAGTAGAGAAGGTTGCTGAACCTGTCGGTGACCACCACCGCCATCTCGGCGAGATCCAGGACGGAGCCGGCCGTGAGATGATCAGCGGCGTCCTGGGAGACATCCCCCCACCGCTTCATCCGGTGACCGCCCCTCGTGGGCGGGTGTGTGCAAAGCGAACCACGGTTGCTCCTGCAGTCTCGGCCTGGGAGCGGAGGGACTCCCGAACGGGATCCAACCGAGCTAGGGGGCCTCGGTCAGCGTGTGGAGACGAAAACGTGCGCGGCAATCTCTCGCGGGAGATCCGCAAGAAAATTGTCCGCCTCGTCGTCACCTGTCACCCGCACACCGTCGTCGCTCGCCGCGAGCGTCACCTCGCGTCCGGGTTGTATCCCAACTTGCTTGAGTTTAAGCATCACAGCCGGATCGCTTTGCACTTGTTCGCTAATTCGCCGCACGACAACGGGTATATCTCTGGGTCCGGCCATCGCGGCCATCGACGGCAGCGACTCCAGCCTCCCCCCGGGATGGCCGACGACACCGAGCTCCTCAAGGCCCGGGATCGGATTGCCGTGCGGGTCCTCCGTGGGATTGTTGAGCAGACTGATCAGCCTGGCCTCCACGGATTCGGACATGACGTGCTCCCAGCGGCACGCCTCGATGTGCACCTCTTCCCAGGGCAGACCGATCACCTGGGTGAGCAGGCATTCCGCGAGGCGGTGTTTGCGCATGACACGGGTCGCGAGGGTGCGTCCCAGATCGGTCATGGTCAGATGGCGGTCGCCCTCGACGCGAACCAGGCCGTCGCGCTCCATCCGGGCGACCGTCTGGCTGACGGTGGGACCGCTCTGCTGGAGACGCTCGGCGATACGCGCGCGTAGGGGGACGATGCCCTCCTCCTCCAGCTCGAAGATCGTACGAAGGTACATCTCCGTCGTGTCGATCAGGCCGTGTGCGGTCAAGGTTCCTCCCGTCCTCTCTCGATGCTACGTCCATCGCGCGGTGTTCCCGGGAGGGCGGCGCGGGACCTCGGAAGTCTGAGAAGACGACCCTATTGGGAGAACAGCCCACGATGACAAAGAAGGGCAACGCCCGAGGACGCCAAATCCTTCCCTAGCTGCTCAAACGCTGCGCGCGAGCGGACGATATTTTCTGAAGGCCGGGACGGCCAGCCCCACCGCGAGCACGGCCACCGCGCAGGCGATCCCGCCGCCCACCCAGGCCCACGTGGCGCCGAACCACGAGGCGGTGCCGCCGGCCCGCAGATCGCCCAGCCGGGGACCTCCCGCGACCACCACCAAGAACACCCCCTGCATCCTCCCGCGCATGTCGTCGGGTGCGTGGGTCTGCAGGATCGTCTGCCGCCACACCGCGGAGACCAGGTCGGCGGCCCCGCCGAACGCGAGCAGGGCGACCATCAACCACAACTGGTCGGCGAGCCCTGCCGCGGCGACGGTGAGCCCCCACGCGGCGATCACGTACGTGAGCGCCAGTCCCTGGCGCTGGACCCGGCCCACCCAGCCCGACAGCAGGCCACCGAGCACCGAGCCGATCGCGATACTGGCCGACAGCCAGCCGAACGCGATCAGAGAGCCGCCGAACCGCTCGTCCACGATCTCCGGGAACAGCGCCCTGGGCAGCGCGAACGCCATGGCGATGAGGTCGACGACGAACGACATCAGCACGACCGGATGCCCGGAGATGTAGCGCAGACCGTCCACGACCGACCGCAGACCCGGGCGGGTCACCTCTCCGATCGGTTCGAGTTTCGGCAGCCTCAGCGCGGCGTAGAAACCGGCGCCGAACAGCAGCGCGTCGATCAGGTAGGCGGCGGCGAAGCCGCTTCGCGCGAGCACCGCCCCGCCGAGCAGTGGCCCGATGACCGTGCCGAGGCCGCCCGCCAGGAAGTTGAGGGTGTTGGCCGCGGGGATCAGGTCGACGGGGACCAGCCTGGGGATGATCGCGCCTCTGGTCGGCCCGGTGATGGCGAATCCGGTGGCGTGCACGGCCACGGTGGCCAGCAGCAGGCCGACGCTCGTCGAGCCCAGTGCCGCCTGGACGAGGAGCGCGAGCGTCCCCGACCAGGCGATCAGCGCGCCGACGATGAGGAGTCTGCGCCGGTCGACCGCGTCGGCGATCGCGCCTCCCCAGAGTCCGAAGACGATCAGGGGGATCAGGTTGGCCGGACCGAGCATGCCGACCCAGAAGGACGACTTCGTGATGTCGTAGATCTGGGCGCTGACGGCCACCGAGGTGAGCTGGAAGCCGATGAACGACACACCCTGACCGGCCCAGAGCCTCCGGTAGGCGGGTATGGCGAGCGGGCGCGTATCAGCCGCATGCCTACCAACGAAGTTCCCGAAACCCACCCCAACACCCCTCAACCGACACACATGGATATATCAGCACAAAGCGGGGAGGGTGTTCAGGGGGCCAGACGTTCGACGACCCAGGTGGCGCCGGAGCGCCGGTAACGGAGGCGGTCATGCATGCGGTCGGTGCGACCTTGCCAGAACTCCACCTCGGACGGCACCACGCGCAGCCCGCCCCAGAAATCAGGGACGGGCGGATCCTCGGGCCAGCGCTCCGCCAACTCCTCGTAACGGGCGTCCAGCTCGTCCCTGGAGTGCACGACCGCCGACTGCCTCGACGCCCACGCGCCGATCCGCGACCCGTAGGGCCGGGACCTGAAATAGGTGGCCGACTCCTCGCGCGGCAGCCGTACCACCGACCCCTCCACCCGCACCTGGCGACGGATGGAGTGCCAGGGGAACAGCAGGGCGGCACGCGGGTTCTCCGCCATGTCCCGGCCCTTGCGCGACTCGTAGTTGGTGTAGAAGACGAACCCGTTCTCGTCGTAGCCCTTGAGCAGAACCGTCCTCGCCGTCGGCCGCCCACCCGCCGAGGCGGTCGCGAGCACGGTCGCGTTCGGCTCGGGAAGCCCGGCGTCCACGGCGTCGCCGAACCACAGGGCGAACTGGGAGAAGGGGTCGGGGGCGAGATCTGCCTCGATCAGGGGCAGCCCCTGGTACGTGCGGCGAAGGCCCGCCATCGAAGGCGGTCGCGATGTGGCATCCACGGGAAGGTATTCTCCCGTGCCGAGCAGGAAGCCCGCGCGGCGCCCCCCACCTGGGGCGATCGCGTTCCGGCGGGTCCGGCGGCACACCGCCTCGGCCCAGGGGGTTGAATATGACCCGCCGGTATCTCGACATCAAGGCTTTGACTTCAAGAAAGGGAGGCAGCCGAGAATGTCCGACTTCAAACCCGGGCTCGAAGGCGTGGTGGCTTTCGAGACGGAGATCGCGGAACCGGACAAAGAAGGGGGCGCCCTTCGCTACCGGGGCGTCGACATCGAAGAGTTGGTCGGTCGCGTCTCTTTCGGACACGTGTGGGGCCTGCTTGTCGACAACAAGTTCCAGCCGGGCCTGGCCCCGGCGGAGCCCTTCCCCATTCCTGTCCACTCCGGTGACATCCGCGTCGACGTGCAGAGCGCGCTGGCCATGCTGGCCCCCGCGTACGGTTTCAAGCCGCTGCACGACATCGACGACGAACAGGCCCGTGCCGACCTGGCCCGCGCCAGCGTGAACGCCCTGAGCTTCGTCGCGCAGTCCTCGCGCGGCCTGGGGAAGCCGATGGTTCCCCAGAGCGAGGTCGACAAGGGGGAAAGCATCGTCGAGCGGTTCATGATCCGCTGGCAGGGTGAGCCCGACCCCAAGCACGTCAAGGCCATCGACGCCTACTGGACGTCCGCCGCCGAGCACGGCATGAACGCCTCCACCTTCACCGCCAGGGTGATCGCCTCCACCGGAGCCGACGTCGCCGCGGCGCTGAGCGGTGCGGTCGGCGCCATGTCCGGACCGCTCCACGGCGGTGCGCCCGCGCGCGTGCTGCACATGATCGAGGGCGTCGAGCAGCTCGGCGACGCCAGGAAGTACGTCCAGTCGGAGCTCGACAAGGGGCAGCGCCTCATGGGCTTCGGTCATCGCGTCTACCGTGCCGAGGACCCCCGGGCACGCGTGCTCCGCCGCACCGCCAAGGAACTCGACGCGCCGCGTTACGAGGTCGCCGCGGCGCTGGAGAAGGCCGCGCTGGAAGAACTGCACGCCCGCAAGCCCGACCGGGTGCTCGCCACCAACGTCGAGTACTGGGCGGCGGTCATCCTGGACTTCGCCAAGGTCCCCTCCTCGATGTTCACCTCGATGTTCACCTGCGCACGCACCGCGGGCTGGGCCGCCCACATCCTGGAACAGAAGCGCACGGGCAGGCTCGTCCGCCCCAGCGCCGACTACGTGGGTCCGTCCCAGCGCTCGGTCCAGGACGTCCCCGGAGCCGCCGAGGTCATCCACCCCTTCTGAAGTCCCCCTCCTGTACGGCTGTCGCGCGACGTCTCGCGCGGCAGCCGTTGCCGGTCCCGGGTCCCCGAAGAACCCACGGCACACGGCTGCGCCCCCCGGAGCTCACCGGACGTGTCGAGCGCCCCGGAACCCCGAAGAACCCGCGGCACCCCGCGTGATCGTCCCGCCCTGCCCAAAACCCTTCAACGGCTCGTCTCGAAATCCGGACCACGTCCTGGATCGATCCCCGGGCTCAGTAGGCTGGTCAGGTGGCTGACATCGTGATTCCCTCTGACATCAAGCCCGCCGACGGCCGTTTCGGCTGCGGGCCCTCGAAGGTGCGCCCCGAGCAACTCTCGGCTCTCGCGGCCTCCGGGTCCAGTCTCCTGGGCACCTCTCACCGGCAGAAGCCCGTCAAGGCGCTGGTCGGGCGCGTTCGCGCGGGGCTTTCCGAGCTGTTCTCCCTCCCTGCGGGGTACGAGGTCGTCCTGGGCAACGGCGGCACCACCGCGTTCTGGGACATCGCCGCCTTCGGACTGATCCGTGACAGGTCCCAGCACCTGCACTTCGGTGAGTTCTCCTCGAAGTTCGCCTCCGTGGCGGCCAAGGCCCCGTGGCTGGGCGACCCGACCGTGATCAAGTCGGAGGTCGGCACTCACCCCGAGGCCCGCCTGGAGGAGGGCGTCGACGTCTACGCGCTCACCCACAACGAGACCTCGACCGGCGTCGCGATGCCGATCAGGCGCGTGGGTGAGGAGGGCTCGCTCGTGCTGGTCGACGCCACCTCCGGCGCCGGCGGCCTGCCCGTCGAGGCGAGCGAGTTCGACGTCTACTACTTCGCGCCGCAGAAGAGCTTCGCCTCCGACGGCGGCCTCTGGATCGCCCTGATGTCCCCGGCCGCGCTGGCCAGGGTCGACGAGATCGCCTCCAGCGGGCGCTACGTCCCCGAGTTCTTCAGCCTCCCGGTGGCGATCGACAACTCCTCCAAGGACCAGACGTACAACACCCCGTCGGTCGCCACCCTCTTCCTGCTCGCCGAGCAGATCGAGTGGATGAACGGCAACGGCGGCCTCGCCTGGACGACCGCCCGCACGGCCGACTCGGCCCGGCGCCTGTACACCTGGGCGGAGAAGACCTCCTACACCACCCCGTTCGCAGCTCCCGAGTTCCGCTCCAACGTGGTGGGCACGATCGACTTCTCCGACGACGTCGACGCCTCCGCGATCGCGAAGGTCCTGCGGGCCAACGGCATCGTCGACACCGAGCCCTACCGCAAGCTCGGCCGCAACCAGCTGCGCGTCGCGATGTTCCCCTCCATCGACCCCGACGACGTCGAGGCCCTGACCACCTGCGTCGACTACGTCGTCGAGCGCCTGTAGTCCCCGCTTCACCGAGGTCGGGCATCCGTCCTCGTCGGCCCGGCGAGGACGGTCCGCGAGGACTCGCTCCCCTTCTCCCGCCCCGGAAGCCGGATCACCGGCTCCCGGGGCGGGAGCCTAGGGCAGCGCGCTCGGGGTCCCGCCCGCCGAGGCGTGCGCCCGCTCGCCCGCGAGCCGCGCCAGCTCGTGCAGCAGGCGCAGGGCGTCGTCCGGATCCACCCCCTCCGCGAACCGCGAGAGTACGGGAGCCCGATCGGGACTGTTCGCCAGTGCCGCGAGCATCAGCCCCGCCACGTGTTCGTCCCGTGAGCGGCTCGCGGTGTAGCGAAAGGCGTTGCGCACGGGCGCCCTTTCCAGGAGGCCCTTCCTGACGAGGCGCTCGGCGACGGTCTGCACCGTGGTGTAGGCCAGGCTCCGTTCGGCATTCTGGTTCAGCATGTCCTGCACCTGGCGAACCAGCATCGGCTGCTTGCAGCCCCACAGCACGTCCATGATCGCGCGTTCCAGGGATCCCAGGTTCACCCGCGGCCACCTTTCGAGGGTCGCGCCCGGCTGTGATGGCCCTGGAACATGTACGGGCACGCGGCCAGGCAGGTTCACACATGAAATTTTGTCACATTGTCACTTAAATCAACCGATGCTTCCATAGCTGATGAATTACAGCAGAATCTTCTGTTGCGCGTTCACGGAAAAAACTCCCCGGGAATGCGGCCGAAAAGAACTCGCCGCCACCGGGTCCGGCCATCCCGGATGCCGGCCGCGTCCCCGGACAGTCATCGCCCCGCCGACGGACGACCCCCGGAGCGGCTTTATTCGCCCCCGGAGGCCACGAACCACCCCGCCCGGTCCATGAGACCCCCAAGGCGCTACCAAGCGCCACATAGCGCCCACAGCCCCGTACAGCACCCTTCCTCGGTAAAGCCCTCGAAAGTCGGTCGAACAACCCGTCTCCGAGACAGGCCCGATACCTGGAGGTTCGGTAGACGGAGGTGCGGCTTTCCTGAGGTGACTTTCCGGGGAGGCTCCCGAAGCCGGACGCGGCGCGCCTTTGAAAGGTCTGTGTCTCTCAGTAGGCCGGAGTGACGGCCCTGGGGCGCCTGCGGCGCATCACCCAGGCCGCGATGATGCCGCCGATCAGCCCGAACAGGTGCCCCTGCCAGGAAATGCCGTCCTCACCGGGAAGCACGCCCCAGATGATCGAGTAGTAGGCGATCGCCACACCGACACCGATCACGATGTCGAGGGCCCGGCGGTCGAACAGCCCTCGGGCGACGACAAGACCGAAGTACCCGAAGACCAGGCCGCTCGCACCGACCGTGACCGCATACGGCGAGCTGGTGAACCAGACACCAAGCCCGCTGACCAGCACGATGATCAGGCTGGCCCCCAGGAAACGGGCGATCCCGCGCAGCGCGGCGAGGAACCCGAGAATCAGCAGGGGAAGCGAGTTGGCCATCAGGTGGCCGAATCCGGCGTGCAGAAAGGGGGCGAGGAAGATGCCGCCCAGACTGTCGGGATTCCAGGCCCGGATGCCGTAAACGTCGAACTCCCCCGGCAGGACGTAGTCGGCGATCTCGACCACCCACATGACACCGACCAGGAGGACGTTGACGATCGCGGCGCCCAGCGCGCCCGCGGCCAGATCTCCCGCCCTGCGCTTCAGAAGATCGCCGGAGGATCGGCCGGTGGGGGTCGTTCCGGTCGCGTGGTCGTTCATGCACTCTCCTGGCCTTTGGAGCGTCGGCGTGAATGTCAAGTGCCCTCGCCACACCTGTCCACACCTTTACCGTACGCACTCCTGGCCGTGAATGCGCCGGGCGCGACCCCTCGGATCGCGCCCGGCACACGGTTTCCCTTCGATTCCCGCCGCCCCCTGCGCTACTCGCCCTTCCACCGGGGAGCGCGCTTCTCGGCGAAGGCCGCCGCTCCCTCCATCGCGTCCTTGGACGCGAACACCGGGTTGATGATCTCTCCCTGCTTCGCGAACATCTCGTCACGGCTCCAGTCCGCCGACTCCACGATCACGCGCTTGGTCGCGGCGAGCGCCAGCGGGGCGTTGGCGGCGATCCTCCTCGCGAGCTCGACGGCCGTGGCCAGGGCCTCGCCTACGGGCGTGACGTGGTTGACCAGGCCGAGCTCGTACAGCCGGGAGGCGGGAAAGTGGTCGCCGGTCAGGGCGATCTCCATCGCGATGTGGTACGGGATGCGCCGCGGCAGCCGCATCACGCCGCCCGCCGCCGCGACCAGGCCTCGCTTGGGTTCGGGGAGCCCGAACTTCGCCTCCTCGGAGGCGATGATGATGTCGCAGGCCAGCGCGAGCTCGCAGCCTCCGGCCAGGGCGTAGCCCTCGACGGCGGCGATGAGCGGCTTCTTCGGCGGCGCCTCGGCGATACCGCCGAACCCCCTGCCCTCCAGGACCGGGAAGTCCCCGGTCAGGAACCCCTTCAGGTCCATGCCCGAGCAGAACGTTCCGCCCGCGCCGGTGAGGACGTAGGCCGCCACGTCCTTTCGTTCCTCCAGCTCGTCCATCGCGGCCGCGAGGCCCCGAGCCACGGCGCCGTTGACCGCGTTCCTGGCTTTGGGGCGGTTGATCGTGATGACGGCCACGCCGCCGTCGACTTCGACCAGAACCTCGTCAGACACCGGATGACTCCTACTTGGGCTGGAAGCGGATACCACCGTCGAAACGGATCGTCTCGGCGTTCATGTAGTCGTTCTCGATCAACGAGCGGACCAGGTGCGCGAACTCGGAGGCGAGCCCCATGCGCTTGGGGAAGACCACCGGGGCCACGAGCTTGGCCTTGAACTCATCGGCGTTGGGCGAGAAACCGTAGATCGGGGTGTCGATGATGCCGGGGCAGACGGTGTTGACGCGCACGCCGATCGCGGCGAGGTCACGCGCGGCAGGGACGGTCATACCGACGATGCCCCCCTTGGACGCCGAGTAGGCGACCTGGCCGATCTGTCCCTCCAGCGCCGCCACCGAGGCGGTGTTGATCACTACGCCGCGCTGGCCGTCCGCGTCGACCGGCTCGGTCTTCGCGATCGCGGCGGCGCCGATGCGCATGAGGTTGAAGGTGCCGATCAGGTTGACCTCGATGACCTTGCGGTACGAAGCCAGGTCGTGGGGCGAGCCGTCACGGCCCACGGTCCGGCTCGCCCAGCCGATGCCCGCGCTGTTCACCACGACACGCAGCGGCCTGCCGGTCGCCACGGCCGCGTCCACAGCCGCCTGCACCTGGTTCTCGTCCGACACGTCGGTCTTGACGAAGACGCCACCGAGTTCGTCGGCCAGTGACTTGCCGCGCTCCTCGTTGAGGTCGGCGATGACGACGAGGGCACCCTGCGCGGCGAGGTCGCGGGCCGTGGCCTCGCCGAGACCGCTGGCACCGCCCGAGATGATTGCTGCTGCTCCGTTCACGTCCATGTGCGGACCTTAACGCGCAGACCGAATGAAGTTCTACTCGGGGTAGGGTAAAACTCGCCGACGCTAGATCTCCCCAACGGCGCTGCTCACGTCGGGATAGACCTTGATCCGCCGGTCGAGGCCCGTCGTGCGGAGGATCCGGGCCACCGGAGGCTGAGGTGCCGCCAAACAGACCCCGCCGCCCTCGCCCGTGGCCAGCCGCCATGCCTCGATCAGCACGGACAGGCCGCTGGAGTCCATGAAGGACAAGGCGGTGAGATCGAGGACGAGCCGCGCGCCATCCAGCTTGATCGCGTCGCGGACCTCGTCTCGCAGGAAGGGAGCGGTGAACAGGTCGAGCTCGCCCTCGACAGCCACCACCACGGCGTCACCGACGGCGCGGCGAGCCAGCCGTAGCTTCATCAGTCCTCCTCGCGCCCGAAGGGCAGATCCACTTTACTTCGCCCTCACTCCACGCGAGGTCATGCGCGATTGTTCACAGGAAGTTGATGTGACACGAGCCCCGGAGCCGAAGGCGTCGGAGTCAGGGGGCGGCGAAACCGTACGGCAGTTCGAGCCGGTGGGCGGCGAGGAGGCTCGCGTCGGCGAGGATCTCGCGGGTCGGCCCGTCCGCGGCGATCACGCCCCCGGAGAGGATGAGCGAGCGTTCGCACAACTCCAGCGCGTACGGCAGGTCGTGGGTGACCATCAGGACGGTCACGTCGAGCCCTCGCAGGATCTCGGCCAGCTCGCGCCGGGAGGCCGGATCCAGGTTGGAGGAGGGCTCGTCGAGCACCAGGATCTCCGGCTCCATCGCCAGCACCGTCGCCACCGCAACCCGGCGGCGCTGGCCGAAGGACAGGTGGTGCGGTGGCCTGTCGATCGTCTCCAGCATGCCCACGCGCTCCAGCGCGTCCTTGACCCTCCGCTCCAGCTCCTCGCCCGCGACGCCCATGTTCGCCGGACCGAAGGCCACGTCCTCGCGGACGGTCGGCATGAAGAGCTGGTCGTCGGGGTCCTGGAAGACGAGCCCGACCCGCCTGCGGATCTCCCTGAGCGACTCCTTGGCGACCGGCAGTCCCGCCACGGCCACCGTGCCGTGCCCGGCGGTCAGGATGCCGTTGAGGTGCATCACCAGCGTGGTCTTGCCCGCGCCGTTCGGCCCGAGCAGCGCGACCCGCTCACCGCGCTCCACCCGAAGGTCCACGCCGAACAACGCCTGCGTGCCGTCCGGGTACGCGTACGCCAGGCGGCTCACCTCAAGCGAGAGCGGCGCGGGCGGCGGGGACGAGGCCGGCACGGGCCGCGAGGACGGCACTGTCAAACGAACCCCCAGCTCCCGAGTAACACGGCGAGTGCCGCACCCGGCAACATACCGGCGACGAGCCACTGCCGCGAGGCGGCGGAGAGGTCCTGGATCACCGGCATCGCACCGGTGTAGCCCCGGCTGAGCATCGCGAGGTGCACCCGCTCGCCCCGCTCGTACGAGCGGATGAACAGCGCCCCCGCCGACCTGGCGATCACCGGGATGTGCCGCACGTCCCTGGCCACGAACCCGCGCGACTCCCTCGCCACCCGCATCCGGCGCATCTCGTCCAGGATCACGTCCATGTAGCGGAGCATGAACATCGCGATCTGCACCAGCAGCGGCGGCAGCCTCAGGCGCTGGGCGCCAAGCAGTATCAGCCGCGGCTCGGTGGTGGCCGCGAGCAGCACGCTCGCGACCACGCCCAGGGTCGCCTTGGCCAGGATGTTCCAGGCGGCCCACAGGCCGGCGACGCTGAGCGAGAGTCCCATGAAGGTCACCCTCTCGCCGAACCCGATGAACGGGATGGCCAGCGCGAACACCACGAACGGGACCTCGACCACCATCCGCCGCAGCACGAACCCCACCGGGATCCGGGCGAGGGCCGCCACGACGGCCAGGAGCGCGGCGTACAGCCCGAAGGCCCAGAACCACTCGCGCGGAGTGGCGACCACCACCAGGGCGAACCCGGCCACCGCCGCCAGCTTGCACTGGGGCGGCAGCCGGTGCACGAGCGTGTCACCCGGCCGGTGGAGCTGGTGGTGGTGGCCCGATCCCACTAGGCGGACACCTTCTTGTCGCTGTCGTCGGAGCCGGTGCCGTCACCGTGGTCACCCCGGCGGCGCACAGCGTAGAACACCCCGCCGCCGACGGCGAGCGTCACCCCGACGCCGATCACTCCCGCCACGCCCACCGGGATGCCGCCCACGTCCCCGTAGTCGGCGAGCGGCTGCTCACCCAGCGAGTGGTCGGTCGCCTGGTCGCTGAAGCCCTTGTCCTCGGCGACCCACTCCAGGCCGTCGGGCGAGGAGGAGGCGTAGAAGCTGACGACGCCCGCCAACAGCGCCGCCACCGCGATTCCCGCGGGCAGGAACCAGCCGGGACGGCGGGCGGCGACAGGCGCCTTCCGGGTCTCCGAGGTGACGATCACGTCGCCGTCCGCGCCACGCAGAACGAGCGGCGCGACGATCCCGCGGGCGCCGTAGACCAGGTCGGGCCGGATCGCGAGCACGGTGCTGACGGTGACCGCGGTGATCAGGCCCTCCCCCACGCCGATGAGCAGGTGCACGCCGCCCATCGCCGCGGCGACCGTGCCGATCTCGATGGGCGCGGTGCCGCCGATCCAGAACAGCAGGGTGAACGCGAGCGCCGAGGCGGGCACCGAGAGCAGCGCCGCGACGAACGAGGCCACCACCACGACGCCCCTGTTCCGAACGCTCCGGGTGATCAGGAGGAAGACGCCCCACCCGACCAGCACGGCGACGAGGCCCATCAGGGTGATGTTGACGCCCAGCGCGGTCAGTCCGCCGTCCGCGAAGAAGAACGCCTGCACCAGGAGGACGACGGCCACGCACAACACCGCTGTGTAGGGGCCGACGAGTATCGCGGCCAGCGCACCGCCGAGAAGGTGCCCGCTGGTGCCCGCGGCGACCGGGAAGTTGAGCATCTGGACCGCGAAGACGAAGGCGGCGACCAGCCCGGCCATCGGAGCGGTGCGGTCGTCGAGCTCGCGACGGGCGCCGCGCAGGCATACGGCCACACCGGCGGCGGCCACCGCCCCCGCCGACACCGAGACGGCGGCGTTGAAAAAGCCATCGGGTACGTGCACTACAAGCCTCCGAAATGCGGATTTGCCCCTAACTTTAGGCCATGAGCTTGTAGTTGCAAGAAGGTGGCATTAACGCACGATACGTCTGATGAAAGTTCTGGGGCCGAGGGTCCGGACCACCGTGCTGAGCCTGCCCTTCCCCGCCGTGGCGTAGGGCCTGACACTCCACCTGACCGCGCCACGCCACCACGTGCGCGGATGCTCGATCACCTCGGGCACCGCCTCGATCCTGAAGCGCGCGGGCGGCCCACCCAGGGCGAGCTCCAGGTAGGCGTCCCAGGTGCCGGGCCCCAGTCGCCCCATCGCCTGGGAGGCCGTGAACATACCGCCCTCGCCGACCGTGACCGGCTCGCGCCGCTCCCGGCTCGACTCCCGCTCCCGCCAGACCAGAAAGCGCACCGCGTCCGCCGCCGGGGCCTCCGCGCCCACGCTGACCTCACCGTCGAGCACCAGCCGGTGCCCGGCGGCCCAGCGGGCGCGCACCAGCCTCACGCTCCCCGGCACCGAGACCACGTGCCCGCCGATGTCGAGGCTGAGGTTGCCGTACGGGTGGGTGAAGTACGGAAGGGCGACGACGGCGACGACATCGCCCACCACGCGAGGCGCGGGCGGCGCGATCGGCCCCTCCCCTTCGGTGCCCAGACGTGCGAGCCGGGGCACGCCCTCGAAGACGACGCTCACGTGGACGTCCCAGATGCCGGAGGACAGGGTGGTGACGTCGACAGTCCCGGTGAACCCCGCGCAGTCACCGGTCACCGGGACCACGACCTCGTCACAGGGGCCGGCTCCCGTGTGCCGGCGCCGCAGCACCAGGGCGAGATCCCCGCCGGTGATCTCCGGGCAGCCGTAGCGCTCCAACGTGCTCAGCGCCACCTTGCCCGAGATCGCCAGCCGCCCCTCCCGTTCCCGCTCCCAGCGCAGGGCGGTGAGCTCCCGGCGGACCGAGGCCGACTCGATGTGCGCCAGCCGCACCAGGCGGTCGATGTCCTGCAGGGCGGCGATCCGGCTCCGGTCGATCGCCGGGAGCCGCTCACGGACCCCGTCGGTCAGCCACCGCTCGCACATGTCGGCCACCTCGGCGACGATCTCCTTGCGCGCGACCTCCCCGGCGTCCAGGAAGGGCCTGCCGAGGTTGCCGAAGGCGTCCATACGGAAGTGACGCCGTAGAAGGTGGTCACGGAGATCTCCCGGGCGCACGTGGGCGAGCATCAGCTCGACCGGCCGTTTGATCATCCGCAGCCAGGAGACCGGATCGCGGCTCCCCTGCCGCTGCATGATGCTGGTGCCGTCCGGCCGGGCGACCAGGTGGTAGCAGTCGTAGTCGGCGACCACCGAGATCACCTCCGCGTGACAGTAGGCGTGGGTGGTGAAGACGACGTCCTCCCCCACCAGGAGCGTCTCGTCGAAACGGATGGCGTGCCGCTCCAGCATCTCCCTGCGGAAGAGCTTGAAGCAGCTCAGGCTGTTGTAGACCGCGCTGTCGCCGAGCGGCACCCGTTCGGCGTTCTCCTTGAACATCGAGATCGGCACCTTGCGGTCATGCCCGACGATCTTCCCGAGCACGATGTCGGAACCGTTGCGGTCGGCCATCGCGAGCATCCGCTCCAGCGCCTGAGGGCCGAGGTAGTCGTCCGCGTCGCAGAAGAAGACGTATCTGCCGCGCGCATGGGAGAGCCCGACGTTGCGCGGGCGCCCGGCGCCGCCCGACGCCTCCTGTCTGACGACGCGGATCACACCGCGGTGGCAGGAGGCGTAGAGGTCGAGCAGCGCGACACCCCCGTCGGTGGAACCGTCGTCGACGACCACCACCTCCAGGGCGACGCGCTGGATCAGCAGCGAGGTCAGGCATCTGTCGAGATAGGGACCGCAGTTGTGAAGGGGAACGATCACGGTGACGTCGATGTCGGACCGGAGCGCCTCCTCGCTCGTGATGTCATGGCCGCCCCGCTCCATACCCGTGATGTCACAGCCACCCCGCCCCGTGCGGACTCGCTGGAGGATCGTTACTGTCACCGCCGCGCCCCTCGTCGGTCACTCTCCGCTTATCTAGCGTCTCAGTATGTGATGGAGGGCCGTCCGTACGGAGCGAATCCCCAGGGTTGCCCTCCCGATCTGCCGGCGCTGCAGACCCCTGGGGAGCGAAACACCCTTTTCGTGCACCTTGTGCCGCCGCTAGACCTCACTGGACCTCGACGCCGCCCCTGCGGAATTCTCGCGACCGACCCCGGCAGGGTCCTCACGGCCGTCCCCGGCGAGGTCGTCATCTCCCGGGCCTGAATCGTCGTCGTCCTCCCGGGCATGGTCGTCACGACCGCGCGAAGCTCGAACCGCCGCGGACACCCACGCTCGGACCCGACGACGCGGCAGCCAGGCGAGGACATACAGGGCCACCGCCACCACGAACAGCACCCCGAGGAGACGGAGCGGAAGGATGATCAGCACGGTGCTTTGAGTGGAGGTCCAGCCGATACCCGAGATCGACACCGTCGCGCGGCAGACGCACATGAACGGCGGATTCGCCCACCTCGCGGTGACGGTCCTGCTGGCCCCGCGAGGCAGGGTGAAGTCCGGGAACGGCACGTCGTACCCGTTCACGGCGACCTTCAGGCCCCGGGGGGCGAAGAAATCGCGGTGGACGGTCCCGACATTGTCGACGGTGACGGTGAAGTCGACAGGACCACCCGTCGCGAGGCCGCCGGAGGTGGCGAGGTCGCCGAGCCGCACGGACGTGTCGATCGGCCCTGGAACCGTGAGATAGATGGGCGTTCCGATCACCCGGTCGAGTTTGATGTCCTTCCCGCCGGAATCAGCAGGAACAGCAAAGAGCAGGGCCACCTGGTGCCCGCCGTGCTCGGGCCTGGGCGGGGGATCGATCCGTACGGTGACGCTCCGCTCCGCCCCGGGGGCGAGACGGAAGGCCGCCGGCGTGACCCTGAGCCAACCGGCGGCGGAGCGGGGGGTGTCACGCTCGAAGACCATCCTGCCGGTTCGGTCCACCGCGAAGCTCGCCCTGTCGACGACCACCTCGACCGGCGACCGCCCCTTGTTGGCCACATGGAACGACTGGGGCTTGCCGATCTCCTCCGGCCCGACCACCAGGCGTGCCGGGCTCACCGTCAGCGAGAAGTCCGGGGCCGAGCCGGACGTCCCGGAAGCCACGGAACCCATCGCCGACGCCATGTCGCCCGCCAGGAGAAACGCGACGATCACGCACTGAAGTCTTCCGGCCACCGCACATCCCCCTACCGTCGTGGAACGCCACCGGAGTCCGCTCGGGCGGCCATGCCCGCCACCGCACTTACCGTCATCGCGCCCACGAGCACCGCCGGGCCCCCGAACCCCCCGCACCCAAAGGGCACATCAAGATCCTTTTTGAGAATAGTAGTCGTTTGACCACAGATAGCGCAGGCTCCGGGAGGACGTGTCTTTCTCGTGCCCACGGGCACCCCGGCCATCGCGCGACGCGTTTCAGGGTCGCGTTTCAAGGTGAGACCGTGAGCCGAGGGACACACCCCGCCGCCGACGCCGACCTGGCGAAACCTACGAGATCGAATTCCTCGCCGACAATCCGGAGGTTTGGGTGGACCACTGCCACGACCTCGGCCACGCGGCCGACGGCATGACCTACGAGGGGGTCTCCACCTCCTACGAGATCGGCCACAGGACCCCCGACCAGCCGGAATGATCAGGTCGCGGGGATCGAAAGGGGCGCCCCCATCAACCGTCCGGTGGATTCCGAAGGTGCCGCCCACCGATGATTCTCGGAACATGACAGTCATCGAGATCGACGGCCTGCAAAAGAGCTATGGGGGCGGCAAGGCGGTGGACGGTGTCTCCCTGAAGGTGGAGCACGGCGAGATCTTCGGAATAGCCGGTCCCAACGGAGCGGGGAAGAGCACGACCGTGGAGTGCGCGTCGGGGCTGCGGCGGCGGGACGGCGGCACCCTGCGCGTACTGGGGCTGGACCCGGATCGCGACCGGCGCGCGCTGCTGCAACGCGTCGGCGTCCAGCTGCAGGAGGCCGCCCTGCCCGACGCGATCAAGGTCGGCGAGGCGCTGCGGATGTACGCCTCCTTCTACGACAAGCCCGCCGACTGGCGGAAGCTCATGGACGAGTGGGGGCTGGCGGACAGGAGGAGCACCCGCTTCGCGGGCCTGTCCGGCGGCTGGAAACAGCGGCTGTTCATCGCGCTGGCCCTGGTCGGCAACCCGGAAGTCGTCTTCCTCGACGAGCTGACCACGGGCCTGGACCCCTCCGCCCGCCGTACGACCTGGGGCCTGATCCGCGACATGCGCGAGCGCGGGGTCACCGTCGTTCTCGTCACCCATTTCATGGACGAGGCCGAGGCCCTGTGCGACCGCATCGCGATCATCGACCGGGGCCGCGTCGTCGCCGAGGGCGGCCCACGCGAACTGATCGCGAAGGGACGCTCCGATTCACTGGAGGACGCGTACTTCGCTCTGACCGGAGGGGAAACGACGTGAAAGGCATCACACGAGTCATCGCGGTCGAACTCAAACTGATCGTGCGTGATCCGATGTCGGGGTTCTTCGCCCTCGCCTTCCCGGCCATCATGTTGTGGGTCAAGACGCGTACCGGCAAGACCCTTCCCGGCGGGCTGCCGGTCATCGACGCCACGGTGCCGATGCTGAGCGTCTTCGTTATCGGCCTGGCCGGGCTGGTCGTCCTCCCTGCCACGCTGGCGCAGTACAGGGAACGCCGCGTCCTGAAGCGGCTGCGTGCCACCCCCGCCTCGCCCGCGATGCTGGTCGGGGCACAGTGGGCCGCTCACACGCTGCTGGCCGCGATCGGGACGGTGTTGTTGATCGCCATCGGACTGGCCGCCCTCGGACTGTCGGTGCCGGCCGACGCCATGGGCTTTCTTCTGGCGTGGACACTCGGCGCACTGAGCCTTGGCGCCATCGGCCTCTTCATCGGCGCTCTCGTCCCGAACGGCCGCGCCGCGACCGTGATCGGGCTGAGCGTGTTCTTCCCGATGGTATTCCTCTCCGGTGCCATGATCCCCCGCGAGACCATGTCCGGCTCGATGCGCGCCATCGGCGACCTCACCCCCATGGCCCCCGTGGTCGAGGCGATCCGCGCCGCGTGGGAGGGCGATGCGATCGCCCCGGTCACCCTGGGGCTCATGGTGGCGACGGCCCTCGTCATCGGCGGCATCGCCGTCAGGGCCTTCCGGTGGTGACCGGCACCGACCTCGACACCTCACGCTGGGATCGCGCCCGGCTCGCCCTGCCATACGTGTTTCTCCTGCTTCCGACGGTCTTCTCCCTGCTGCGGGACTGGAGGCCGGAGGTGCTGGCACTCGCGGTGCTCGCCGGAGCCTGGCACTGGTTCATGGTGACCTCGCACCCCGCCTGGACCGAACGGCCGATCGCGATGGCCGTCCACTTCGCCGTGACGCTCGGTGCCATCGGGACGTTGATCGGAATCGACACGATGTTCACGGTGACAGGCGTGGGGGCGTTCATCCAGGCCTTCGCCCTGCTGCCCGGCCGGTGGGCGTACGCGGGTGTGGCCGCGACGGCCGGCGTGCTGGTCACCGTCACCCCTCGCCCCGGACGCTCCCCGGCCGAGATGCTCTACGCCTTCCTCGTCGCGACGCTGGTCGCCTCCGCGATCGGCCTGCTGACCCGGATCGTCTCCGACCAGAACGACCAGCGCAAAGCGATGATCCTCCAGTTGAGGAAGACCGGCGCCGCGCTCGCCGCGCTCGCGGAGGAGAACGCGGACCTGCAGGCCCGGCTCCTGACCAGCGCTCGTGAGGCCGGCGTGCTCGGGGAGCGGCAGCGGATGGCCAGGGAGATCCACGACACCATCGCGCAGGGCCTGACCGGCATCCTCACCCAGCTCGAAGCCGCCGACGACGTGCTCGACGACATACCGGCCGTTCGCGCGCGCCTGCACACGGCACGCACCCTGGCCAGGGAGAGCCTGAACGAGGCACGGCGATCGGTCCAGGGGTTGCGTCCGGCACCGCTGGACGAGGCCCAGCTCGCCACCGCCCTTCACGATGTCACTACCAAATGGTCACGAACCACCGGCAAACCCGCCTCCGTGTCGGTCACCGGAGACCCCCGGCCGCTGCACGCGGAGGTGGAGACCACCTTGCTGCGGGTGGCGCAGGAGGCGCTGGCCAACGTTTCGCAACACGCTGCCTCGGCCACCCGGGTCGGACTCACCCTGTCGTACATGGAGGATGTCGTGGTGCTGGACGTGCGCGACGACGGATGCGGCTTCACCCCCGGGGCGGCGGACACCTCGACCGCGAGCGGTTTCGGCCTCATCGCGATGCGCCAGCGAGTCACCCGGCTGGCCGGCGAGTTCGTGATCGAGACGGCCCCCGGCCAGGGAACGGGCATCTCGGCGACCGTCCCCGCCATTCCTCCCGCCGACACGGACGCGGACACAGACGCCGGCGCGGATGCAAACACGGACGCAGACACGGGCCCCGGCTCGTTCGGCCACCGCAGAAACCACCGAAACCACGGAAACGCGGTCTGAGACATGCCGATTCGTATGATCATCGTCGATGACCACCCCGTCGTCCGCGACGGGCTGCGCGGAATCTTCACCGGCGACGACGCCTTCGAGGTCGTCGGCGAGGCGGCCGACGGGCCGGAGGCCCTCGCCGTCGCGCTGCGGACGAACCCCGATGTCGTGCTCATGGACCTGCGCATGCCGAAGATGAGCGGCGCCGAGATCATCCGCCGGTTGCGTGAACAGACGCCCGGCATCCACGTGCTGGTCCTGACCACCTTCGACGACGACGCCGACGTCCTGCCCGCGATCGAGCAGGGCGCCACCGGCTACCTGCTCAAGGACACCCCGCGCGCCGAGCTGCGTGATGCCGTACGGGCGGCGGCCCGCGGCGAGACGGTGCTGTCCCCCTCGGTGGCCGGCGTGCTGGCGCACAGGGTGCGCACGCCGAAGCAACGGGTGCTGAGCCGCAGGGAGATCGAGGTGCTCGGCCTCATCACCCGTGGCGCGACCAACCGCGAGGTGGCCGCGAAACTGTTCATCACCGAGGCGACGGTGAAGACGCATCTGCTGCACATCTTCGCCAAGCTCGGCGTCAACGACCGGGCGGCCGCGGTCGCGGCGGCCTACGAGACCGGCCTGCTCAAACCGGCCGTTTCAGAGTGAGCGTCGATTCCCGACTCCGAGGTTTCGCGACCGAAGGCCGGCCTCGAGGAGCCATCGGGTCATGCGCTGCCCGGTCCGAGGACCCGTCTGGCCGATCTCCATCCCAGCTCCAACACTCACCGACCGATCGCCACCCGGCACGCTACCGAACACCCGCCCCATGACCGCGTAACCGGCCTTTGAGGAGAATCGGCACCACCTTCGCTCCCAAGTGATCACTCCCAAGCCTGAGGCCTGATCGTCGCCCTCCGGCGGAACCCACTCGGACACGAGGTCGTTGCATTCCTTGGTGACCCCGCTGTGGCAGCTCTCATGAAGGAGTCGGACGATCATGAGCTTCTTTAAATCCAAGGACAAGGGACAGGAAATCACCGAGACCATCGAGCAGGCTCGGCAGGCGCACGCGGAAGGACGCAAGGTCTTCGTGTCCCGCCTTCGGATCGACTACAGCGGTTCCGGGGCTTCCACAAGCCCTGAGGCGGCCGATCTGATCGAGGGGATCGAACGTGAGGGGTGGACGCTCAGTCACGTGTCGGAGAGCGTGTACGCGGACTCCATCACACAGATGACCTGCATCTTCCACCACGGACAGCCGTAGAGCTCTGTACGGCGGGCCGACTGGGGGCGATGCACGGCGGCCCGATTCTCGCCGCCGTCCGGTGGCGTTCCTCCACTCGGGCCGATCTACCAGCACGCCGGCCCGCGCTGCGACAGGGGCATCACGGACGTTCGAGGTGGCCATGAAGAAGTCCGGTGGCGATCGCGCGACGCGTTCCACGCCTCGCGCTTTAAGGTGAGACCGTGAGCCGAGGGACGAACCCTGCCGACGCCGGCCTGGCGGTGCTCGTCGGGGTCCTGGTGGGCGTCGCGATGAGCGTGGCGACCAAGCCCGTCCCCGGGTCGCGGCCCCCGACGTGATCGCCTACGGTCTCGCGGCCGTCATCGGCGGCCACGCTGGAGGTATTCGATGATTCACCCTCCCGGTCCGCACCTCGCGCCCCGGCGTACCCCTCTCGACTCAGAGGAGAGTGCCCGGGCCGAGGCGAACTTTGCTTCCCTGGTCGTTCAGAACCTCGTCGCCAACGGGCGGTTCAGGATAACCGCCGACACCCCGGAGATGGTGGAGTTGTGGCAGAGGGTCGCCCGCCACGCGGGTGACATGCTCCAACGGCCCGTGGTCAGCTACGCCAACGGCAGAGACATCGTGATCACCTTCGACCAGGAGGAGACCCCACCGACCGGGATGTCCGCCCGGCACACGAGCGACCACCGGACGTCGTCCACGTAGCCGATCACCCCTGAACGGTGGAAGGTCACCACCGACATCGACCGGGCGGACGTTCGATCACCGTCAACCGCTCGGTGATCAGCCACAGCGCGATCGCGATCTGTACGGCTGTGATGGCTGCCCCATGGCCAGGGTCAGACCAGGCCCTGGTCGGTCCAGACGACGCCCTTGTTGCGGCACAGGCAGAAGGGGTGGCCGATCGGGTCGGTGTAGACCCGCCAGCCATAGCCGTTGGGGCCGATGAAGTCCTGCCGCAGCGTCGCGCCGAGGTCGAGGACGCGGCGCTGCTCGGACTCGATCTCGTCCACTTCGAAGTCGAGGTGGAACTGCTTGGGGTGCTCGCTGTCGGGCCACTGCGGAGCGCGGTAGTCGTCCACCCGGATGAAGGCCAGCTCGACCTCGCCGAACTTGATGCCGGCCCAGTTCTCGTCGCTGTCTTCCTTGATCGGGCGGCCCGTCACCTCAGAGTAGAAGGCTGCCAGCTTCATCGTGTCCGGGCAGTCGATGATGAAATCGGTGAGTTGCAGCATCCCGCGATTTTGCCACAAGCCAGGACCGCGACAAGGCCATCGCGGAGGCCCTGGGCAAGGCACTCAAAGTCGCACGCAAGACGTCCACGAAGAAGACCAGGGGCACGCGGGTGGCACGAAAAGGCAAAAAGTCCGCTTAACGATCAAAGGGCCAGGTCACCGTATGCCGGTTGACCTGGCCCTTTACTGCGAGCCGACGAGGGGAATCGAACCCCTGACCTACAGTTTACAAGACTGTTGCTCTGCCGATTGAGCTACGTCGGCACGGTCGCCAGTCGAGTGTAGTCGGCTCGCTCCCCGTACGTCACCGAGGTATGCCCCGCCGATTGCGAACCGTTAGGAACGGCGGTGGCGGGCGACCTCGTAGAGGGCGATACCCGCGGCTACGCCGGCGTTGAGGGACTCGGCGGCGGCCCGCATCGGGATGCGGACGACCAGGTCACACGCCTCGCGGACCAGTCGGGACAGGCCCTTGCCCTCGGAGCCCACCACGACGACCAGCGGGCCGTCGAGGAGGTTGGCCTCGCCGATGTCGACCGTGCCCTCGCCGTCCAGGCCGATCACGAACAGGCCCGCCTCGCGGTACTCCCGCAGGGTGGCGGTGAGGTTGGCGGCGCGGGCGACCGGCAGGGTGGCCAGCGTGCCGGCCGAGGTCTTCCAGGCCCCGCCGGTGACCCCGGCCGAGCGGCGGGAGGGGATGACCAGACCGTGGGCGCCGAAGGCGGTGGCCGAGCGGGCGATGGCGCCCAGGTTGCGGGGGTCGGTGACGCTGTCGAGAGCGACGATCAGCGGGACCTCCGCACCTTCCTGGGCGATGCGGACCAGGTCGTCGGGGTGGGCGTAGTCGTACGGGGGGATCTGCAGGGCGATGCCCTGATGGATCCCCCCCTCGGTGAGGCGGTCGAGCTTCTCCCTGCCGACCTCCAGCATCGCGATGCCCCGGGTGGCGGCGATGCGGACCGATTCCTTGACGCGGTCGTCGTTGTCGATGCGCAGGGCCACATAGAGCGTGCTGGCCGGGACTCCGGCCCGCAACGCCTCCACGACGGGGTTGCGCCCGCCGATGTGCTCGGGCGCGTCGTCGCTACGCCGGGTGCGGACCGGGGTGCGCGGGGAGGGAGACCTGCCGGTCCTCTCCTCGCGCTCGACCCGCTCGGTGCGCGCCTTGTCCTTGTGCCAGTGCCGCATGTGCGCCGGCGGGGTGGCTCCCCTGCCCTCCAAGCCTCGGCGGACGTTACCGCCCGTGCCCTTGGTCGGACTCTTCTTCTTCGCGGGTCGCCCGGACCCTTTACCCCCACCAGCCATGGTCTATAGCGTACGGCCTGGTTTCACCGCGAGAGTTCCCAGCGCGGGCCCTGAGGGGTGTCCTCGACGTGGATTCCCGCGTGGGAAAGCTGGTCACGGATGCCGTCGGCCGCCGAGAAGTCCTTGCGCGCCCGCGCCGCCTGCCGCTGCTCCAGCGCGACGGCGACCAGCGCGTCGACGGTCGCCCGCATGCCGGTCTCGCCGCCCGAGGAGCGCCACTGCTCCGAGCGCGGGTCGAGGCCGAGGACGTCGAGCATGTTCTGCGTCTCGGCGAGCAGCCTGGCGACCTGCTCCTTGTTGCCCTGGGCCAGCGCGACGTTGCCCTCGCGGACCACCTCGTGCACCACGGCGAGCGCCTGGGGGGTGCCCAGATCGTCGTCGAGGGCGTCGGAGAACGCCTGGGGAAGCGGCGCGTGCGCGTCGACGTCGTGGATGACCTCGGCCGCGCGGGTGACGAAGCCCTCGATCCGCTGGTAGGCCGAGGCGGCCTCGAACAGCGCCTCCTCCGAGTATTCGATCGAGGATCGGTAGTGCGGAGCCGCCAGGTAGTAACGGAGCTCGACCGGGCGAACCTTCTTGGTGACCTCGGGGACGAGCAGGGAGTTGCCGAGCGACTTGCTCATCTTCTCCGCGCCGATCTTGAGCATGCCGTTGTGCATCCAGTAGCGGGCGAAGCCGTCGCCCGCCGCCTGGGACTGGGTCAGCTCGTTCTCGTGGTGCGGGAAGATCAGGTCGACGCCGCCGCCGTGGATGTCGAAGGTGGCGCCGAGATACTTGGTCGCCATGGCGGAGCACTCCAGGTGCCAGCCGGGACGGCCCCGGCCCCACGGGGTCGGCCAGGTCGGCTCCCCCGGCTTCTCGCCCTTCCAGAGCGCGAAGTCGCGCGGGTCTCGCTTGCAGGAGTCGGTCTCGGTGTCGCCCGCGGCTCGCATGTTCTGGAGCTTCTGGTTGGACAGCGAGCCGTATCGGTCGGCGTAGGACATGACGTCGAAGTAGACGTCACCGCCGGAGGCGTAGGCGTGACCGGCGGCGATCAGCCGGTCCATCAGCTCGATCATCTCGGGCACGTGACCGGTGGCACGCGGCTCGACGGTCGGGGGCAGGCAACCCAGCACCTCGTAGGCCCAGGTGAAGGCCCTCTGGTTACGCTCGGCGACGGCGAACCACGGCACGTTCTCGGCTGCGGCGACCCTAATGATCTTGTCGTCGATGTCGGTGACGTTGCGGCAGAAGGTCACCTCGTACCCAGACCTGATCATCCAGCGACGGAGCACGTCGAAGTTGACGCCCGAGCGGATGTGCCCGATGTGCGGGGGAGCCTGCACGGTGGCACCACACAGGTAGATCGAGGCCCGGCCGGGTTCTACCGGGACGAATTCGCGGACGGTGCGTACGCTGGTGTCGTATAGCTGCAGGCTCACGAAGGCAAGGCTAATGCCTCACCTCGCCTCACAAACCGAGTTGCGGGACGTTGAAGACACTCAGCAGAGTGTTTTATGACCACTAGCGGTGAATGTCGCCCGACTAGTCCGTCGAAACAGCACCGTGATAGACCACGCGTTCAGGGACGATCCTGGCGATCAGCCTCTCCACCTCAGGCTTCTCCTCGACCCAGTCCTCACCGCGGTATTTGTGCGACATCTCCTGGATGAGCGCCCCGTCGGGATCGTCGGCGAGGGTGACCGTCCCCCGCACCTCGACATAGCGGTACGGGTCGGCGGGATCGAACACCACGATGGCCGTGCGCGGGTCGCGCGCGAAGTTGAGGCTCTTGCGCCTGCCCCTGATCGTCGAGAACACCACGTCGTTCCCGTCCGTCTTCACCCAGACGACGCTCGCCTGCGGGCTCCCGTCTTCGTTGAGACTCGTCACGGTCGCGAAGTTCGCGGCGTCGAACATCTCGCGTACGGAATCGGACAGTTCTGCCATTTCTTCGCCTCGATCGTTCTCTGTCGCCCTCGGAAAACTTCCCCGATCATGCTAGATGTCGATTCTGTAGGCTCAAAGAGCCATGGACGCCAAATCCCCCGGGGCGACGGGCTCGATCTCCCGCCCGTCCCCGCCCCCGCCACTGACCATCGCCGCCCCCGAGCCGAGCCGGATGGCCGTCGCCCTGCGCCACGCCGGGATCGTCGTCACCGGAGTCGGCGTCGCCGCCCTCACCGCGGCGGCCTGCGTGCTCTCCTTCGAGGATCTACGGGCTCTCGCCGTCGCGGGCAGGGCGACCGCCGACCTCGCGTACCTCTACCCCGCGGCCTTCGACGCCCTGCTCGTCATCGCGATGATCGGCGTACTGCTGCTGAGGGGCGGCTGGTGGCCGGTGCGGCTGCAGGCGGGCGTGATCCTGACGCTGCTGCTCGCCGGCGCGGTCGCCGCCGAGGTGGCCACCGCCATGCGGATGGCGGTGGACGAAGGGCGAGCGGCCGTCGTGGTCGCCGTCGCCCCCTGGGTGATGCTGATCCTGGCCCTGTGGCTCTGGCTCCTGCTGATCAAACACGCCGCCGCCCGGAGGGCCGCGGCCGACGCGGCCCTTTCCGGCCTGTCGTCCGAGCGCGACATCGTGCCGTTCCCCGAGGCGAACCGGGCGGCCACGGAGCGTTCGGGCGCGCCCGACACCGGGGAACGGTGGCAGGGGCAGGCCCCGCCCGCCCATCCTGAGCAGCCTGCCCGCCCCGACCACGGAGGCCACCCGGGTCACCCTGGCCAGCTGGTGCACCACCCCGCGGCCGAGATCATGCTGGACCCGCACGCCGCGCCTCCCCTGGAGACCGCACCGCACCATGACCTTCCGGTGGGCGAGCCGGTGGTCGGCCCCACGGCGGCGCCGGAGACGCCCGAGGTCGCCGACATCCCACAGGACCCTCAGGGACCTGCGGCTCCCCGTCCCGGCAAGCCGATGCGCTGGGGCGACCTGGTCAGGCCCCGCCAGGGCGACCTGCTCGTCCACCCGCCTCGTCCCGCCGTACGGACACCGAGCGAGGAGCCGGAGAGCGAGGGCAGGGTCAGCGAGCGGGTGGAGACCTGGGACAGCGACGCCGACCTCCCACCTGAGCAGGCCGCGGAAACGGACGGTGCGGAGGAGTCCGGTACGGCCGGGACCGGCCCGCGCGCCACGGCACGGCGCGGCACGGACGAGGAGGGCGAGCGCGACGAGGACACCCAGCCGTTCCTCGCCGTGAAGGACCACGAGGGGGACCGGCAGGACCGGCAGGACCGTCCGGCGAATGTCGCCCCGAGGGCCGCGACGAGGACGACCGCGAGGAAAACCGCGGAGAAGGCCCCGGCGAAGGCCACCGAGAGGGCTACGAGGAAGGCCCGAGGGGCGAGCGCCGAGACGTCCGAGGAGACGGCCGTGCGGGCGCCTGTGGCGGCGCGAGAGGCGCGCACGAGCGGAAGAAAGGCAGGGGCGCCCGACCTCGCGCACGGCGCCGAGGCCGCCGAGGCCGGGGAGGAGGCCGCGGCGCGGTCCTACGATGACGAGAACGGCACCGCGGCACCGCCCTCCGGGCGGATGCGCAGCACGCCCGTACCACCGGGCGAGTGAGGAACAGTTAGGAACAGGGGCGGACGCGGGTCACCCGTCGTACGCCCGTCGGGTCAGCTCCGGGGCCTGGGAGGAGCTGACCCGGTCTTCGGGCCGTCGGCTCGGCCGGATCTCCCCCGCGGAGATCGTCGAGCTCGGCTACGTGGTCGGCGTCGTCTCGGTCCCGCCGTACGCGCTGGAGACCCAGACGTTCGAGAACCACGTCTTCGGATGGTGTCCGTTCAGGCCTCGCGGCCGGGCCGCGAGGCCTGAACTCACCCTTCGGATGGAACGAACGGCGCGGCCTTCGGCCAAGACCGCCGTTCGCCACCCGGTGTTGGACCGGCCCGCAGCTATTCGCTCACACATGTGTGAGCGGCGCCCCGCTGCGGACCGGCGATTTGCTCCCCTCCGGGCCCGTGTCCTGGATCGGCCGGAAGCCGATTCGGCACGTTGCCTCGAACCGGCCGGAAACGGCCGAGACCCGCTCGGCATGCCAGACGGAGCCGAGCGGGTCTTCTCCTGGAGCACGGTGACATCGTCGGCACCGTGAGCACCTCCGGACCGGAGGGGGTCCAGTCGAGCCTCGGCGAGGTCACCGGGATCTTCACCCGGGTGTTCGCCTAAACCCTGGAACGCTTGAGACCGGCGACCAGGCCGACACCGACGACAGCCAGACCCACCTGCATGACGAGCTCGATCCAGTCGATACCGCTCGTGGTGGCGACGCCGAGACCCTGGGCGATGGCGGTGCCGATAAGCGCGGCGATGATACCGACGACAACGGTCAGAACCACTCCGATCGCCTGCCTACCGGGAAGCAGGAGACGGCCGAGGGCTCCGATGACCGCGCCGATAACGATTGCCCCGAGAATGGACGCGATAGTCATTTCAACCTCCCAGTGAGGGTGAGACCTTCACTCTCATGGGGAGGTGGCTACCCCCTGGGTCACGGATATGCCTGTCGGCGGCAAAAAATCCGTCAGTGCGTCTTTCTCGCCTGCATCTGGACGACGAGGAGCACCCCCAGCACCGCGAGTGCCAACTGGATGATGTGCTCCCACCAGTTGATCCCGCGCGTGTGGATCAGGCCGAGCGCCCCGGCGATCGCGGTGCCGATAAGCGCGGCCACGATGCCGACGATGAGCGTCAGGCCGATGCTGATGTTCTGGCGTCCTGGAAGAATGAGTCGCGCCAGGGCGCCGATGATGGCGCCGATGATGATTGCGGAGACAATCGAGACGATCATGTCTGGCTCCCCCTGTTACGAGACACGGTCACCAAGGGGTTACCCAGAGCATTCACTGATCACGCTAAAGAAACGATCACGCTGTAAAAAGGGGTGGCCCGTACCGCGCCAGGAAACGGGCCACCGCCTCGATATGGATCGACGAGCATTCCGCGCCGCTCGCCGGAACGTTTTCCACGTTCCGTATAGGAGACGTCCGGCACCCGCTACAGGTTCACCACGATCGCGGTCGCGACGGCGGCCACCCCTTCGCCCCGTCCGGTGAGGCCCAGCCCGTCGGTCGTGGTGGCGCTGACGCTCACGGGAGCCCCCACGGCGGCGCTGAGGGCCTTCTCGGCCTCGACACGCCGGGGAGCGAGCTTGGGACGGTTGCCGATCACCTGAACGGCCACGTTGCCGATCTCGAAGCCCGCGGCGCGCACCTTGCGGGCGGTCTCCTCCAGCAGGGCCGCGCCCGAGGCGCCGGACCACCGGGGGTCGGACGTGCCGAACAGGCCGCCGAGGTCACCGAGACCCGCCGCGGAGAGCAGCGCGTCACAGGCGGCGTGGGCCGCGGCGTCACCGTCGGAGTGGCCGGCCAGGCCGGTCTCACCCGGCCAGTGCAGACCCGCGAGGTGAAGCTCGCGACCAGAAGCGAACGGGTGGACGTCGACCCCGACGCCCACCCGTGGAAATGTCTTGTTCAGGAGTTGAGAACCTCGTCCAGCAGGGCCTCGGCCTTGTCCTCGTTGGTCTTCTCCGCGAGCGCGAGC
Source organism: Streptosporangium sp. NPDC050284 (assembly GCF_044459525.1). Lineage (NCBI taxonomy): Bacteria > Bacillati > Actinomycetota > Actinomycetes > Streptosporangiales > Streptosporangiaceae > Streptosporangium > Streptosporangium sp. NPDC050284. The sequence goes on from NZ_JBITIZ010000003.1 coordinate 454,205, forward strand.
TCGCTGACGAGGATCTGCCTGGCCTTCGCCAGCATTCTCTTCTCTCCCGCGGAGAGTCCGCGCTCCCTGTCTCGCCGCCACAGGTCGCGAACGACCTCGGCAACCTTGTTGACGTCACCGGACGCCAGCTTCTCAAGGTTCGCCTTGTAGCGTCGTGACCAGTTCGTGGGCTCTTCGGTGTGAGGCATTCGAAGCACGTCGAAAACGCGCTCAAGGCCCTCTTGTCCGACGACATCGCGAACACCCACGAGCTCTGCGTTGTCTGCCGGCACCTGGACGGTAAGGTCGCCCTTGTCGACCTTAAGAACCAGGTAGGTCCTTTCCTCACCCTTGATGGTTCGGGTCGTGATCGCCTCGATCCGAGCAGCCCCGTGGTGGGGGTAGACGACAGTGTCGCCGACCTGGAAAGTCATGTGACAAGTACCCCTTCCGCTGTACTCAAGAGTACCACGTATCCACAGCCTCCCGGAACAGTGAAATCACCATAACTGCAGGTCAAAGCCGCATCTTATGACTTGACAAGTGGCCAAGTGTATGAATCAGAGGGACAAAAAGCGCTTATGACCTGCGCTCCCCGCCTTCGGATGATGAGGCGGGTCGGCGGGAAACCCGGTGAACGTCGCCGATAGGGTTGCCCTTGCCCTATCTCACGCGTGACAAGGAGAACTCGCACCGTGACCCGCAACATCCGCCACCGGGCGATCGTCGCCGCGGCGTTCCTCGCAGCCGCTTCGGCACTGGCCGGCTGCGGTGCCGGATCCGACGCGATCACCAACAAGCCCTACTCGCCGACCGAGGCCCTCACGGTCAAGACGAACGGCATCGACATCTCCCAGGCCTTCTTCCTGGGGCCCGACTCGGGCGCGACGCTGCCGGAGGGTGCGGCCACCCCGCTCTACCTGTCGTTGATCAACACCAACGCGGGCTCCGACCAGCTCGTCGGTCTCGGCGTCGACCCCGCCCTCGGTACGGCGAAGGTGAGCGCGCCCGTGCCGCTCCCTCACAACCAGCGGGTGAGCGTCGGCAAGCCGACCCCAACCATCCTGATCGAAGGGCTGAAGAAGCCGCTCAGGGGCGGCGAGGGCGTCAAGGTGCAGCTGCAGTTCGCCAACGCCGGGATCGTGCAGCTCACGATCCCGGTGATCACCCGCAGCCGCGAGTTCACCGCCTACCCGCAGGCTCCCGGCGCCTCCGCGGCGCCCACGCCGTCGCCCACCCCCTCGGCCACCGCCACCGGCGAGGAGCACTCCTCCGGACACTGATCGCCGCTCCCGGTGAGGGCCTCCGGACACGCCGAGGGGCCGTACGGCGCGGGCACGCCGTACGGCCCCTCGGATCGTCCGGAGGCGAGCGATCATCCCGATGCGGACGTCACCGAAGCCGTCGCCTTCGCGGAGGCGAGTGATCACCCCAAAGTCGGCGTCGCGGAAGCCGGTCGCCTTCGCGGAGGCGACCGATCGTCGCCGGACGGGCGCCTCCGAGGCCGCGGAGAGACTCAGATCTCAGCGGGGTCGAACTTGTACCCCAGCCCCCGGACGGTGAGAATGCAGCGCGGGTTGGACGGGTCGGACTCGACCTTGGCCCGCAGCCGCTTGACGTGCACATCCAGGGTCTTGGTGTCGCCCACGTAGTCGGCGCCCCAGACCCGGTCGATGAGCTGGCCCCGGGTGAGCACCCGCCCGGCGTTGCGCAGCAGCACCTCCAGCAGCTCGAACTCCTTCAGCGGCAGCTGCACCGCCTCACCCCGTACGGCGACGATGTGGCGATCGACGTCCATCCTGACCGGACCGGCGGCCAGCACCGCCGACTCCAGCTCCTCCACGTCGCCCTGGCGGCGCAGCACCGCGCGGATACGGGCCACCAGCTCCCTGGAGGAGAAGGGCTTGGTGACGTAGTCGTCGGCGCCGAGCTCCAGCCCGACGACCTTGTCGATCTCGCTGTCCTTCGCGGTGAGCATGATGACGGGCACGTTGGAGCGCTGGCGGAGCGAGCGGCAGACCTCGGTGCCGGGCAGGCCGGGAAGCATCAGGTCGAGCAGCACCAGGTCGGCGCCGTTGCGGTCGAAGGTCTCCAGCGCTTCCGGCCCGGTGGCGGCCACGGCCACCTCGAAGCCTTCCTTGCGCAGCATGTATGACAGGGCGTCGGAGAACGATTCCTCGTCCTCGACAACGAGCACGCGGGTCACTGCGCGGCCTCCAGGGGGATCGTGGTCGTAGCTGGTTCCGTAACCGCCATGCCGCCGAAGGCGGGCAGGCGGAGGGTGAATGTGGAACCGGAACCTTCCTTGCTCCACACCGTGACCGCCCCGTTGTGGGAGGCGGCCACGTGCTTGACGATGGCCAGGCCCAGGCCCGTGCCACCGGTCGCCCGCGAGCGTGCCGCGTCGACACGGAAGAACCGTTCGAAGATCCGCTCCTGGGCGCTCTCGGGGATGCCGATTCCCTGGTCGCTCACGCTGATCTCGACGGATTCGGTGTTGGGGCCCGCCGCGCGGGCGCTGACCACGACCCGGGTGTGCTCGGGGCTGTAGGCGACCGCGTTGTCGATGAGGTTGCGCAGGGCGGTGACGAGAAGCTCGTCGTCGCCCCATATCCGCAGGCCCTCGACCCCGCCGGCGACGAGGGTGATGTCCTTGGCCGCCGCGGTGGTGTTGCAGCGGTCGATGGCCTCGTGGACCGCCTCGTCGATCAGAACAGGGCCGGGGGTGGGGATGGGCTCGGCGCCCTGGATGCGGGAGAGGGTGATGAGGTCCTGGACCAGGTAGGTGAGCCGGGCCGCCTCGTGTTGCATGCGCCCCGCGAAGCGGGTGACGGCCTCGGGGTCGTCGGCGGCGTCCTGGATGGTCTCGGCCAGCAGCGAGAGCGCGCCCACCGGCGTCTTGAGCTCGTGGCTCACGTTGGCCACGAAGTCGCGGCGAACCGCCTCGACACGGCGGTGCTCGGTCTGGTCCTCGGCGAGGACGAGCACCTGGCCGTGGGAGCCGAGCGGGGCGACCCGCACCGCGAAGCTGGTCGACTCCTGGCCGAACTTGTGGCCGGCCACCTCGATCTCGCTCTCGCGGATCTCGCCGTCCCTGCGCACCTTCCTGGCCAGTGCGAGCAACTCGGCCGCCATGAGGTGATCTCCTTTGACCAGGCCGAACGCGCGGGCCGCCGAGCTGGCGCGCAGCACGCGGTCCTCCTTGTCGAGCACGACCGCCGAGGACGGCAGCACGGCCAGCACCGAGGCGACCCCCTGGGGCAACGCGCCGGGCTCGACGCCGTAAACCGGTGTCATCGCTCTCCGCTGTCCGTGGTTCTGGCGGACGACCATCACGGCCAGCGCTCCCACGACGAAACCGGCCAGTGCGGCCAGGCTCGCCATCAGCTCACTCACGTGGTCCTCCCGTAGGCTTCACGTCCTCGATGGTAGGTCGGGGTTTTCCCGTTGGGGACGGCTAAAGGGGCATGACCACGGGCTTTCCCATAAAGTTCACTTTACGGTCGAGGTTCGTTCACCGTTACCGCCCTACCGTGAGTGGCATGCGCGACGCCTACCACGAAGACCTCGACGCCCTCACCGGACGACTGGTCGAGATGACCCGACTCGTCAGGTCGGCGATATCGCGGGCCACCACGGCCCTCCTGGACGCCGACCTCCACCTCGCCGAGAGCGTCATCTCCCAGGACGAGGAGGTCAACCGGATCTTCGCGGAGGTCGAGGCCACGATCTTCGACCTGATGGCGCGGCAGCAGCCCGTGGCCGTGGACCTCAGAATGATCATCGCGGCGCTGCGGATGGGCACCGACCTGGAGCGGATGGGCGACCTCGCCGAGCATGTGGCCAAGATCGCCAGGCTGCGCCACCCCGACTCCGCGATCCCGCCCGAGGTCCGCTCCACCATCCTGGAGATGGGCCAGATCGCCGAACGTCTCGTCACCAAGACCGGCAGCTGCATCGCCTCGCGCGACGTGGAGTCGGCCCTGGAGCTGGAGTCCGACGACGACGCCATGGACAGGCTGCACCGGAGGCTGTTCAAGATCCTGATGGCCCCCGACTGGAAGTACGGCGTCGAGCCGGCCATCGACGTGACGCTGATCGGCCGCTACTACGAGCGCTACGCCGACCACGCGGTCCGCGTCGCGCACGACGTGGTCTATCTGGTGACGGGCTCCCGTCCCCAGGACACCTCTGTGCTCTGAGTCCCCCGTCGGCCGATCCCCGCCGGTCTTCACGAACGTCTTCATGGAAAAAGGGAAAGAGGGAGGGCCCGCCGGATCCGGCGGGCCCTCCCTCTTTTTACGCTTTTTTGGACTTTTCCGTATTTTTCAGGACATGAGGGCTATTTGCCCTGGTTGGCCACGGCCTCGATGGCGGCCTCGGCCGCGGCGGGGTCGAGATACTGTCCGCCCTTGGTGACCGGGTGGAAGTCGGCGTCCAGCTCGTACCTGAGCGGGATGCCGGTGGGGATGTTGAGCCCGGCGATCTCGTCGTCGCCTATCCCGTCCAGGTGCTTGACCAGCGCGCGGAGCGAGTTGCCGTGCGCGACGACCAGCACGCTCCTCCCCTGCGCGAGGTCGGGCACGATCTGGTCGTACCAGTACGGCAGCATGCGCTCGACGACGTCCTTGAGGCACTCGGTTCTCGGCATCAGCTCGCTCGGCAGGAGCGCGTAGCGTGCGTCACCAACCTGGGAGAACTCGTCGTCGTCGGCGATCGGGGGCGGCGGGACGTCGTAGGAGCGGCGCCAGAGCATGAACTGCTCGTCACCGAACTCGGCCCGCGTCTGCGCCTTGTCCTTGCCCTGCAGGGCGCCGTAGTGGCGCTCGTTGAGCCGCCAGGACCGGGAGACCGGCAGCCAGAGCAGGTCCGCGGCGCCCAGCGCGAGGTTCGCCGTCTGGATCGCCCTGCTCATCAGGGAGGTGTGCACAACATCGGGCCGCACCCCCGCGTCGAGCAGCAGCTGCCCGCCGCGCCGCGCCTCCTCCTCGCCCTTGGCCGAGAGCCCCGCGTCCACCCATCCGGTGAACAGACCCTTCGCGTTCCACTCACTCTCACCGTGCCGAAGCAGCACCAAAGTCGACATGCCGACAAGCTTAGTGGGCGCCTGCTGGACGTTTCCGGACACTCCACCCGCCCCGGGACCGCCCGACGTACCGGGCGACCCGTTCTCGGGACGGCGTCCTCAGCGTTCGGGGTCGGCGAAGCGGGCGAAGGCCTGGAGGTTGGCGAGCGACTCGCCGCGCTTGGCGCGCCACTCCCACTCGCGCCGGATCGAGGAGGCGAAGCCCAGCTCGAGCGCGCGGTCGAAGCCCTCGTCCGAGTAGGTGAGCACGCACCCGAGGAGGCGATCGACCTCCTCGTCGGTGACCGCGGCCAGCGGGACACGGCCCACGAGGTAGACGTCGCCGATCGGGTCGAGGGCGAAGTGCACCCCGTACATGGAGCCGTTCTTGGTGAGGAGCCAACGGTAGAACTCGGCGTGGTTCTCGTCGGGTTGACGGCAGAAGAACGCCTCCACGTGCAGGGCCTGGTCACCGACGATCAACCAGGTCATGGTGGCGAGCTTGTGCTGGCCGGGCAGCCTCACCAGGAAGGCCCCCGGCCTGGGCTGCTCGTAGGAGGCGTCCGCGCTCTTCAGCGCCGCCTCGATCACTTCACGCATGGGCCCAGCTTACGAGCGGCCCTCACGCGCGGGCCGTCCCCGTCTCACGAGCCCCTCGGACGATGTGCCGGCGTCCGGGTCACACCCGCCTCGTGAGCGGCGAGATCCGGAGGCCGCGCCACCCGCCTCGTGAGGCGGGATCCGGAGGCCGCGTCACCACCCTCGCAAGCGGAGTCCGGAGTTCGCGTCGACGGCCTCGCGAGTGGTCCTCACGAGTTGACCGCGACCGGGAGCCGGTGCAGGTTCGCCATCGCCCCGGCGTAGACGTCCGCCAGCCGGGCCGCGGTGGCCGACCAGCCGAAGGCCGCCGCGTGGGCCACCGAGCCCGCCGACAACGTCTCCCGCCACGCGGGCTCGTAGACGAACCTGGCGAGCACCCGCGCCCAGTCGTGGGGGTCGTGCCCCTCGACGAGCACCCCGGACACGCCGTCGCGTACGGCGGTGCGCAGCCCGCCTACGGACGCGGCGGCGACCGGGGTGCCACAGGCCTGGGACTCCAGGGCCACCAGGCCGAACGACTCGTTGTGGGAGGGGACGACGGTCACGTCGGACGCGCGGTACCAGTCGACCAGCTCATGCTGGGGCGCGGGGGGAACGATCCTCACCACGTCGGAGATCCCCAGCGAGGCGGCCACGTCGTTGAGGTAGGAGGGCCTGGCCAGGCCGTTGCCGCTGGGGCCACCGACACAGGCGACGACCAGCCTGGACCTGAGCGAGGGGTCGTCGATGAGCATCCTGGCCGCGGCGCGCAGCAGCACGTCCGGGGCCTTGAGCGGTTGCACCCTGCCCACGAACAGCAGCACGTGCGCGTCCTGCGGCAGCCCGAGCCGGCGCCGGGCCGCCCCCTGGGAGGCGGGCTGGAAGACTCTGAGGCTCACACCGGGGTTGACGACCTCCACACGGGCGGGGGCGGCGCCGTACAGCTGGACGAGCTCCTCGGCCTCGGTCGGGGTGTTGGCCACCAGGCGGTCGGCGATGTCCACGACCTGCTGCTCGCCCAGTACGCGGGCGGCGGGCTCCGGCCTGTCGTCGGCGGCGAGCAGGAGGTTCTTCACCCTGGCCATGGTGTGCATGGTGTGTACCAGCGGCAGGCCCCAGCGTTCCTTGGCCAGCCAGCCCACCTGGCCGGAGAGCCAGTAGTGGGAGTGGATGACGTCGTAGCGGCCCGGCTCGTACATGGCCTCGGCGCGCAGCACGCCCGACAGGAATGCGCAGAGCTGGCCGGGCAGGTCTCCCTTGTCCAGCTCCTCGTACGGTCCGGCGGTGACGTGGCGGACGGAGACACCTGGAACGATCTCCGCGACCGGTGGCAGATCCCGGGATGTCTGCCGGGTGAAGATCTCCACCTCCACCCCGAGTTCGGCCAGGCGTTTCGCCACCTCGACGATGTAGACGTTCATCCCGCCCGCGTCCCCGGTCCCCGGTTGATCCAGGGGAGACGTGTGCATGCTGATCGTCGCGACCCGGTTGACCCGCCGTCGCCTCACCGACACCACCTCCGAGAGGGCTCAACCACCGGATAATCCGCAACATTCCCGACACATGGCCTCTCCGAGTCCGGACGGATGGGTCCCGAGGGCTCCTGGCAGGATGAGGGGCCATGAAGAGGACAGCTGTGGTGACAGGGGCCAGTAGCGGAATCGGCGAGGCGACGGCCCGCAGACTCGCCGCCGAGGGCTTCGACGTGGTGGCCGCGGCGCGGCGCAGGGAGCGGCTCGACGAGCTGGCCGCCGAGGTGCCCGGCATCCGCCCGATCACCCTGGACGTGACGTCGCAGGAGTCGGTGGACGAGCTCGCCGCCTCGCTCGACCGCTGCGACGTGCTGGTCAACAACGCCGGTGGCGCGATCGGCCTGGAACCCGTGGCGAGCGGGAAGGTGGCCGACTGGCAGCGGATGTACGACGTCAACGTGCTCGGCACGCTCCGTGTCACCCAGGCCCTGCTGCCCAAGCTGGTCGCGTCGGGCGACGGCGTGCTGCTGATGCTGACCTCGGTGGCCGGGCTCGTCTCCTACGAGGGCGGCGGCGGATACAACGCGGCCAAGCACGCGCAGACCTCGATGACCGAGGTGCTGAGGCTGGAGCTGGTCGGACAGCCGGTCAGGATCGTCGAGGTCGCCCCCGGGATGGTCCACACCGAGGAGTTCTCGCTGAACCGCTTCCGCGGCGACTCCGCCGCCGCCGACCGGGTCTACGAGGGCGTGCCCGACCCGCTCTCCGCCGACGACGTGGCCGACGCCATCGCCTGGTGCGTGACCCGCCCGGCCCACGTGAACATCGACCGCCTCGTCATCCGCCCCCGGGCCCAGGCCGCCCAGCACAAGGTCCACCGCGTCTGACCGTGCCGAAGCCGATAGGAGAGATCACCAGGGGGACCACGGGGCACAACCGGCTGCGCCGGGCCGACCGCTGGATCGTCGCCGCGCACGGCCGCGCGCTGCGCTCCGCCGTCCGCCCTCTCGTGGTCGACCTCGGGTACGGGGCCTCGCACACCACGACCCTGGAGATGTTCCTGCGGCTGCGCGCGGTCTGCCCCTCGGTCGAGGTCGTCGGCGTCGAGATCGACCCGGCCCGGGTGGCGGCGGCCAAACCGTACGAGCGGCCGGGACTGTCCTTCGCGCTGGGCGGCTTCGAGCTGCCGGTGGCGAGGCCACCCCTGTTGATCAGGGCGTTCAACGTGCTGCGACAGTACGAGGAGGCGCAGGCGTGGGGATACTGGGCGATGCTGTCCGAACGGCTCGCGCCGGGCGGGATGATCGTCGAGGGCACCTGCTCGGAGGTGGGCCACCGCGCGGTCTGGGTGGGGCTCGACCGCTCGGGGCCGCGGACACTCACCATCTCGGCCCGTTTCGACTCCTTCGAGCGCCCCTCCGACCTGGCCGACCGGCTGCCCAAGACGCTCATTCACCGCAACGTCCCCGGTGAGCCCGTCCACGCCTTCCTGCGCGACTTCGACCGCGCCTGGGCGGTCAACGCCCCCCTGAGCTCGTACGGTTCCCGGCAGCGCTGGATCGCCGCCGCGGGAACGCTCGCCGGGACCTGGCCGCTCGCCGAGCGTCCCCCGCTGGGCGGCCGGTCGCGCTGGCGGCTCGGCGAGATCACCCTGCCCTGGTCCGCGGTCGCCCCGCGATGATCGCGAAGTGCGCCCCGGCGACGACGGGGGTGGGATAACACATGGTCAAACGCGTGTGACGCACATCACTCGACAACCCGTAGTACTACCCCTCGTGGTGCGGGAGTTAGGCTTGGATGCGTGAAGGGTCTCGGCGAGCTTGAACGCAGCATCATGGACATCATCTGGGCACAGCCATCCTCTGTGACGGCGCGGGAGGTCGGGCGTCTCATCGCCGACCGCGACCTGGCGCCCACCACTGTGATGACCGTGCTCGACCGACTCACCCGCAAGGGCTTCCTGCTCCGCACCCGCGACGGGCGCGCGTGGCGGTACGCACCGGCGGAGAGCCGCGACGCCTACATCGCGGAGCTTATGCTGGAAGCGCTGGATCTGACCGGTGACCGGTCGGCGGCCCTCACCCGGTTCGCCCAGGCCGTCACCGGCACCGAAGCCGACATCCTGCGCAGGGCCCTGACGGACCTGGAGGAGCTGGAGGAGCTGGAGGACGAGTAGATGACCGCGGCAGCGCTGGCGACGCTCGCCCTGGTCTGCGCGGTCGGCGCCTGGCGGTTCACCCGGGCTCGATGGACCTACCGCGCCCCGCACGTGGCCATCGTCCTGTGGCAGGCGCTCGGGGTCACCTGGGGCCTCGCCGGGACGGGCGCCCTGCTCGGTTACGCGCTCGAGCCCTACGGCGAGGGCGTGCTGCACGGCCTGCACGAGTTCGCGATCTCCGCGTTCGGCGCCGGGGAGGGGCTTCCCAGGCCGTACGACATGCCGAGGATCCTCGCGCTCGTCGCGGGACTGACCGCGCTCGCCGTGCTGATCCTGGTCCTCCTCGCCGCGGGCGCGCAGACGCTCCGCGCCCGCAGGCGCCATCGCACCCTGCTCGCCCTGATCGCGAGGGAGGATCCGGTGATCCCCGGCGTGCGGGTGCTCGACCACCCGGGTGCCACCGCCTACTGCGTGCCCGGCCTGCGCTCCCAGGTGGTGGTGAGCGAGGGGGCGCTGAAGCTGCTCTCCGCCGACGAGCTGAGCGCGGTGCTCGCCCACGAGGCCGCCCACGTGCGTGAGCGGCACGATCTGGTGCTGCTGCCGTTCGCCGCGCTGCGCAGGGCACTGCCCTGGTCGCGCGTGGTCAGGGACGCGCAGGGCGAGGTCGGGTTGCTCGTGGAGATGGCCGCCGACGACGTCGCCCGCCGCGGCTGCTCCGCACGCCGCCTCGCGACCGCCCTGCTGCGCTTCGGCACCGCGGGCGCCGTCCCGGCCCCGCACGGCGCGCTGGGCGCCACGAACTCCGCCGCCGCCGTGATGGCCAGGGTCGAGCGTCTGGTGAACCCGGTCCCGGTCCTGCCGCGCGGGGTGCGCTACGCCATCGTCGCCTTCTCCGTCGCCCTGACGTCCTCGGCGCCGCTCTTGTGGCTAGTCCCGTACTGAAGTCGGCGCCGCTGTTGTGGCCGGTCCCGCATCGAAGAACCCGCATCGGGCTCCTTACCGGGCGCGGCGACCGTCGCACGCACGGCACCGAGACCCCCGTACGAGTGCGGTCCCGCGTTGGGCCTCCGTGAAGGTACGACGGATCCGCATGCCGAAACCGGGGGCCGCCCTGGTGATGCGGCCGGTTTCATCCAGGTTTAACCAAGCTCACCCCAAAGTGCTTGCAAGTGTTAGCCAACCCGTTTGCAATTGCAAGCACCGTGCGGCAGACTCGAACCATGGCACTACCCAAGGTCGGTTCGATCGGTGAGTACATCCGCGAGCAACGCACGCACGCGAAGATCTCCCTTCGGCAGCTCGCCGCGGCGGCAGGGGTCTCCAACCCCTACCTGAGCCAGATCGAGCGCGGGCTGCGCAAGCCCAGCGCCGAGATCCTGAACCAGATCGCGAAGGGCCTGCACATCTCGTCGCAGGCGCTCTACGTCCAGGCGGGCCTCATCGAGGAGCGCGAGCCGGACAGCGACGTGCTGACCGCGATCAGGGCCGACCATCTCATCACCGAGCGCCAGCGCCAGGTGCTGATCGACATCTACGAGTCGTTCCGCAAGGAGAACCAACAGGCCGAGGCCCCGGACGACGACGCGCAGACCTCCCAGAAAGCGCCTCTCGCACCGGAGCCCCGGCGAGGTGACGCGGACTCCTCGTCTGACGACGAGGTGCCGCTCCCGAAGGAATACCTCACCGCGTTGAAGCCCTACGCGGCCCCTCCGAGCAACGGCCACATCACCAAGGAAACCAAGGAAGGTTAACCCATGCCCATCACCACCGAAGTCAAGAAGCTGGCCGAGTCCAAGCCGTTCTACGCCGTCGCCGGGGCCGGCGACTTCGCCGTCGAGAAGCTCCTTGAGCTCCCCGAGCAGATCCACAAGCTGCAGGGCCGCCGTGAGGAGATCCGCGAGGCCGCGAAGGACCTCCCGGAGAGGGCCAGGCAGCTCGCCGGAAAGGCCGAGGTCTACGCCAAGGACTTCCCCGTGAAGGCGCGCGACTACGCCGACCACATCGCGGGCAGGGCCAACGAGCTGTACGAGGAGTTCGCCAGCCGCGGCCGCAAGGTCGTCTCCAAGACCAGCGGCGAGATCGCCCTGGAGCTGGAGGAGGTCTCCGAGGCCGCCGAGCCCGCGATCGCCTCCGCCCGGACGCCCAGGAAGGGCACCCGCACCACGAAGTCGGGCACGTCGGGCACGACGAGGACCTCCAGGACGTCCGGCACGACCAAGAGCTGAGCGAGCCCTTCGCGAAACCTTCTGACCGGTCCGGCGGACCTCACGAAAACCCCAGACCGGCCCCCGCGGACTCGCCACCGCTTCGCGCGGCCGGGCCGTGCACGAGCTCGCGGCCGCCTCCACAAACCCCGTGAGGTGGCGACCGGACGACGCTCCGGTTCCAGGACCCGTTCCGGCACGGCCGGGGCGGGTCCTGTGGCGTCCTGGGACCGTGCCGGGGGCGAGCGAGATCGACGTGATGGGGCGCGAGAACGAACCACCGGCTCTGGCCGGTACGCGGACGCGGGGACGAGCCGTCCCGGCCGGCACGGGCAGGAAACGAGCCACCGGCCCCAGCCGGTAAGAGTCGAGGGCGGCGCGAACGGGACTTTCGGCATTAGGCTGAGGGAGACCGGCGAGGCGAACGTTCTGGAGAGACGATGATCGAAATCCACGGTGCTCTGGACCTGGTCTTCTGGATCCTGGCCGTCGGAGTGTTCGCACTGTCGGGCTGGGCGCTCATCCACGCGGCGAAGACCCCGGCGCGGGCGTTCGCGGCCACCGGCAAGCAGACCAAGAAGCTGTGGCTGGTCATCCTCGGGCTGGCGGCGCTGTTCGGCTTCGCCGCCGCGGTGCAGTATCTCAGCGTCCTGAGCATCTTCACGATCGCGTCCGTCATCGCCTCGGGCATCTACCTCGCCGACGTGCGTCCCGCCGTGGGGGAGATCGGCAGGGGCGGCGGCAACCAGGGGCCGTACGGACCCTGGTGACGCGGGGACGCGCCATGGTGCGGCTCGCACGGGGTCAGGCGACCGGAGTGCGTACCGACCCCGGTGACCGGACCGCGTCATCGGCGGCTTCCTCGACCGCGCCGTGCGACCGGGGTCCGTACGGACCCCGGTGGCCCACCCCCGAGCGGGGGTCCGTCGTGCCCTCGCGGGGAATCGGCTTGCCCGGCGGGATTCCTGCCGGTAGACACGCCGAATGATGTTCGCGCGCAAACCCACACTCCCCGGAGAGCATGTGACGCTCCGGCCGGTCGGCCCCGAGCACGTGGACGGCCTCTGGGAGCTGGTCAACGACCCCGAGACCGTCCGGCTGACCGGCTCGCACGGTAAGCCCGACTACGAAGGACTGAAGGCCTGGTACGGCTCGCGGGGCGACATCGACGACCGGCTGGACCTGGCGATCTGCACCGCCGGTGACGACGCCTACGTGGGCGAGATCGTGCTCAACCAGCTCGACGCCGACAATCTCTCCTGCAACCTGCGCATCGCGCTGATCGGCCCCCGGGCGTACGGGAGGGGCTACGGCAGCGAGGCGATCCGGCTCACCCTCGACCATGTCTTCCGCACCACGCCGCTGCATCGGGTGGGCCTGGAGGTTTACGCCTTCAACGAACGGGCCGCGCACGTCTACCGCAAGCTCGGGTTCGTCCAGGAGGGTGTCTGCCGTGACGCCCTGCACCTAAACGGGGAATGGTATGACTCCGTAATCATGTCGATACTTGCCCCTGACTGGGTTGTCAGGGAAATTTGACATACACAAGGTGATTTTTCGGAAACATCTTTTGACACTTCCGAAACAATGCTAGGTTCAATGGGAGCGCTCCCACCTGTGCGGAATCTTGGTGTGGAGGAAGTTATGACCGATCTACCCACACTTGCCCAGGTCGCAGCAGAGGCAGGGGTTTCCCCCGCCACGGCGTCCCGGGTACTCACCGGTTCAGTCAGAGTCAGCACGTCGGCTCGTAGGCAGGTGCATGACGCAATATCGCGTCTTGGTTACGTAAGGCATCGCGCTCCTCGTGGCGGCTCCGGCCGCCGATCCGACCAGGTCGTGGCCATCGTGGTCTGCGAACCCGCGCACCGGTTGTTCACCGAGCCGTTCTACGCGCGGATGATCACGGCTGCGGAGGAGGTCCTCACCGGGCACGGCGTACCCCTCGCCGTGATGACCGCCACGGCGGCCACCTCCACCATCGCCACGCCACCGCTCGTCGCAGGAGGCATCGACGGCGTCCTGTTGATCGCGGCCCGCGACAGGCATCCGCTCGTGGTGACCCTCGCCGCCTCGGGCATTCCCGTACGGAGTGCGGGCCGTCCCCCAGACGGCATCGACCTCCCCCACGTCGACATGGACAACCGCGACGGCGGTCGGCAGGCGGCGGAACACCTGCTGCTCGGCGGCCGGAAGTCCATCGGCGTGATCGCGGGCCCACCCGCCCTTCCGGCCGCTCGCGACCGGCTCGACGGGTTCCTGCAGACCCTCGCCCTGGCCGGGATGACCAGCGTGCCGGTCGCGTACGGCGACTTCAGCCACGCGTCGGGCGTGCACGGCATGCAGTGGCTGTTGCGCAGGATGCCGCACGTCGACGCGGTCTTCGCCGCCTCCGACGTGATGGCCGCCGCCGCGCTGCAGACCCTGCGGCGTGCCGGCCGCCGGGTGCCGGAGGATGTGGCCGTCATCGGGTTCGACGACTCCCCCACCGCCCGGCGGACCTCACCCACGCTCACCACCGTCCGCCAGCCGGTGGAGGAGTTCTCCGCACTCGCCACCCGGCTGTTGCTGCTCTCCATGGGCTCGGCCGGCTCTCCCCGCGACAATCCCGTACTCCCCACTGAGCTGGTGGTCCGTGAGTCCGCCTGACCAGCACGTCGGGCTTCGCGCGGGAGATGTGCTCACCCGCAGGTATCTGTTGCTGGAGCGCATCGCGTGGGGGGGCATGAGCGTCATTTGGCGTGCCTTCGACCAGTCGCTCCAGCGGATGGTCGCCGTCAAGCTGCTGGACGGCGAGCTGGGCCTCGACCGAGGGGAGCGCGAGCTGATCCGCAGGGAGGCGCGTGCCACCGCGCGCCTCATTCACCCCGACGCGATCGAGGTCTACGACTACGGGGAGACCGTGACCTCGCAGGGGCGCCTCGCCGCGTACGTGGTGATGCGCCTGCTGGACGGACGCCCGCTGGCGGACCGGGTCGCCGAGGGCCCGCTGCCGTGGACGGAGGCGGCGACGATCGCCGCCAGGCTGGCCACCGTGCTGGCCGCCGCCCACGAGCGGGGCATCGTGCACCGGGACGTCACCGCCGAGAACGTGCTGCTGACCTCGACCGGCGCCAAGCTGCTCGATTTCGGCATCGCCGCCTTCATCGGAGAGGACGGCGACGACTGGACCTCCGACTACGGGACGCCTCCCTACGTGGCTCCGGAGCGGCTCACCGGCACGGTCGCGGATCCGGCGAGCGACATCTACGCGCTGGGCGTACTGCTGTTCGAGATGCTCACCGGCGCTCCCCCGTACCCGGAACGGACCTGGGAGGAGATCGAGAACGTCCGCAGGGAGGGACCTCCGCCGCTGGCGGAGGTCCCGGGCATGCCCGCGCGGATCAGCGCGCTCTGCCAGGTCTGTCTGTCGCACCGGCCCGAGGCCAGACCCAAGGCCCATGAGGTGGCCGACGGCCTGACCGCGGCCCTCAGGACACCGGCCACCCCCCTGGCCCCGGCGCACTCGGCGGGCAGGGGTGGGCTGGTGCGCTGGGTGGTGGTCGCGACGGTGGCGGCTCTGCTCGCGGGACTCCTGCTGTGGAGCCGGATCTCCGGCTCGCACAACGAGCAGGTGGCCGGTCCGCAGGGTCGCGGGACGGCACCGCCCACGATGCTCGACCCCACAACCGCCTACCCGCAACCGGGCACGAATCCGCAGCCTTCTCCTACTTCTCCTACCCGAAAGTGGGGTGGGCAGATGGCGGAACCGGCGCCCGGGTCGGAGGCGATCCACTCCTACGCACCGAACCTCAACCAGAGTGTGCGGCACTTCAACGCCGTGCTCGCGAAGGGAGAGGACGAGGGCGAGATCCGCCCGGACGTGGCCCTGGACCTGCGGCAGGTGCTGGCCAACAGCGTCTGGGGCTCCGGCGACCTCGACCCGATCCGAAAAAAGATCGCCGAGCGCAACCGGGAGGGCTCGCTGCCAGACGACTTCCGTCACGCCCTGGAGGCCCAGTTGATGCTCGTGGCGGTCGCGTTGACAGGCTAGAAAACCAACCGGCAGGAAAGTCGAAAAACGCGCCCGGGTCCTCTCGGTTCTTGAATCGAGAGGACCCGGGCGCCGACTTTGGGAGCCTATCGAATTCGCCGTTTCCGACATCGCCGGTGAAACCTCGGGCGAACACCGACGCCCGATCGAGAGGGATTCCCGGCCACCTTTCATCCTTGACAGGATCGGCGCCGCCAAGCGGTCGCCGCCGTTTTCACCGGACGGTCGGAACGCGCTCCATTCGACGGCGGGTCGAGGTCGCACACGCCGAAGGGGATTCACCGACGGTGACCGCCGCCCTGGACGCCGGGTGTGGGAGAGGCGGTCCGGCACGGTGAAACTTTCACGGAACGACAGGTGCGCCGAGGTCGCACAGGGCGAGTTGGGACGGGGTGCGGGCGTGGCATCGGGGCGAACCGGTTCCCACGGTGGTTGACGGGAGCGGGGCGGGCGCCGAACCATGGCGATCGCGTCCGGCCGCACCTTTCGATCGCGAGGTTCCCACCCCGCGAACAGATCACGTCCTTGAAGGGCCCTTCCATGAAAGTCCTGCGTGTTCGCAGGTGGCCGGCGGCGCTCGCGGCGCTCGCGGTCACCTCGGCGCTGGCGGTCGCGCTCGGCTCCTCCCCGGCCGGTGCCGCGGGCGGGACCGGCACCGGCTACCTGCGCACCTCCGGCAACAAGATCGTCGACAGTACGGGGGCGACCGTCCGGCTGACCGGTATCAACTGGTTCGGCATGGAGACCGACAACAAGACCTTCCACGGGTTGTGGTCGAACAACCCGTGGAGAGGCCAGATCGACAAGATGGCCTCGCTCGGTTACAACACCCTCCGCGTACCGTTCTCCAACGACGCGCTCAAGCCCGGCGCGGTCGCCAGCGGCGTGAACGACTTCGTCAACCCCGACCTGGTCGGCAACAGCCCGCTGCAGATCCTCGACAAGGTCATCGCGTACGCCGGAAGCAAGGGCATGCGGATCATCCTCGACCGGCATCGGCCGACCGCCGCCGGGCAGTCGCCGCTGTGGTACGTGCCCGCGACGCCGGAGAGCACCTGGATCAACGACTGGAAGGCACTCGCCCAGCGGTACGCGGGCAACACCACCGTCATCGGCGCCGACCTGCACAACGAGCCGCACGCCGAGGGCACCAACCCGGCCGCGACCGGGGCGTGCTGGGGCTGTGGGGACACCGCCCGCGACTGGCGACTCGCCGCCGAGCGGGCGGGCAACGCGGTGCTCTCGGTCAACCCCAACTGGCTGATCTTCGTTGAGGGCGTGAGCTGCCCGAGCGGGGGCCTGTCCAACGTCTGGGACAACGACCCGAGCAACGACGAGGACTGCGGCTGGTGGGGCGGCAACCTGTCGAAGGCCGGGGAGTTCCCGGTGCGGCTGAACGTGGCGAACCGGCTGGTCTACTCGCCACACGACTACGCCACCTCGGTCTACCGCCAGGCGTGGTTCGACGCGCCGAACTATCCGGCGAACCTGCCCGCGGTCTGGGACAGGTACTGGGGCTACCTCTACAAGCAGAACATCGCCCCGATCATGCTCGGCGAGTTCGGGACCACCATGCAGGCGGCCGTGGACAAGGTCTGGCTCCAGGAGTTGATGAAGTACCTGGGCACCGGGGTGAACGGGATGTCGTTCACCTACTGGTCGTGGAACCCCAACTCGGGTGACACCGGTGGTATCGCCAAGGACGACTGGAGCTCGATCAACCAAGACAAGCAGGACATCCTCCAGCCGTACCTGATCGCACCGGTCGGCGGGGGCGGCACAGGTACACCCACACCGACCCCGACACCGACGCCGGGCTCCGCGGCCTGCGAGACGTCTTACGCGCTCACGAACTCCTGGTCGGGAGGTTTCCAGGCAGCGCTGACCGTGAAGAACACCGGAACCTCGGCCTGGAACAACTGGTCGGTGCGCTGGACCCTGCCGTCCGGGGTGACACTCGGCAGCGGCTGGAACGCCACCGTCACGCAGAGCGGGACCACCTTCACCGCGAAGGCCCCGAGCCACGCGACCAGTCTCGCGGCGGGCCAGTCCGTCGTCGTCGGATTCACCGCCAACGGACCCTCCACCCCCGGCGCGTCCGGCATCACCTGCACCTGACCGCGCACCTTTGATGCACCGTCGATCCCGCACCCGGTCCTGACGCGTCATCTCGTCGGACCATCGAGGGCGTGCCGCCGAGCGGCACGCCCTCTGTTCGTTTCACCCACCGGAGGGCAGCCCCGCCCCGGATCGAGATATTCCGGGAAACAACACGGCCATATCTCTCTAATATGAGCCGATAACCACGCAATAAAGCATCCCGCATGTCGTATAACAGGTACGACACCGCCGATCAGTAGGGTCAGAGAAAATGGCGCATCATCGGCAATGCGTCTGGACGGAGAAATACCAAAAAGAAAAGGAAAGCATTGTGACAAGAGTTGGTCACTCGCATACCGCTTCGCGAAATGCCGCTCGTTCCTGGCAGGCCGGATTCCTGACCGTCGCGTTCACACTGGGCTGTGTCGTCGCGACCCCGCACACGGCGAACGCGGCGACGCCGCCGCTCGGCACCGCCGCGAACTTCGCGGTCCTGGCGGGGACGGTGACCACCAACACCGGCCCCACCGTGGTCACCGGGGACCTCGGGGTGAGCCCGGGATCGGTGGTCACCGGCTTCCCGCCCGGCATCGTGGTCGGTGCCGTCCACGCCGCCGACGCCACCGCCGCGCAGGCCCAACTCGACCTGACCGCCGCCTACGACGACGCGGCGGGACAGCCCGTCGACGCCACCCTCCCGACGGAGCTCGGTGGGACCACCGTGACCCCCGGTGCCTACGACTCCGCCACGGGCGCCTTCGCGATCACCGGGGAGTTCACCCTCGACGGACAGAACGACCCGAACGCCGTCTTCATCCTCAAGACGACCTCCGACCTCGTCACCACCTCCGCCAGCACGGTGAACCTCGTCAACGGCGCCCAGGCATGCAACGTCTTCTGGCAGGTCGGCGGCTCGGCCACGCTCGGCCCCGGCTCCAGCTTCGCCGGAAACATCCTCGCGCTGATCTCGATCACCGTGGCCACCGGCGCGAACGTCGCCGGCCGTCTCCTCGCCCGCGAAGGCGCCGTCACCCTGGACACCGGCATCGTCACGACGGCCGACTGCGCGGTCTC
Source organism: Streptosporangium sp. NPDC050284 (assembly GCF_044459525.1). NCBI lineage: Bacteria > Bacillati > Actinomycetota > Actinomycetes > Streptosporangiales > Streptosporangiaceae > Streptosporangium > Streptosporangium sp. NPDC050284. The sequence goes on from NZ_JBITIZ010000003.1 coordinate 472,869, forward strand.
ACCACCGAGGGAGACCGCCACCACGCTGGCCACGGCGTGCTCGCGGAGGGGGGCGGGCCGGCTCGTCCTCACCGCGAACGTCATACCATCCGGGCCCACCGCACCCACGGGATCGGCCGAGTTCTTCTCCGACGGGGTGAGCCTGGGTACGGCCCCGATCGGAACGAACGGCCGCACCCTCCTGCCGGTGACCGGCATCGAACCGGGAACCCACCTGCTCGTGGCCGCCTTCCCCGGCAACACGGACCTGGATCCCAGCGCCTCGACACCGCAGCCCCTCGTCGTCGGCCGGAACGCTCTCTGCCCGGCCCAGGCTCAGGCGCAGACGACGGCGGCGGGGAACAGAAAGAACAAGGGTGGCCAGAGCATCAAAAACAGGCAGCACAGCGGCAACGCGATCAAGATAAGGGACCGTAAGCGTGAGCATCACCGCCACCGCTCGTGGGCCAGGTGCTGCCGCCACCCGCGTTAGCGCCCCGCGCCGGAAGCCCATCCGCCGCGTCCGGGCACCCCGTGTGTGTCGTCTCCCGGGCCGTGTCCGGGCACCCGGCGCATCTCGTCTCCCGGACCGTGTCCGGCCTTCCCGTGCCCCGGGACCATCGAGGGCGTGCCGCCTGACGGCACGCCCTCTCGTGATGAGCGGGGGCGTCCTACGGCGATCATTCGGCGCGGGAAATCGTCGGACGTGGACGCTCACGGCAGAGGTGCGAGGCCCACGGACGCCACAGCATTCCCTTGAATATCCACACAAACAATAACATGGCCGTATTTTCATGACGCTCATCGCGGGCAACGCGGCAAAACAATCCGCATGTCGTACGACGACCGCGACGCCAAAGGTCAGTAGTGTCGGAAAAACGGCGCATCATAGGCAATGCGCATGAACGGAGAAATACCAAAAAGAAAAGGAAAGCATTGTGACAAGAATTGGTCACTCACGTATTGTCGCTCGAACTACCGTCCGCTCCTGGCTGACAGGGGCACTCACCGTCGCGGTCACGCTGGGCTGTGTCGCCGCGACCCCGCACACGGCCCACGCGGCGAACACGACGCGTCAGACCGACCCGGTGCACACGGCGACCACAGCGCACCCGACGCCCGAGACGGACGCGATGGCACCGGTGCAGCTCGGCACGGCCACGAACTTCGCGATCCTGGCGGGAAAGACGGTCACCAACACCGGTTCCGGCGTCGTCACCGGCGAGCTGGGGGTGAGCCCGGGATCGGTGGCCACCGGCTTCCCGCCCGGCGTCATGGCCGGTGCCGTCTACACGGCCGACCCCGTCGCCGCACAGGCGCAGATCGACCTGACCACCGCCTACAAGAACGTGGCGGGGCGGCGCGGCACCGCCTCCCTCCCCGCGCAGCTCGGGGGGACCACCGTGAAGCCGGGCGTCTACAACTCCGTCTCGGGCGCTTTCCAGCTCGCCGGGGAGCTGACCCTCGACGGTCAGGGGAACCCGAACGCTCTCTTCGTCCTGCGAGCACCCGGCCTGATCACCGCGCCCGCCAGCACGGTGAGCCTCGTCAACGGCGCCCAGGCGTGCAACGTCTTCTGGCAGGTCGACGGCTCGGCCACACTGGGGGCCGGCTCCGGCTTCGTCGGAAACATCCTCGCGCTGACCTCGATCACCACGGCCGACGGCACGACCGTGAACGGCCGCCTTCTGGCCCGTGAGGGCAGCGTCAGCCTGGAAGACACCACCGTCACACGATCCGCCTGCACGGTCGTGCCGCCGAGGAAGACCTCCACCAAGCTGGCCGCGTTCTGTGATCCGGAAGCACCGGGTCACCTTACCCTCGTCGCGAGCGTCACGTCCTCGGGGCCGGTCCCTCCTGCCGGACCTGTCGAGTTCTTCGCCAACGGGGTGAGTCAGGACAGGACCCAGTCCGACGCCACCGGCCGCGCGACCCTGATCGTGTCCCAGGTACCGCAACGAACCCATGAGTTCGTGGCCGCCTTCGCGGGCACGAACCGACTCGATCCCAGTTCCTCGCCGGTCCTGACCATGGTCGTCGGCCCCAAGGGGGTCTGCCCGGCGTCAACGGTGAGTCCGGCCTCCACCGGCGCCGGCCCCCTCTCCTCGGGCGGCACGGGCAACGCGGGCGACGCGCGCGACGACAAGAAACGTAACCGGAGCACCATTACATATCCGCCCAGGAAAAAAATGTTCAAGGCAAAGAACCGGGAGCGCAACCGTCACCGGCACCCACGGTCCGGACACTATCGCCATCAGCGCTGAAAGACCGGAGGAGAACATGTTATCGACCCCCGAAGACGCCGGAGGATTTGGAGTCTTCGGATGCCTCCGAGAGTCGGAGACCCCTGAAAGGTGAAGCGATCGGCCGGGGTTCGAAAAATGGAGAATTCCCGAGGAGCGACGCCCGGGAATTCCCAGGAGGCACGAAAGCGCACTGCTTTTCCTGTCACGGCTCTTCCTCGTCGCTCGCCTTTCCCGGTCGCCGTCGCCGGCCGGGGTGAGGCCCCATGAGAGCCACCCGCCGCCCGGCGCCGGCGAAGCCGCCCCGCCGGCCGGTGAGGCGTAGCACTTGACGGAGGGAAGGGCAGGCCGTCGCACAGCCCGCCGCGTGCCACCGAACACACCGGACGCGCGGGCCGTCACGCGCCCGCCCGAGACGCCGGGACCCGTGTGGATCGGTGGCCGCCCTGGGCTGCGGGCCCGGGGGTGGAGACACCCGCACAAACAAGCACTCGGCTGGAAAGATCAACAGCTCTGAAACTTTCACGGTTCGGAAAAAAGGCCGACCGGATCACAGCAGCCTGGCGGCATGGGCCGTGAAACATCGACGTAACCGGAGGCACATGCCATTGACATCCCGTTCACCGTCTCCAGAATCCTTTATGGGAGCGCTCCCACCCCCTCTCTCCCTTGCTTGATCCGATGCGGTGTCACCACCAGCGGATTCGCATCGATCCACACTCACGGAGGCCCATTTCATGCATCTGTTCCCCATCAAAGCGGGAGCGCTCCCACGCTTCCGGAGACGGATCACCGCACTGGTGTTACTCAGCCTGGCGGCCGGGACGACCACCGCACTGGCGGCCTCCCCTGCCCTCGCGGCGGTCTCCTGCGATGTGACGTACGCCACCAACGACTGGCAGGGCGGCTTCACCGCCAACGTGACCGTCAAGAACCTGGGTGACCCGCTGACCGGCTGGACCCTCGGATTCGCCTTCCCGACGAGCACCCAGAGGATCTCCCAGGGCTGGAGCGCCACTTGGGCGCAGAGCGGTCAGAACGTCACCGCGAAGAACCTCGACTGGAACGGCAACCTGGCCACCGGCGCCTCGACCAGCATCGGCTTCAACGGCAGCTGGTCGGGTTCCAACCCCAAGCCGACCTCCTTCACGATCAACGGCACCACCTGTGGGGGGACCAACCCCGTCAACCAGCCGCCCACCGCGAGCATCACCAGCCCGGCGGCCGGCGCCACCTTCGCCGCACCCGCGACGGTGGCGATCGCCGCGAACGCGACCGACAGTGACGGCACCGTCTCCAAGGTCGACTTCTACAACGGCACCACGCTGCTGGGCACCGACACCACCGCGCCGTACACCTACAGCTGGGCGAACGTCGCCGCCGGAAGCTACTCCCTCACCGCGAGGGCGACCGACGACAAGGGGGCGACGACCACCTCCAACCCGGTGGGGATCACCGTCAGCGCCAACTCGGACCCCGCCGTGCTCGTCACCCCGGCCACGGTCGCCGTCCCCGAGGGCGGCAACGCCGACCTCGCGGTGAAGCTCTCCCGGGCCCCGTCCTCGAACGTCACCGTGACGACCGCGAGGACGAGCGGTGACACCGACCTCACGGTCGCCTCCGGCGCGTCGCTGACCTTCACCACCTCCAACTGGAACACGGCGCAGACGGTACGGCTCGCGGCGGCGGAAGACGCCGACCAGACCTCCGGCAGCGCGGTGTTCACCTCCAGCGCCACCGGCCACACCTCGGCCACGACGACCGCCACCGAGGTCGACAACGACTCGGGCGGCGGCGACAACGAGTACATCCAGCGCTTCATCACGATGTACAACAAGCTCAAGGATCCGGCGAACGGCTACTTCTCGCCGGAGGGCGTGCCCTACCACTCCGTCGAGACCTTCCTGGTCGAGGCTCCGGACCACGGGCACGAGACCACCTCCGAGGCCTACAGCTACTACCTGTGGCTGGAGGCGGCGTACGGCAAGGTGACCGGCGACTGGACCAAGTTCAACGCGGCCTGGGCCTCGATGGAGAAGTACATCATCCCGGCCACGGCCGACCAGCCGACCAACTCCACCTACAACCCGTCCAAGCCCGCCACGTACGCCGGCGAGTGGGACGACATCAAGCAGTACCCGTCCAAGCTGGACAGCGGCGTGAGCGTCGGCGTCGACCCGATCGCGAACGAGCTCAAGACGGCGTACGGCACCAGCGACATCTACGGCATGCACTGGCTGCTGGACGTGGACAACACCTACGGCTTCGGCCGCTGCGGTGACGGGACCACCAAGCCCGCGTACATCAACACCTACCAGCGCGGTCCTGAGGAGTCGGTCTTCGAGACCATTCCGCAGCCGTCCTGCGACACCTTCAAGCACGGCGGCACGAACGGGTTCCTGGACCTGTTCACCGGCGACAGCGCGTACGCCAAGCAGTGGAAGTACACCAACGCCCCCGACGCCGACGCCCGCGCCGTCCAGGTCGCCTACTGGGCGCACACCTGGGCCACGGAGCAGGGCAAGGCCTCGCAGGTCTCGTCCACGATCTCCAAGGCCGCGAAGATGGGCGACTACCTGCGCTACGCGATGTACGACAAGTACTTCAAGAAGCAGGGTTGCACCAGCACCGGATGCCCGGCCGGAACCGGCAAGGACAGCTCGGCCTACCTGCTGAGCTGGTACTACGCCTGGGGTGGCGCCTACGACACCTCCGCCGGTTGGTCCTGGCGGATCGGTTCCAGCCACAACCACTCCGGTTACCAGAACCCGATGGCCGCGTGGGTGCTGTCCAGCGTGGACGCGCTCAAGCCCAAGGGCGCGACCGCCGTTCAGGACTGGACCACCAGCACCAAGCGACAGATGGAGTTCTACCGCTGGCTCCAGTCGAGCGAGGGCGCGATCGCCGGTGGCGCCACCAACAGCTGGCAGGGCCACTACGCGGCCCCGCCGTCGACGCTGCCCACCTTCTACGGGATGGCCTACGACTGGCAGCCGGTCTACCACGACCCGCCGTCCAACCAGTGGTTCGGCTTCCAGGCGTGGTCGCTGGAGCGGGTCGCGGAGCTCTACTACGCGACCGGTAACGCCGACGCCAAGATCGTCCTGGACAAGTGGGTCAAGTGGGCCACCGACAACACCACGATCAACGCCGACGGGACCTACCAGATCCCCTCGACGCTGATCTGGACCGGCCAGCCCAACACCTGGAACCCGGACAACCCCACGGCCAACACCAACCTGCACGTGAGCATCAGGGACTACACGACCGACGTGGGCGTGGCGGGCTCGTACGCCAAGGTGCTGATGTACTACGCGGCCAAGTCCGGCAACGCCACGGCCAAGACCGTCGCCAAGGGTCTGCTCGACGGCATGTGGCGTAACAACCAGGACGCCAAGGGCGTCTCGGTCGTCGAGACCAAGGCCGACTACAACCGCCTCAACGACCCGGTCTACGTGCCCCCGGGCTGGACCGGCAAGATGCCCAACGGCGACGTGATCAACTCCAACTCGACCTTCCTGTCCATCCGGTCCTTCTACAAGAACGACCCGGACTGGCCGAAGGTGGACGCCTACCTGAAGGGCACGGGCCCCGCCCCGTCCTTCAACTACCACCGGTTCTGGGCGCAGGTGGACGTCGCCGTCGCCCTCGCCGAGTACGGCCGCCTCTTCCCCTGACCACCCGCCCCCCGGGTCCGGCTCTCCCCCGGGCCGGACCCGGGCTCTACCCCCTGAGACCTCGGGGCGTGACGGTACCCCTGACCTGCCGTCACGCCCCGAGCACCACCTCCGAGAGGCGCACCCCCCATGAAGAAGACCCTGGCGGCGCTCGCGCTGCTGGCGTTGGCGGCCGTGCCGGTGACGGTGTCCGCCACCGGCGCCCAGGCCGCGGCGCCCGCCTTCGCGTACGGCGAGGCGCTGCAGAAGTCCCTCTGGTTCTACGAGGCCCAGCAGTCGGGGCCGCTGCCGAGCTGGAACCGCGTCAGCTGGCGTGGCCCCTCCGGGCTCGGTGACGGCCAGGACGTCGGTCGTGACCTGACCGGTGGCTGGTACGACGCGGGCGACCACGTCAAGTTCGGCCTGCCGATGGCGGCCAGCGCGACGATGCTGGCCTGGGGCGCGGTGGAGTACCGCGACGCGTACGCCTCCTCGGGGCAACTCACCCACCTGCTGAACAACCTCAAGTTCGTCAACGACTACTTCATCAAGGCCCACCCGTCGGCGAACGTGCTGTACGGGCAGGTCGGCAACGGCGGCAAGGACCACGCCTGGTGGGGCCCCGCCGAGGCGATGCAGATGGAGCGGCCCTCTTACAAGATCGACGCCTCGTGCGGGGGGTCGGACCTGGCCGGCGAGACGGCGGCGGCGATGGCGGCCTCCTCGATCGTCTTCCGTCCGACGGATCCGACTTACGCCGACACGCTGGTGACGCACGCCAAGCAGCTCTACACCTTCGCCGACACCGTGCGGAAGAAGTACAGCGACTGCATCACCGACGCGTCGGGCTACTACCAGTCGTGGAGCGGCTACAACGACGAGCTGGTCTGGGGCGCGATCTGGCTGTACCGGGCCACCCAGGAGGCCTCCTACCTGGCCAAGGCGGAGTCGTACTACGACAACCTCGGCACCGAGCCGCAGTCCACCATCAAGTCCTACAAGTGGACGATCGCCTGGGACGACAAGTCCTACGGCGCCTACGTGCTGCTGAACAAGCTGACCGGCAAGCAGAAATACCTCGACGACGCCAACCGCTGGCTCGACTTCTGGACGGTCGGCGTGAACGGGCAGCGGGTGAAGTACTCCCCCGGCGGCCACGCGGTGCTCGACAGATGGGGGTCGTTGCGCTACGCGGCCAACACCTCGTTCGCCGCGCTCGTCCACTCCGACTCGATCACCGACGCGACGCGGAAGGCGCGGTACCACGACTTCGCGGTCAGGCAGATCAACTACGCCCTCGGTGACAACCCGCGCAACTCCTCGTACATGATCGGGTTCGGTGCGAACCCGCCGAAGAACCCGCACCACCGCACCGCGCACGGCTCGTGGACCGACCAGATGACCAACCCGGTCGAGACCCGGCACACCCTGTACGGTGCCCTCGTCGGCGGCCCGCCCGACCCCGACGACAAGTACACCGACAAGCGCGACGACTACGTGATGAACGAGGTCGCCACCGACTACAACGCGGGCTTCACCAGTGCCCTCGCCCGCCTGTACCGCGAGTACGGCGGAGCCCCGGCCGCGAACTTCCCCGTCGCCGAGACCCCCGACGGCCCCGAGATCTTCGTCGAGGCCGGGGTGAACGCCACGGGCTCGACGTTCACCGAGATCAAGGCGATCGTGAGGAACCAGTCGGCCTGGCCGGCGCGCGCGCTGACCAACGGCTCCTTCCGCTACTACTTCACCCTCGACGGCAGCACGACCGCGAGCCAGGTCTCCGTGACGTCCGCCTACAACCAGTGCAAGGCGCCGACCGGGCCGACCCTGCTGTCCGGGAAGACCTACTACGTCACCGTCGACTGTTCGAACACCTCGATCGCCCCCGCGGGCCAGTCGCAGCACCGGCGCGAGGTGCAGTTCCGCATCGCCAGCACCGGGACGTGGGACCCGTCCAACGACTGGTCGTACACCGGTATCCCCACCACGCCGGGCGCGACCCCGGTGCGGACGCAGAACATGACGGTCTACGCGGGAACGACGAAGATCTGGGGCAACCCGCCCGGTGACGAGCCTGCGGACACCGTGGCGCCGTCGCGGCCGGGCAAGCCCACCGTCTCCGCGATCACCGGCAGCGGTGCCACCCTGACCTGGACGGCCTCGACCGACAACGTGGGCGTCGTCGGCTACGACGTCTATCAGGGGACGACGAAGGTCGCCACCGCCACCACCACCACGTACGCCCTCACCGGCCTCACCCCCGCGACGGCCTACACCGTCTCCGTGGTGGCCAAGGACGCGGCCGGCAACTCCTCCACCGCCTCGGAAAGCACCGCCTTCACCACGACGACGGCCCCGGAGAACGACACCGAGGCGCCGTCGAGGCCGGGCAAGCCCACCGTCTCCGCGATCACCGGCAGCGGTGCCACCCTGACCTGGACGGCCTCGACCGACAACGTGGGCGTCGTCGGCTACGACGTCTACCGGGGAACGACGAAGGTCGCCACCGCCACCACCACCACGTACGCCCTCACCGGCCTCACCCCCGCGACGGCCTACACCGTCTCCGTGGTGGCCAAGGACGCGGCCGGCAACTCCTCCACCGCCTCGGAAAGCACCACGTTCACCACGACGACGGCCCCGGTGGGCGGCTGTACGGCCACGTACACGGTCACCAGCAGCTGGCAGGGCGCCTTCCAGGGAGACGTCACCGTCACGAACGCGGGCACTTCGGCGATCACCGGCTGGACGGTGACCTGGAAGTTCCCCAACGGTCAGACGATCAGCCAGCTCTGGAGCGGCACGCACACCCAGACGGGCGCGGACGTCTCCGTCAGGAACGCGGCCTGGAACGGGACCCTCGCTCCGAACGCCTCGACGTCCTTCGGGTTCACCGCGACCCAGAGCGGCACCAACGGCGTTCCCACCCCGGTGAACTGCACCACCGGCTGACCTTCGTTCCGACCACCCCCGCACCGACCTCCGACCGTCCGCACCGCGAACCGGCACCCCGATCCGACCGTCTCCACCACCCGCCGGCACCTCGCGCTGACCCCCGACCGTCCACACCGCGAACCGATTCCCGCTCCCTAGCAAGGCGTCCGTCTCTCCCCCACGGACGCCTCCTCGCCCCCGGCCGGGCGCGACGACCCCTCCGCCCGGCCGGGCACCCCCCCAATCGAGGTAGGTCATGCGAATCAAACTGGCGCTGCTCCTGGCGCTCCTTCTCCCGTTCGTCGTCTCCATACCGCCCGCCCACGCCGCCGTGGGCCTCCGCGTGAGCGGTACGCGGATCCTTGAGGCGAACGGCAACGCCTTCGTCATGCGGGGAACCAGCCACGCGCACACCTGGTACCCGACCCAGACCGGCTCGTTCGCGGGCATCAAGTCACTCGGCGCGAACACCGTCAGGGTGGTGCTCAGCGGCGGCCGGTGGACCGCGAACAGCGCCTCCGACGTGGCGAACGTCGTCTCGCTCTGCAAGCAGAACAAGCTCATCTGTGTCCTGGAAAATCATGACACCACCGGGTATGGCGAGCAGGCCGGCGCGTACACCCTCGACCAGGCCGTGGACTACTGGATCAGCGTCAAGAACTCGATCGTCGGCCAGGAGGACTACGTCGTCCTCAACATCGGCAACGAACCCATCGGCAACAACGCGACCACCCCGAACTGGACCCAGGCCACCTCGGCCGCGATCGCCCGGCTGCGGAGCAACGGGTTCCAGCACCTGATCATGGTTGACGCGCCGAACTGGGGCCAGGACTGGAGCTTCACCATGCGTGACAGCGCCTCCACGGTCTTCGCCGCCGACCCGCAGCGCAACACGGTCTTCTCCGTCCACATGTACGGGGTGTTCGACACGGCCGCCGAGGTCACCTCCTACATGCAGGCGTTCCAGACCGCGGGACTGCCGCTGGTGATCGGCGAGTTCGGCTTCGACCACTCCGACGGCAACCCGGACGAGGACACGATCATGGCCCAGGCCCAGGCCAGGGGCATCGGCTACCTCGGCTGGTCCTGGAGCGGCAACAGCGGCGGCGTCGAGTATCTCGACCAGGTGACCAACTTCAACGTCGCCAGCCTCACTCCCTGGGGACAGCGCCTGTTCAACGGGGCGAACGGCATCGCGCAGACCTCCGTCGAGGCCACGATCTACGGGGGCACCACCACCCCGGACACCCAGGCGCCGACCAGGCCCGGCACGCCCACCGCCTCGGACATCACCTCGACCGGTGCCCGGCTGTCCTGGACCGCCTCCACCGACAACCGCGCGGTCACCGGCTACGACGTCTTCCGGGGAACCACCAAGCTCGGTTCGTCCGCGACCAACTCGATCACCCTGACCGGGCTCACCCCGCAGACCGCCTACACCGTCACCGTCGTCGCCCGCGACGCGGCGGGGAACACCTCCACCGCCTCACCGGCGGCGACCTTCACGACCACCGCGACCCCGCCGAGCGGCTGCACCTCGACCTACCAGACGACCAACCACTGGCAGGGGGGCTTCCAGGGCGAGGTCACCATCCGCTGCACCTCGGCCGTCACCGGCTGGCGGACCGTCCTCACCTATCCCTCGGGCGTGAACATCAGCCAGGCGTGGAGCGCCACCCTCTCCGCCGCTCCCCCGGTCTTCACCTTCACCAACGCCGCCTGGAACGGATCCATCCCCGCGGGAGGGTCCACCACCTTCGGCTTCATCGGTAGCTGGTCGGGCACGGGCACCCCGCCCACCCCCGCCATCTCCTAGCCGTACCCCCAGGCGTCCCTGCCCGCGTCTGCGACTCCCGGCCGCAGACCGGACGATGAGACCACCGTCATCGGCGGTCTCACCGCGGCCCCGTGGCCGGTTCACACCGGCCACGGGGCTTTTCGCATCGCGCCCGGATCCGGGCGCGCATGCTCCCGAATCGGGAGGTCCGGTCAGTCGTCGAGCCCGAAGAAGCGGCCGCTACTGTTCCTGTTCGACAGGAAGTTGTGGTTGTTGTTCTGGTTGTTGATCCTTAGCTTGAAGCGCTGGTGGCCACCACCGTGCCGGCCCCAGCCCCCTCCCCAGCCGCCGCAACCGCCGCCGCCGCAACCGCAGCGGCGGCCACAGCCACCGCCCCCCCAGGTCGGGAAGGCCGCCGCGGTGACCGCGGCGGTCGACGCGGCGGCGCTCGCGGCGGCGGTCGCCGCCCCCACGCCGACGACCCCTCCGGTCAGCGCCACGGTGAAGGCGAGCCCGGTGATGACACTCTTGAACTTGGGCATTGCTTTTCCCCTCGAAAGGTTCAATTACCCCGATTACCGACATTTCTGGATCAGTCGGAAATCACCTAGAGATGGATGAATGCAAGCCATCCCGCTTGTCATACTTTCCTGCCATGTCTGCCCATAAACGGTATTTCAATCCTTTTGCACAGCGATTGTCCGCTTATGACAGTTATTAAACTCCGGCAGATGGTTTTATGGTGAAATGTCCTTTATGTTCCATGAGGGCCGACGCCCGTCTGCTACCAGACCTTCCGTCCCCGGTCGGCCGATCCCCGTCCCTCTCAGGAAGGACGCGCGTCGATGCCGTGCCTGTGCAGCGTGGAGACCATCCAGCGCGAGAGACGTACATGGCCGACGAGGGTGGGGTGAACGCCGTCGGGCAGCACCGCTCCGCGCCCCCAGCCCCGGCCGTGCGGGCCGAGGGCCTCGAACGGGTCGAGGAAGGACACCTCCTGCCGGTCGGCGGCGAGCGCGACGGCCTCCCGCACGCCGTAGGCCCACCGGGGTGCCTTCGTCATCCAGATCGGACCGACCAGCACGATCCTGGTGTGCGGCCACCTCCGCCTGGCCAGCTCCACCAGCCGGACGGCCGCGTTCTCGACCCTCGCGGCCTCGACCCGGCGGTCGTTGCGTCCTCCGGAGATGATGAGCATGTCGGGCTCGGGACGCCAGGAGAGCTCCTTGACGAAGGAGTCCTGGAAGGTCCGGCCCACCCTGCCGGGGTTGACGAAGCCCGTCCCCGCGGCGCCCGCGGTGATCAGCTGCCAGCCCAGCTCCCGCGCGACCCGGGCCGCGTAGCCGTCCCATCCTCGTACCGGCCCCGACCCGACCGTGAAGCTGTCACCGACGATCATGACGAGCGGGGCCCGGGACGGCCAGGCGGGCGGGGATTTCGTACCGGCGGTCATCGGCGTGGCCACACCGCTTCCAGTGCTACATCCCGAAATAAGGGAAGAAATCGCTACAAGGAATGCGGCCGCGAACGCCCACGGTCGGCTACGTACGGGCGCGCGCATACCACCTCAGGAAACGTCAGGCTCCCGACATGATTGCAGATGTCCACCGGTGGTGGGGAGGGGTCAGCTGACATCGGAAGGGCCGACGGACCAGGTGTTGCAGTAGGCGATCCTGGCGTACTTCCAGCCATGGTCGAGCCAGGCGGCGTAGCGCTCGCCGCTGCCGTGGTCGCGCCGGGCACCGCCGTTCTGGTCGTCACCGCGCCCGTACTCGGTGCGCAGGACCTCCTGCCAGCGGGCGTTGGTGACTCCCAGCGGGACCCGTACGGTGCGGGCGAAGGCTCCGGCGAGGCACTGCGCCTGGAGTTCGCTGCGGCGGGAGTGGGAGTCCTGGGCGGCACGGGACCTGTTGGAGACCTCCCACCACCAGGCTCCGCCGATACCCGCCATGCTCTGCACGTGGTGCGCGTACTCGTGGGCGAGCACGGTCATGTAGGGCACGTGGTTGGCGGCGGGGTCGAGGGCGCCGCTCTGCTCGATCACATGGCTCAGGCCGATGTACATGCCCCGGTTGGACGGGCAGTAGTAGGCGGAGGCGTTGGCGTCGGGGTATGTCCCGCAGGGTCCTCGCCCCTGACGGGACCAGTAGACCCTGCGCGCCGGGAGGAAGAGCGCGCCGGCCTGGGAGAACTTCGCCGACCACGCCCGGTCCAGGCAGTCGGTGACGGCGTTGAGATAGGAGAGCATCTCGCGGGGCCGGGTCGAGGGCCGCGGGGCACGGCACGAGGTGGGGCGCATCAGGCCCGTGCCGTACAGCGGGTTGCGCTTGAGCCGGGCCGCGGTGTCCGAACGCCGCATCTGGCGGAGGTCGACGGCGGCGCTCCTTCCCGCGGCGTTCCGTTTCGCGGCGACCGGCATGATCTCGGCGTCGCCCAGGGAGCCGAGGTTCAGCTTCTCCGGCGGGGTGAAGTCCGGCGTGGTGATCTCGCTGTCACCCGTCTGCTGGGGGACGGCGCTCCTCGTCGCAACCGGGGCGGTCCCCGGCCCGGCGGGAAGCTCGACATCCTTCTCACCGGCCAGGCTCGCGATCACCACGACCGCGGTGAACGCCGTGGCCAGCACGCCGAGCACGCCGAAGGCCAGCGGGTTCGCCCCCCGTGAGCGCATGCGACCGCCCCTCCAAAGAGTTGATCTACGGGCGGCAATCTAGCGGATATAACCACATATGGGTTTATAAGCGGGAAAAAATGGATACGAGGTGGGCCGTCACAGGTCGGTGGATCTCGCTAAGCTCCCGGCACATGGCGGCATCTTTCTCGCACCGAGCAGCCGGAACCCTGGCCACGACGGCCATCCTCGCGCTCACGCTCGGCACGTCCCTCGCCCTCGCGTCCCCCGCCCTGGCGAGCGGCCCGACCGGAGCGGAGTCCCCCCGGACCGGGCGGACCGGAGCGGAGCCCCCCAAGGCCGGGTGGACCGGGTCGGAGCCCCACTCCTCTCGGACCGGACGGAGCATCGTCCAGGCGGCACGCCCCGCGCAGGCCGTACGCTCCGCGCAGGACGGCAAGGTGACCAGCACGACCGTCCAGCTGGAGCTCCGGCAGGACGGCGTGCTCCACGTCAAGGAGGAGATCGTCTTCGAGGGTGACGCGCCGTCGCGCGACCTCGTCGCCCGGACCCGCTACGACGATCGCAGCGACCGCCTCTACCAGGTCACCGGCCTCAAGGGCGACGCCACGCTGACCGAGGGGACCATCACCCTGAAGGGATCGGGAAGCGCCACCCTGGAGTACGACGTCCAGGGCGCCGTCACACCGCTCGCCGACGCCCAGGAGCTGCGCTGGTACGCGGTGGGCGCCTGGTCCGTTCCCGTGGAGCAGGCCAGGGTCAGCGTGAGCGGGCCGGCCGCGACGCAGAACCTGTCGTGCTTCGCCGGCCCCCTCACCTCGGCGATCGCCTGCACCGAGGCGTCCATGGACCACACGGGCGTCGCCGCCGAGTTCGGGCAGCAGGACCTCGGCGCCGGTGAGGTGCTCACCGTGGTCGTCGGTTACCCCGCCGGCGCCACCAAGGGGGCACCGGTCCTGGAGCGCCGCTTCGAGCTGTCCAACGCCTTCACCCTGAACGCCGTCACCGGCGGCGCGCTGGCCGGCCTGCTCCTGCTGATGCTCGGCGGCCTCGGCCTCCTCTACTGGACCAGGGGCCGCGACGCCCGCGTGGTCGGCCACGAGTCGGGCTCGCTCAGCGGCGTCGAGAACGGCCACTTCGCCCCGCCGGACGGTGTCCGCCCCGGCCAGATCGGCACCCTCATGGACGAGCAGGCCGACGTGATCGACGTGACCGCCACGATCGTCGACCTGGCCGTGCGGGGCTACCTCAGGATCGACGAACAGCCCCGGCAGACGTACGAGACCCCCGACTGGCGGCTCGTGCGGATGCCCGCGGCCCAGGTCGACCCGCTGCTGCCCTACGAGCGGGAGCTCTACGACGCCATCTTCGACGGCCGTGACGCGGTGCTGCTCTCGGAGCTCCAGGGATCGTTCGGAGCCAAGCTGGGCAGGGTCCGCGAGGCGCTCTACCGCGACGTGGTCACGCAGGGCTGGTTCGCCCGCCGCCCCGACACCGTCCGCACCCGCTGGACGACCCTCGGGGTGGTCCTCACCGGGCTCGGCGTCCTCGCCACCGTCGGGCTGGCCTGGCTCACCACGTACGGGGTGCTCGGCCTGGCCCTGATCATCGCCGGTGCCGCCCTCGCCGTAGGCGGCCAGTACATGCCCGCCAAGACCGCGAAGGGCGCGGGCGCCCTCGCCCACACCCTCGGCTTCAGGGAGTATCTGTCCAGCGCCGACCTCGGCGCGGACGTCCCCGAGGCCCAGCGGGTGGAGCTGTTCTCCCGCTACCTGCCCTACGCCGTCATCTTCGACAACGTCGACCGCTGGGCCCGCGTGGTCTCCTCGGTCACCGGCAACGGCCAGCAGGCCGACAACCTGTACTGGTATCACGGCCCGGCCGAGTGGGACCTGTCCAGGTTCGCCGACTCGATGCGGACCTTCACCATGTCCACCTCGGGGGCGATCTCCACCACCCGCCAGTTCCGCTCCCTCTGAGAGCCGCCGCACGCGAACCCGCGGCGACTACCGCACGCGGACCTCGCCCACGGGACGCCCTCCGCCGAGCACGACCCCGGTGGCGAGTTCGTCGAGTCCCGGGGCCTCGAAGCCGAGGGCGGTCAGGGCCGCGACGGTGACCGGGACGCGGGCGCGCTGGCCACCGTCCTCGATCTTGACGGTTCCCGAGCGCCCGTCGGTGAAGACGAAGGCGTCGAAGGCCTCCGCGCCGGCCTTGACCAGCAGCCCAGGGACCGCCCGCATCAGCCTGGCCTCGGGGCGGGTGGTCCCCGACGTCCACTCGGGGTGGGCGCGGAACGCGTCGGCGACGCGACGCTCCGGGGAGTCGGGATCGGCGAGGACGAGGGCGCGGAACGCCCGGGTTACGCCCAGCATCGAGACGAAGAACAGTGGTGCGCCGCAACCGTCCACCCCGCTCGCGGCGACGCGCTCGCCGGTCAGCTCCTCGACCGTGGCGCGCACGGCCCGCTGCAGCGGATGCGCCGGGTCGAGGTAGCCCTCCGGGGGCCAGCCGTTGGCCACGCAGGTGGCGAGCATCGCCGCGTGCTTGCCCGAGCAGTTCATGTAGACCCTGGCCCGGCCCCCTCCTGAGCGCAGCACCTCCTCGCGGGAGGCGACGTCCTCCGGCAGGTCCGCAGGGCAGCCGAGCGCGCTCTCCTCCAGCCCCGCCCCGGCCAGGATCCTCCGTACCCCGTCCACGTGGAACGGCTCCCCCACGTGACTCGCGCACGCCAGCGCGAGCAACTCCCCCTCCAGGGGGAGCCCGGCGCGGACCATCGCGAGCACCTGCAGGGGCTTCATGGACGAACGCGGCGACACCAGGGCGTCCACCGCCCCGTGAACCCTCACCAGCGACCCGTCGGCGGCCACCGCGAGCATCCGCGCCCGATGGGTGGACTCCACGAACCCCGAGCGGACAACCTCGACGAACAATGACTCAGCAGACACCTTTGTCTCCTTTCGCCCGAAGTCTAGGGACGCCCGGGGACACGGGATGATGGGGGGATGCGTGCGGTCGTACAGCGGGTGAGTTCCGCGTCGGTGGTGGTGGACGGCGCGACGGTCGGGGCGATCGACGAACCGGGGCTGCTCGTCCTGGTCGGCGTGACCCATACCGACACGCGCGCCGAGGCGGCCAGGCTCGCCGCCAAGCTCTGGGGCCTGCGGATCCTCTCAGGCGAGAAGTCCTGCTCCGACATCGGCGCGCCACTGCTGGTGGTCAGCCAGTTCACCCTGTACGGCGACGCCCGCAAGGGCCGCCGCCCCACCTGGCAGGCCGCCGCCCCTGGGCCGGTCGCCGAACCGCTGGTGGAGGCGGTCTGCGCCGAACTGCGCGCGCTGGGCGCCCGCGTGGAGACCGGGGTGTTCGGTGCCGACATGAAGGTCGGACTGACCAACGACGGCCCGATCACCCTGATCCTGGACATCTGACCCCCGCGCCCCGAAGACCATGGCCGGGACGCGACGCCGTCAGATGTCGGGGGTCAGCGGATGCGGCGGCGCAGGCTCGGGTCGATCTGGACGTTGCGCCCGGCGTCCGGCGGCACGATGACCTCCTGGGACGCGGCCACTCCTGCGGCCTCCAGCGTGGCGTCCACCGGCACGGTCCGCTTGACCACGGCGAGCGCGACCGGCCCCAGCTCGTGATGGCGCGCCGAACTCCCCACGAAACCGACCTCCACCCCGTCCAGGGTGACCGGCGCACCGTGCTTGGGCAGGGTGTCGACACTGCCGTCCAAGTGCAGGAAGACCAGACGGCGGGGCGGATGGCCCAGGTTGTGGACTCGGGCCACGGTCTCCTGGCCCTTGTAGCAGCCCTTGTTGAGGTGCAGGGCCGAGCCGATCCAGCCCACCTCGTGCGGGATCGTCTTGTGGTCGGTCTCGAACCCCAGGCGGGGACGATGCCCCTCGATCCGCAACGCCTCGTACGCCCAGAGCCCGGCGAGCCCCAGCCCGAGCCGCCCTGCCAGCAGTTCGCGCGGGAGCAGGATGTCCTGCCCCACGGCGACGGCGCCCTCGGGCAGGTCTGGACGCGCCTGCCCCGCCACGGAGACCACGGCGTAGCGATCCGTCACGTCGGCGACCTCGACCCTCAGCATGAACCGCATCTTGTCGAGGAACGCGGCCACCTCCGCGCCGGTGCCCGGCTCGACGTGGGCCCACACCGCCTCGCCGTCGTCGACGAGGACGAGATGGTGCTCCACCCTGCCCTGGGCGTCCAGCAGGAGCGTCTCGGTGGGCTGACCGGGTTTCAGGTCGTCGAGTTTCTGCGAGCTGAGGCTGTTGAGCCAGCTCAGCCGGTCGGGTCCGAAGATCCGGACGACCTCGCGGTTGCTCCGGTCGACCATCGCCTCCCCGGCGAGCAGCGCGCGCTGCTCGGCGAACGGGTCGCCGTAGTGTCCGGCGACGTCGGCGTCGGGGGTCTCGGCCGCGACCGCGCCGGGAGTGTCCAGCAGAGGGCTTCGCATGAACACAGCCTACGAGGCTCCGCCAAAGAGGACGGCGGCGACTCTTCCCACAGACGGGTCCCTGCCTGCGCGACACACCCCGGCGGCTCGGCTCGGCGGCTCAGCGGCTCGGCGGCCGAAGCGCGACGAGTCCCGGCACCGGGGTCCCGCCGGTCCGGCGACGACCTCCTCTGCGGCTCAACGGCACTTGCGGCAGCGGCCGAAGACCGTCAGATGGTGCACATCGGTGAGGAACCCGAGCTTCTGGTCGAGGTTGGCGACGAAGCCCTCCACCAGCTCCGGACTGACCTCACTGATCTCCCCGCAACCACGGCAGACCAGATGCACATGATCGGCCTCGGACGTCAGGTGGTAGGTGGGGGCACCGTGCCCGAGATGGGAGTGGGTGACCATGCCGAGCTCCTCAAGGAGCTCAAGGGTCCGGTAGACGGTGGATATGTTCACCCCGCGAGCGGTCTCCCGCACCCGGTTGCAGATCTCCTCCGGAGTGGCGTGCTCACAGGCCTTGACCGCCTCAAGCACCAGCTGGCGCTGCGGAGTGACCCGGTAACCGCGCGCCCGAAGTTCCTCATGCCACGACGTCTCGGTCATACCAAGAGTCTATGAGGACCCCGGCTCCGCACGCCTACCCCTTCACAGCAAAGATCTTTACGGCACCGGGGGAGAAAAGCCCCCGCCGTTCACCGGATGAGCGGAGGCCCACTCGTGACCGGAGTCGATCAGCCGAACTCGTCGGCCTTCACACCGGCGACGAACGCACCCCACTGCGTGGAAGTGAAGCGAAGCACCGGCCCACTCGGGTCCTTACTGTCACGGACAGCCCTGCCGCCGTCGAACAGGTCTGCCACCTCGACGCAATTGCCGCCCTCGGCACTGCTGCGACGGGCCTTACGCCAGGTGAGCGTCTCAGACTGGGTGTGGTCCACGATCTCCCTCACTTCAGTTGTTCGACCAGGTCCGACAGGTACGACACCGAGGCATCCACTGAGAGCGCGCTCGCGCGTACATGGTCGTACTTGAGCGTATAGCGCTCTATCTCCTCCGGGGACTCGATATAGAGGTCTCCGTTCGCCCCGGTCTCTATGTACACCAATTCTGAATCATCAGGTGTCGCGTAGGCCAGAATCGCGAACGAGCCGGTCATCGCCGCGTGAGCGCCTACGACGTTCGGAAGGACCTGAATCCCGATGTTCGGCCTGGCAGCCATCTCGATCAGGTGATGAAGCTGCTCACGCATCGTCGCCGCACCGCCGACATACTTGGCCAGAGCGGCCTCGTCGATGACCGCCCAGAAGACGGGCGGCTGATCACGGTCCAGGATCCGCTGACGAGCGAGCCTTGCCTGGACGCGTCGTTCGATCATGACCTCATCGAGGACCATACCGCCCTTGAATATCGCCCGCGCGTAGTCGGCGGTCTGCAACAGGCCGGGGACCAGGAGCGCTTCGAATGTTCTGATCCGTGAGGCTTCGGTTTCGAACTCGACCAGGCTGCCACCCAGTTCGGCCTTCATCTCCCCCTCCCACCAGCCACGTTCACGCGCCTGCCGGGCGAGGGTGGTCATTGCCAGGCGTACGACTTCGTCCGTGACTCCGTAGATGTCGAGCAGATCGGTCACATCGCTGACCGTTGGCCGCCTCCACTCGTTCCGCTCGATACGCGTCACTTTGGAAGCGGGCCAACGCAGGAGCTTGGCTGCTGCATCAGCGGTGAGACCAGCCTCTTCCCTCGCCCGACGAAGAGCTGCGGACAGGCGACGACGTCTCACCGTAGGGCTGTAGGTCATGAATGCCTCCTGAAGGGAGAAATCGATCATACGCAAAACGAACATTTGGGTTTTGCTTGTTTTGGTCTTGCAAGTTTGAGTCTTGGGGGTGATTATAGAAGCACTCAACCGCTACGCGGAGTGTAGGACTCATGACTGTGCGAGTAATGCTGTCTGCGGACAGCGTGCGTGAAGCCCATCTCGATTGGCTGATCGGGCTTCTCGAAACGGGCTGCCGATGGACGACGGCCAAGCATTCGGCGCTAATGATCGGCAAGAAAATCTTGGACAGCCCTACCGAAGCCACAAAGAAGGTCACCCCATGACCCCCACGCCCGATCTTGCTGAGGCGACCGCTCACGACCTGCTCGCCGAGAAGTTTCCTCGCTGGACCATCTGGCGCAGCGACACCGAACGCTGGTGGGCCACCCGCCACGCCCCGCTCAGCAGGGCCGAGGAGCAGCAGCCCGGCATCGACCGCACGATCGATGCCGACACCCCGGCCGACCTGTGCCGGCAGCTAACCGAGCAGGCCGCGCTGACCGACAAGTGCAGCGGTTCCACCACCTGAGCCCCCGACTGCCGCTGCCACCGGATGTGCGGTAGTCGGGCCATTTCCCAGCCTGCCATGACAGGCCGGGAACCTCACGCGTCGTAGGGGCCCGTGAGGTGCGGTCCCGCCCCCAGCTTGGAGGGGTGAAAGGGCGGGGCCGCCCAATACGGGGTCGGCAGAGAAGCTCGTACTTCCCGCCCGGCCCCCGCCCGGAAGAAGTCCCACCTTCTACCGGGCCTGGTCTCCGTCCGCCCACGCTCGGGCGGAGACCTCCAGTCGTCCAACGGCAGGTGCCCCCGTGCCTGCCGTTGGATATCCGGTCCCCGCTCGCCCCACGTGCGAGCGGGGACCGGCCTCGACAAGAACGGATCGGCCGGGCGGGTGCCGAAGAGTAAGGCATCGCTCCGTAATCCGCACCCGCCAGGCAGCGAGGAGACCATCATGATCGAGCCGTACCCCGGTGACATCGTCTCGTCGGAGGCGACCGGCCGTCTGTGGTTCGTCCACGGCCACCCCGGCGTCGAACTGTTCCTCACCAGCGCTACCGGAACGTGCGTCGCCATGACCGACGCCATCCGCCTGTACGGCAGACTGATCATCCACTGTCGCCCGACCGAGCACGGTCCCATGACCCGATCGCGCCGGGCCCCCTGAACACGTCACGTCGGCCCCTCGCCGAGCCGCGTCAGGGCAGGTCAGATGACAGGTTCTGGAGAGCCGCGACGGGCCGGGAAAATTCATTTGCCCCGGGGGCGCGGAATTTCGTAACGTACAGGCACGCCGAAAGGAGGTGGTCCGAACGATGGTTGATCATAGTTGGGCTAGCGAGGTGGCTGTCCGCTAGGACGCCGCGACCGGACTCTGTCCGGGCGTCAGGCGACGTTCGGCGAATCCACGACAATCACCGGAACCCCGGGCCGCCGGAGGCGGGCGATCCCGCCTGTAGTCCACCGGCCCCCCTGCCGAGCAGGGGGAAGTGGCCCGGGGTTCTTCCCTTTCCAGGCTCTTCCTTCTCGATCGCCTCTCCCGTTCAGGAGGAGCCGGTGGGCGAGGTCCGACCGGCGCCACCTCGTACGGCGGGGATTCGCCGGTCGGCGCGGCCTCAGTGTTCCCTGACGTTCCCTCAGTGCTCGTTCCCTGACGTTCCCTCAGTGCTCGCCGCGGGCGGGGACGCCGAGGGCTGCGCAGGCGTCACGGTAGAGGCGGACGACCTCCGTGCGGACCTGGGCGCGTTCGGTCAGCGTGGTGCTCCAGGGCACCCGGACCGTGACGTCCCGCCCGCCGACCACGGCGGCGAACTCGATCGCCTCGGCGTCGACGCCGGTCGTCGTCGCACCGGTGGCCTCGGGTTGCCCGCCGAGGCCCTTGCAGATCAGCAGCGCGTCATCGGCGTGGTCGTCGTTCATGTGGCGCTTGATCGCCTCGACCACGTCGGGGGTGAAGGGAGTGCTCATGTCCCAGAGCGTAACCAGCGCCCCACCTCACCCGAGCGCGGGTGCCGGACACCCCGCCTCACCCGCCGTCGGGACGAACCCCACCGGGTGGACCCCATCGGGCCGGCCTCACACCTCGTCGGGTACGAAGTCGCCGACCCTCTTGAGCTCGGCCGAGATGTGGGACTGGAGCGGCTGCCCCATGGAGGCCATGTCGTACGCCCACATCAGGTTGCCGTTGACCAGGCCGTAGAGGCGGTGGCCCGCCGTGTACTCCTTCGCGGTCGCAGTGCGGGCCACTACGTCGGTCTGGAGCTCGATCTTGTTGAAGACCACCTCGCCGACGTAGATCTCCACGATGCCGGTGGGGTGTGACAGGCACACCTCAAGCTGGCGTCCGGGGAGCTGGCGCCAGAAACCGGTCTCGGTGCCCAGCGGGCGGACCTTGCCGCCCGCTTCGTCGAGCAGCCAGGTGCGGCTGCTGTAGGTCAGGAACGGCTTGCCGTTGTGACCGAAGACGATCTCCTGGCCGAAGTTGAAACTCTCGATCGTCGGATATCCCCCGACCCCGGCGCCTTCCCATCGACCCACGAGGAAGGCGATCGGCTCAAGATCGGGATGCAGTTCGGGAACGTCCATGGAAACGAGCCTAGAGCCGCTGCGATATGGTTCGCGCCGGTGACGCCGGGCCACATAGGCTGCGAACATGGCACGATCACTGGTGATCAAGGTTACCGCCGGCGAAGACTCACCTGAGCGCTGCAACCAGGCCTTCACGGTGGCCGCGGCGGCATTGGCGAGCGGGGTTCCCGTCTCGCTCTGGCTGACGGGCGAGTCCGCCTGGTTCGCCCTTCCCGGGAGGGCGAAGGAGTTCACCCTCCCGCACGCGGCCCAGCTCGGCGACCTGCTCGACGCGGTGCTCGCGGGTGGCAGGGTGACCCTGTGCACGCAGTGCGCGGCCCGGCGGGACATCACGGTCGACGACGTGATCGAGGGCGTACGCATCGCGGGCGCCCCCACCTTCGTGGAGGAGGTCCTGGGCGAGGGCGTCCAGGCTCTCGTTTACTGAGACCGCAGGAACGCCCCCACCGGAAGACCTCCGTCAGCGGGGCAGCACCGCCGCCAGGCGCTCCTCGCGAAGCCGGTCGAACCAGGCGTCGTCGATCGGTGGCAGCTGGGCGCCCACCGCCCAGGTGAGCAGCAGGTCGGCGAGGCCGGGGTTGCGGGCGAGCGCGGGACCGTGCAGGTAGGTGCCGACGATCTTGCCCGTGTAACAGCCCTCGGTGCCGTCGCCGTTTCCCGTACCGACCGCCGTACGCGCCAGCGGCCGGATCCCGGCCCCGAGCCTGGTGACACCCATGTGGTTCTCGAAGCCGGTGAGCGTGGAGATGCCCAGTGCCGGGTCCGCCTCCCCCGCCAACTCCCCGACGGCCCGGCCTTGGCCGCGCCCGCTGGAGATATCGATCAGGCCGATGCCGTCGACCGGCTGGCCCTCCTCACCACCGAACGTGGTGCCCATGATCTGGTAGCCCGCGCACACGGCGAGCAGGGCCGCGCCCCGCTGGATGGCCCGGTGCAGGCCGCCGTCGCGCCGGAGCCGCTCGGAGGCCAGGATCTGCGGCCGGTCCTCACCGCCACCGATGAGGTAGATGTCGCCGCTCTCGGGAACCGGGTCGGCCGAGCGCACGTGCACGGTCTCGACCGGGATGCCCCGGCGCTTGGCGCGCTGCTCCAGGACCAGGACGTTGCCCTGGTCGCCGTACGTGCTCAGTAGGTCCGGATAAATCCAGACAAGGCGCAGGGCGCTGTCAGACTGCACGACCGAACTCCGATCGGATCTGCTGGAAGGCGGTGTAGTTGGCGATCACGTCGACCTTGCCCGACGGTTGCGCGGCGAGCGCCTGCTCGAACGAGTTCGCCAGTTGGAACGGCACGTCGGCCACGTCCAGCCGGAGCGCGAGGTCGAGCCGCCGTTCGCCGGTCACGAAGACCGGCCTGCCGCGCAGCACGCGGTAGTCGACGTCCCACAGCCATGAGGTGTCGCGGCCGTCGGGCCCCTGGGCGTTCACCGAGAGGATCACCGGAAGCGAGGCGTCGAGCACGTCGAAAGCCTCCAGCCATCCGGCCGGGTTCTTGGCGAGCAGCAACCGGGCGTGCCGACCGTCGCGTTCCACCGTGGTGTATCGACCGGCGACCGACTTCACCTCGCGCAGCCGGGGCAGGGCCCGCTCGACCGGCAGGCCGAACACCTCCGCGGTGGCGAGCGCGATCGC
This sequence comes from Streptosporangium sp. NPDC050284, assembly GCF_044459525.1. Lineage (NCBI taxonomy): Bacteria > Bacillati > Actinomycetota > Actinomycetes > Streptosporangiales > Streptosporangiaceae > Streptosporangium > Streptosporangium sp. NPDC050284. The sequence goes on from NZ_JBITIZ010000003.1 coordinate 496,579, forward strand.
CGCGTTGGCCCGGTTGGCGCGCCCGGGAAGCTGGATGTCGAGCACCCAGCGCTGCCCGCGCGGGTCGATCACCGCGTCGTCGTCGAGGACCCAGGACGGCTCGGGCCGCCGGAAGGTGCACTCGCGGCAGGCCCAGTCGTTCTCCCCCGCCGTCGAGGTGGCGCCGGCGCCGATGCTGCCGGGCGGGACGTACTCCATGCCCTTGCGGTCGAGGGGGCCGCCGCACTCGGGGCAGCACCAGGAGTCTTCCTTCCACGGCTGTCCCGCCGACACCCAGGTGACCGAGGCCGCGGTGGAGGCGCCCCAGGTCACCAGCGGATCGTCGGCGTTGGCGATCACGTGGGTGTTCTTGCCGGCGAGCGCCCGCCGCCACTTCTGGGCGAGCAGCCAGATCTCACCCGCCCGGTCCATCTGGTCGCGGCTGAGGTTCATCAGGCAGACGACCCCGGCCCCCGTGGTGTCGATCACCTCGGGCAGGTATTTCTCGTCGACCTCCAGCACGCCGTACGGGGCGTACTTGGCCGACGACAGCGCCGAGACGTGCCCGGCGGGCATGTTGGCGCCGAAGGCGTTGGTGGCGACGTCGCCGAGCTCCGACAGCGCGGAGGTGATCAGGCGGGTCGTCGTCGTCTTGCCGTTGGTCGCGCTCACCAGCGCGAGCTTGCGGTCGTGCGCGAGCTTGCGCAGAAGATCGGGCTCCAGGACCAGGCTGACCCTGCCCCCGATCACCGATCCGTCCCCACGCCCGGTGACCCGGGACAGGGTCGCGGCCGTCCGGCCGAGAGCGGTGGCGAGCTGCGCCCGCAGCGGAAGCTGAGTCATGCCGTCTCCTCGCTTGGCGACCCGTCACGGGACGACCCGGCGGCCGACCGGCCCGGCCGCGGGACCGGAATCACCGAATCGTTCATGCCGCAGATCTTAGCCCTGCTTCGGCACCGTCACCCCCGGAGGCACGTCACACGCGCCCCCCGGTGACGGTGAGATAGGGAAGCCTTCGCATCCGGTAAGAAAGAACCGAAAAAAGCCGACAGACAACACCGTCCTCACCCCTCGGTGAAGACGAGTTCCGCCGACTCCGGCGAATCCTCGTCGAAGGGCAGCACGAACCGGCGCGGCCACGACAGCACACTCTCCAGCCAGCCCGCCCCCATGGTCTGGGACACGTGCCGGAGCCGCTCCGCCGGGTCGAGGCCGATGGTGACCGTGAGAATGTCGCGCTCCACGCTCTCTCGCTCGTCATCACCGAGGATCACCCGCCAGGCCAGCTCCCGGTTCCTTTCCACCTCCATGGACAGCGGGTGGTGGCGCAGCGCCTTGGCCCGGTGACCGAGCAGCTCGGTGCCCCCGGCGGGACGGTTGAACAGGGCGTACTCCATGACCGGCGCGGAGCCGCGCGGGTTGGGCGCGGGCTGGCCGTGGGGGAAGAGCCTGTCCACCTCATGCAGCCACCGCACCTGCGGGATCACCCAGGCGGGTCCCGGCCGCTCGCCGGGGTCGCGGTCGGGGCCGAGCAGTCTGGTCGCGACCACGGCGACCTGCTCGGTCAACGTGGTCGGGTCGTTCACGGTCCGCAGCGACCACGCGCGACGGCCCACGCAGCGTTCCACCGCCGTGGCCAGCAGGCACTCGCGCCGTCGCGGCGGGAGATCCGCCCAGAGGCCGGCGAGCGCCCTGGGCACTCCCGGCAGCGGCCGGTTGGTGCAGAACGCCAGCACCAGCGTGTCGGCCCAGATCCGCAGCCAGGCCCACTCGGAGGCCGCGGCGAGCAGGTCCGCCTCGCGCAGCTCGACCAGCGTGCACGCCCGGCCGGTGCGGCACTCCTGCCCGCAGGCCGCCGAGCGACGGCCGCAGATGGGCGGCATCTGGCCGGGAACCGGACGCTCGCGATCCTCTCCCAGCGGCACCTGGACGCGCAACGGCCGGTCCATGCCGTCGGCGAAGACTGCGGCGACACCGGGAGGGAGCGAGACGACCTGCCGGGACTGCTCCTCGCTCAGGTTCGTCGCCGCGCCGACCAGCTGGCGGTCGTCCTCGGCGGGGAGCCGGTGGATCACCTTCAGCGCGGTGTTCTTCACCACGTCGGAGACGAGCTTCGTGGGGATCTGCTCGGCGACCACGATGCCCTCGCCGTACGCGCGGATCTCGGCGAGCATGCCCGCCAGGAGTTCGACGGCGTGCGTGCTGGCCCGCCCCGCGCCCCGGTCGCGCAGCAGCCGGTGCGCCTCCTCGATCACGATGACGTGCTTGAGCCCGCTGCTGCGCTCCTTCCTGGCCCGCATCCGCAGGTGCTCCACGATCCGGATGATCAAGGTGCCCATCAGGAACGCCTTGTCCTCGTCGTTCGCGACGTCCTCGATCGCGAGCACCACGTTGCGCTGGAGCAGGTCACCGATGTCGGCGGGGTGTCCACCCTCGAAGAAACGGCCCGCGGAGCCCACCCGCAGCGACCGCAGCCGCAGTGAGATGAAGCCCTCTACGTCGGCCTGGACCTCCTTGCCGTAGCCGATCTCCTTGATCACATCCATCGCGTGCTGCTGGAGCTGTTCGAGGGTCGGCACGGCAGGCCTGACGGCGGCACCGGGGGCGGCCCAGCCGGTGACCACGTCCCAGCCGTTGGCCTCGTACACCCGCTGCAGGGCGAGCGACATGATCTGCGGGAACGGCTCCTCGGCGTCGAAGGCCGCCATGAACAGGGCTCGGACCATGTCGATGTGGGCCTGGACCGGGTATCCGGGCTCGGGGGCGAGCGGGTTGACGCTGAACGGCACGCTCTCCGGTGCCGACGGATTGATCACGGTCACCGGGGCGAGGGGCTCGATCCTGCCGCCCATGGAGGCGTACTCGGACTTGGCGGGCTCGATCGCGAGCCACGGGATGCCCGCGCCGGTGAGCTGTTCCAGCAGGTGTCTGACGGTCTGCGACTTGCCGGAGCCGGTGGCACCGGTGATGAACGCGTGCCGGTTGAGGGTGGCCAGCGGGACCTTGAACGAGCCGACCGGCCTGTCCTGGCCGTCGAGAATGGATCCGAGCTCGACGGTGAGCTCGCCGGGCACGGTGTCCGCCTCGCTGGTCACGTCGAAGAAGCCCGCGTCGAGGACCCGTACTCCCGGCACCTCCCGGTGCGGCAACCCGGCGAGGGCGGCGAGCGCCCCGGCGGTGGCCGCGAACGGGGAGGCCGCGCCGTCCGCCGGGTCCTGCAGGGTGGTCGCGAGCGCCTCGGCGAAACCGTAGACGGGGCCGGACAGCGCGCTGCGCAGGCGGTAGGGGTGATGGCTCATCTCGGCGGAGCCGACGAGCACCGGGGCGATCTGGCGCAGCTCCTCGGGTCCGGCGGCCCCGGCGAGCACCCGGACGTTCCAGAGCCCGGCCTCGCGAAAGGCGTCCAGCTCCTGCATGCGCCGCTCGGCCCGCTCCGCGTCGTAGCGGGAACGCTCGGAGGCGTCACCGTACTGCCGCAGCACGTTGAGCTGGGTGCGCAGGTGCGCGACCTCGGCGTCGAGCAGGTCGGTCTGCTCGGCCACCACCAGCCAGGCGAACGGCCGGGACATGAGCGTGACCAGCGTCGACTCGAAAAGTGTGGGCCGCCTGATCTCATCGGCGTCCGGCTCTCGGCGTCCGCCGAGCGGAGGTGCCTGACGTCCCGGACAGACGGTCCAGGCGAGGTCGGACAGGTCGCGGAGCCACTCGTCGCCGATCCGGACGCCACGGGCACCGCTGGGGAAGAGCAGCGGTTCCGGACCGCCTGGGACCTGCTCGACCTCGGTGGCGGCCCTGCGGGGCGGGCGCGGCGGGGTGAGCGGCCCCGCGTTGGTGATCAGCTCCAGCGGGGCGCCCGACCCTCGCGAGAGCCAGCCGACCACGAAGGGACGGTTGCGCTGGGCCGTGGAGAGCACCGCGGGCAGGACGGTGACGAAGTCCCACTCGGCGGAGGAACTGCGCGAGGGCGCCGTGATCGCCTGGATTCTGTACCAGGGCCCTGTCAGGGCGTTGGGCGGACGGGAAACACTTGGCTGCATTTGGTCTCCACCCGGGGGACCCGGCTCCAGGCCGGAGGGTTGACGCTTCACGGATCGCTCCGTTGTACCGGCCGACGCATGATCGAGATCGAGGGTAGGTCACCCCCGCGACCACGGTCGAACCTGACTCGGGGCTCGCACCCTGGCATTGACCATCCCATTACGACATACGGACGCCTCGTTGACGCACCCTGCGAAAACGTCGCCGCTCGAACGATCCTCACCTTGAGTTCCCCCCTGAGCAGGCCCCTCGGCGTGGACCGGAATCTCATCAGCGACGGCGCCAGTCGAGCCTCGCCGGAGGCGGGCCGAGGTTGGGCGGCGCGTCCTCGAACGCGCTCGACGCGTGCGGCTCCGGCTTCTTCTCCTGCGCCTGTTCCAGCGCGGCCTCCTTGATCTCGTCGAACTCGCCCAGCGTCGTCTTGGGGAAGGTCAGGATGGCCGGGTTGGCGTCGGCGAGGCGGACCCTGCGGCCCTCGGCGGTGGCGTCGGTGACGATCACCGAGGTGGTGGGGAGCTGCTGGAGCTGATGGGGCTCGACGAGGAACTCCCTGGAGCGGTGCAACACCCGCTCGGTCTCCCCCATCGCCTTGGTCGCGCGGCGGCCCCACTCGGTGGAGGAGGTGATGTCCTCCTTGAGGTCCGTGTGGTTCACGTCGCGCTCCTCGTCGCCCTCCTCCGCCTGGCCGACCGTGGAGACGTAACCGCCGTCCATCCCCGCTCCCGCGGCACTGATCGTCTCGGTGAGCTGGGCGAGCTCCAGGCGGTGCTCGGTGCCGACGTGCTCGCTGGCGATCCGGGCGTCCTCGGCGTTGCCGAGCCGCATGAACGTCACCGCCGCGTGCCCGCGCCCGAGCCGCTCCCGTACGGTCGGGGTGAGCGCGCGGTAGGTGAGCACGAGGCCGGTCCTTGAGGTCTCGCAGGCGTCCATCAGCCGGTCGAGCACGTCGCCACGGAGTTTGTCCGCGCCGGCGACGATGATCGTGTGGTACCACGGCCGCTCGGAGGCGGGCGACTGGCGCAGGATGTGGGTGAGCGCGGTCGCGACGTACGTGCCGAGGACGCGGTTTCCGAACACGCCCGCCTGACGGTCCATCGACACGACCCGCAGGCGCGCGGGCGGCAGGCGCACCGCCTCGGAGCCGAGGGTCTCCAGCTTGCGCAACTGCGACTCCAGTGCCCACGCCCGCTCGATCACCACCCGGTCGCTCACGCCCCGGCCGAACAGCGTGCCGATCCGCTCCAGCTGGGTGGCGGTGATCAGGCCGAACCGCAGGTCCTCGCGGGGGTCGCCGACCTGGGCGAGGGCACGCAGGGCGGCGGTGACCTGGTTGATCGTGGCACTCTCGCCGAGGACCTCCAGGACCCGCTCCAGGATGGCGTTGTCGAACGACAGATCCCTCGTCGTACGGTGCTCCTCGCTCACGCTCACGACGTGGGCGAGAACGTCGGCGAAGGCCTCCGGGGCCAGCGTGGCGCCCAGGTCGAGCCGGGGCAGGTCGACCGGCAGCACCCAGACCAGCGGGTCGTCGCCACCCCTGCGCGCGAGTTCGATCAGGTCCTTGGCGATCGCGCCCTCGGACAGGTCGAGCACGGTCAGGTGGCCGCCGCTGTAGAGACGGGTCGCGCCGAGCAGGGTGATCAGCGCCGACCAGCCGGGCAGGGTGCCTCCGGCCACGTCGATCCGGTCGATCTCGTCGGGCACGGCCACGGCGTACCAGGTCAGCTGGCGGTCGTGACGCTCCTTCTTCTCCGCCCACTCCCGGTATCGGGCGGCGTGCTCCTCCTGGGCGAGGAAGAGCTCCCGGTCGCGTTCCTCCCGCAGCCGGTCACCCGCCATCTCGCGCTCCTTGATGCGCTGGCGTACCGCCCGGTCGCCCTGGTGGACGGCGTAGCTGCAGAACGCCGCGATGCCGCCGGCGGCGATCACCCCGACGGCGGCGAACGACCAGCTGAGCATCTCGGTGAGGCCGAGGACGAGGATCAGGGTGGCGAGCGCGGCCATGAACCCGCGGACGATCTTGACCGGCCGGTTCAGGAGGTCCTCGTTGAGGCGTTCCCTGCGCACCCACTCGGGGTCGAGCGGCTCGGGAGGATTCTCGACGGGCGAGGGTCGCTTAGGAGCCGGACCCGGATCAGGGTGCAACAAGGCGTACTGCCAGCCCAGGTAGATCCGGTCCGCCTGGAGCTGCGCATGCTCGGGATGCACGTCCGCCACGGAACCTCCGCCATCGGGCTCATCGAAAGCCTCGGAGACAGCGTAAGAGTTCGCCATCGTATTCGGGCAGCGTTCCCGTCAATCCGCTCCATTTTCCCCAGGTTTACCACTACTTAAGGGACAGGTGGGGCAGATGGGGCGGACATCAGCGTTTAACATCGTTTCTCATGACTGCCCCTCCCAAGGGTCCCACCGGACGGCGCCCCATCGCGGTCCCGCTCGTCGCTCTGGTGGCGGTCACCGGTCTGGCAGTCACCACCGTCCTCGGCGGCTTCGCCACGGCCTCGGAGAAGCCGCCCAAGCGGCTGGGCCAGGGCTCGACCGTGGATCAGGAACAGTTCACGACCACGTTCGTCGGATCCCGCACCGTGAGCGAGCCCGGCCTGTTCGGCGGCCCGGCCAAGCGTCTCCTGGAGATCGAGCTCCTCGTCGTCAACAAGGGCGAGGAGACCGCCGGCATGGGGGCGCCCTACCAGAAGGGCCTGGTCGGCGGATCCTTCGGGACGTCCCTGCTCAAAGTGACCCCGGAGATCAACGGCAAGTACGGCGCGTCGGTGTTCACCCCCACAGGAGGGGGCGAAAGCAGTCAACTGCACCCGGCCCTGCCGACCAGCGTCGTGGTCCGGTACGAACTGGAGGACGGGCAGCGGCCTCCCAGACAGCTCACGATCGACGTCGGCACGTACGAGTGGCGTGAAGGGATCACCCTCGCGCCGGGCTGGTTCCTGGTCACGGAGGACGACGAAGGCGACGAGGGCAGGGAGAAGCCCGTGGTGACGGCCCAGGTCACGCTGCCCGTCATGCCGGGGGGAGCGCGCTCGTGAACGTCTCCTCCCGTCCCCGCACCGCCGGTGCCGTACTGGCCGGGATCTCGCTCGCGGCCTCCGCCGTGGGACTGCAGGCCTTCGGCGCGGAGATCGCCGACCACGACGCGCCCCTCACCTCGACCGGCGCCTTCAACGAGGAGGTCACCGGCTCCCGGATCTCCGCGCGGGTCAAGGCGGTCTACGCGGCCAAGGCCATCGCGACCAGGAAGGCGAGCGGCGAGCAGGAACGCGTGACCGCCAAGGGGATCTTCATCATCGTCGAGGTGGGCGCCACCGCGACCTGGGAGCCGCAGCGGTTCGGGCCTCCCCGGCTGCTCACGGCCGGCGGGCGCCGTTACGTGGCCTCCGACAGGGTGGACCAGACGCTGACCATCACCCACCCTTACATCCAGCCGGGCTGGTGGACCGAGGGCGTGACGGTCTTCGAGATCCCGCCCGGGGAACTCCCGGACTCCCGGATCCTGCTCGCCCCCTCGTCGGGTTTCATCGTCGAGCCGAACGGACCCGAGATCGAGATAGACCTGGGCCTGGATGAGACGGCCGCGCGGCAACTCACCTCCACCGCGAAGGACGTCTACGAGTTGGCGAGCAGGAACTGATGGGGACGCCGCACCGGGGAGTCTCCGAGGACGATCAGGACCGCACCTGGTCCGCCTCGCGGGAGGAGCGGCCCGCACACGAGGAACGGCCCGTGCACGAGGAACGGCACGCGCGAGAAGATCGGCACGCGCGGGAGAACCCCTCGACGGGAAACCCGCCCATGATGGAGAACCGGCCCGCATGGGAGAACCGACTCGCGCCGAAGAACCGGCCCGTACGACAGGAACGGCCCGCCCAGGAAGGTCATACTTCCGCACCGCCTCACGATCCCTACCGAGGCAGCCCCTGGCCCACCGCCCTCGGCACCTGGCCGGTGCCTTCCACCGACCGGCAAACGCGTACCGGACAGACCCAGGAACCTCCGGCCGCACCCCCGGCCCCCGCCCGGAACCGTCCCACCCCACCTCAGCGTCGGCAACCTCCGGGCGGCCAGTGGACTCCCGCTCCCCTGCGGATATTTCCTGACGAACAGGTCTGGCCTCCCAAGCCGCCCGCGGAGGAGCCGGCGGAGGTCTCGACCCAGCCGTTCCCCTCCCTCTCCGCTCCCCCGCTTCCCCGCTCCTCCGCCACCCGAACGGGAACGGCTGCAGCCGTCGCCGTACCGGCCGACGGCGTGCCCGCCGGAGAACCGTCCGCACCGAAGACCCCGCCGAGGCGAGGCCGCCGTACGACACTGCGGGTCGGCGGGGCGATCGTGGCCGTCGGACTCGGCATCGTGGCCTCCACCTGGAGCGGTTACACCGTCTACAGGACCGGCAACCCCGCCGACAGGATCTACACCGTCGCCGCCGGGGGTGACATGACGCTGATGCACGTGTCGTGGAAGGCCTCGGTCGAGCAGGTGGACGACCTGCCCGGCCAGAAGCCCCTCCCGCCCGACCGCCAGTGGCTGAAGATCAAGGTGACGAGGACCGCGCTGGACGCCGAGGGCGTCAGCCTGCGTGGTGATCCCGAGGTCGAGGTGAGGCACTCCGACGGTCGCGTGTGGAAGGTCCTCCCCGAGAGCGACGACATCCCCGACGAGGTCAAGGACCACAGGGTCGGCACCGCCTACTCCTACGACATGATCAGCGTGGTGCCCAGGCATCTGGCCGGGCAGGTCGAGGTCCACGTCCGTCCCGCCACGTTCCACGTGGTGGAGAACCAACCCGTGGAGGACATCCTCAAGAAGGCGGCGACGGAGAAGGACCCCGTCCAGGACCAGGTGCTGCGCTTCAGGCGGTGAGCGTCTTCCCCGCCTCACGGCCGCGTGTGGCCGCGATGTCGAACGTGGCCGCCAGCAGGCAGACGGTCAGCGTCAGCACCACCAGCTCCCTGACGAACTCGACCGGCCCGGCCAGTGCCAACCAGACGAACGGGTCCTCGTTGCCGATCAGCATCCGCACACCCCGGTCCGCGTAGTCGGTCACCACGCGGATCGCGACATAACAGAGGCACAGGGCGCCGAACAGCACGGGACCACCCCTCGCCGCGAGCCGGAAGGCGTTCACCGGGGGAACCCAGCGCTCCTGGAATCCGGCCGTGGCGTGGGCCATCGTGCTCCGGGTGAGATCGTGGCTCCGCTCCACCCTGGTGGCCACGTTGTCGAGCCTGGTTCCCCGTACGACGGCCCGGGTGTCCTCGGCGAAGGCGCCGTAGACGAGCGAGGCGACCGTGAGCCAGGTGAGCGGGACGATCAGCCCGTCGACCACATGGGGCCAGGTGTCCCCGACCGCGTTCCAGAAGGGCTTCCACCACGGCAGTGCCTCACCCGCCGCCTCGGCCCATTCCTTGAACGTCACCACGACGACCCGCTGGTCCAGCCAGTCCGCCCGCGCCTCCGCGAAGGCGAGGAGGGCGTTGATGCTGTAGAAGGCGAAGGCCAGCTCGAAGAAGGTCGCGAACACGCCGCTGCCCCTGCCCTTGCCGTTGACGTGCCGCCGGCCGAACAGCACCCTGAGCAGGTACGCGACCACGGCGACCCCGATGGAGACCCGAACGTCCAGCGTGGAGAGCCCGGTGCCGCCCTCTATCTCGTTCCCCGCGAGGCTCGATGCGAAGTCCTGGTCGACCCGCCTCGCGGTGTCGACGGCGATGAACTCCCTGGCGTCCGCGGTGTGGAACCCCCAGGCGAGGTAGATGGTGGCGAAGAGCAGGGTGGCACGGTTCAGCGCGCCGAACATGCTCTCGTCCGCCTCGCCCGCCTCCCGCCGCACCCGGATCTCCCGGAGCGCACCGCGCACCGCGTGCAGCATGCCGACCATGACCACGAGTTCGTTCAGCACGATCAACGTGAAGACGAACATCGTGATGACGAGCCGCACCTGCCGGTGGTCACCGTGGGAGACCTCGCTGGCGGCCACCATCAGCAGTTCCCTGACCACCCTGCCCACCGAGAACCAGAGGATCAACGTGAGGGCACAGGCGCCGAAGATCTTGAGTGTGTGCATGGGCAGCGAGACCGCGGAGAGCGAGGCGGGCCTCCGGTCGACTGCCGGCGACTGTGTGGGTATGACAGGCGTTTCAGGCACCGACGCATGCTAACGACTCCCCTGAAGGAACGCAGCCCGGCCGACGAGGCCGAAACGCCGGTCGAATAAACGACCGCCCCCGTTTGTTGCAGCGGCAATGAAGCGCATGGAAGTCTGGGCCGACATGGCCTGCGCGTGGGCCTACATCGGCAAGCGACGCCTGGAGCAGGCGAAACTCGGCGAGGACGTGGAGATCGTCTGGCGCCCGTACGTCATCGATCCGATGGCTCCGGTGCCGTCGGAGCCGCTGGAGGAGGAGCTTCGCGACCAGGTCGCCGAGGGCGCCCTGCGAGCCCTGACCCCGCCCTCGAACCCGACCCCGCCCTCGCCCCTGACTTCGGCTTCCACCCCGACCGCGGTTCCGGCTTCCACTCCGGTCGCGACGACGGCTCCGGCCCTGGCGGGGAACCGGCCCGGTGACGGCGGGCGACGGGGCGCCGTGTGGCGGGCGAACACGTTCGACGCCCACCGGGTGATCGCCCTCGCCTACGAACAGGGCGGGGCCGCGCTCCAGGACACGGTCGTGGAGCGGATCCTGCGCGCCCACTTCGTCGAAGGTTCCGACATCGGGAACCGCGCCACCCTGGCGGCGCTCGCCGCCGAAGCCGGTCTGGACGGCATGGCCGAGGCTCTCGACCGCGGCGACGGCGCGGACGAGGTTCGTTCCTGGCTGCTGCGCGGAAAGGCCGAGGGCGTCACCACCTCGCCGACCTTCGTGGTCGGCGACACGGCCGTCACGGGCGCGCAGCCGCCGGAGGTCCTCGCCGATCTGGTACGGCACGCCGTTCCCCGGCGGGAACTCCCCGACGAGGTCAGGTGGCTGCGCCAGGCCGAGACCCTGCTGGATGCGCGGGACCCCCTCGGCGCCCTGCGAACGCTGCGCCCGCTACTGGCCGATCATGGCGACGACCCCGCCGTCCGGCTGCTGGCGGCCCGCGCCTACTTCGGCTCCGCCCAGTTGGGCAGGGCGAGGGAGACGCTGGAGGCGCTTCTGGAGCGCACCCCCGGTGACCACTACGCCCGGTTCCTGCTCGGCAGGACCCTCGAACGCGCCAACCGGCACCCCGAGGCCCTGCCGCACCTGCGTCTGGCTGCGGCCATGTCCCCGGATCCCGACTACGTCGACGCCGTCGACCGCGTCGAGAGCCGGCTCGCCGTCTGACGCGAGAAAGTGGAGGTTCGCCCTCTTCCCCGAGGGTGAACCTCCGGGAACAACCGCCTGACGCGACCCCCGGGGACTGACCTCCGGGAACATCGGCCCCGGAACGGGCGACCCTCCGGAACAGCCGGTCCGCGGAACCGGCGGACCGCCGTGGACGGCGAGCCTTCCGCGCGTCCGGCACAGCGAAAAGGACCGGCCCTCCCGAGGGAACGCCGGTCCTTTCAACGTGCTGGTTCTTACCGTTCTTGCCGGTCGAGCAACGTACCGGTTCTCGCTGTGGCGAGGTCGGCCCCGAAGGGTCAGACGGCCACGGCGAGCTGGGTGACCTCACCCAGGCGGGCCTGGGCCGGGATGTCCTTGGTGACCCCGCCGCCCGCGATGATGCGGACGGTCCAGTCACCGGGGGCGGCGAAGAAGCGGAAGACTCCCTCCTCGGACACCACGACCTCACCGGTGAACTCACCGGAGTGGTCGAGCAGACGGGCGTAGGCCGTGCCCGCGCCCGTTACCACGCCCTGGATGACGGCCTGGTTCGCAAGATCGATCCCGGCCGGAAGGGCAACCGTCTGTTCCGGAGCAGCGCATCCCTGAGTCATTATCGGGCCTCTCCCAGTTCGATCGGCACGCCGACCAGCGAGCCGTACTCAACCCATGAACCGTCGTAGTTCTTGACACCGGCCTGGTCGAGGAGCTCGTGCAGCACGAACCACGTGTGAGCCGAGCGCTCCCCGATGCGGCAGTAGGCGATGATGTCCTTGCCGAAGTCGACGCCCGCGCCCTCGTAGAGGGACTTGAGCTCCTCGTCGGACTTGAAGGTGCCGTCGTCGTTGGCAGCCTTGGACCACGGGATGTTGCGGGCGGTGGGTACGTGGCCGACACGCTGAGCCTGCTCCTGCGGAAGGTGCGCGGGGGCGAGCAGCTTGCCGGTGAACTCGTCGGGCGAGCGCACGTCGACCAGGCTGAGCTTGCCGATCGCGGCGACGACCTCGTCACGGGAGGCACGCAGGGACCGGTCCTGCTCCTTGGCCTTGTAGGTCGTGGCGGGGCGGCTGGGCACCTCCTTGACCAGCTCGCGGGACTCAAGCTCCCACTTCTTGCGGCCACCGTCGAGAAGCCTGATGTTCTCGTGGCCGTACAGCTTGAAGTACCAGTACGCGTAGGCGGCGAACCAGTTGTTGTTGCCACCGTAGAGAACCACGGTGTCGTCGTTCGCGATGCCACGGGCGGACAGCAGCGCCTCGAAGCCCTCGCGGTCGACGAAGTCACGGCGGACCGGGTCCTGCAGGTCCTGCTTCCAGTCGACCTTCACGGCGCCACGGATGTGGCCCTTGTCATATGCGCTGGCGTCCTCGTCCACTTCAACGAGGACGACACCGGGGGTGTCGAGGTTGGCCTCGACCCAGTCGGCGTCGACCAGGACGGCGGAGCGGCTCATGGTGATCCTCCAGGATCATCGTGCGGCGGGTAGTAAACGGCGAATGATCAAAAACATCTCGCAGCCGAGACAGAAACTAAAAGCGGCATTGAGAAAAGCGGCGAAAAGTGCCGCTGCGACGGCGCCGAGGGCCAACGGCGTGATCTGTGCGACGTATCCGACCAAGCCCACCAGTGCGAAAGCGAGTCCGACCCCCTGCGCGAAGCGCGGCGGGGCTGCGTCCTCGAGTTCCTTCGGCGGACTCTTCACTATCCCTTTGAAAATCATCCCGTACGGCGAGGTGCCGAGAACGCCCTGTGCGAACACGACGGCCTGCGCGACCAGCAGCCATGCGTTCCCCGTCACGAGGACGAGTGCGAGCACAACGGTGGTCACAACCGCGGAGAAACGGAGAGCTCGGGAATCAACCTGCATCGCTTGATGCTCCTGAAGGGTTGTGCAGATCGGTGCGGCTCGACGGCCGCTTGAGATCGCCCTTAGGAAATGCGACAGAGCGCGGTGGTCACGCGGCAGAAATCAACCGCGCGCCGCTTCGTGAGCAGCTCTGTCGTGGAGTTCATGTCCATGACATTACCCCGGCGTCCCGCCATCTGTCACATCCCTGTCCAATTTCTGAGACATGATCGTTCAATGGCCGATAGGGTGCCCCGCTCATTCGCCCACCGCCAGACCGAGGGCGCCGATGACGTCGGCTTTCCTGGGTTGGCCCGAGGCACGCTTGACGACCTGCCCGGACGCGTCGAGGACGAGGACGGTGGGGGTGCGCAGAATGTTCAGTGATCGGACCAGGTCGAGGCGGGACTCCGCGTCGATCTCCACGTGCGCGACGCCGGGCACCATCTCGGCCACCTCGCCGAGGATCCGCCGGGTCGCCCGGCACGGCTGGCAGAAGGAGGTGGAGAACTGCACGAGCGTGGCCCGCTCCCCCAGCTCCGCGTGGATGTCGCCGGACGTGAGCCGCTCCACCTCGTCCGTCACCTCTCGCGCCACGCCGTCTCGCCGCCGCATCGCCACCCCCGTGAGCGTGGCGAGGGCGATGGTGACGACCACCACCGTCGAACCTGTCACGGAACACGACAACAGGCGCACGTCCCAGGCCATTCCCTCGCCGCCCCAACGGTTTCGGCCGGTGGGAGCCGTGAGCACCGCCGCCCCGGCAGGCTCGGCGGACGGAAACCGCGAGCAGCACGTCAACGGGTTCAACGGCGACGGGGATCGCGAGCGCGACCCCCGGCAGGCTCAACGGGTGAAGATCCCGAACGCGACCCCCGACATGTTCAGCGGGTGGGGATCGTGAGCAGTACCCGTCCGCCGGCGGTGGTGATCTCGAAGGCCGTGATCCGTTCCGGCGGGATCGTGGTGGTGGCCGTGAAAGAGCCCGACCTGTCATAGGCGGCCCGGTTGACGACCCAGTTGCCCGCCGTCTCCCTCAGTCCGCCTTCCCCGATCACCTCCAGCCGACAGCGCGTGCCCTTGGCCACCCCGGTGAGCACGACCTTGACCGTGGTCGCCCCCTCGCCCGCGGACGCGGTCACCACCGCCCGGACCGTACCCGTGTCGTCCGCTCCCTCGAACCGCAGCTCGCTCGGGGCGAGCAGGATCTCCGGCGCTGGACTGGACACCGGGGAACGGGAGGCCTTCGCCCTGGCGTCGCCGTCGGGCGCGGCCGAGTCCGAGAAGGACCGGGTGCTCTCCTGACTGCCGGCGGCGTCGGCCGGAGCCCCGCCCTCGGTGTCCTCCTGGGCGTCACCGGCGTCCCCGGCGTCCTCGGCCGACGACCGGGGCGCCGACGCGGTGGTGGTCTCCGGAGGTGACTGGGTGACGGCCCACAGGGTCCCGCCGCCGAGCCCGACCACCAGGACCGAGGCGGCGAGCGAGAGCATCAGGCGGTTCGTACGGTGCCGCCTGACCTTGGCGCTGAGCAGCCGGTCGAGCACCACCGTGGGCGGGCTCGCCACCTGCGCCACGTCGCCCTCGGACACCCTGCCGAGGAACGTCACCACCCCGGACAGCTCCTCCAGCTCGGCCCGGCACTCGGCGCACTCGGCGAGATGGGCCTCGACGAGCACCCGCTCGTCCGCCTCCAGGGCACCGAGCGTGTAGACGCCGAGCGATATCCGTACTTCTTCACAGGTCATCATGGCGCGAGCCCCCGCTCCTCCAGCGCCAGCTTGAGCGCCCGAAGCGCGTAATACGTGCGCGATTTAACCGTCCCTGCGGGGATGCCGAGCGACTCGGCGGCCTCCTTCACGGATTTCCCCTGGTAGTAGACCTCGGCCAGTACCTCGCGGTGCTCGGGCCTCAGCGCGGCCAGCGCCTCGGCGATCGCCCACGACTCGACGGCCCGCTCCAGCTCGTCGTCGGCGGGCACCACGGCGAGCGCCTCGTCCCCCGTCTCCGGGGGGCGCGCCTTGCGCGCGCGATGCTGGTCGACGACGAGATTGCGTGCCACCGTGAACAGCCACGCGCGGATGGAGCGGCCGGCGAACGCGTCGGGATGGCGCCAGGCCCGCAACAGCGTTTCCTGCACGACATCCTCCGCTCTCCCCGAGTCGCCCGTCAGCCGCAGCACATAGCCGTACAGTGGCCCGCCGTGCTCGTCGAAGAGCGCCCTCACGAGTTGCTCGTCGGCGGTTCCGGCTTGGCTCACATCCTCACGACGTACGGCGGGACGATCCGGTTCAGGCACGGGCCACGTTCAGCCTCGGAGGGGTACGTCGGAGGCCTCGCCCGAGATGCGCAGCCCTTCCGGCACGGCCTTCACCTCGGTCAGCTTGAGGTTGTACGGCAGCTTCCCGATCGGGATGCGGTAGTTGATGAACCGCTCGGGGTTGGGGACGGGGATACCGCCGCCCAGGGTCACCTTCCCCGGGGTGAGTTGCAGGCCGCCCTCGGCGATCTCGACCTTGAGATCCGCCTTCACGGGCACCTTCTGCCCCAGCACGGTGATCTCCCCGCTGAGGTTGAGCGCGTCACCCGCGACCTCGACCTTGATCCCGCGAGGTGCCCTCTGGTTGATCGTCTCCACCGGGACGACCACCGCCCCCTCCACGCGCTCGGCGCGCATGTCCACCTGCCGTGGACGGAGCACCAGGTCTTCCAGCGGGGCCGTGACACCGCGCAGGGTGAAGTCGACGCTCGACAGGCGGATACCCGAGACGGTCATCGCGCCCGCGGCGACGTTGACCTCCTCGTAGCGCCCGGCGATCGCCTGAGTGAGGAAGGGGATGCCCTCGATCGTGACCTCGGGTGGGGCCGAGAGGTCGTACTTGGCCGTCGCCTGCGTGGCGATCTCGCGCTGGACACCAGCGACGGCGACCCTGTCGAGGATCACCACGAGAACGAGAAGTAGGAGGAGAAAACCGATCAGCTTGCGCATTCGACTCCCTTTTCGTTCTCCGGCCCAAGGGGTGCCATTGGCGTGACCTCCCCCGGCAATCCTGTCCGAAACGCCGCGCCGACGGTAGCTTCCACCCCCCTCAGCCGCCCGCGAACGGGGGAAGCACCTCGACCGTCGCCCCGTCCGTCAGGATGATCGTCTCGTGGGCCCTCCTGCCCACCGGATCCCCGTTCACCAGGAACGACGACAGGGTCAGCACGCGAGCCAGCCTGTCACGGTTCGATGTGATTTTCGTCATCAACTCGGCAAGGTTCGCGGCCTCCGAACGCTCCTCGGCGACCCCCGCCGCTTCCTTTGCCGCAGCCCAATATCTGACAACGACCAACGCCATCTGTGAATCAACTCCCCAAACACACGTAGGGTTACCGCACCATTACGGCGAATTCACCTGGAGAACGGGTGTTCACCAGGTGGACGTTCGCTGGACGCTACGGCCTTGTGGGTTATCCTCACCTACTACGGGACCTGGGCAACGTAGCCCCCGGGTCCTTACGTGTTTGTACGGCTATCGCCGACATGACGCGGGAAGGAGGCATCGTGAGCAATCTCCTGCTGCTCACCAACGCCCTTGAGCCCTCGACTGAGGTGCTTCCGGCGCTGGGGCTACTGCTGCACTCGGTACGGGTCGCGCCCGCGGAGGCATCCGCCCTGCTCGACGCCCCGCCCGCCGATGCGATTCTGGTGGACGCGCGCCGCGAGCTCGTCCAGGCCAAAAGCCTGTGCCGGCTGCTGCGCACCACGGGCGTCGCCTGCCCCCTGGTGGTGATCGTCACAGAGGGCGGTCTCGCCGGGCTGACCGCGGAGTGGGGCACCGACGACGTCATCCTCGACACCGCCGGACCCGCCGAGGTCGAGGCGCGGCTCAGGATGGCCGTGGGCAAGCTCAACCTGTCCGCCGCCGAGGAGGTGCCGGACGAGATCCGTAACGGTGACCTGTCGATCGACGAGGCCACCTACACCGCGAGGCTCCGCGGCCGCGCGCTGGACCTGACCTTCAAGGAGTTCGAGCTCCTGAAGTATCTGGCGCAGCACCCCGGCAGGGTCTTCACCCGCGCCCAGCTCCTCCAGGAGGTCTGGGGATACGACTACTTCGGCGGCACCCGCACCGTGGACGTCCACGTCCGGCGGCTCCGCGCCAAGCTCGGCGCCGAGTACGAGGCGCTGATCGGCACGGTACGCAACGTCGGCTACCGGTTCGTTCCCGAGCGCGGCAACGAGGCCGTCGAGGAGCGCGAGCCCGTCCGCCACTAGGGATCCCGTTCTCCCTGGAGCTCCCAGGACTTCCAGGAGTCACCGGGAACGGCCCTGGCACGTTCCCGCCCCCCCGCGACGGCTCTCGCGAGGGCGGGAGTCAGGTGCCCTCGCGCCCGGGCGTCCCGGCCTTGCCCGGTGTGACGAGTCCGGACTCGTAGGCGAAGGCGACGCGTGTCCAGCGGGCGCTCGGGGGACCCCGAACCGGACAGCCCGCCGTAGGTGCCCCCGACGATCCCGGCCAGCACCACGGCCGCTGTCAGCGCGTCGGTCCTCCTGGTCCTCACCCTGACACGGTAGGTCACCGCACCCGCCTCGCCGACCCCCGCGAGGAGGAGGTCACCCGTACATCCCCTGACGTACGCCGCCCCTCCACAGAAGTGCGGAATCTCGAAAGAGAGGCCCACCGGACGCGTCCGGTGGACCTCTGCCGCGTGTCACATCCTCACGGGTGCGTCACGCCTCACGACGTACCGCGACCTCCGCGGCGCGGCGCGCCTTTCGCCCGCGTTACGGTTCGCACCCGCGTCAGGGAACGATCGTGATGTGGTTGGGCACCGGCGGCGTGATCGACGGGTTCGCCGCGAAGTAGGCGGCGAAGGCGTCGATGTCCAGCGGGCCGCTCCACAGGTCGGTGCCGTCCCTGAAGGCGAGGAACGCGTCACCGCCGCCGACGAGGAAGTTGTTGGCCGCGACCCTGATCGTCTGGGTGTCCGTCACCGCGACACCGTCGATCTTCATGTCGGAGACCTTCGAACCCCACGGCGCGCTCGCGCTGTAGGTGTAGGTGAAGTTCGACGACGGCTGCAGGATCTTGGTGAACGCCTGGGCGTTGGGACCGCCGACGAACTGCTGCTCCAGAACGGTCTTGAGCTGCGCACCGGTGAGCGTGACCACCTGCATGAGGTTGTTGAACGGCTGGACGGTGAACGCCTCGCCATACGTCACCACGCCGTCTCCCTCACCGGCGGGCGAGCCCGCGTAGTTGAGGCTGGCCCGCACACCGCCCGGGTTCATCAGCGCGATCTCGGCGTTGCCGCCGGTCCTGGTCGAGACGAGCTGGGCGTCCGCGATGAGGTTGCCGAGGGAGGACTCCCCCGAGGCCACGGCGGTGTTGGTGATGTCCGCGGTGATCCTGCCGATCGGCCGGTTCGCCACCGTCGCGACGCGGTCCTTCCACGTCTGGACGAACGTGGCGATCTCCGCGTCGGGGGTGACGGTCCTGGTCACGACCTGGTTGTCGGCCACGACCGTGGAGCGCACGACGTCGCGGGTCTTGACGTCCACCTGGAAGTCGACCTTGGTGATGACCCGGCCGAAGGAGCCGCCCTGGCTGTAGAGACGGTTGCCGCCCCTGGGGTCGGCCACATTGCACAGGTACGCCTGGTGGGAGTGACCGCTGAGGATCATGTCGATCTCGGCGTCGACCTGCGTGGCGATCCGGTTGCCCGCGCCGGGCTGGGCGCTGCACGCGTCGGGCGACTGGCCCGCGGTGACCTGGTCGCCCTCGTGCACGAGCACGACCTGGGCCTTGACTCCGACGATCTGGAGAAGCTTGGACGCGACGTTCGCGGCCTTCACCTCGTCGATGAACTCAAGGTCCTTGATGCCCTCGGAGGTGACGATGTCCGGGGTGGTCTTGGTGACGAGGCCGATGAAGCCGATCGGCACGCCGTTCATCCAGCGGATCGCGACCGGGGGCAGCGCGGGGATGCCGTAGTCCTTGAGGAGGTTGCGCAGCGAGGCGCTGTTCGTCCCGCCCAGCGCCTCCAGCGCCTGCTTCTCCGCGCCCTTCGCCGGCCGCTTGAAGATGACGTTCGCGCCGATGTAGCTGTACTTCGCGCCCTTCCACCTACCGGCGGGCGAACAGCCGTCCACCGGGTGGCAGCCACCGTTCATGATGCGCCTGAGCTCGGCGTACCCCTCGTCGAACTCGTGGTTGCCCACGGCGGAGGCGGTGACGCCGACCTTGCCGAGGAACTCCACGGAAGGCTCGTCGTGATAGGCCGCGGAGATCAGGGGGGTGGCGCCGATCAGGTCGCCCTGGGCGACCTTCAACGTGTTCTTGTCGGAGAGCTGCTTGAGGTGGGTGGCGACGTACGCGGCACCGCCCGCGTCGACCGTCGCGCCGGTCTCGTCGACCATGCGGCCGGATGAACCGGTCGGTGGCTCAAGGTTGCCGTGGAAGTCGTTGAGGGAGAGCAGGCGGACCGGCACCGTCTTGGCGGGCTTGGCGGGCTTGTTGCCCGCCTCTGCCGGTCCAATCGCGAGCACGAGACTGGTCCCGGCGAGCACACCCGCCATGACCAACCGCTGGAAGGAACGAGACGTCATGGACCACGACACTAAAGGGACTATCTGTGCAGGGAATGGCCTAGAGGTAACGATTCCCCCGGCGAGCGCATGGCGCCTTTTGCCAGTCCCCGGTGAGCTCGGGAAGGACCTGCCCGCCTAGAGTCCACACCATGAACGTGCGTGTGGAGTACCGGGGAGCGCTCGGCGACCAGGAGGTGTCCGACGTTCTCGCGGTGGTGGAGGCGGCCACCGAGGCCGACAAGGTCAGACCGCTCAACGAACATGTCATGCTGCACCTGCGCTACGGCGGCGACGAGCGGGCCGGAGCCGTGCTGCTGTACGTCGGGGACGACCTCGCGGGCTACGCCCACGTCGACCCGACCGACCCCGTCGAGGGCCCCAGCGGGGAGCTGGTCGTCCACCCGGCGTTCCGCGGGAGGGGATACGGGCGCCGGCTGCTGGAGTCCGTGCTCGACCACACCGGCGGGCACCTGCGCCTGTGGGCGCACGGCGGGCATCCGGCCGCCGAGGCCCTCGCCCGGTCGGCGGGTTTCGACAGGATCAGGTCCCTGTGGCGGATGCGCCGCTCCCTGTCCTCCGACATCCCCGGCTTCGAGCTTCCCGAGGGGGTGCGGCTGCGCACGTTCGAGCCCGGCGCCTCCGACCGGGAGGCGTGGGTGGCGCTCAACGCCAGGGCGTTCGCCCAGCACCCCGAGCAGGGGGCGTGGACGATCGAGGATCTGGAGCGGCGTGAGCGGGAACCCTGGTTCGACCCGGCCGGATTCTTCCTCGCCGTACGTCCGACCGGCGACGGCGACCGGCTGGTGGGCTTTCACTGGACCAAGGTCCACGGCGACGGCGACCACGCGCACGATCCTCTCGGCGAGGTGTACGTCGTCGGAGTCGACCCCGCGGAGCGGGGAGGCGGCCTGGGCAGGTCGCTCACCCTCGCGGGCCTGGCCTACCTGCGGTCGCGGGGCCTGAGCCAGGTGATGCTGTACGTGGACGAGAGCAACCCCGCGGCGATCCGCCTGTACGAGGGGCTGGGCTTCACCCGCTGGGACGTCGACGTGATGTACCGGAAGTAGGGACATCCCTCGCGTGACACCCGGGGGGCGGAGGCGTCCCCCGGGCACCTGGGGTGCCCCCGAAGGCAGGACGCGCCGGACCGAGGGCACCCCGGTCCGGCGCGGTCGCCCGAGGACTACTCGATCATCCAGTGGAGCACGAAGTAGGACAGCGCGGCGACGAACGCGGAGGCCGGGATCGTGAGGACCCAGGCGGTCACGATGTTGCCCGCGACGCCCCAGCGCACGGCCGACAGGCGCTTGGTGGCGCCGACGCCCATGATCGCGCTGGTGATCGTGTGGGTGGTCGAGATCGGGGCGCCGAAGCCGATGGCCGCCGTGTAGAGCACGGTCGCGGCGGCCGCCTCCGCGGCGAACCCCTGCGGCGGGTCGAGCGCGATGATCCGGCGTCCCAGCGTCCGCATGATCCGCCAGCCGCCCGCGTACGTGCCGAGCGAGATGGCCGTGGCGGCGGCGAGGATGACCCACTGGGGAATCGGGTCACCGTCGTTCTGGTAGCCGCCGACCACGAGGGCGAGGAAGATGACCCCCATGGTCTTCTGCGCGTCCTGGAGGCCGTGCCCCAGCGCCATCGCCGCCGCGGACACGGTCTGCGCGTGCCGGAAGCCCCGGTTCGCCTTCGAGGGCTGGGCGCGCCGGAACCCCCACAGAATCCCGATCATGATCAGCCCGGCGAGGCTGAAGCCGACCAGCGGAGACAGGATCATCGGAATGACGACCTTCTCCACCACCCCGTCCCAGTGGACGACGCTCGCCGAGGCGAGCGCGGCACCGACGAGGCCGCCGATCAGCGCGTGACTGCTCGAGGAGGGAAGGCCGAAGTACCACGTGACCATGTTCCAGGTGATCGCACCGATCAGACCGGAACCGACGATGACGAGACCGTGGCTCCCCTGCGGAGCGTCGATGATGCCCTTGCCGACTGTCGCGGCCACCTGCGTACCGAGATGCGCACCCAGGAAGTTCATCGCCGCGGCCATGAACAGCGCGGCCCTCGGCGTCAGTGCGCGCGTCGAGACGGAGGTCGCGATCGCGTTCGCGGCGTCGTGAAAGCCGTTGGTGTAGTCGAACACCAACGCCACGACCACCACGCTGATGACGAGTGCGAGCGTGAGATCCACTTAGCTTTCCTTGACCGCGATCGACTCGATCGTGTTGGCCACGTGCTCGAAGGCGTCGGCGGCCATCTCAAGCTGATCGATGACCTCCTTCATCTTGAGGACGGTCAACGCGTCGTACTCCCCGCCGAAGAGCTTGGCGAGAAGGCGGCGGTAGACCTGGTCGGCCTGGTTCTCCAACCGGTTGATCTCGATCCAGTACTCGTTGAGGTTCTTCATCGAACGCAGCCGTGGCATCGCCTCGGCGGTGAGCTCCGCGGCGCGCTCCAGGACCTCGACCTGCCGGACGACCTCCTTGGGGAGGTGGTCGATCTGGTACAGGACGATGAGGTCGGCGGCCGCCTCCATGTAGTCCATGACGTCGTCGAGGTTCGAGGCGAGGCGATAGATGTCCTCACGGTCGAAGGGGGTGATGAAGCTCTCGTTGAGTCGATTCATGATCGCGTGAGTACGCTCGTCGCCGGCGTGCTCACATGCGCGCATCTTCTCAGCCAGGGCTTCCCTGTCCGATCCGTCACTGATGATCTCTACCAGCAGGCGGGACGCTGTGACGAGGTTGTTCGCCGAGTCGGCGAACAAGTCGTAGTAGCTGTCCTCACTAGGTGTGAGACGCAGACGCACGTCGTTCTCCAGATGTGCGGGGATGGTCCGCAGAGAAGGGTAAGGGTTACCAGCGGAAATACGAACTTCACCCGCTAGACATGCACTCTTCCCGATGTCGCTACCCAGTGACACACGGCTTGAGGCAGCCTTGAGGGCATCTTTCCGATGACCGTTTTTGCTGGTTTTCGGCCACAGTATGACGAAGACAGGCCAAGTATGGGACTTCTTCGCCCCTGAACGCCATCCGGCATCTTCCCCAGGTTCACGTCGGAAACCTCCGCCTCTGACGTACTTCCCGGGCGGTTCACCGAGATCACCAGAGGCCGTCGCCCCGTCGAGAAACCTCGGAGTGATTTCCGTCACGGCCACCCGCCGAACCGCGTTGTCGCTGCTCACAGCAGCCCTGACCGCAGGACTGCCCCCTCGGCCTCTCGCCCTCACGAGCCCCGGGACACTCCCGCTCTCCAGTGGATTCATCCCGTCAAAACAGCCCGTCCCGACAGGAAAGTTCACTTTGAATTCACTGTCAGTTCATCTTTGTCGGGAGCCCGCTCCGGAGTCCTCAGATCGGTGTCCGGTGGAAGTTGAGGTAGGAACGACTCGGCGTCGGGCCCCGCTGCCCTTGGTAGCGGGATCCGTACTTCTCCGAACCGTAGGGATACTCGGCCGGAGAGCTGAGCCTGAACATGCAGAGCTGACCGATCTTCATACCGGGCCAGAGCTTGATCGGCAGTGTCGCGACATTGGAGAGCTCCAGCGTGACGTGCCCGCTGAACCCCGGATCGATGAACCCGGCCGTCGAGTGCGTCAGCAGCCCGAGCCTGCCCAGCGAGCTCTTGCCCTCCAGCCGCGAGGCGATGTCGTCCGGCAGCGTGACGACCTCGTACGTGCTCGCCAGCACGAACTCCCCCGGATGCAGGATGAACGGCTCACCCTTGTCCGGCTCGACCATCCGCGTCAGATCGGGCTGCTCGACCGCCGGATCGATGTGAGGGTATCGATGGTTCTCGAAGACCCGGAAGTAGCGGTCCAGGCGCACGTCGACGCTGGACGGCTGGATCATCTCCGGCTGGAAGGGATCGATCCTCACCCTCCCGGCCTTGATCTCAGCGGTGATGTCACGATCGGAAAGCAGCACGTGTTGGAACCTACCAACTCGGAACCCGCCGACGCCGAAGCCGTGAAGCCCGTCCTGCGAATCTTGCTTCCCTTCAGGGGCGAGAGCCGCCCAACTTTCCGCTAGAGTGGTGACGCGCGGTACGCCGCACGCGGGTGTAGTTCAATGGCAGAACATCAGCTTCCCAAGCTGACAGCGCGGGTTCGATTCCCGTCACCCGCTCCAAGACTGAAGGCCCAGGTCAGGATGCAAATCCGAACCGGGGCCTTAGTTGTTTTCGGAGCGCTTTCGATCTTCCGTGCCCGTTACGTGCCCGATGCCGGTGGATCTTCTTTCTTGAGAGCGGCTTCGGCGAGCTTTCCCATGCCGTCGGCGATCATCTGATCCCGTCCGTTCTCGGTGTGCAGATAGATCAGCGCGGCCCGCGTGGTCGAGTGCCCCATCCGGTTCATCAACTCCCGCAGCGTCGCACCCGACTGCGAGGCGAACGTGTTGCCCGTATGGCGAAGGTCGTGGAAGTGGACGCCGGAGAGGTTCGCCCCCTTCAGCGCCTTGGCCCAGATCCGGCTGAAGGCCGGCCGCCGCAGCATCGCGCCCTTCGCGCCGAGGAAGACGAACGCCTCGTCATGCTCGTCGGTGTACGTGTCGAGGTGCGCGCGAAGCTCCGAGACCACCACCTCGGGAAGAGCGACCGTCCGCGTACCGGCCACGGACTTGGGCAGGCCGACGGTCACCGATCCGTCCTTGAGTTCGGTGGTGGAGGCCACCACCCGGACCGTCCGGGCGTCCAGGTCGAGGTTCTTGCGCCGGAGCGCCGCCAGCTCACCCCACCGCAGACTGCCGAACGTCGCCAGGAGCACCAGCGCCCGGAACCGCGGTTCGATCGCACCGGCCAGCGTGAAGACCTGTTCCATGGTGAGCGTCGGACGCTCGGGCGACTCCTCCTTACCGCCGCTCTTGATCTGGCACGGGTTCGACTTGATCATCTTGTCCTCCACCGCCGTGTTCATGATCGCCTTGAGCAGCCGGTACGCCTTGGCGACGGTGACCGGTCCGACTCCCTCGTCCAGGAGCGTCTTGCGCCACTTGCGCACGTGAGCCGCCTTGATCTCACTCACGGCCAGGTTGCCGAAAGTCGGGACCAGGTGCAGGCGGAGCAGGCCCTCATAGAGCTGGACCGTCTTGGGCCGCAGGCCGGGACGTTCGTTCACCCAGTCGGAGCCGTACTCCTTGAAGGCCACCTTGCCGAGGTCCGGATTGCTCCAGTCCCCCGCGAGGATCTCGGCCTCCTTCTTGGTCAGCCAGACCTCAGCGTCGCGCTTGGTCGCGAAGGTCTCCGGAGCCGCCCTGTCGATGTCATCCGGTCCCCGGTAACGAGCCTGGAACCGACCGGAGGGCAGTTGCCGAACGCGCCCGAAACGCCTCTTTGTCGGTTTGCGCCGGGGACCTTCCCCGGGAGCGGCAACAGCGGTCTTGACCATTACGCGGCCCTCCTGCGTCGTGTGGTGGTGATCGGTTCGACCAGCCCGGCAGCGATGAACGCCTCAAGAGCCGCTTCGGGGATGCGGACGTTGCGCCCGACGTGGATGAAGGCGATCCGGCGTTCCTCGATCAGGCGACGGGGGAAGCGGACCGAGGTGTTCAGCCGTTCGGCGACCTCTTCGACGGTGAGCAACCGACCTTGAGCGAGTTCCGGGAGAGGCGAGGCGGGCTCTTGCCCTGTCTTCCTGGTCATGCCGCCACCTCCAGTCCCGGAGTTGCCGAAAGATCTGGAACAGAGATGCCGTCCGCTCTGGCTTGGAGTTCGATCAGGCGTGCGCGGGTGCGCTGGCGATTGGCGACCTCACGCAGCAGCCGTTTGGCCAGCGGGGTCCGGTTGGGATCCTTGGGCGAGACCGGCCGCCAGACGTAGCGGTGCGGGTCGGTCACCGTCTCGTCGGGCAGGCCGAGCATGTCGAGCACCCAGGCCCGGCGATCCTGCTTGTGCTCGCGCAGGGTCTTGTTCGACCACTTACGGGAGACCAGGACGCGACGGCCCGCGTAGCCGAGGTGTTCGGCCTTGTGTGCCTTGCCCTTACACCGGCCCGGCATCATGCCCGCCTTGGCCCCCTTGGGTTGCACGCCGTACCGCAGCCAGTTCGGGCAGGTCGGCGAGCAGGGTTCGTAGCGCAGCGCTTCGACCATCCGAGTCGCGTGGTCCCGGCGAGCGTGGTTGTCCGGGTCATCAGGGTCGAGGGGGTCACCGAGGCTCTTGGTCAGATACTTCGACAGGTAGCCGATGCACTGGTCAGCGTCCGGTGATCCGGCGAGCACGCCCTGAACATCGACCTGAGCACCGAAGCGAACCACATGCAGGGGTTCGGCCCCCTCGCCGGTGCCGAGCAGATCGAGCGCCTCGTCCCAGGTGGGCAGGAGTTCCCCGGTGGCCGGGTCGAGGTAGTCGCCGGCCTGCCCGTCCGGGTAGGGCTCAGCCCGTTCGGCCCGCTCGCTCCAGACCGGCAGACGGTCACCGTCGAAGCGGACCTCATCGACGGACGGCCACCACACCTGGTGGTAGGTCGCGGCGGCGATCGCCTTGACCTCCGCACGCGGCATGGTCCCGCGGATCGCCATGTGCAGATGAGGAGCGAGCCGCTTCTGTGGTTCGACGGAAGCGAAGTACTGCACGTCATAGCCCGCCACCCGCCGTAGGTTCTGCACGAACCGATCGACCAGCTTGGAGAAGTGCAGGGCATCGCGAGCCGCCGCCGCGTAGTCATACGTGCTCGGGTTGACCGGAACGCCGTTGCGAACGCGTCCGTACGAGGGAAGGGTCAGCGTGACGAACAGGGACGGTCGGTAGACCTTGCCGTCGGAGGCGATGAAGGTCCGCCCCAGGGTCGTGTTCTGCTTGGCCCGCTTGGGCAGGTCCGGCGCATCCTGGCGCCGCCTCGTGGAACGGGAGCGCTTGGGAGTTGATCGGCCACCCAGGACGTTGCCCCGCATCCCAGCGACGTTGATCTCCGCATCGATCCCGGCGATCGCCTCGTCCCAGTCGGCGACCTCTTCCCCGTTGTGTTCGGCCGCATCCCGCTTGGCCTGCACGTCGGCCCGGAACTCGATCAGCCACCGCTGCTCTTCGGTGGAGGGGTTGGGTTCGGCGACCGGTTCATGGTCGAGGTGCCAGCCTTCCCGGCACTGCGCCCGGCGGAGCTGGCGGTTGCGGTTGGCGCACGGCGGACACTTGGCTTCCTGGGTGGCGCCGCAGGGGATGTTGAACGACTCGGTCAGGCCGGTGTGAGTGTCGAGGCGCCGCAGTTCGATCGGCCGGATGCACACACCGTTGTTCTTGGCGACCTCGATGGCGACGTCCAAGGCGAGGGGCAGGGTGTCACGGACGAGGCGGGGCAAGGTGCGGTCGGAGCCATTCGGCGAGGGGATGGGGGTATCGGTCACATGGCCTCCTCTCGGTTGACCACGTCGACGGAGATCCGGCAGGCATCGCTGTAGGGGTCTTTGAGGAGGTGAGCGGTGTCGAGATCGACAATCACCGTCACCTCGCGTTGAACGTCCGCAGCCGCCGAAAGGGAAGGCCGTCGATCTCGGACGGGGTGCCGTGAACGGTGATTCTCATCAGGCCACCTCACCCGTCAGCGGCAGCGTGTCAGCGGTGAACACGGCGACCATGTCGCGGATATCGGCATCGGAGACGTAGCCGGCACGGGCACGCATCGGCTCAGGTGAGGTCTCCAGACGGGCGTAGGCGATGCCCGCGCCGAGGTCCGGCTGAGGTGAGATCAGGTCGGCCAGCGCGCCCCGATCCCGAGCACCGTCACCGAGGACCATGTCCACCTGTTCGGACTCGTCCAGCCGTAGCGCGATCTTGTCGGGGAACAGGTTGCGGATGCTCAGCACGTCCTTGCGCGGGTCCTGCAACGCCGCCAGCACGCCGACCCCCACCGCACGACCTTGCGTGGTCAAGGTCGCCAGCGCCGCCGAGATGCGGAGCTTGAGCCCCTTGTCGGACTGGTAGGCGGTCAGGAACGCCACCTCGTCGACCACCACCAGGACGAACGGGTCATCGACGGTAGGAACGTGGTTGCGCTGGACTCCGGCGAACCGGCCCGCCCGCTCCTGCATGATCTTCACGGCTGCTTCCAGCAGATCGGCGCACGTGGCCGGGTCGGCGGCGTAGCGGTCGAACAGGTCACGGCCGAAGGACAGCTCCATCAGCTTGGGATCCAACGCCCAGATCTGCACCAGACCCGCACGGGCGGCAGGCAGCAGGCCCCGGATGGTGGACCAGATGATCGAACCCTTGCCCGCCCCGGTGGCTCCGGCGACCAGGACGTGAGTGCCGTGAACCTTGAGCCGCCACGGGGTGCCGTCCTCCTGCTTGCTGACCTCGACCGGCCCCACCGACGCCACGGCGGGAATCGGGAGCGCGGGTAAGGGGACGGCCAGCGGGTCGCGCCGAGGGAAGGCCAGCAGCAGACGACCCGACCGGGCGACGGTCACCCGGCACGAGGTAGCACCGAATCCATGGGCGAGGTGCTCGATGCGGTCGGACCAGTCCTTGACCGACTGTCCGGCGAGCATCTTCACCGTGACCAGGTCCGCCCACGAGGTGCAGGTGACGCGGACGAGGTGGGGCAGGTAGTCACGGTCCCGCAGGTGACGGCCGAGACCGGAGACGATCATCACCGGTTGCCAGTGCCGCCGGTAGATCCACACCCGTCGCCACCAGGCCAGTAGCCGCCAGCCCACCAGACGCAGGAACGAGGCTCGATCGACCAGCCGCCACGTGGTGAGAGCGACGGGCACCAGGATGAGAAGCGCGATGCCCCATTGCCAGCCGTACAGCCAGCTCAGCATGCCGGGAGCGACGGCGACGGGTGAGGCGATCGGGTAGCGCCACAGCAGCCGCACGGCACCGGCCAGCAGTCGCCAGGTGAAGATGACGATGGTGACGACGGCAGGGGTCTTGAGGACGGCCGGGCGGAACACCACAGCCGTGTCGGGGGTCGTGGAGACGAGGTGTTGCGCCTCGTCACCGGGCAGTTTTTTGAACATAGGCTTGAGCCCTCTCTTGATTCGCTGTCTGGGGAGACGAGGGGCCGCCGGAATGCCAGTTCCAGCGGCCCCGCTTACGTGTCAGGCCGCTTTGCCCTGGTCGGACTCGTTGGCCGGGACGGTGAACTTGCTCTCGACCGAGCGGGCGAACTGGTCGGCCTCGTGGGCGAGCTGGCGGGCGAACTCGACATCGGAGGCCGTCACGAGGTCACCGGCCGAGGTGGTGACCAGGAGCGAGACGGCACCGAAGTCGAGCGCCAGGACCGGGGGGCGCGCCAGGTAGGGGTGGTTGGTGGCGCGGGCACCACGGCCGGTGTTGAGAGTGATGGTGCTGATGCGGTGAGTCCTGCGACGCGTCATCAGGCGACGTCCTTTCCAGTGGTGGAGGTGTGCTTGGCAGGTGCGGGAGCGGAGGCGCCGGGACCGGTGCGCGGGGCACGCATCTCGCGAACCTTGATGGAGTAGGCGAGGCGTCCGGCGCCGTTGACATACGGGGTGGCGGTGACGTGGTCGAACTCGACCGGGGTGAAGGGCAGATCCGGCATGGGGGCCGGCGGAACGGGCTGGACCGGAGAGAGGATCTTGACGGCCACGGTCTTCTGTCCGGGCTTGACGGTCGGGTCGGCGTCCATGACCGCGACCTGCCAGACGAGTTCTCCGGTGGTCTTGTCGCGGGACTGGACGAAGCGGCCGTTGGTGGAGGCGTCGAAGTCCTTGACCGCCTCGACCTCTCCGACGACGTAGCAGCCGTGCGGGAAGACCTGGGCGAAGGTGACGGGGATGGGTCCTTGCAGAGCCATGATGGCACTCCTCTTGTCAACTGACAGACACTTAACCTATCAAGTGCTTTGAGAGTAAGAGATGCGACTTGGTAGGTCAAGTGCCTAAGGACGTTTGTCGTGGAAGGCAGCCACGAAGCAGCAACAACTCGATGTCACTTGGCCACCGCCCCCATGCTCATCTCATAGATCCGAGCAAGAATTCAGATCATGGAATCAGAGGCGCCGAAGTCGCGAGTCTGGAGCGGTGTCCTCTTGGTCGTCCTGACCTTGGTCTGGTTACTGGGCTCTCCATACCTGTTTGCCAGGGGGATCTTAGCCACTTGGGACCGCCCCTTTGTCGACCACGAACGAGCCGCAGGATTGATGGCAGCTGCCGGAATCATGATGGTAGTGACACCTACGGCAGCGAGTGTTGTCGCGTGGCAGACCAACCGGAAAAACGCCCCCTGGTTGTTCGGTTTCGGGGCGATTCTCTCCCTGGCGATCGTTTTGGCGTACATCGGGAGCAATTAGGACAGTCCGGCTCTATCGTCCTGCACGCCGACGCCGTCCGCTTACTGCATTGAGCACAGCAGCGGACGGCGGGCAAGAAGCAGCTTTCCAGGAGAAGATCAGGCGATCGGATAGGCATCTTCCAGCTCATGCCGATCAGCCGGGAGAAGCACCTCCGCCACGACGAGGGCGTGACCGGCCGCATCACGCACCGCCGCGTACACGCACAGCAGCGGGACGTTCTTCGGCATACCCAGTCGCTTGGCCTCCTCGGTCGTGGGCATGCGCGCGACGATCTGTTCCACGATGTGGTCGAAACGCACCCCCTTGCGCGACCGGAGATGCTCGCGAAGCCCTTCGGGCAGCGGGTCGGCGCTGGTCAGGTCGGTGCCCTCGGACAGCTCCAGCGGCAGCCACACCGAGACGATCTCGGTCGGTTCACTGGCCCGGCTGACCAGGCGACGCCGCAGGAACGCCTTGCTCTTTGGGGCGATGTCCAGCAATGCCGCGATGCGGTTGGGTACGGCCAGCGCCGCCGCCTCCACCACCTCACCGTCGGAGGCACTTTCGGGACCGGTCAGGTACGCCTGTCCGGGACGAGGCTGTTCCATGGAGGTCATCGCCGGGCGACCGCGCACGAAGCGTCCCTTGCCCTGCTGGGAGTCGATCCAGCCCTGTTCGCGTAGCACGCGCAGCGCGGCGACCACGGTGGGCCGGGAGACGCCGAACTCGTTGATGAGCTGGTTCTCACTAGGCAGGAGTGAGCCCGGAGGATAGTCCCCCGACTCGATACGCCGTTGAAGTGCCTGCACAAGCTGGGCGTACTTCGGAGGCACGGACTCTAGTGACATTACGACCGTCCATCACCCGACAGGTTGTTTTACCAAGTCAGAGCGTAACCTGGCTTTCCCTCGCCTGTCACGTCACGGGCAGACAAAGGGAACAAGGGTAAAGAAGATCCCGGCAGGCAGAGAGAGGGAAGAAGGACGCTGCGGCTGCGTGGGGTGGGCCGCGCGTCGCTCTGCTGCCTGCCGGGTGTCGAGGAGCGCGACGGAGTAGTGGTGACGCTCTCCAGCACCCTCCGTACTGGAGGACACCGCCCCGCCGCGCCCGCCTATCGACCGGCGTAGTCGGCCAGAACCTTGGCCGCGCCCGTCACGTCGTTGATCGGGTGGCGCCTCTCGGCCGACTGCCAGGAGTAGTAAGCGCCGCCGTAGCCGACGAACACCCACACCGGCAGGCCCACCCGCGGACGGTGCACCATCAGCGCACTGTCGTTGTCGCGTAGCTCAGCGCGGACACCGAGCCGGAGCAACTCATCTCGCAGGAGGGTGAGGGCAAGGGCCTCGTCCTGCTGGTGTTCCTGCTGGAGGTGATCCGCAGCGGTCTGCATGATCGGATTCATCTCACGTTCCTTTCGACCCGGCCGGTTGCGAGGCAGTCGAGACATTCCTGTTCTCCCTGCGTCTCTTGGTCTCCGCTGCTCTCGCCGACGAGAAGGGCACGGCGCGAGCTGCGCAGCTTGGTTCCACGTCCCCGGCACGCGGGGCAGGGGCGTGTCTCGCTGGTCTCGTCTGGCCGGGTCACCGTCGCCATCTCCTCGGATTGATCCGCACTCCCTGCGGCGGAAGGCGGGCTGACGTACCGTGTTGCTTGATGGCAAGTCCACCGGCAATCCAAGATCGTCAGGACCCCCAAACGGCCCCCCTGAATTCCCCCTCTTGAGCCCCCAGCCGGGAGGAAGGCCTTAGATGCCCGACAACATCCCTAACGTCCAGCTCCGAGCGTGGCGCAATGAGCACCGCCTGACGCGCGTCGAGTTGGCCGACCGGATCAATGCGACACCGATCGGTATCAAGGAGTCCCTGGCCTGCGACGAGGAACGCATTCGACGCTGGGAGGCCGGAGAGGTCAGGTGGCCCCATTCTCCGTACCGGATCGCCATCACCCAGTTGACCGGACTTCAACCCGAAGACCTGGGATTCCGGCCGAACAGACGCGGGGCCGGCCAGCTCATCGAGGCCACCAGCATCATTCCCATGGACGCGTTGCGAGCCGAAGCCGACCTGTACGGCACCATGGAACTCGCCCAGGAGCTCCAGGCGTCCGACGTCGGAACCGGCACGCTCGAAGCACTCGCCGAGGCCGTCGATCTGCTCTGCCGCGCCTACCCCGTCGTTTCGGCCGCCACGTTGCGCGACCGGACCCAAAAGCGTCTCGCTCAGGTCAACGGCCTACTCGGCGGACGAATCACCCTCGCCCAGCACCGCGAACTCCTCGTCATCACAGGATGGCTGACGGCCTTGCTCGGGTGTGTTCACTACGACCTGGGAGAGCGCGAGGAAGCCGAGACCGCCCGCCGCGCCGCCTACGAGATGGGCCGCCAGGTCGGACACGGCGAACTCATGGGCTGGGCACACGAGATGTCCGCCTGGTTCGCCCTGGTCGAAGGCCGCTATGAAGACGTCGTGACCTCTGCCCGCATGGGCCAGGCTGTCGCCGGCCAATCCAGCGCCCAGGTTCAGCTCACCCTCCAAGAGGCCCGCGGACTGGCCCGAATCGGCGACCGCCGCGAAGCGGACAAGGCCCTTACTCGCGGAGCCGATGCCCTGGCGAAGCTCCCACTTCCTGGTAACCCGGATCACCACTTCGTGTTCGACCACGCCAAGTGGGTCTTCTACGCCGCCACCGCATACACCTGGCTCGAAGACAACGACCGCGCCGAAGAACACGCCCTTGAGACGATCCAGATGCACACCCGCCCGGATGGCACCTCCAACGCTCCCATGCGCGTCGCGGACGCCCATATTGATCTCGGTATCGTCCACGCCCGACGTGGCGACCTGGACGCCGCAGTGGAACAGGGCATGGCCGCCTTCGATATCGATCGCAAGTCCCTTACCGATCTCGTCAACCGGGCCGCAGACCTGGACCGCGTCCTTCGCCAGCGCTACCGGCGTGAAGCACTCAGCGAGGAGTTCCATGAGCGGTTCGTGACCGCGCGCCGCGCTCTGAGCACCCGCCGTTTAGAGCTTCTAGATTAACAATCTAGCTCAATTAAAAATTGAACTTAAGTCATTAACCTGGACACCAACGCGTCTTAGCGGAGAGAAGCATTGATTAACTTTCTTCGCAGCCGAACACGCCCCCACTAGGGAGAATCATTTTTTCTGGATGGCTCGCAATCCATTGAAGGATTAGATGCAAAACTTCTTTCTCCGCGAAGAAGCGCCCTGCCAGCAACAAGCATTGCATGAATCTCTCTCGCCGTGACAGGAATCGAATGCTCCCCTCTGCGACGAACAATGGAAATCATTCCGCGCTGATATTTTCCGTCAAAGAACGCACCTTGCACCAAGAAAGGCTTACGCTCCTCTGGCTGAGGAGGAACGAGGAGGCATAAGACCTCTCCACCATCTACCGAAACACTCTCGATCCTCAAGCGCTCTATTGGCGGATGAACGTGTGCATCCAGAGATTGATGATAGTTCTGCACTCTTTTACGGTCTATCGGCAGAGGAGCCATCTTCCGCAAGACATCACACCCATCCTCCTTTTCTGATCGTATCCCTAATATTAATATACCTCCATATTCGGAGTTGGCAAATCTAGCCACATCCTCAGCAAGCTCGCACTGCCACTGCTTATCCCGCTTCATCTCATATGGGGCCGATTTAACCTCTAGCCACTCGTTTTCAGGAATACCTAAAATCCGCTCGACCTCGCCAGACCGAACCAGCTCGTAGACTGTTCGCGGGTCGGCGAATGAATTACTAAAGAAAAATGTTGCATAGTTCAGCTCTTTCCGAACAGCGCATATCTGGGAAACACTTAAGCTAGATGGACAGACAGCCTGGACAGCCCATGCATACAGTCCAGGATCTCCGGTGAGGAGTACAGCCTCAGACGCCTTAACTCCTTCAGATCCACTGAGTCGGCATCCATACCCTTCCAGAATCGAGCCAATTCTACTTACTAGTGCCCGCAAAGGGATCTCTCTAGCGGATCTCACTGCCATCTCAAAAGGAAATTCATCGCCCCGCAAGAAGTCAACAAAGACCATAGGGCTCTCCTCCCACGGAAGGGGCACCACATCATCGATACAAAGATTTATGGCCCCATTATTCAGGCTCGCCGACTTCTCCGAAATCTCCTTTCCGGAGGCCGAATCGAGATACTCAAATATTGCATCACGGAATGATCCCAGTGAAGCAGTTGATGCATCATTGCTAGATATTTCAAAATCAACCCCTCCCACCGTCCATACAGTTAAGTTGCCAGCATCAGTTTGAATTTCTACACTCCGCCATGGGCGAACTCCATCTGGTCTACCCGTCACACCACCAGTATGGCGGAGCATCCCTGCGATGTCTTCCCCTCTGAGATCATTCGGACTGCCTTAGATCCAAAGACGGATGCATGAATGAGTGGACAGTGCACTGCCGAATTGTTCTTATGGGTTATCAAGGCGGCGGCACGGCGCGCCGCCGCACGGCCCTCCCACCGCCCGCCGTCCGGGCGTGCGGCGTGGGCGCCGGTCCCGAACGGCGGCGAGAATCGGCCCGCCCGCCGCACCGTACGCACGCCGTACCCAACCTGCCCGCCGCACCTGGGCCGCGCCGCCGCCCATAAGGTCGCTTCGGCTTCATATCAGCGTCGGTCGCTCCGCTTCCGTCTGGCGGCCTATCGTCGTCATGGCTTACGATCGCTCACCATGTTTGGCCCCCGGATTTTTCTGATACTGGGTTCGCTCGCGCTTCTCATCGGCGGGTGCCAAGCCGCAGGCAGCGCCGCAAGATACGCCCCTGGACGGCCCATCGTTTTCGCCCTGGTCGGCATCGGCCTGATGCTTGGCGCGCTCGCCATGGCAATCATCGAACAGCAAGAAAAAAAGCAAGAGCCTCCGGCGGGGGCACTCCGGCTCCAGGATGATCGCCAGGAGCAAGAGCCAGGTTCGTAGTGGCTGGGGGCTGGATCTTCCCGTCGCCGTCGTCCCAGGACAAGCCGAGCAGACCAGGGCCAGGGGTCAAGGTCGTTCGTCCGGTGGGGCACTCCACCTTGACCCCTGGCCCTGGCCCGCTCCCCGGAGGGTGGGACGACGGCGACGGGAAGATCCAGCGGGCGAGGTATGTGCGTCTGCACGGGGTTCTCTGGCCGTGCCCGTTGCGTGCCCATCAAGAGGGTCACCAAGGGGGAATCACGGGGACTCACGGGCAAGGCGAAACCACCTCTGACCTGGAATGCAGCAGCTCACAGGGTCGCGTACCGAGATCTTGTAAACTGTAGGTCAGGGGTTCGATTCCCCTTCTACGTGCACCTATGGCATTTCGCCGGCCGGGGCTCTCGGAGTCGGAGACAGCTCATCCTCGGGCTATTAACCAGGGTGACGAGGGGTCAACTACGGGCACTCACGGCTGGCCCGAGGCTGTCC
The DNA here is from genome assembly GCF_044459525.1 of Streptosporangium sp. NPDC050284. NCBI lineage: Bacteria > Bacillati > Actinomycetota > Actinomycetes > Streptosporangiales > Streptosporangiaceae > Streptosporangium > Streptosporangium sp. NPDC050284. The sequence continues at coordinate 531,976 of NZ_JBITIZ010000003.1, forward strand.
TTGACCAGGGGCTCCAGTGCCCAAAGTCCGTGATCATTGCGATTTCCAAGCTTTGGGGTTCAGTAAGTACTGGAGGAATTGACTCGTAGTTTTCAGCACGGCGGGGTCATGCTGCGGCGCGGGCCATATTTGAAGGTAGTAGCCATTTATGGACCAGCTCTCCATATCCCCTTGGGTGTGATACCGCAAGCGGTATGTTCCGGGACCAGCAGGCAACGGAGGAAGGCTGTGCGCCTTTTCATCGTCCCAATCCGTCTGCCATCCCGCCAGGAGGAGCTCGCCCGACGTGGACTCGAAACTGATCTCCACGATGTCTTCGTAGCCGTCAAAGTGGGCACCCGGATCCCGATCGGCGACAGCCACCGTGAAGGACACCTCCCCGCACTGAGCGGCGATATTCAGGCAGGCGATGCCTTTACCCTCCACTTCGATGAGCCCAATGGAGTTAGTCGGGGAGTCATCTAACCCAACGTCGGCCTCGTAGTCCTCCCGATCCAGGAGATAGACCGAACCGCAGTCCTCCACCTCCACCTCCATCTGCTTGGTGTGCACGACAGGGGTCTCATCTCTGCTCATGGGCGGGAAGCATAGAGTCCGTCAGCGACAATTTCGGCTATCAGGGCAGCGCCACCGGGCTGCCCGCGAGCGATGGATATCGAGCGGCTTCCGTGCCAGATCCGTGCCAGAACAGGCAGGGAACCACGGTCAACCAGGGGGACTCACGGGGACTCGACCCGCCCTGACCTGCACTCCCGTTTTCCCAGTTCAGGGCAGCAAAGTCAGTAGATGATTCCCAAGCTGACAGCGCGGGTTCGATTCCCGTCACCCGCTCCACGTTCGAAGGCCCGGCTCAAAAATGTGATCTAGAGCCGGGCCCTTCCTCGTTCCCCTGGCGCTGGCGACTCCCGAGCAAGCCTCTCACGGCTGAAGACCGCTACCGCGGAAGGAACAGCGGAAGCCTACGGTCTGAGCCTCGAAGTTGCCGCCTGCGACTTATGCGTTCGTGAGCTGTCGGTGATGCACCGTTAGGGGCTCAATTTCAGTGGTGTCGTCGTCGACGACAAGCTCGACGCGGAACCGCACCCCCATTGCCGCACCGAGGCGCAGCAGTGTCGCTATATCCGGAATGCCACCACCGCCCTCGATGCGAGACAGGGCGGGCTGGGACATCCCGGAGCGCTCCGCTACGACCTTCTGAGACAAGCCTCGGCGCTTACGGATTTCACGCAACTGGTCTCCAAGCTCCAGGTCACGGCCCGCCTGCTCGTACTCGGAGTGGGGCTGCGCATCCGCCTCCATCGCGCGCAGACGCTTCGCCTTGTAGGTCTCCCAACGGCTGTGCCCCATCATGCGCTCCTCTCGAACACGTGCGTGGTGGTTAGGTCATGCTCTACCTCACACCGCTTCTTAGCAGCGATCGCTCGGTCGATGTCGGCGGCCTGCGTCCCGTCCTGTGTCTTGCGGAAGACCGTCAGGACCACGATCACCTTGTTGGATGGCTTCCAGAAGGTCAACCGCCAGGTCGTGCGGTCGAGAGCAACACGCAGCTCGTGCACCCCTTCGGCATCCTTCAGCTTCTTCACGTGATCCCCATCAGGGATGCCACCGGTGACGAGGTAGTCGTCTACGTTCCGCATGACCCGCTGATAGAGCAGAAAGGAAAGTCCGTCCAGCCAAGACTCCACCTCCGGCTCCAGGTCGATCTCCCACTGAGACATACCATCAATAGTATATGCACTCGATGGTAACCCGCGGCGGAGATGAGCACCAGGCCTGACCTCGTGTCCACTTCTCGATCTTGGTTGCCATCCCAGATCAGCCGCTATGCCCTCAGCTGAGCCCTTGGCCTAGCTGAGGCGATAGTTGGCCCCGCCGACCGTCTGCTAGGCCTGTACGGGGTTGAGGTCAAGGGGATTCGCCTGCGTAGTGGTTCGCCGTCCTGGTAGGCCATCGCCATGGCACGTGGAGACTTCACCGATCACGCTGGCGCATGACCCCGTGCCCGTTGCGTGCCCGTCAGGAGGGGGATCAAGGGGGAACCACGGGGAATCACGGTCACTTGACCCGCTCCCCCGCAGGTCAGCATCTTCCCAGCTCAGCGACCAGATGCGATAGAGACTTCCCAAGCTGACAGCGCGGGTTCGATTCCCGTCACCCGCTCCATGCTTTGAGATCCACTCAGACGAGCACTTCAGGCAGCAATGCGAACGCCGACACATGTCGAGGCCGAATCAGGGTGAAGTCACGGCGATCGATCGTGGCGATCTGGGTAACACCGAGACGTTCCGCGATGGCGACTACGGACACGTCAGCAGGGTCGAGGCGAGCATCCTTGTAGAGCCGGACGAGCTCGGCCATGCGCCGCACGTCGGCAGGAAGCAGATCGACCAACTCGAACTCTTCAATCACGTGATCAAGGAACTGCGCGTGTACTGCGGAGCCCATATGCCTGTTGATGATCCAACCAGCTTCAATAAGGACCGTCGAAGGCAGCAGCAGTGGTCCCTCCAGCTCCTCCAGGAGGCGCAGGCATGAGGCGTGGTGCTTGTCATCTCGATCAACGATGGCGACCAAAGGTCCGGTGTCCAAGAGCGTGGCGTTCACACTGACCGATTGAACCGCTCCGCCAGCAGATCTTCGACCCGTTCCGACAGATCGCCCTCCCCAGATGCGCCGATACCGGCAATCGACAACCGACGACGGCGACCAGACTCATCCGGCTGATCCTCTGCGGCCTCGGCCAGTTCCGGATCTGTCTTCACCAGGCGCAGTAGACGACGCGCCTGGTTCGGCGAAAGCCGGTCCACCAGGTGGTGAAGCTCCTCATGCGCATGTCCAGCGGTCATGAACACGAGTCTACGCAAGTGGTTCCGCTTGCGGCAGCAGCGCGTACACGCCAACGGCCACGAGCCAACCAGTCACTGTCCTTTAAAGTGTCAAGGGATCTCTCGACATCGAGATTTCGTGCCAGATGCGTGCCGGAACAGGCGGGGACTCACGGTCAACCATGGGGACTCACGGGGACTCGATCCACCCCGACCTGCACCCCTGTTTTCCCAGCTCAGGGCAGCAAGGTCAGTAGACGATTCCCAAGCTGACAGCGCGGGTTCGATTCCCGTCACCCGCTCCACGCTCGAAGGCCCAGGTCAGAGGATAGTCCTCGACCCGGGCCTTGATTGTTTCGTAGGTCGTTCCGATCTTCTCGGGCCATCCACGGGCCATTAGCTCGTGATCAGCCCGCAGGGACCATTGCCCCGGCCATACCGTCCCCCTCCTCGTCCTCTCGCTCTCCGAGCCGCCTGTCGATCGCGTCCGTGATCGCCTTGTCGGCCCCGCGTACGGCATGCTGGTAGATCATGGCTGCTCGGACGTTGTCGTGCCCCATCCGGGCCATCAGATCCTTGAGCCCCGCGCCAGACTCCGCGGCGAGCATGTTGCCCGTGTGGCGAAGGTCGTGGAAGTGCAGGCCAGGCAGCCCCATCTCCTTGACCACATCAACCCAACGGGTACGGGTGTTGAAACCGCTACGGCGCAGCGGGCCGCCCTTCGCTCCCGGGAACATCAGCGCGTCGGGTCCGTCCTTGACGTAGATCTTCAGATGATCGCGCAGCGCCGGAACGATCGCCTTAGGGATGCCCACAGTGCGACGGCCGGCCTTGGACTTGGGAGGACCCAGAACGAGCCCGCCCGTCGAACGCTCGATGAAGGCCGCCCGGATGCGAACCGTCCCGGCGTCGAGATCGACATCCGTACGACGAAGTGCGCTCACCTCTCCCCATCGCAGGCTGGCGAAGGTGGCGAGGAGCACCAGGGCGCGGAACCGTCGATCCTGCGTGCAGTCGGCCCGGCCGTCCATGCCCAACTTCCACAGCGCACCATCCGCCGCACCTCGCGTGGCGAAGGTCTCGGGATGCGTACGCATCTCGCCGTTCCGCTGGTATCACAGACGGTAAGAGCCGGTGCTGAGCTTGCGTACGTTGCCGATCGGACGACGGCCCACCCGATCCGCGAGATCGAAGACTTGGTCGACCGTGAGCACGGGGCGCTCTCCGGCCTGCTCGTCGCCGGCCCCGCGGATCCGGCACGGGTTGCGCTGGATGATGTGGTCTTCTTCAGCAGCCGTCATGAGAACGGCCCGGAGCAGGCGGTACGCCTTGGCCGCCACACTGATCGAGACCCCGTTGCCGAGAAGATCAGCCCGCCACTGCCGGACCATCGCCGTGGACAGCTTGCCGACCGCGACATTCCCGAGCGAGGGCGTGATGTGCTTCTTGAGCAACCACCTATAAAGATCAACAGTGCGGGGACGAAGCCCGGGACGCTGAGAGATCCACGTCTCGGCGTAGTCCTTCACCTTGACCTTGCCTCGGTCGGGGTCGGTCCACTCTCCTCTGATGATCTGGGCTTCGATCAGCGACAGCGCCCGCTCGGCATCGGACCTCCGCTCGTAGGTCTCGGTACCGCTCCGCATCTGTCCATCAGGCCCGGGATACCGAATCTGATAGCGGCCGGACTCACGCTTGCGGATACTGCCGAAACGACGGCGGCTCTCCTTGCCGGCCATCAGGCCACGCTCCTTGTCACGTCATGGGTCGACATCGGCGGGACGGTTCCGGCCACCACATAGGCGACCAGTGCGGACTCTCGAATGCGGACGTGACGGCCGACCTTCACGAACTCGATACGCCGTTCCGCGACCAGGCGACGGACGAAGCGGACGGATGTGTGCAGCAGGTCCGCCGCTTCAATGACGGTGAGAAGTTGATCCAACTGTCCCTCCCTCATGCCGCCGGACGAGTTGCCGAAAGATCAGAGCTCGGCTGTCCCTCTGCTCTGGCCTGTAGTTGCTGCAGGGTGGCGCGCCAACGTTGGCGTTCCGCCACCGAACGCAGCAGCCGCATGGCGATCGGCGGCACGTTGGCATCGCCATTCGGGACGGGCCGCCAGGTGTAGCGGTCGGGGTCGGTGGCCGTCTGGTCGCCGCCGAGGCCGAGGGCTTCCAGAACCCAGGTGCGGCGGTCCTGCTTGTGTTCGGTCAGGGTCTTGTTCGACCACTTCCGCGAGACCAGGACGCGGCGGCCCGCGTACGGGTGTCGCCGATGGACTTGGTGAGGTACTTGGACAGGTACCGGATGCACTGGTCGGCGTCCGAGGTGCCGGCCAGCACACCCTGGACCTCGACTTGGGTACCGAACCGGATCACGTGCAGCGGTTCGGCGTCCTCGTCGGCGTCGAGCTGGTCGAGCGCTTCATCCCAGGCCGGGAGGATCTCCCAGGTCACTGGGTCGAGGTAGTCGCCGGCCCGCTGGTCGACATCCCCGGCCTCCTGGTCGCGTTCGACCCACACCGGCAGGTGCTCACCCTCGAAGACGACCCGGTCTGCCTTGGGCCACCACACCTGGTGATACGTGGCAGCGGCAACAGCCTTGATCTCCGCACGCGGCATCGTGCCCCGAACCGCCATGTGCAGGTGCGGAGCCAGCCGCTTCTGCGGCTCCACACTGGCGAAGTACTGCACGTCGTACCCCGCCACGCGGCGAAGGTTCTGCACGAACCGATCCACCAGCTTGGAGAAGTGCAGCGCGTCCCGGGCGGCCTGCCGGTAGTCGTAGGTCTCCGGGTCGACCGGTGGTCAGCCGGCCTACTCGGCCCGCCTCCGCATCCGCGCGGCGCAGCCCACCGCCACCTCGACGGCCCGCCACGCCGGCATCGTCAAGGACTTCAAGCATGCATGGCAGGCCATGGACATCGACGCCCTCATCGGCCTGCTCGCCCCCGACGCCACCCTCGTCGCCGACGGCGGCGGCGTCGCCGGTGCCGCGCTGCGCCTGATCGACGGCGCCGAGCGGATCGTGCGCGCACTGCTCAATCTCGCCGGCAGTCAAGTAACAGAGCCGCTATCGAACCACGTGCGGGCGTACTTGACGTGAAACGGCACGTCGTCGCGGTGGAGGTCGCATTCCTCGATGTGCTGGCGGTCCCTGCTTGCCGTGGTCGTCCGACGCCGCTCCGCCCGTCTGGGTCGGCCTGGGCGGGGGATGCGGCGGGCAGCAGGCGGCCGGCACCGGCGGTAAGAACCCCACGTGACCTGGTAATTCCCGTCCCTATGGTCGCTTTGATGCTTGCGCAGTGCTGACAAGGACGAGACTTTCATCCAGGGCTCGCATAATTTCCGTCGGTTCACGCAAAAGCTTGGGTGCAATTGAGGCTATCTTTCGCCGGGACTGGCGGTTAGTGTCTGCATTCGAGACCCGGACATTTGTGATATATAGCCCCGTCTCCCCCAGTTCGCACCATCCCCCCACATCTCACAACGAGGTGAACCTTTGTCTGTGCTGCCCTCGTCTCGTCGGAGCGCTCAACCAGGCCTGATCACGCTGGGCCTCGCCGGCGCGCTGACCATCCATTCGGGCTTCGCCTCTCCCGCGAGTGCGGTCGCCCCCGCCCCGAACGGGGCCGTGCCCCACGCGTCCACAGCGACCGGACTAAGGAGGATCAAGTGAGATTGCGACAGCAAAGGTCGCGCCACCGGCTGATCCGGAAGGGGAGAGGTGTCGCGGGCCTGGCCCTGGGCGTGCTTCTCTCCGTCTCGTTGGCAGCGACACCCTCGCACGCTGCCGACGAGCAGCTCAACGAGGGGCTGGTGCACCACTTCGCCCTCGACGAGACCAGTGGGACGACGTTGGTCAACTCGGGTAGCGCGGGCTCGGCGGCGAACGCCACGCTCGTCAATCCGGAGAAGGCGACCTTGACCGGCAACGGAGTCAGGTTCAACCCCGACTCCTACGCGAGCGCCCTCGACGGTGCGTACGTGACGCTGCCGAAGGACATCACCGCCGACATGTCGAACCTCACGGTCGACTATGACGTGTGGATCGACCCGGCGAACGTCGGCGAGCACCAGATGTGGGGCTTCGGCAGGAAGTCCGGCTCGTGCGACGTCGACACCGGCGCCCAGGGCTCCATCTTCGCGTCGAACACCCAGCGGTTCCGCGTCGCGGTGGGCTCGGCGAACCTCCAGCAGAACCGGGTCCGCATGACCGAGGGAGCCTGGACGCACGTCACCTACACCCAGTCCCTGAACGCGAACGGCACGAGCTGGACCGGCACGCTTTACCTCGACGGCGTGCAGCACGCGACGTCAACGAACCTGACCACGCCGCCGTCGGTGAACGCCGCGGGGACCAACTGCAACTTCCTCGCTCGCTCGCAGACGTCGGGCCACTACTCATTCCGCGGAACGCTCCGGGACTTCCGGGTCTACGACAGGGCAGTGAGCCCCGAAGAGACACTCGCCCTGGCGAAAAAGACCGTCTCCAATGGCGTTAACGCCGACGCCGCCGCCATCGACCTCGGCCTGACCAGTGCGATCGTACGCGACATCGTTCTGCCCAAGGTGGGCTCCGTGGCGGGCTCGGCCATCACGTGGACGAGTTCGGACCCGTCGGTCGTCGAGGTCTACACCCCGCCGGCCGTCCCCAGCGCACGCAAGGTCGCGGTGACCGGCAAGATCACCCGACCCGCGCAGGGGCAGCCCGACGCGACGGCCACGCTCACGGCGACCGTCCGCAAGGGCGCCCAAGAGGTCACCACACGGGAGATCCCCATTGTGGTGAAGGCCGAGTTCGACGACGCGCAGGCGGTCGACCGTGACGCGTTCGACCTGGCCCTGTACGCCACCGACGACGTGCGCGGAAACATCGACCTTCCGGCCGGCGGCGAGTTCGGATCCACGATCACCTGGAAGTCGACCACCGACCTCGTCACCCCGACGGGTGAGGTGACCCGCCCGGCCTTCGGTCGTGCGGATGTCACCGCCACCCTGACGGCGACCATCACCAAGGGTTCGGCCTCGAAGACGAAGTCGTTCCCGGTGACCATCACCGCGAAGCCCCGTTCCGAGAAGCACGAGCGGTACTTCATGGGGTACTTCAAGGGCGAGGGGATCGCCGACGGCGAGCAGATCATGTTCGCGACGTCCAACGGAAACACCGCTCTGGACTGGACCGGTCTGACCGGGGGCTGGCCGTCGCTCGTCTCCCAGCTGGGCGACCAGGGGCTTCGTGACCCGCACATCGTCCGCTCGCCCGACGGCGACACGTTCTACATGATCGCCACCGACCTGAACTGGTACGACCAGGGCGGATACGCGATCAACGACACCCAGTACATCGAGGTGTTCGAGTCGAACGACCTGGTGAACTGGACTCCTCAGCGGCACGTGAAGGTCGCGCCCGACAACGCGGGCAACGCCTTCGCACCCGAGTCGCTGTGGGTCGAGGAGATCGGCGCCTACGCCGTGTTCTGGGCGCAGTCGCTGTGGAACGACCCCGTGAACCGCACCGGTCAGGGGAACGCGCAGATGTGGTACGCCACAACGCGCGACTTCCAGACCTTCTCCGCTCCCAAGGTCTGGCAGGACCCGGCCCCGCTGTCGCGGATCGACACGACCGCGATCCGGGTCGGTGACCACTACTACCGTGTGACCAAGAACGAGGCCGGCAACCAGGGTTCGGACATCTTCTCGGAGAAGCACACCGACTTCCTGGACAGCAACATCAACAACTGGACGTCGCTCGCTCCGGCTCTGGGGCGCACGACGTGGGTCGCCAACCAGGGGTACGAGGGGCCGGTCATCTTCAAGGCCAACCCCGGTGACACCTCCTGCCCCGGCCAGTTCTACCTCTGGGGTGACCGGTACACCAACGGTGGTGGGTACCAGGCCGCGTGCCACGAGAACATCGAGGCTCCGACCTGGAACGCCAAGCCGCTCACGATGACCAACGCGGGCGTCGTCCGTCCGCGTCACGGCACCGTGATCCCGCTCACCGTCCGTGAGTGGAACGACATCCGCGGGATCCCGAACAGCGACGTCACGACCACCACCAAGGTGGCCGTCGAGCCGTACGCGAGCGGGGCCCAGACGACCACGGCCACCGCCACCGTCGAGGCCGCTGACGGGTTCGAGACCGGCGGTCAGGTGCGGTTCAGCGTCGGCTCGTGGTCGGAGCTCGCCCACCTGAAGGACGGCGCGGCCACGGTCACGCTGCCGGAGGGTCTGCCTGCGGGTACCCGGACGGTCAAGGCCGAGTACCTCGGCTTCGACTATCTGAAGGCGTCGGAAGCTGCGGCGTCGTTCACGGTGCCGGGCGCTCCGGAGCTCGCGCTGACCGTGACCGCCACCACCCGCTGCGTGGGCACCACGGCGTACGTGGCCGTGACCGCGGTCAACGACGCCGCCGTGCCGGCGAACGTGACGCTGACCACCCCCTACGGTTCGAAGGCCGTGGCCGACGTCGCCCAAGGCAAGCAGGCCTACCAGTCCTTCAGCACCAGGGCCGGGCAGATCGCCACGGGCAGTGCGACCGTGACGGCGACCGCGACGATCGATGGCCGGCAGGTCACCTCGACCTACAACCCCTCCTACACCGCCATCAACTGCGCCTAACCCGACCGGCCACGGCGCATTCCCGCTACTGAACCGGGGCCGGTCGCGTACCGGTCGGCCCCGTCCCCATAGATCGATGTCGCATGAAGACCCGGTGACCGGAACAATCCACACCGATCACCGGGTCGCGACGATCCCCCATAGCGCGTCGCAGCAGAGCGGCGTCGCAGACATCCGCAGAGCTCCCGATCATGCCGCGTTGCTGGAACTCATCGGCAACCAATGACTCCAGGCGAGCAGGCGCGATGGGCGCCCAGACCAGCGGTTCATCACGCCGCTGCACGAGCAAGCGTTCCGCGAACTGCCAGTCTGGCGCCAAATGGCAGCAACTGGCAGCCCGCTCACCGTCCGTGAGTGGAACGACATCCGCGGGATCCCGAACAGCGACGTCACGACCACCACCAAGGTGGCCGTCGAGCCGTACGCGAGCGGGGCTCATACGAGCCCGGGCGGTCTACCGGGCAGCCGGCGGGGCTCTACTACGCCTTGATATGTCACGATGCTGACATGCAGCTTGATCAAAACCTTGTTGACGCGGCCATCGCACAGATAGATCGGCGATGGCCCCCTGGTGAGCAGGGCGGCGCTGCGGCCGTCTACTTGAACGATGGGCAAATCCTGACCAGCGTCGGCCTGGACAACCTCAACGGCGGAGTATCCCTATGCCACGAGACCGGCGCCTTCTGCCAGGCCTACACACTCGATAAGAAGATCACCGCCTCCGTATGCGTATATCGGGACCCCGAACGTGAGCGCGTCCTCGTCCTTCCTCCGTGTGGCATCTGCCAGGAGCGTCTGGCCTTGTGGGGACCTGACGTCCAGGTCGGTGTACCCGACGACTCCAGCGCGACGGGATGGAGGGCTCGCACTCTTCGCGACGTGAACCCGTTCTACTGGGGACCGCAGTTCACCGAAGACGGGACCTGGCCGGCCCCTGAAGTCCACTTCTCCTGACCGACGCAAGTACGGCCCGCAGTGACAGAGTCCTGGCCGATACCCCTCACCAGCCGGTGATCGCCGCGCCATTAGAGGATGTCTGAAAAGTCCATTAATGGGGTATGTCGACCATGTAATGACCCGTGTCGGAGCGCGGGAGGTCGTCGATGACCGAGAAGCGTGCCACATACCCGACCGACCTGAGTGACGTCGAGTGGGAGGCTCTTGCTCCGTCGATCCCGCCAGTCAAGCTGGGTGGACGTCCGGCGGCGCATGAGCGGCGTGAGATCGTCAACGCGCTGGCGTACCGGCTTCGGGCCGGGTGTGCCTGGAGGCTGCTGCCGCACGACTTTCCACCGTGGCAGACGGTCTATCACTACTGGCGGCTGTGGCGGATCGAGGGCCGTTGGCAGGAGATTCTGACCGTGCTGCGGGAGCGAGAACGCACCCGGCAGGGCCGACTCTCGCAGCCGAGCGCGGGCATCTTGGACAGCCAGAGCGTCAAGACCACCGAAAAAGAGGGCTGCACGGCTACGACGGCGCCAAGAAGGTGAACGGCCGCAAACGACACCTGCTCGTCGACACCCTGGGCATCGTGCTCAAGGCCCAGGTGAGTGCGGCCAACGTCGACGACCGCGTCGGCGCCACCCTCCTCTTGCACGACATCCGGCACGACTTCCCGCGGCTTGGCCATCGCTGGGCCGACCAGGGCTACCGTGGCCCATTCCTGGAATGGGCCCGCCGGGTTGCCGGCATCACCGTGCAGGTGGTCGCTCGCCGCGACGGCGGCATGCGGCATACCTGGGCACCTGTGGGAACACCGCCCCGGATCGTGCCTCGGTTCGCCGTCGTCCCGCGCCGTTGGGTCGTGGAAAGAACCTACGCCTGGCTGGGCCGCTACCGCCGCTTGGCCAAGGACTACGAGTACCTGCCGGCCACCTCGGAAAACACCATCTACCTGGCTATGGGCTTCACCCTGCTCCACCGGCTCACCCGAGCACCAACCTAACGACTTTTCAGACACCCTCTAGCGGGCCATTAACCAGGGTGACGAGGGGGCAACCACGGTCACTCACGACCAGCCCAACACCCAGGTCAGCCGCCCCACAAGGCGTGATTGATGCACTTCCCAAGCTGACAGCGCGGGTTCGATTCCCGTCACACGCTCCACACTCAAAGGCCCAGCTCAGGGATGATTCCCGATCTGGGCCCTGTTTTCAGCGTCGTTCGGCTCGGCTGTTCCCACTTCGGTGATCTGCGGCTCCGGAAATACCTCAGAAGATCAGCTCGCCTCACGCAGGGGTTGGAACTGAACGCTCAGCCGCATCTCCAGAGCCTCCGCGAGCCGCTCCAGCATCGGGATGGTCGGCATCGTCCCGCCTGCCTCAAACCGCGCCACCGCAGGTTGCTTCAACCCCGCGCGCTCGGCCAGCTCACTCTGGGTCAAGCCGAGCTGCTCACGGCGCAGCCGTACCGCCTCACCCAGCTCGAACCGGATCCTGGCGGCCTCGTACGCCGCACCCGCCCCTGGACGGCTCATGATCTCAGCCCGCTTGGCACCCCAGCTCTTGCGCTCACCCATACCGCTCACTCCTCATCCACCGTGTGAGCCTCGGCGCTACACCGCTGCATGGCCCGCCACGCCCGCTCGATCTCAGCGGACTCGCGCATCCGCTGCTTGCGGAACACCGTCAGCATGATGATCCGCCGACCCGGTGCGATCCAGTAGGTGATCCGTACCGCCTCCCGGTCGAGGTGGAAACGTAGCTCACGTAACTTGCCGCGGAGCTGACGAGTGTAGGGCTCATCCAGCAGGACACCACGATCGGCCAGCAGGTCGACATAGAACGCCGCCGTCTCCTGCCTCTCTTGATCAAGCGTGTCGAACCACTCATCGACCTCTGGCTCCAGTTCCACCTCTCCCCGATTCATAACACGGACGTTATAGCGACGGCAAGTATCACGTCCGGGAAACGCTCCTGTTCTTCCTGTCGAGAAAGGTCCGCACCGGGACGCTCCCCAGCACACTCCGCCCCCGAGGGCAGTCGTCCGGCTTCCCACGCAACGTTGATCACGTGCCGGATCCGTACCAGAACAGGCGGGGAACCGAGGTCACTCACGGGGACTCACAGTCAACCGTTCCCACGCTGACCTGCATCTGAGGTTCCCCCTTAGCCCGGACACCGGCGGTGTGTCATCAGGCTCAGTAGGCCCGGCTCTGGCGGACTCCGCCCCGCCATATCTCCACGGTACGAGGGGAGGGCCAATAGTGTGCGACCGCTGTCAGCCTTGGCCTCACGAGGACCCGGCGACCTTCGAGGCACTGTTCAAGGCCGCGGCTGGCGACGTGCTCGGTATCCTCGGCACCCCAGATGCCTGCGCCGGGCGAGAGGCGGAGACCTGTGCGGTGGCCACCCACCGCCTCTACGGTCATGAAGACCGTCTGCACCGCGTACCGGATCCGGTTGGTGATCGATCCGCCGTACGCGTCGGTGCGAAGGTTGGCGGTGCTGGAAAGGAAGTGGGCGATGAGGTACCCGTTCGCGCCGTGCAGTTCCACACCGTCGAAGCCGGCGTCGACGGCCCGGCGGGCGGCCTCGGCGTAGGAACGCGCCTGCTCGGGCACTTCGGCGGTGTCCAACGTCCGCGCTTGGGCCTGGCTCCGTCAGGTGTTGAGGCAAGTCGGCGGATCGGTAGACCTCCGACGCCGTTCGGGCGGCAGTTCACCCACCGGCGCAACGGTGTGCGTCCCGCTGCCTGTACAGCGCCACACGGCGATCCCGTCTTCCGGTTCGACGCGCAGGCCCCGGTTGTGCACCGGACAGACGGGCCACGCCCTCCAGAGCACCTCCATGACCACTTCCTGGGTGGCGTCGGCCACGGCCCCGAGCGGCTCAGCCCGGGGACTGATGCCGTTGCCCTGGCAGATGCCCTCGAACTCCACCCATGCCATGCCCATGCTGTCCCAGTCAGGGACGATCACCCGAAGAGTCCCGGTGATCCCCGAAGCACGGAGGTCACGTTCCACGTCCTTCAGTGCCTCCTCCATCGACACCAACAGACCCGGCTCCAGAGCGAAGCTCGGCATGAAGCCGATCCCGCCGAGAAGGGCTTCACCCAGCCGGGCCAGGTCGGCGGTCGTCAACTCGGTAGCGAGACGTTCGAGGAGTTCCCGCGTGACAGGAGTGGACGCGCCCCAGTCCTCCATCAGGCAGGCCAACTCGATGAGGGGTTCGACGTCGAGACCACCGTCGCGCAACGCTGTGTAGATGCGGACGCCCAACTCGTCGACGGCCTGGCGGAGCTCATCGGCCTGCTCGTAGGGATGCATGCCGCAGTGTCTCCTTCCTCGAAGACCCCGGCAAGCGAGATTTCACCCGTCATCGATGGACGTTCGAGGGCATGGCCGCGTTCGGCATCGACCGCCGCCCCCTCACCGACCTTGTCAATCGAGCCGCTGAAGCCGATGACCTGGACTTTCTCGAAAACATTTTGGTGGAGGCGGTCAACCGGCTCCCGGAAAGAAACCTCTCTCGGGAGCGGATCCTCTCCGATCCCGTCGCCCTTTCCGACCTTGAAGGCTCAGATCGCCCAATGAGTCCGGAGATCTGAGCCGGGGGCATCAAGGTCGATGGTCAGGTCTGCTTCAGGAACCCACCGTCCACGGCGAAGTCCGCGCCGGTCGTGCTGGCCGAGCGAGGTGAGGCGAGCAGGGCGACCACGTCGGCGATCTCCTGAGACTCGACCAGACGGCCGGTCGACAGCTTCATCATTTCCGGTGCCACCTGGTTGATGACGCTGTCGCGGTCCGTTCCGACCTGGGCGGCGATGATGTCGGCCGCTCCGCCGCTCTCCGTCCACCATGCCGTACGCACCGGCCCCGGGGAGATGGTGTTCACTCGGATGCCCTGGGGTGCGAACTCCTCGGAGAGGGCCTTGGTCAGGTTGTTGAGACCCGCCTTGGCCGCGCTGTAGTCGACGTTCACGGGAGCGGGCAGGCGGGCGCTGCCCGAGGAGACGTTGACGATCGAGCCTGCGCCACGGGCGAGCATCGGCGGGATGGCCGCCCGAATGGTACGCACGACCGAGAACAGGTTGAACTCGAACATCACCCGCCAGTCTTCGTCGGTGGGGGTCAGGAACGAGAAGCGCGGCAGGGCCACGCCGGGCGGCGGTCCGCCGGCGTTGTTCACCAGGATGTCGAGCCCGCCGAACTCCGACACGGCCTGTTCCACGATCCTCACGGGAGCCTCGGGGTCCATCAGGTCGGCCCGAACATGGATCAGGTCACCGCTGAGCGCCTCCAACTCGGGGGTGCTCTTCCGCGAAGCCGCCACGACACGGACGCCTTCGGCGAGGAGGGTGCGAGTGACGGCCAGACCGATGCCCTTGGAAGCACCGGTGACGACCGCGACCCGACCGGAAAGCTGGAGATCCATATCGTCTTCCCTCGTTTTGGTTTCCATCCGACAAAGCGGATGGTTCTCTTCGCCGAAGACGTTACGAGTCGTCATGTGACGAGGGGTGGCGCAATTCGGACGAGCAATTCTGGCGGAAATCAGACGCGGCATTCATATATTCGCGCGTGCTTTACGAGCAGACGCGTGGCCCATCGTTCGGCGAGCGGACCGGGCCAAGAGGGCACGGTTGTTCATCTCGACAGCAGGACCGAGCGCGCTCTTGAGATGTTCTTCACGTACGCCGTCGCAGGCGAGGCACCGCGAGGAACGACTGCTCGGATCATCAAGCCTTCCTGGTGGCAACGGCTGAGGTCACGAGCCTGATGGCCGGGGCCGTCGGCTGAGCTTGCTCAGGCCTGCGGTTTGCGCCAGACGATGCTGTAGCGCCACAGAAGGTGACGGCGATACCGGGAACCGGGCAAGGTCTCGGCGGCCAGGGCTCGCATCTGCGGGTACGTCAGCGGCGGTGGCCACACCATGGGGGACGGATGCTCCCAGTGACCCTTCATGGCGCGATGGAGGGCACCGACGGCGACACCGGCCAGTTCGCGTGGCAGGTCGTTGGGCATGACGCTACGGGCGAGGCCGACGATGACCAGGGCACCACCGGGGCGCAGCAGCTCGCGCATGCGGGCCAGCCCGGCGGCGGCGTCCATGTGATGAAGGGTGGCCACGGATGCGATGACATCGAAAGAGGCGGGCTCGAAGGGGTGGGTGAGGAAATCACCGAGGATGTAGTCGACGTCGTCAGGGTGCTCGCGGGCCTGGTCGATGCTGGGCGCGTCGAGGTCGATCGCGGTGACACTCGGCACGGTCCGCCGCAGTTCGCGGGCGAGCGTGCCCTCGCCACAACCGACGTCGAGGGCGCGCTGGGCACCGCCAGGGATCGCGCGCAGGATGTGGGGATGGTGATGGATGTTGTGGTTCCATCGCCTGCGGTTCTTCACGGTCATGTGTTCATCCTGCCGAACAGCCGTCGACGGATTCCCTGAGACGGCGATTCCGGAGCGGCACTGTTGATCGTGCCTTTTCGTGCCAGAACAGCCGGGGAACCACGATGACTCATGCAGGGCACGCACGCCACCTAATTGTGTCCGTTCGGATACTCGCCGTAGCGGCACGCGGCAACAGAATTGGGGGTCGACGCGGAAACGCATTCGGGGGCCGAGAAAAGCGCCGCGCACGACGGAGGGGTATGCAAATGAGTGATGCCGAGATCGCGCGTAAAGTGTTGAGCGTCTACGCGGACTCAAAGGTCGCCAATCCCATCGACGAGACGGCCGACCAGGAAAAACTCAGGGCTGCCGGCGAAATCGAAAAGAAAATCGCGCTCGTCAGGCCTTCGGACGGTGCCAGCCTGCTCCCGAGCAAGATCAAGGAGTGGAAGACCACCTCCGACTACTGGATTGCCGGCGGCGAAATAGTCGCGACTGCCCTCAAAAAGGACTCCACCCGGCCCCTGACCTGCATCCTGTTCGCCCATCTGTGCGTCTACGCGCTCAAGACCACCGCGCCGCGCTTCACCGTCCCCATTGAGGTCGTCGAGATGAAGGGAGGCACGGGCGGTTTCGACAACCACTACGTCCTCGTGGCCGGCCGCACGAGCGGAACCATCAACGGCAAACTTTCCGAGTGGAACAAGGACGCCTTCGTCATCGATCTCTGGGGCCACTGCCAAGGGCTCGGTGACGTGGCCGCCCAGCCTCCTGCCATCATCGTGAGCGGCATGAACGACTACACGCGGACGACCATCGCCACCGTTCCGGCCTGGGGCGTCTAGAGCCGGAGATCGTCGAGCAGGCGGAATCCGCCGGCGTCGCCCTGGCTCAGGCGCTCGACGGCTGAGCACCTGCGGACCCGCCTGTTCAACGATCCCTGCACACCCCTCGTCCACTCCTCGTCGTAACCTGCGGCGTGGATGGCGCACGGGTTCGATTCCCGCCACCCGCTCTCATCCGAAAGCCAGGGCAGGACGGAACCACCTCCGGCACCATGAGCGGGCGGCCCTTCCGAACCCGGGGCGAGTCGAAGCCTCCGTGGTTCGGGGCGAGGTGGTTCAGGGTGAGGTGGGCTCGTTCGGAGGGCTCGTCTGGTCGCGGGCCGCGATGGCCAGGGCGATGAAATCGCGGAAGCGCGCGAACTCCGCCTGATCCATCTTCAGCCTCACCCCGCCCACCACCTGGCCCTCGCCTCGCCTGGCGCCGAGCCGAACCTTGAACCCGTCGCCGTGTGGTTGGACGTCCACCCCGAGAAACGCCACGTGGTAGCGGCTGCTCTCGGACAGGCCCCGGTGAAAGATTTCGAGGGTCCTGCCGTCCTGCACCAGGATGTGGTCGCCGACCTGAAACTCCGCCGCCATAGCTCCCACTTCGAAACCGGGTGGACAACAGTGTCTCGACTGTCCCACACGGTCGATGGCTCATGCCGAATTCGTGGCGTACGTATCGGCTCGTCCTCGAAGTCCGGCAGGACCGGCCTGTCATCGAGGTCCTCGACCGGCTCGGGGTGCTCCGGGGTCGACTCCGGCTAACCGCGCGGGGCGTACATGATGACCAGCACACCGAGTATGCATATGGCGGCCCCGATGACGTCCCAGCGATCGGGCTGGAACCTGTCCACCACCATGCCCCATCCCAGCGAGCCCGCGACGAACACGCCGCCGTAGGCGGCGAGGATGCGGCCGAAGTTGGCATCCGGCTGGAAGGTGGCCACGAGCCCGTACAGGCCCAGGGCGATGAATCCGGCGCCGATCCACAACAGCCCACGTTGTTCTCTCACGCCCTGCCAGACCAGCCAGGCCCCGCCGATCTCGGCGAGCGCGGCCACCACGAACAGGAGAAGAGAACGTGCGACAGTCACGACTGCGAATGTAGAGGATCGCCTTCGGCGTGTTGGCGCCTCCCTTCGCCCCGGCAGCCGCAGCCGGTTTCGCCCGCGCATCCGCCGGTCTGCTTTCTCCCGCGCAGGAACCACACCAGCCCCCAGGCCGACGCGGCCACGCCCGCCAGGATCAGGGCCACCGTCGGCATGACGCCGGTGAGCGCGACGGCCCCGGTGCCCCCGATCACCCCGGCGGCGAGCAGCACGGGAAGCGCGCAACACGCGGCACAGGCCACCGCGGCCAAGCCCGTCAGGCCGGCCGGGAACAAGCGCTTACGACGGTCGGGATCAGTCGAGGTCGGCATGTCGGCTCCCGTCCTTCAAGAGGTCGGCATGTCGGCTCCCGCCCGCCAAGAGGTCGGCATTCCGGCCCTCGTCCGCCAGGCCGGGGAACGGCAGTGGGCAGCACGCACTTTCCGCGCACGCCACCAGGTTGTCGCATCCGGCGTCCATCGCCTGGATCAGCGTCTCGCGGATCGTCCCAAGGTCTGCGATCTTCTGTTCCACCTCGGCGAGCTTGGCCGTCGCCCGTGCCCGCAGGCCGCCGTCCGGCCTGCCGTGACGGTGGGCGGTCGCCTCGACCAGGTCGGCCACCTCCTCCAGGGTGAAGCCCAGCCGTTGCGCCACCTTGATCACGCGCAGGACGGTCACGGTCTCCGGCGGATAGAGCCGGTGCCCTCCGTTGCTGCGTCGTGGCTCTCGCAGCAGGCCCCGCCGGTGGTAGTAGCGCAGCGTCTGGGTGTTGACCCCGGCCGCTTCCGCGACCTCTCCGGTGCGTAGCCATTCCCCGTTCATGACGTGACCGTCCGGGGAGACATCTCGGTCGCCCGGACCGCCAGGCCGTCGAGCACCCTCGTGTGAACCTCGGGGACCTCGACGTCCATGGCCAGTCCCTCACGGCCGGGGGTGAGGGTGAAGGTGAAGAAGGCGCAGCAGCCCGTCTCCCGGGCCGTCAGGTCACGCGCGGTCTCCTCCACCCGTGCTCCGGCATCGAGCGTGAGCCGTAGGTGTGTCGGCCCCACCCGTTCCACTCCGCGTAGTGCGGAGGCGAACAGTTCGTCGAACTCCGCCACCCTCAGCGGCCGTTTCTCGGTCGGAAGCGTGCATTCGGCCGGTGCCCATTCCATGAGCCCTCCAAGTATCGGGAGCGATCCCTACCGATCCGACGGTAAGCCTGTACCTCGGTACAGGATGCAACCCCGAACGGGCGCCCCTTCCCCACCGCCCACCCCGGGAGGCCGCGTGCTAGTCTCTGCGCCCCCATCGATCGATCAAGAAGATGTCGAGAATGGGAGCGGTATGACCGTTCGCCGCACCGACACGAGAAGGGCGGAACATGACCGTCGTGAAGGACGTCGAGGCCCGCGGCACGCAGCACTGCGAGACGACGGCGCTGGGAGTGCTGTTGCGGCATGAGGGGCTCGATCTCTCCGAGCCGATGCTGTTCGGGCTGGGCTCCGGCCTGTCCTTCATCTACTGGGACAGCAAGGCCATGGCGTTCCCCTTTCTCGGAGGCCGTGTCAAGCCTTTCGAACTCACCAGGAACCTGGCCGCCAGGCTGGGGCTGGCATTGACGGTCGAGGAGACCACCTCGGCGCGCAAGGCGTGGGAGAACGTGGCCGCCCCCATCGACGCCGGTCGTCCGGTCGGCCTCCAGCTCGACTGCTACCACCTGGACTATTTCCGGTCCAAGGTGCACTTCGGCGGTCATGTCGTCGCGATGTACGGCTACGACGAGCACGACGTCTATCTCGTGGACACCGACCAGCAGGGAGGAGCGGTGCGCAACAACCGGGCCGGCCTCGCCAGGGCGCGTGCCGAACGCGGCCCGATGACCGCCAGGAACCGATCCTTCACCGTCACCGCGCCGGCTCGCCCGCTCTCCTGGCAGGAGCAGATCATCCCCGCCGTCAGGGACTGCGCCGACGCCTTTCTCTCCGCCCCCATCTCGAACGTGGGGCATCGCGGTATCGAGAAGGCCGGCAAAAAGGTGCCCGGATGGCTGCTACGGGCCGGGGAGCCGAAGCAGGATCTGCCGCAGGCCGCCCTTCTCATGGAGAAGGGCGGCACCGGCGGCGCCCTGTTTCGTGCCCTTTATCGCGACTTCCTCGACGAATGCACCCGGCTGATCGACAACGACGACCTCCGCACCGGTCACCGGCTGTACGCCGAGGCCGCCGTCCTGTGGACGGACGCGGCCACCTTGATCACGAAGGCCGGAGAGAGCGGCGACGCGGAATACCTCAGGCAGGCCGGCGCCATCCTCCACGATCTTTCGCGCATCGAGAAGGACGCCATGCGGGTCCTGCGTCGGCTGTAGCCGAAAACGGCTCACGGCGCACCTGCGGGAAACGGTCCTCGGCATACCTGGCAGGGCCCCGGCACGTTGAGGGTCTACGGAGCTCATCGGCCTGCTCGTAGGGATGCATGCCGCAGTGTCCGGACTACTGAAAAAGCTCGGACCGGTCCGATCGCGATCACGAACCTGTGTACAACCGCTCCAGCCCCACCAACTGCACCCGTCCACCGCTGCGCGCCGCCGCGTCCTGCAACGCCGGCATGAACCCCATCCCGCTGAACAGCAGCAGCCGCCCCGGCGCCTCGCCCTTGGCCGCGAGGAGCGCCGCCACCCGCTCAAGCCTCTCCAGGTGCCCGAGCCCCACAACGTCCCCCCACTTGGCCTCCCCAATGGCCAGTAGTGCGCCGTCAGGGCTGTGGACAGCGACGTCCACCTCATGGCCTGTACGGCTGGTGACATCGTGAACAACCCCCGACTGGACACTTCCCGCCATATCACCCAGCGTCTCCTCGGACGCGAAGCCTTCACACCACACCCGACACATTCGCTCGTACACCGGCCCCGCGACGTTACTGCGAAAGCGAGGCTGAGCGGCACGCCAGATCCGCTCGGTACGCCCCTCCCGCGCCCTTTCCAGCTGCGCCCAGTAGGGGCGCATGATCGCGTGATAGAAGCGGACGAGCGGCTCGGTGATCCGATACTCGGAGCGGTTCCGGCGGAAGGCGTCCGGGTCGGCCACGAGGAGGCCGGCGTCCTCCAGAACGGTCAGGTGATGAGAAATGTCGACGGCTTTGCGCTCGATTCTGCTCGCGATACCACTGCGGGTCGCATTGCCCTCGGCGACCGCGGCCAGAACCGTGTGATAAAGGCCGGTGTCGCGCAGCGCCGGGTCCTCGGCCAGCAGGAAACGCACCTCGCGGAAAAGAGGGCTGGCCGGGTTGAGAACGTACTCCACGACCCAGCGGTCGAAGTCGGCCAGACCCGCCGGGGCGATCCCGGCCAGATATTCGGTGCGGTAGGCGGGGGTGCCGCCGACGACGAAGTAGACCAGGGCCGCCAGTCGAGGCTCGGCCGTCAGCCCCCAGAACTCGGCGGCCAGCCGAAAGTTGAAGGTGGGCACCACCAGTTCCAACCCGGCCCGCCCGCGCAGTGGCGCCTGCCCGGAGAGCAGGCCGCCCATGAAGGAGATCGACGACCCGCACAGCAGCAGACGCGACCGTGACGCCCCCCGCTGCTTGCGGCGCGGCGACAGAGCCTTCTGGATGACCGAAGGCAGGTCCTTGGCATCACGCACCAGGTAGGGGAACTCGTCGAGAACGACGGGAACGGTCCGTTCATCCCCCAAGGAGAGCAGGCCGTCGATTCCCTCCTCCCAGTTTTCGAACCTGACCCGTCCCGGTGTCCCGGCGAACGCGGAGACGGCCTCCCCGAGCTGGCGCAGCGCCTCCGCCCTGGGCACGGCCTCGGTGGCGGCGTAGTAGAAACCACCGGTCGCCTCACAGACGGCTTCCAGCAGGAACGTCTTGCCCTGCCGGCGTCGTCCGGAGACCACCCCGAGTGTGGCCCCCTGGGAGTCGTTGGCGACGAACCGCGAGAGCTGCTCCCACTCCCACTCGCGGTCGAACATGTCCGACGGCCGCGGCAGCGACATCTTGACCTTCTCTTTTTAGGAGTACAGTACTTAAAAGTGTACTCCTAAAAACGCGCGCACGAGCACCATGCGGTTGACACACTTCCCAAGCCGACAGGCGCGGGGTCGATCCCCGTCGCTCACTCCAGGCGCGAAGGGCCAGGCCAGAGGTCATGTCTCTGCCGAGACCCCATCATTTCCAAGGCCATCGGCTGAGCCTGCCCAGTCCTGCGGTTTGCGCCAGAGGATGCTGTAGTGCACCAGAAGGTGACGGCGACACCGGGGCCACAGACGAATTGGAGGCCGACGCGGAAACGCATTCGGGGACCGAGGCCGCCGTCCTGTGGACGGACGTGGCCACCTTGATCACGAAGGCCGGAGAGAGCGGCGGCGCGGACCGTCTCCAGCAGGCCGGCGCCACCCCCCACGATCTTTCGCGCATCGAGAAGGACGCCATGCGGGTGCTGCGTCGGCTGTAGCCGGAAACGGCTCATGGGGCGCCTGCCGGAAACGGTCCTCGGCACACCCGGCGGCAGGCCCTTCGCGACCCCGTCCCCGACATCGCCCGCCCTCCCCTGGGAGGACGAGCGATGTCGCCGCACAGCGCGACAGGGGAAAAGCCTTCACGGCGAATCGCACCCACTTCCCGCACACCTGAATTCAAAAAAGAATATGACAATGGGACGGCAGACATATTTCGCCGACCGACAGATAATGTCCGATATGCATTGATGTGGGAACTCGGCTTTATTTACAATAAGGAAGGTTCTTCCGTTCGTCCTGGCGGAGCTTTCCGCGGGGTCTCGGCGGAGTTCGATTTCCAATGCATGGAGAGTGGTATGACGGCTTCATCCGGCACCCGCGGCGGGCTCGACCTGAGCGGGCGGGCCTGCATCGTCACCGGAGCCGCGCGGGGCATCGGGGCGGCCGAGGCTCGGCTGCTGGCGCGGCGCGGGGCGGCGGTGCTGTGCGCGGACCTCGCGGACAGCGGACCGCTGGCCGAGGAGATCCGGAACGCGGGCGGCACCGCCGTGGCCTGGCAGGGAGACCTCGCGGAGAAGGGCGCGGCCGAGGACGTGCTGGAGGCGGCGGAGGGGTTCGGGGTGCCGGTGTCGGTGCTGGTGAACAACGCCGGGATCGTCAGGGACCGGATGGTCTTCAATCTGGACGACGACGACTGGGAGGCGGTGCTCGCGGTCAACCTGACCGCGCCCTTCCGGCTGTGCCGGGCGCTCGCCCGATACTGGCGGGCGCGACCGGGGAGCGGGCGCCGGATCGTGAACACGAGCAGCGAGTCGGGCCTGTACGGCAACGCGGGGCAGGGCAACTACGCGGCGGCCAAGGCCGGGCTGGCCTCGCTCACCCTGACCATGGCGGCCGAGCTGGGCCGGTACGGGGTGTGCGTCAACGCGATCGCGCCTCGGGCGCGGACCCCGATGAGCGAGGCGGCGTTCGGCGGCCTGCCCGACGGGGCACTGCCCGCCGAACAGGTCGCGACCGTGGTGGCCTGGCTGGCCGGTCCCGAGGGCGAGGACGTGACGGGACAGGTCTTCGTCGTCGCCGGGAACACGGTGCGGCGGATGCGAACCTGGTCGCCGGTGCGCACGGCCCTGCAACCGGCCGACTGGTCGGCGGAGTCCGCCGCGCGGTTCCGCGACGGGCTGTTCGCGGGGGACGAGACCCGGTACGAGCCCGCTCCGATCGGCGTCCTGTTCACCGAGGGGTCCGGCGAAGGGCTCGGCTGAGCAGGCACGGACCGAGAGGTTCCGATCCCCGGCCAAGAGGACCTGGCCTCCGGCTGAGCGGGCACGGACCAGGGGATCTCCGCCGCCGGTCGTACGGACACGGACCGGGAGATCGCCACCCGCCGCGCCCGCCCTGTCCCGACAGGCCGGCGCGGGCGGACGGTGGGAGAGGTCAGGTCCCATCTCGGCCGGAGGCGGTGGTGCCGGGGATGAGGGAACTGCGAACCTCGTTCTCGATGAGCTTCCAGATGTGGTCCACGTACCGGGTGAACTTCTCGCCGCGCTTGGTGTGCAGGTCACGTGGGCGAGGGATGTCGATCAGGATCTCCTCCCTGACCCGCCCGGGGTGTGCGGCCATCACGATCACCCGGTCGGCGAGCAGTACGGCCTCGTCGAGCTGGTGGGTGATGAACACCACGGTCTTGCGGTGCCGGGTCCAGATGTCCAGCAGCTCGGTCTGCATCACCTCGCGGGTCTGCGCGTCCAGCGCGGCGAACGGCTCGTCCATCAGCAGCACGGTCGGATCGACCGCCAGGGCACGCGCCAGGTTGACCCGCTGGCGCATCCCCCCGGACAGCTCGTGCGGGTAGTGGTCCTCGAAGCCGCGCAGGCCGACCAGCTCGATGCACTCGCGACTGCGCGCGTCCGTGGCGGCCGAGCGGGACCCCCGCAGGTCGAGGCCGAACCTGACATTGGCCAGCACGGTCCGCCAGGGGTAGAGCGAGTCCTGCTGGAACACCACGGCCATGTCCCCTCGGCGGGGGTCGGGTGGGCGGCCCGACACCCGGACCTCGCCTGCCGCCGGGGCGATCAGGCCGTCGATGGTCTTGAGCAGCGTGGTCTTGCCGCAGCCGCTGGCGCCGACCACGCAGACGAACTCGCCGTCCTGCACGGTGAGGCCGACGTTCTCGAGGACCGGCGTGTACGCGCCGGCCCGCTCGTAGCCGACCGACAGCCCGTCGATCTCCAGCAGCGGGGCCCCGGACCGCGAGGGGGGCGGGGGGTCGTCGGCGGGGCGACGGCGCGGATACCCGAACATCAGGTCTTCCTCTCGGTCACGGCTGCCCTGAGGCCGGCGGGGGCGAGGACGGGAAGGAACGGGCGTCGACCGCGGCGAGCGACTCCAGGGCGAGCCCGTGTGCGAGGCCGAACCGCAGCTCGCGCCGGATCAGCATGGTCAGGCAGGCGCGGGTGTAGCGCAGGGTGAGGGTGGTGTTGCCGGCGAGCTGCCGGGCGAGTTCCCAGGCGCGCTCCAGCAGCCGCTCCTGCGGCAGCACCTCGGCGACCAGGCCGAGTTCCAGCGCCTCGTGGGCGTCGATGGTCCGGCCGGTGAGCAGAAAGTGCCTCGCCCTGTTCATCCCGAGCAGCCAGGGCCAGACGATGTGCACGCCGTCGCCCGGCACCACCCCGGCGACCACGTGCTGGTGGTCGGCGAAGGCGGCCGTCTCGGAGGCGAGCACGATGTCGGAGAGCAGCGCGAGTTCGGCGTGCTCGGTGGCGGGGCCGTTCACCGCGGCGATCACCGGGACCTCGATGTCGAGCAGGTCGAAGAGCATGTGCCGCCCCTCGTGGGCGATCCGGTCCCAGCCCAGCGGGGTGGTGTTGCGCCGCTCGAAGGCCATCTCGGTCAGGAAGTCGGGGCCGGTGCCGGTCAGGATGACCACCCGGTTGTCCGGGTCGGTGGCGATCTGCCGGAACGCCTCCGGCAGTTCGCGGTGCGCCCGCTCGCTCCACTTCAGCGATCCGCCGTCGGTGTGCAGCGAGACCTGCAGGATGCCGTCGTGCCGTTCCATCGCGACGTCGGCGAACCGGTCGCGGTACTCCTCGAACCTGCTCACCGGCCCGGCACCCCCGCCTCGCGGCTCTCAGGGCGGCGGCCGTCGGGCGCCCAGGGCCGGTAGCCCGGCTCCAGCGGCACCTCGAAGGTGGCCATCAGGGTGGTGAGGGCGCGCCAGATCGCGATCACGTAGCAGATCTCGACGACCTCGCCGTCGTTCGCCAGCTCCGACCTCAGGTCGCCCAGGGTCTCCGGGGAGATCCGGTCGTCGCGCACCATCTCGTCCACCGCGCGCATCACGGCGCGCTCGGCGGACCCGAACCCCGGATGGTCCGCGCCCTCGCGGACGCCGAGCACGTCGGAGGGGCGCTTGCCCGGCAGGTCGACGTCGACCGTCGGGGAGTAGTGGTGTGCCCACAGGTACTCGGAGCCGGTGACCCAGGCCACCCGCATGATCGCGAGTTCGCGCAGCCGGGTGGCCTCCGGACGGACGGTGAGCCGCCCTTCCCACAGGATCCGGTCGTTGATCTCGTTCTCCACCCGGGCGGACTGCGGGGAGTTCATCAGCAGGCGGTAGAAGTGGATCCGCGACATCTCCTCGCGCATCCCCACCTCGACCGCGATCCGCGCGGCCTCCTCCACGGGGAGCATCGGAATGAGCCCCCGGGGTTCGTCGGTCGGCATGGCCGCCCCTTTCTGGTAGGCGTTCGGCACGGGCGGGATCACGGACGGTCCTTCTTCCACGGCGCGGCACGATGTTCGAGCCATTCGAAGAGCTTTACGAGCAGCACACCCGTGACGGCGAAGATGAGCACCCCGGCGAGCAGGGCGTCGGTCTGGAAGTACTGCGAGGAGACGAGGATCCGGTAGCCGAGACCGCTCTGCGAGCCGAAGAGCTCGCCGACCACGACACCGATCAGCCCTCGTCCGATGCCCATCCGGATGCCCGCGATCAGGAACGAGATCGCGGTCGGGAACCGGACCTTGGTGAACAGCTGGAAGCGGCTCGCGCCGAAGGACCGGGCCGCCTCCAGGAGTTGCGGGTCGGTCACCCGGATACCCGCGTCGGTGTTGATCGCGATCGGCAGCACCACCAGCATGAACACCAGCAGTACGGTCTTGGTCTCGCCGATGCCGAACCACAGGATGAACAGCGGCGCGAGCGCGACGATCGGGGTGGCGTAGAGCCCGTTGATCAGCGGGTCGATGTAGTCCTTGGCCCGGCGGCTCGTCCCCAGCAGCAGGCCGAGCAGGACGCCGCCCACCAGGCCGGCCGCGAATCCCTTGGTGAACTCACCCGTGCTGACCAGCATGTCCTGCTGGAGCGTCCCGTTCTGCCACATCGTCACGATCGCGGCGGCGGTGCTGATCGGGCCGGCCAGGAAGAGCGGGTTGTCCACTACGTACTCGGCGGCGACGTGCCACACCAGGAGGAAGCCGAGGAAGCTGAGCGTGGCGCGGCGCCCGCGCGGTCCCGCGCCCTTCCCCGCGCGCCGGGCTCGCCATCGTGCCGGCCACCGTCCCCCGCCCGGCCGCCGCCCCGCTTCCCGGGCGGCGGTCGGGCCGGTGCCGGACTCGCCGGAGACCGGTCGGCTCATGCGGGCTGCTGGCCTTCCGGGAGCACTCCCTTGGGTCCCGGTCCGTTCTTCACCGAGTCCGGCAGTTCCTCGTACGCGGCCTTGACGTGGGAGTTGTCGACCAGGCCGGCCACGTCGTCGGGCGCGGAGGCCTCCAGTGAGCCGCCGGACTTCATCAACGCGACCGTACGCGGGACCACGGTGGCGGCGATCGCGCCGTCGCGCGGGTAGGCGCCGGCGGTCACCCAGGTGTAGGAGGCCTCGGCGACGCTCCGCTCGACCTGCGCGTTCTTCGCCAGCAGGTCGATCGCCTTCTCCTTGTTGGCCGGGTCGTACAGGTAGGCGATCGAGGCCAGGTAGCCCTTGAGGAAGGCGCGGGCGGCGTTGGGGTTCTCGCTCACCCAGGTCCGCATCGCGTTGATCCCGAAGAAGGACAGGTCCTTGTACTCGGGCACCTGCTGCAGGTCGTAGAGAATCTTGTAGCCCTGCTTCTCCAGCAGGGTGGAGGTGGGCGGGAGCACCGCGATGCACTTGATCTGCCCGGACTTCAGCGCGGCGAGCGCCGGCCCGGCGTTGAGGTTGACGTTGGTGAGCTTGTAGTCCTGACCGAGTTTCAGCTGTCCGCCGTGCTCCATCATCTTGGACAGGTACAGCGCGTCGCCGATGCCCTCGGGGTTCTGCGCGCCACAGGTGGCGCCCTTGAGGTCGGCGAAGGAGGTCACCTCCGGCGGCACGACCAGATACTCGGGGTAGGACCGGTAGCCCTCGGCGACCGCGATGACCCGGGGGTCCTTCTGGTGGGCGAGGATCGCGGCGTCGTACACGGTGGAGGTGAACTGCACCGAACCGCCGATCATGGCGGCGAGCGCGTTCGGGCTGGACTGCGAATAGATCATCGAGACGTCGAGACCGTACTGGCGGAAGACGCCGAACTCGACGCCGACCTGGATGGCCCAGTTGCCTGCGTTGGGGGTGACCCCGCTGAAGGTCACCTTCTGCGTTTCAAGAGTCGCCTCGGGTGCGGCCGAGCCGCCCTGAGGTGCGGGGGCGGCGGGTTCTTCTCCGGAGCCGCACGCCGCGACCGTCAGAAGCAGGCACAGGGCGGCCGCGGAACGGAGGAGGGTGAGGGGGGCGCGCATGGGGGGCATCGAATCTCCTTGCCGGAATTCGGGATGCTGCGGTGCCCCGACCTCACCCCGGGGCCGTTATCCCCGCCGTTACCGGGTGGGGGTGACGGGCAGAACGATCGCCGAAGGGTGCTCGGCGTCGTGCAGGATCGTCTGCATCGCGACCCGCAGGTCCCGGTGCGAGGCCGCCGTGCCGTCGGCGGTGTTGGGATGCCTGTCGTACTTGGGAAACGAGCTGCTGGAGACCTCCAGCCGGATCCGGTGTCCCGGCAGGAAGACGTTCCCGGTGGCGATCAGGTCCACCTCGACCCGGATCGGCCCGTCCCCCGCAGCCGTGACCTCCGCCGCGGTGATCCGCCGGATGCCGTCGCAGAGCAGGTACGCCCGGCCGTCGGGGTGGACGTCCACCAGTTTGGCGGTCACGTCGGTGGCCGGGGCGGTGGTGCGCAGGTACAGCACGGCGTGCACCGGGCCGATCACCTCGACCGGTTCGCTCAGCGGGTCTCCGCTGTATACCAGGACGTCGTCGCGGTCCTCGACCGCGCTCTGGTCCATCGGGCCGGAGTTGGCGGCCGGGTTGGGCAGGTAGACGGCGCCGCCTCGGGTGGGCACCGGGTGGCGCGGGTCGTACAGGAAGGCGTCGTACGGCTCGTCGCCGCGCGGCGGCTCGGTGCTCAGCCGGCCGTCCCCGTGCCGGGAGTTGGCCGTTCCGCCGCCGCGCAGGTACCACTGGGTGGGGCGGGCGCGGGCGAGCGGCCACTCCTGCTCGTCGCGCCACTCGTCGGCGCCCATCACGAACACGCGCACCGGCGGCAGGTCGGGGCCTGGGCCGTCGGCGAGGTGCCGCCCGAACCAGGCGAGCTGGATCCCCTCCAGGTCCATCCCGACGGGGAAGCGCCGCTCAGGGCCGCAGGAGTCGCCGAACAGCGCGGGCGCCCACTGGGTCCACGGGCCGATGACGAGGCGCTGCGCCTCGGCGGCCGGGCCGCCCGCGTCCTTGATCGCCTGGTAGGCGGCGAGGTTGCCGTCCAGGTGCACGTTGTACCAACCGGCCACGTGCAGCACGGGGAGGTCGGTCTCCGCCAGCGCCTCGCGGGCGCTGAGCCGGTCCCAGTACGGGTCGCCAGGGGGGTGGGCGAGCCACTCCCCGTAGTGCGGGGCGACGCCGTCCAGGGCGGGCACGTCGGAGAGCGGGAGAGCACGGAAGGCGGCGTCCGGGTCGCGCAGGGCGCGCGCCAGGGCGCCGGAGGCCGTCCGGTGGGCGTCCGCGCCGTCACGGACGACGGCGCGGCGGAGCTGGTCGGGGGCGAGGTTGGCGAGGCTCCACCAGAGGTTGAAGCCGAGCTGGAACGCGCCGCCGCGCCAGACCCAGCCGCCGTCGAACTCGGACGCGGTGAAGTGCGGCACGATCGTACGCAGCCCGGGCGGCCGGCGCCGGAGCGCCTGCCACTGCGGGACGCCGTTGTTCGACGCCCCGTACATGCCGACCCTGCCGTTGGACCACGGCTGCGCGGCGGCCCACTCCACGCAGGCGGCGGCGTCCGCGCCCGAGTCCTCGAACGGGCGGAACGGCTCGTCGCCGCCGGAGCGGAACCGGCCGCGCGCGTCCACCACCACGACGGCGAACCCCTCGTCCACCGCGCGCTCGGGGTTGATCACACCGTAGACCGAGGCCCAGTTCGACTTGTCGTAGGCGGTGTACTGGAGCAGCACCGGCCGCGGGCCGAAAGCCGGGTCGCGGTAGACGTCGGCGCGCAGCATCACCCCGTCGGGCAGCGGGATCCGCACGTCCCGCTCGCGCAGGACCGGGGGCCGCATCAGTCCTCGCCCGCGGTGGCCCGCACCACGCGGGTCTCCAACGCGCCGAGCCCGTCGATCTCCAGCCGGACCACGTCGTCCGGCCTGATCCAGCGGTCGATCTCGATTCCCGCGCCGGTGCCGACCGTGCCGGAGCCGAGCAGGTCGCCCGGCAGCAGGGTCTCCCCCGCCGACGCGTGCGCGACGATCTGCTCGATCGACCAGTGGATCGTCGCGGCGGACCCCTCCGACCACAGCTCGCCGTTGACGAAGGCCCGCATCCCCGCGCCGAAAGGCCGGGGGATCTCGTCGGCGGTGACGAGGTACGGCCCGGTGGCACAGCCTCGGTCGAAGCCCTTGGTCTTGGCCGGTCCGACCCGGGTGCCCATCTCGCGGCCCTGTACGTCGCGGCAGGACAGGTCGTTGAAGATGGTGAGCCCGGCGATGTGCTCCCAGGCCCGCTCCGGCGGGATGTCCCGGCCGCGGCGGCCGATCACGATCGCGAACTCCAGCTCGTAGTCGAGCTTCTCGGTGTAGGCGGGCCACTGGCCGGGCTCGTCGGGGCCGAACACCGAGGCGCTGCGCGTCACGTAGTGCGACGGGGCCTCGTACCACTCCTGCGGGACCTCGCGGCCGAGGTTGCGCAGGGCGTTGACCATGTGGTCCTCGAAGGCGAAGAAGTCGCGCACGGTCGGCGGCCGGTCGACGGGGGCGAGCAGGCGGACCGCGTCGCGCCGGTAGGCGTGCGCGCCGAGCGGGCCCGACCGTCCCAGCGCGGCCTCGGCGTCGCCCAGCGCGTCGAGCAGCCGCCGCGCCTCGGCCTCGGCGCGCCCGCCCGACCCCAGCAGGGCGACGGTGCTTCCGGGAAAGGTCGCGCGGGCGAGCTCGGAGGCACGGCCGGCTTCTCCGCCATCGGCGAGGATCTCCGAGGCGAGGAGCGCGGCGAGGTCGACGACGATCGGTGCGTCGAGTGCTCCGACCGCGGCTCCCGCGCGTACCTCGGCGTCCGGCCAGCCATGCGGTGTGAAGCGGCAAATCCTCATGGGAACCCTCCGTCGATCGCGACCGAATGGTCGTTCCGTTGTGAAGTGCGGTTTAT
This sequence comes from Streptosporangium sp. NPDC050284, assembly GCF_044459525.1. Lineage (NCBI taxonomy): Bacteria > Bacillati > Actinomycetota > Actinomycetes > Streptosporangiales > Streptosporangiaceae > Streptosporangium > Streptosporangium sp. NPDC050284. The sequence continues at coordinate 562,751 of NZ_JBITIZ010000003.1, forward strand.
TGCGGGAGCCGTTACTCCGTCGTTACGGATCACGGGGAACGGCCCGGTAACTGGCCGCCCCTTTTGATATGGGCAGTGAATTCGGTCTGTGACTGCTGAGGAGTAAGACAGTGGGCGTCAAGGCGATCGTTCAGCTGTACCCGGTCATCCCGGTCGAAGGCGGCGCCGCCGGTCGCGCGGCCCGGCGACCGCTCGGGCGCGATCGGGATGAGTTCCAGAAGATCATGCGAGACTGGGCAAGGATCGCCAAGGCCGCAGAGGACCTGGGGTACTGGGGCATCGCCGGCATCGAGCATCATTTCCACTCCGAGGGCTACGAGGTCTCCCCGTCCCCCGGGGTGATCAACGCCTGGCTGGGCGCGCACACCAGCCGGATCAACATCGGCACCAACGGCTACGTGCTGGGCACCCAGGACGCCATCCGGGTGGCCGAGGAGTGCGCCGTGCTCGACCACATGCTCGAAGGCCGCTTCTGGGCCGGGGTGAGCCGCGGCTACCAGTCGCGCTGGACCGACGTGCTCGGCCAGCATCTCGGCACCCAGGCCACGCTGTCGGACGGCGGCGCGGCCGACAAGGCCAACCGGGGGATCTTCGAGGAGCAGGTCGAGCTGATGCTCAAGGCCTGGACCCAGGACTCCTTCGACTTCAACGGCTCCAAGGTCCAGGTCCCCTTCCCCTACGACACCGGCATCACCACCTACCCGGCCACCGACACCGCGTCGCGGATGGGCGCGACGGACGAGGTCGACGAGAACGGCGCCATCCGGAAGATCTCGGTCACGCCGCCGCCGTACCAGCGGCCGCACCCGCCGGTGTTCGTGGCGTCCTCCAGCTCGGAGGAGTCGGTCCGCTACTGCGCGCGCAACGGCTTCGTGCTGACCAGCTTCTCGCCCGCTTCCCGCACCGAGGAGTTCGCCCGCGTGTACGCCGAGGAGGCGGCCGCGGTCGGGCACCCGCTGCCGCTGGGCGCCAACCAGGCCCCGGTGCGCTGGCCGCACATCACCGACTCCCAGGCGGCGTTCGACAAGGCTCTGATGGACTACGACGCCGAGATCTACGAGCACTTCTACGCGAAGTTCTTCAAGAAGAAGATGGCGATGGGCGACGACGTGCTGCAGGCCGTCAAGGATTCAGGGCTGTTCCTGGGCGGCACCGTCGACCAGGCGCGGGCCCAGTTCTCCGCGGAGTGGGAGCGGGTCCCCTACGAGTACTCGGTGCTGATCTGGCACTGGGCGCAGCAGCCCGCCGACGACGTGATCCGCGAGATGGAGCTGATGGCCACCAAGGTCTACCCGGAGATCGGCGGCATGGCCGGTCCGGAGGAGCGTCCGCTGGCGCAGTGGGCCACGATCTGACCCGGCGCCCGCGTACGACCGCCGCCGCCCTCGACCCGGGGCGGCGGCGCGGTGCGCCCGCCGTCCGGTGACGGCGGGCGCACCGGGTAACGCCACCCGTAATGCGGTGGCGCTATCAATATGAACCTCAACTACCAATCTCAGATGCCAGCGGACGAAAGCACGCTCGCACGCGTGCGCGTCCGCCGCCCGTCTCGCCGTTTCGCGAGGAGTCGTCGTGTTCGAGTTCTTCCCAGGCGACCATGCCTGGTCGTCAACGGTGAACCTGGCCCTGATGGCCGGCGGTTCACTCGGCGACATGGAGTGCTGGCTGGGCCCGCTCCGCGACCTGCCGGCGGCGGCCCCCTCGGCGGTGGACCCGCCGCTGACGAGGTTGGATGCCTGGGCCGCCGCCTGGGCGGGGATGGCGCACCGGCAGGAGGAACTCGCCGCCCGGGACCTGAAGGCCGGGTACCCGACGACGGCGGGGGCGCGCTACCTGCGCGCCTCGGTGTACCACGCGAGCGGGCAGCGGGAGATCCCGCTGGGGCCCGCGAAGTCGGAGAGCTACGCCGCGGCCCTGCAGGCGTTCGGGAACGCGATGGAGTGCGCGGCCCTGCCGCTTGAGCGCGTCCACATCGACTCCCCCGACGGCATGATGCCCGGCTACCTGATCGCGCCGGACGCCGGTGACCCGCGGCCGGTGGTGATCGTCTACGGCGGTCTGGACCTGACCAAAGAGCTGATGTACGCCGTGATGGGCACCGCGTTCGCCCGCCAGGGCGTCACCTGCCTGGTCATCGACACCCCCGGCACCGGGGAGATGGTCCGGCTGCGCGGCGTGCCCTCGCGCCCGGACTACGAGGTGCCCACCGCGGCGATCATCGACTACCTGGAGACCCGGCGTGACGTGGACGCCCGGCGCGTGGCCGTGCTCGGTATCAGCTTCGGCGGGTACTACGCGGCCCGCGCGGCGGCGTTCGAGCCGCGGGTCTCGGCCTGCGTCTCGTGGGCCGGCAACTGGGACTGCGGCGCGGTGTGGAGACGACGCTGGGACGACCGCTCCGGGTACGAGCCGGCGTCGTGGTTCCTGCCCTGGGTGCTCGGCACACCGAGCGTGGAGCGGGCCCTGGAACGGCTGGAGGAGTGGACGCTCGCGACCGTGTGGCCGCAGGTGACCCAGCCCCTGCTCATCGTGCACGGGGAGGACGACCGGGAGATCCCGGTCGCCGACGCGCGCCGCGCCTTCGAGGCGGCCGGGGCGGAGGACAAGACGCTGCGCGTGTTCGCCTCCGGGGAGGGCGGCGCCGAGCACATGCAGACCGACGACCCGGACCCGACCCTGCGGCTGATCGCCGAGTGGCTGTCGCTGCGGATACCGGCGGAGGCGGGCGACCTGCCCGTGGGGACGAACCTGCGGGCACCCTCGCCGCAGGCGGTCTGACCGCCGGGCCTCCGGCCTCAGGCATCCGAGACACCGACGGCCTCTTATCCCAGGCATCGGAAACACCGACGGAGAAGCGCCCCGCCACCTCGGGGCGCTTCTCCGTCTGTCCGGCCGGGTCTGCGTCGGCCGGGTTCTCACCGGTCGGGTCCGCGCCGACCAGGTCCGTGCCGGTCGGGGCCGCGCCGGCCGAGTCTGTGCCGCCGGTCCGCGCCGACCAGGTCCTCACCTGTCGGGGGCCGCGCCGACCGGCCCTGCTCCGGCCGGGGTACGCCCCGGCCGGGTACGGTGCGCGAGCCCGCGTCAGCCCGCGGGACGCCAGAACGGCAGGGACGCCTCATCGTTCAGCGGGACGAAGTCGACCTCGACCCGCATCCCGATCCGGACCTCGTCCACCTCGCAGCCGATCACGTTGCCCATGATCCGCGGCCCCTCGTCGAGTTCGACCACGGCGACCGCGTACGGGGTCCACTGGCTGAAGGGGAACGCCCCGTTCTGCCGCACCACGGAGAAGGTGTGCACGACGCCCCTGCCCTCGGTGGTCAGCCAGCCGGGCACGGCGCCGCACTCGACACAGATCTGCCGGGGGTAGAACTGCCGGTGGTTACACTCCGGGCACTCCTGCACCAGCAGCTCGCCGCGCAGCGTGGCCTCCCAGTACGGCCGGGTGGAGGCGTCGAGCAGCGGTACCGGACGGCCCTCCATCGGGGGCGCGTCAGCGGGTGTGGTGACGTTCGTCATGCCTTGTCCTTTCCGAGGATCACGGTGCCCATCGCCGACAGCCAGCCGCCCGAGCCGCACGCCAGGGCGACCTCGGCGCCCTCGACCTGCGCCTCGCCACCCTGACCGCGCAGCTGCCTGGTGGCCTCGATGAGCAGGAAGATGCCGCGCATGCCGGGGTGGCAGGAGCTGAGCGCGCCGCCGTCGGTGTTCAGCGGCAGGGCGCCGCCGAGCTGCAGCGCGCCGGAGGCCGCGAACGGTCCTCCCTCGCCCTTCTTGCAGAACCCGAGGTCCTCCAGCATGAGCAGCGCGGTGATGGTGAAGCTGTCGTAGAGCTGCACCGTGTCGACGTCGTCGGGGGTGAGGCCCGCCTGGGCGAAGGCCTCCTTCCCGCTGCGCTCCGCGGCGGTGCGGGTGTAGTCGGGCATCTGGCTGATGTTCCAGTGCGTCTGCGCCGACGCGGCGCCCAGCACGTACACCGGCGGCTGGCGCAGGTCGCGGGCCCGCTCGGCGGTGGTCACGATCACCGCGCCGCCGCCGTCGGAGATCACGCAGCAGTCCAGCAGGTGCAGCGGGTCGGCGATCATGCGGGAGTTGACCACGTCCTCGACCGTCATCGGCTTGCGGTACTGCGCGTTCGGGTTGAGCGCGGCGTGCGTGCGGCAGGCCACCGCGATCGCGGCCAGCTGCTCGGAGGTGGTGCCGTACTCGTGCATGTGCCGCTGCGCGGCCATCGCGTAGGCGCCGATCAGCGAGTTGCCCCAGGGCGACTCGAACTGCAGGACGCCGGGAACCGCCTCGCCGGGCTTCTTGGCGCCGAAGCCGGGGTTGGTGCCCGACTTGGTGTACAGGTCGGAGCCGTAGACGATGAGCACGTTGTCGCACAGGCCGGCCCGGATCGCGGCGGCCGCGTGCTGGACGTGCAGCTCGAAGCTGGAGCCGCCGACGGCGGTGCCGTCGAAGTAGCGCGGGTTGATACCCAGGATCTCGGCCATGGTGCCGGCGTTGTCGGGCTGCGCGAAGTCTCCTTGGGCGCACATGAACCCGTCGATCTCGCTCTTGGCGAGGCCGCAGTCGGCGAGTGCCCGCTGCGCGGCGAGCACGTGGTGCCCGACCGCGTCGAGATGCGGAGCCTTGGGGTAGTCGCTCAGGCCGATCCCGGCGATGACTGGCGTGCGGTCAACCATGGGTGTGGTCTCTCCTCGTGAGGGTGGTCAGCGGTTGGGAGCCGGCTCGCGCGGGAGGCCGAGGATGCGTTCGGCCATGATGTTGCGCATGATCTCGTCGGTGCCTCCGGCGAGGCGCAGGGACGGTGCGCTCAGCATGAGCTCGGCCCAGACGTAGGTGCCCCACTCGCCGGTGTCGGCGGTCATGCGGGCTCCGAGGACGCGGCCGGCGAGCGCGCCGATGGCGCGTACGTTCTCCGAGTCCATCAGCTTGATGATCGAGGCCTCGGCGCCGGGTTCGCCCCCTGCCGCGCGGGCGGCGGCACGCGCGGCGGTCCACCGGATGATGTCGCGCCGGATCGCGATCCGCGCGAACTCCGCCCGGATGCCGGTGTCGCCTTCGAGGCCGAAGTGCCGGATCAGGCCGAGCAGCCGCTCGACCGGGTCGGAGGCGGGCGGGGAGGTCCGGTAGCCCATGGACGCCCGCTCGTTGCCGAGCGTGGTCATCGCCACCTTCCAGCCGTCGCCCGGCTTACCGAGCACATGGCTGTCGGGGACGAACACGTCGTCCACGAACACCTCGTTGAACGCCTCGCCGCCGGTCATCTGGCGCAGCGGACGGATCTCCACGCCTGGGTCGTGCATGTCGATCATCAGCATGGTGAGACCGCCGTGCTTGGAAGCCTCGGGGTCGGTGCGGACCAGCATCTCGCCGATGTCGCTGTAGTGGGCGCCGGAGGTCCACACCTTCTGCCCGCTCACCCGCCAGCCGTCGCCGTCGCGGACCCCTCGGCTGCGGACCCCGGCCAGGTCGGAGCCGGCCTCGGGCTCGGAGAAGAGCTGGCAGGCGAGCAGGTCGGCCCGGTACAGCGCGCGGAGGTATTTCTCCTTCACCTCCGGGGTGCCCCAGGCGAGCAGGGTCGGCGCGACGATGTGGTGGCCGACGACGAAGCAGGCCTCCGAGGGCAGCTCGTAGTCGGCGGCCACCTCGTCGAACAGCTCCTGGAAGCGCGCCTCCCGGCCGCCGCCGCCGTACTCGGCCGGGCCGGTGAGCCAGCCGAAGCCGGCGTCGAAGAGCTCGCGGCGGAAGGCCGTCGCGGCCTCCACCATCCGCAGTTCCTCCTCGCGGGTCGGCTCGGCGCCGGAGCTCAGCTCGTCGGAGCCGACGCCCCAGCCCTCCTGCGCCTCGGGGAGCGGCTTGGCGTGCGCGTCGAGGAACGCCCGGACGGCGTCCTGGAACGCGGCGTCGCCGGTGGGTGGGTTTTCTGTCTGGTCGCTCACGCTTGCTCCCGCAGCAGACGGTGGAGCACCTTGCCGCTCGCGTTCTTGGGCAGGGTGCCGGTGTGGATTCGGATCTCGTCGGGCACCTTGTACTTCGCGAGGCGGTCCCGGCAGAAGCCCTGGATGCCCTCGGGCGTGGCCTCGGCCGCGGCCGTCTCGGTGAGGACGACGTGGGCTCGCACGGTCTGGCCCCAGTGCGGGTCGGGGACGCCGACGACGGCGCACTCGACCACGCCGGGGTAGGAGGACAGGACCGTCTCGATCTCGATCGGGTAGACGTTCTCACCACCACGGATGATCATGTCGTCCTTGCGGCCCGCCAGGTACAGGTAGCCCTCCTCGTCGAGGTAGCCGAGGTCGCCGCCCTTGAACCAGCCGTTCACCACCACCTCGGCGGTCTTCTCCGGGCGGCCGTGGTAGCCGCTCATCACCATGTCGCTGCGGGTGACGATCTGGCCGACCTCGCCGGTCGGCACCTCCCGGTCCTCGGTGTCCCAGATCCGCAGGTCGATGTTGTAGCCGGGGCGCCCCACCGAATTCAGCAGGTGCGGGTGCCCGTTCAGCGCGCGCAGATGGTCCTCGGGGGTGAGCACGCTCTGCATGCCCGCCTCGGTGCCTGCGCCGAAGCCGTTGTAGAAGTCGCAGTCCATCACCGCCATCGCCCGCACCAGCAGGTCGGGCGACATCGGCGCGGCACCGTAGAAGACCGACCGCAGCGCGGCGAAGTCGGCCGGGGCCACGTCCGGCTCCCGCAGCAGCGCGCTGATCATGGTCGGTACCAGGAACACGTCGGTGAGGCCCTTGCGGCACCACCTCAGCAGCTCCGCCGGGTCCCACTGCGGAATGATCAGTGACGTCGAGCTTCTCTGGATCGCGTTGAGCACCAGGCCGAGCCCGGCGACGTGGTACAGCGGGGAGGCCGAGTAGCGGAACTCGTCCCGCAGGAAGCGGTACTCCAGGACCGCGTTGGAGACCATCGTCTTCCACATGCGGTGCGACTGCATCACGCCCTTGGGCAGGCCGGTCGTGCCGCTGGTGAAGGCGAGCGCGACCACGTCCTCGTCCTCGACCGCGGCCGGTGTCGGGTCGCCGGCGGCGCCGAGCGCCAGGATCTCCTCCAGCGGGACGGTCCCCTCGACCGCCGTGCCGCGGCCGATCACGTGCGCCAGCTGCGGCAGCTCCGGCCGGGACCGCAGCACGTCGGGCGCGTACCGTTCGCCGACGAAGATCCAGGACGCCTCGGCGGTGCGCAGCAGGGTCGTGATCTCGGCGGGCGACAGCCGGTAGTTCAGCGGCACCGCCACCGCGCCGAGCTTGAACAGGGCGAGGAGGATCTCCACGTACTCCGGCGAGTCGGTGTCCAGGATCGCGACCCGCTCGCCCTGCCGCAGGCCCGTCTCCTGCATGCCGCGGGCGAGCCGGTGCACCCGGTCGCGAACCTCGGCGAAGGTGCGCGAGCCTTCGGCGGTGACGAAGCACTCCCGGTTCGGGGAGCGCCGCGCGGCCATGTCGATCCACTCCCCGATCCGGATCCCCGACAGGCGCTGCCCGGTCAGCGGGACCGGGCGGGTGCGCTGCTCGGTCATCTCACTTCCCCAGCATCTCGGCGAGGAGCTCCATCTCGGCCATGCTGTTGCCCGGCACCTGGTAGCCGGTGTCGTCGAAGATCTCGGTCAGGTGGTCGCGGACGTCCTCGGCGCTGAGGGAGTCGTTGACGTAGCCGCGGGTCATGCCCACGAACACCCTGGCCACCCGTCCGGCGCCCGCGCTGAGCACCTCGCCGGACAGCTCGCACGAGTCGTGGCACAGGTAGGCGACCACGGACGAGACCAGCGCGGGGTCCATCTTGTCGGCGATCGGGTTCTCGAAGCCCTCGGTCATCCGGGTGAGCGCCACCGGGCCGATCGCGTTCGCCTTGATGTCGTACTTGCGGCCCTCGATCGCGAGCACCTTGATCAGCCCGATCAGGCCCATCTTGGCCGAGGCGTACGACGCCTGGCCGAAGTTGCCGTAGAAGCCGGCCGAGGACGAGGTCACCACGACGCGTCCGAAGCCCTGCTCGCGGAAGACCCGCCAGGCCGGGCGGGTGACGTTGAAGGCGCCCTTCAGGTGCACGTCCAGCACCGGGTCCACATCGTCGGGGCCGGTGTTGTGGAAGGTCTTGTCGCGCAGGATGCCCGCGTTGTTCACCACGACGTCCACCTGCCCGAACGCGGAGAGCGCGGTCTGGATCAGGGCCTCGCCGCCCTCGGGGGTGGCGACGGAGTTGACGTCGGCCACCGCTGTGCCGCCGAGCGCCTCGATCTCCTTCACCACGATCGCCGCCCGGCCGCTCTCGACGCCGTCCCCCGACAGGGACGTGCCCATGTCGTTGACGACGACCCTCGCGCCGCGGCGCCCCAGTTCGAGAGCGTGGGCCCGGCCGAGCCCTCCGCCCGCTCCCGTGACCACGGCGACCCGGCCGTCGAAGCTAAGATCCACGGTGACTTCCTCCTCTGGCTGTGGCCCCATACCGGTGTCGGCTCGGCATCGGTAGGAACGATCGCCCATGGGGAGTTACTGTGGGCGTTACGGCTCTCGCCGCTCATGCCGAGTGCACATGCCCCTTCTAACGTCCTGGCCATGAGCGGACTTCAACAACTGGCCGACGCGACCGCGGCGTTCACCGGCCTCGCCGAGGAGCACGAGGAGTTCCGGGACAGCGTGCGGTCGTTCGTGGAGCAGGTCTCCCCGGAATCACAGGTACGCCGCCTGATGGACACCGAGCCGGGTTACGACCCGCGGGTGTGGCGGCAGATGGCCGATCAGCTCGGCCTGCAGGGAATCGCGATCCCCGAGCGCTTCGGCGGCTCGGGGGCCTCCTTCCTCGAACTGGGTGTGGTGCTGGAGGAGACGGGCCGTGCCCTGCTGGGCGGGCCGTTCTTCGCCACCGTGGTGCTCGCCGCCAACGCCCTGCTCCTGTCCGGCGACGAGCGTGCGCAGGAGGACTTCCTGCCGGGGATCGCCGCCGGTGACACGATCGCCTCGGTGGCGATCACCGAGTCGTCGGGGTCCTGGTCGCCCGGCGACATCGCGCTGCGGGCGTCGCACGAGGACGACGTCTGGCGGTTGTCGGGAACCAAGTCGTTCGTACTGGACGGGCACGCGGCCGATCTGGTGCTGGTCTTCGCCCGAACCGACGCCGGGCTCTCGCTGTTCGCCGTCTTCGGGGAGGCGTCCCGGCTGACCAGGACGCAGCTGCCGACGATGGACAGGACGCGTCGGCAGGCGGTGCTGGAGTTCGACCGTACCCCGGCCCGGCTGATCGGCGAGGAGGGCGCCGCGGGCCCCGTGCTGGAGCGCCTGCTGGACCTGGCCGCGGTCGGCCTCGCCGCCGAGCAGGTCGGCGGCGCCCAGCGGTGCCTGGAGATGTCGGTCGAGTACGCCAAGGTGCGCAGCCAGTTCGGCCGGCTGATCGGCTCCTTCCAGGCGATCAAGCACAGGTGCGCGGACATGCTGACGGCGGTCGAGTCGGCCCGGTCGGCGGCGCACTACGCGATGTACGCGGCCGGGGAGGACCTGCCGGAGCTCCCGGTGGTCGCCGCCCTGGCCAAGTCCTACTGTTCGGAGGCCTACACCATGGTCGCGGGCGAGAACATCCACGTGCACGGGGGCATCGGGTTCACCTGGGAGCACCCGGCACATCTGTACTTCAAGCGGGCGGCGTCCTCGGCGCTGCTCTTCGGCGACCCCGACCATCACCGGGCCCGGTACGCCGACGGGGTGGGACTGTGAGCGCGCAGCCGGTCATCGCGGGCGACGACCTGCGCAGCGTGATGGCCTGCTTCGCCACCGGGGTGGTCGTGGTGACCGCCTCGGGGACGGACGGCCCGGTGGGGATGGCGGTGAACTCGTTCGTCTCGGTGTCGCTGGACCCGCCGCTGGTGCTGTTCTGCGCGGCGCGCACCTCGACCACCTGGCCGGCGATCCAGGCCGCCGGGCACTTCTGCGCCAACGTGCTCACGGCCGACCAGGAAGGGCTGGCCAGGCAGTTCGCCCGCCGCGGCGACCGGTTCGCGGGCGTGTCGCACAGCCCCGGCAGGACCGGCGCCCCCGTGCTGAGGGACGTGCACGCGCACGTGGAGTGCACGATCGTCGAAACCTATGAGGCCGGCGACCACACCCTGGTGCTCGGCCGGGTGCTGGAGCTCGCCGCCGACGACGAGGCCGCGCCGCTGCTCTTCTACCGCAGCGCCTACCGGCTGTTCTGACCAAGATCCCGATGGACTCGACGAAGGAGTGACAAGTGGTTGCCGCGATCCGCAATGCCGAGTGGTGCGCCTGGTTCCCTGAGGACTACCGGTGGTCGTACAACGTGATGCTGGTGTTCGCCGTGGTGCCGACCGGCGGTGCCGAGGTCGGCGAGATCGACCGGGTCTGCCGGCGGCTCGCCGGTCACGTGGGTGACGACGAGCGCTGGTTCCGCGAGTGGGGCGCGATGGGCGACCACGTCCGGGGCCTCGCGGAGAAGGCCGAGGCGCGGGGTGACCGCCGCGCGGCCGTCGCGCACTACCGCCGGGCCACCAGCTACTACTTCGCCGCCGAGCGGTTCCGTTTCCCCAAGGACGAGGAGGCACTGACCTCCTACCGGGCGATGACGGACTGCTTCCGGCTCGCCGCCGAGCTGGACGACCGGTACACGATCGAGCACGTGGAGATCCCGTACGAGGACACCGCGCTGCCCGCGATCTTCATCTCCGCAGCCTCCTCTCCCGACGACCGGCGGCCCGCGGTGCTGTTCATGAGCGGGTTCGACGGCAACAAGGAGCACAACTGGTTCCTCGGCGCCGAGGACCTGATCGCCCGCGGCGTCTCGGTGCTGTCGCTGGACAGTCCCGGCGTCGGCGAGGCCGTACGCTTCCGCGGCATTCCGCTGCGGCACGACTACGAGGTGGCCGGCGGCGCGGCGATCGACTGGCTGGAGGGCCGCTCGGACGTGGACGCCGACCGGATCGGCGTGATGGCGCTGAGCCTGGGCGGCTACTACGCCTCGCGCTGCGCCAGCATGGAGCCCCGGTTCAAGGCCTGCGTCGCCTGGGGCGCGATCTGGGACTACCACCGGATCTGGAGCGAGCGGATCGAGGCCGCGTACGCCAAGCAGCTGCCGGTCCCCGGTGAGCACCTGGTCTGGTCCACCGGGACCTCCTCCAACACCGAAGCGTTGCGGTTGCTGGAGGATTTCCGGCTGGCCGACGTGGTGCCCCGGATGACCTGCCCGTTCCTGCTCGCGCACGGTGAGGACGACCAGCAGGTGCCGGTGTCGGACGCCCACCTGCTGTACGACGCCTGCGGCTCTGCGGACAAGACGCTGCGGATCTTCACCAACGAGGAGGGGGCCGCGCAGCACTGCCACATGGACAACCTGTCGATCGCGGTGCCCGAGATCAACGGCTGGCTCGCCGACCGGCTCGGCGCCTCCGCCGGATAACGGCCCTGCGAAGGCGCAGGTTCGGATAACGACCGGCTTAACGGCGGGCGGCCTAGCGTGCTCCTGTCGGAGAGCGGTCGCTCCACCCACGATCCACCACGACCGCCGTGCCCGGCACGACCCATCTGGAGATTTCGATGACCACTGGTAAGCCCCGCCCGCTCATCTCGGTCGACTCCCACGTCGTGGAGCCGAAGGACCTCTGGCTCAAGCGGCTGCCGCAGCGCTTCCAGCACCAGGCACCCCAGGTCCAGTCCACCGACAAGGGCGACTTCTTCATCGTGCCCAACACCGGAATGTCGCCCAAGCCGGTCGGCACCGAGGGCGCCATGATCAACACAAAGATCAACAGTGTGATCACCAAGCCCACCGGCTACCGCTTCGAGGACCAACGGCCCGGCGCGTACGACCCGGTCGCCCGGCTGGAGGACCAGGACAGCCAGGGCATCCTCGCCGAGATCGTCTACCCGGGCTGGCTGATCGTGCACAGCATCCCCGACTTCGAGCTCAAGGTCGCCTGCGTGCGCGCGTACAACGACTGGCTGTTCGAGGAGTTCTGCTCGCACAACCCCGACCGGCTGATCGGCGCGGTCGCGCTCCCCGTCGGCCCCGGCCCCGTCGAGCCCGCGATCGAGGAGGCCAGGCGCTGGGCCGAGCGCGGCGCCAAGACCTTCCTGCTCCCGCAGGCGGTCCCCGGCATGGCCTGGGGCGACGACCACTGGGAGCCGCTGTGGTCGGTCCTTGAGGAGATCGGGCTGCCCGTCGGGTTCCACCAGGCCGCCGGTCAGGTGGCCATGTTCAACGACAAGACCACCCCGGGCGTGTTCTGGACCACCGCCGTCGGCAACAAGATCAGCCTGGGCTGGGTGTTCATGCAGCTGGTCTACGGCGCGGTCCCCGAGCGCCACCCGAACCTGCGGTTCATCCTGGTCGAGGGCGGCATCGGCTGGATCGCCTTCCAGCTCAACACCATGGACCACCTGTTCACCGACCACCACCGCTGGACGATCCCCGAGCTGGCGATGAAGCCCAGCGACTACTTCAACCGCAACTTCTGGGCCACCTTCGAGGACGACCGGCCGGGCATCCTCACCCTGCCCATGCTGGACGAGAAGCGGCTGATGTGGGCCGGGGACTACCCGCACACCGAGGGCAACTTCCCCTACTCGCAGGAGCAGGTCGCGCACGACTTCCAGGGCATCGAGGAGTCGGTGGTCTCCGCGATCACCCACGACAACGCGATCGACCTGTTCGGCCTCTCGCTGCCGAGGCTCGTCAAGGCCTGACGGTGGCGCCCCAGACCGTCAGGGCCTGACCGTGCCCCTGCTCGTCAGGCCCTGACGGCGCTCCTTGCTCGTCAAGACCTGACGGTCTCCGGCCCTTCGGCGGCCCGTCAAGGCCCGACGGTCTCCCGGCCCGTCAAGGTCTGACGGGCACGTCCGGATCCGGCGGCGGTCGTCACGACCGCCGCCGGACCGCTTCCCCGGCCCGCGTCCACGGCCCGAGCGACGTGCTCGGAAGGCCGCGGGGTCAGCTCCCGCGCAGCTCGCTGACGAGCTGCCGGGTCGTCGGCGTCGGCCCCACTCCGAGCTCGGCCAGGGCCTTGGTGAGCCGCTGGAACTCGGCCAGCACCGCGTGCGGCGCGCCCAGCGCCCCCTCCACCTGCATCCGTACGCAGTAGGCGGACTCGCAGAACGGATCCCGGTTGATCGCGAACGAGGCCGCCCGCCTGGCACGCTCCAGATAGCCGAGCGACAGCGCCACCTCGGCGGCGTCGACCGCCGCGTTGACGATCATCACCTCCAGCTCGTGCCGGCGCTCCTCGGCCCACTCCAGCTCGCTCTCCGGCAGGTAGGGCCCCTCGACCAGCTCCAGCGTCGACTCGATCCGCTCCAGCCGCTCCACGCCGCGCAACCCGTACGCGTCCTTGATCATCCGTTCGAAGCGCAGGTCGGTGCTGTCCACGTACAGGCCGTCGGCCCAGCGGACGTGGCTCTGCGAGGTCCTGGCGAGGTTCACCCCGGTCGCCTGGCGCAGCTTGTGCACCACCTGGCGGAAGTAGTTGCCGCCTCGGCGCGGATCGGCGTCGGGGAAGAGCCGCTCCTGCAACCGGTGCCGCTCCACCCCCTCGGGGTGCAGCGTGAGGTAGGCGGCCAGCTCCAGCACCTTGGTCCGGCGCGAGCAGCGCGGCACACCGTCCACGATCAGGTCGAGCACCGGGCCGTGCGTGTGCACGTCGACGACGATCACCCGCTCGGAGGCCGCGACCGGCTGGCGCTTGCGCGCCTCCGGTGGCTGGTGGCCGACCAGCTGACGCCAGCGGGTGCCGCCGACGTCGTTCTCGATCTGGCGGCGCAGCACCCCCGGCACGTCGTTCAGCGCGTTCTTCAGGATGAACAGGCAGCCGATCGCGTTCGCGGTCTCGTAGGCGAGCTCGACCGAGGCCGACGCCGCCTCGGCGTTGCCCAGCCTGGCCTCTGCCTCGGCCAGGTAGGTGGCGGCGAAGGGCAGCATCAGGGTGCGGCCCGCCGCCCGCATCGCCTCGGTCGCGCTGCGCAGCACCCGCGCGGCGTCCTCCGGCCGGTCGATCCGCAGGTAGGCCAGGCCCTGGAAGGTCTGGCCCCACTCGGCGTAGCAGCGGTTGCCGCTCGCGGCCGAGCGGCTGATCGCGTCGGCCAGGGTCATCCGGGCGTCGTCCACCCTGCCCAGGGTGAGCTGCAGGACGCCGACCACGACCTCGAAGCAGGGCTCCCAGCCGAACCGGGTCCTGCGGCTGTGCTCGACCGCCGACTCGGCGGCCCACAGCGCCTTCTCCGTCTGCCCCTCGGCCCACAGCAGCCACGCCTCGTGGAAGAACCACAGGTCGGTGTGCGCGCCGAACTTGATCGTCTCGGGAACCTCGTCCAGCAACTCGCGGGCGAGCGTCAGCTCGCCGCGCCAGACCAGGGCGAGCAGCGGGTGCGGGGTGCGGAAGAACGAGCGCGGCGGCCAGTCGCCCTCCTCCGGCAGCATCCGCAGCAGCTGGTCCAGCCGCCCCTGCACCAGCAGACCCCAGGAGTACACGCGCTCGCTGTCCACCCAGTCCCTGCCGGGCGGGGAGGCGACCGGCTCGCGGCCCGCCACCGCCTCCAGTTCGTAGCGGACCGCCTCGGCCCTGAAGTCGCCCTCGTAGTTGCGGATCAGCTCAAGCGCCTGCGCCGGGCGCCACTGCATGGCGTATCCGACGAACGCGACCGCGCCGGGGTCGGACTTGGCCACGTCGCCGAGCACGCCCTCCTGGTGCAGCCTGCCGATCAGCGCCTGCGCCTCGGGGATGCGCCGCACCCCGTACAGCGCGCGCAGCAGGGCACCGAGGAGGACCGGCCGGGACTCGACCACCTGGATGCCGAACGTCTCCAGCCAGCGCAGCAGGACCCGCCAGTCGGCGCGGGCGGACAGCGCGGCGACGGCGCTCTCGGCCACGTCCGCGGCCTTCTCCACCTCCCCCGCCTCCAGGTAGGTCTCGACCGCGTCCTCGTGCATCCCGGTCTCCTCCAGGAGCCGGGCGTAGCGGCTCTGCAGGCCGGGCAGCTCGCCGGGCAGCCGCGCCTGCAGCTGCTCGCGCAGGTACTGGCGGAACCGGGGGTGGTAGACGAGCGCGCGGTCGGCCTTGGTCGCCGGCAGGTGCCGCGAGCCGAGCGACTGCCACAGCCGGTAGCCTTCCTCGCCGCAGAGGGCGACCGCGGCCCGCGCGGTGACGATGGCCGGGATCGAGGTGCGGAGCAGGAAGTCCTGCTCCTCCTGCGGGAGGCGGGCCAGGATCTCCCTGGAGACGAAGCCGGCCAGCGCGTCCGGCCCGTTCTCGGACTTGAGGCCGGGGACGATGTCGAAGGCGACGGCGGCGATCCAGCCCTTGGTGGCCTCCATCAGCGGCGCCGGGTCCCGTCCGTCCTGGCCGTGCGCGGCGAGCAGCGTGCGGGCCTCGTCCATGTCGAGGGCGAGGTCCTCGCCGCTCATTCTGGCGATCCTGCCCTGCATCATCATCCGGCCGATCGGGCCGCTCAGGTCCTCGCGGCTCAGGATGACCGTACGGACACCCGGCGGCAGGTAGTCGAGGAAGATACCGAGTACGGCGAGCGCCTCGTCCGCGTCCACCAGCCACTCGCAGTCGTCCAGGACGAGCAGCAGGGACGTGTCGGCGACGCTCTCGGCGAGCATCGCGGCCACCTCGGTCGTCGGGAAGCCCTCCGCCAGGGCGGACTCCACCGTCCTGGGCGCCTCGGGATTCAGGCCGGACAGCGCCTCGGCCAGGTAGACCATCAGCCGGGACGGGCTGCGGTCGCCGGCGTCGAGCGTGAGCCAGGCCAGCGGCCAGCCGAATCGCGTGGCGAACATCCGGGTCTGCACGGTCTTGCCCGAGCCGGCCGCAGCGAAGATCACAATCGTCTCGTGAGACTCCAGGAAGGCGGCGAACTGTTCGTCCAGCCGGTCCCTGGTGATCGTCCCACGCGGCAGTCCAGGGGGTTGGACTTTGTGACTCAAGATCATGCCAGCCTCAGTTCACCAGAACGTAGCTTCACGGCAACTCCACAGAAACCCCCGTCGAGTGAAACCGCACTTCAATCAAGTGCTATGGCAATACTTATGTCAAGAGTCTTGCCGTTTTTAATACCCTTTTCGACACATTGTGGGCTTTATTGATCACTGCGACCTAAGTAACGGATAGTGAGGATCGCCGTCGGCTTCCAGCGGTCCCCGCCCGTTGATGCTGCGCCGCCGGGCGTCACCTCGGCCATCACCCGGGCCACCGCCGTGACGCCCCCCGATCCGGCCCCGGGCCCATAACGGTGGTGGTAACGCCGGGTGGGGTGAGGTGACCGTAGAGCCACCCTTCCCGTACGCGAACGGAGCCCCTCGGTGTTCTACTACTTCCCGGACAACTACATGTGGTCGTCGGCCTTCAACCTCGCCCTGATGGCGGGCGGCTCGCTCGGCGAGATGAACCGGTGGCTGTCGCCGCTGCGCGAGGGCGAACCAGACAACGAGGCCTGGGGCAAGGCGTGGGCGGGGATGGCCGAGCAGCAGGAGACGCAGGCCGCGGAGGACCTCTCCGCCGGGCTGCGCCGCAGCGCCGGCCTTCGCTACCTGCGCGCCTCGGTCTACCACGCCAGCGGTGAGCGGCAGATCCCCCCGGGCCCTGAGAAGAGCGCGAGCTACCAGGCCTCGCTGGACGCCTTCGAGAAGGCGATCGAGCTGGTGCCGCTGAACGTGGAGCGGATCGAGGTGGACTCGCCCGACGGCGTACTGCCCGGCTACCTCATCCCGGCCAGGACCGCCGAACCCGCCCCGGTCGTGATCTTCTACGGCGGCTTCGACGTCACCAAGGAGTTCCTCTACGGCTTCATCGAGGAGGAGTTCGTCCCCCGGGGCATCAGCTGCCTGGTGATGGACAGTCCCGGCGTGGGCGAGCCGCTGCGGCTGCGCGACGTGCCCTCGCGTCCCGACTACGAGGTGCCGACCGCTGCCGTGATCGACTACCTGGAGACCCGCTCCGACGTGGACGCGAGCCGGATCGGCGTGATGGGGATCAGCCTCGGCGGCTACTACGCGCCGCGGTCGACCGCGTTCGAGCCCAGGATCAAGGCCTGCGCCGCCTGGGGCGGCATCTGGGACTGGGGCGCCACCTGGGAGAAGCGCTGGGCGACCCGGTCCAAGACCGTGTCCGTGCCGTGGTTCCAGCTGCCCTGGGTGATGGGTACCGACACCATGGAGGCCGGCCTGGAGCGCGTCAGGCAGTGGACGCTGGTGGACGTACTCCCCAAGATCACCCAACCGCTGCTGATCGTGCACGGCGAGAACGACCGCCAGGTCGCGGTCGAGGACGCGCACAAGGCCTACGCGGCGGCCGGTTCCGCGGACAAGACGCTGCGGATCTTCACGGTCGCCGAGGGCGGCGCCGAGCACTGCCAGACCGACGAGCCCGACCCGGCCCGCCAGCTGATCGCCGACTGGTTCGGCCAGCGCTTCGGCACCCTGCCGGCGCAGGACTGACCCGCCGCCGTCCACGAGTTCGCCAGGATTTCGTGAGAATGAGGAGACATCGGCATGAGTAGTGACACCGGCGGCGTGTCCGCACGCAAGGTGACGCTCGACGACGTGCACGCACTGTGCGACCGGTACCGGAACTGGGGCAAGTGGGGCCCGGACGACCAGCTCGGCACACTCAACTACATCGAGCCGGAGATGATCGTCGCCGCGGCGGGGCTGGTCCGGCAAGGCAAGATCATCTCCTGCGCGCTGCCCTACGACGGCAACGGCCCCCAGAACGGCTGGGGCGGACGGGTCAACCCGCTGCACTTCATGCTGCAGGACGGCGGCGACGCGGCCATCGGCGCCCAGGACCACATGGCCCGGCTGAGGTACGCCGACGACGCGATCTACATGCCCCTGCAGTCGGGCACCCAGTGGGACGCGCTGTCGCACGTGTTCTACGACGGCAAGATGTACAACGGCTACGGGCAGGAGCACGTCTCCAGCACCGGGGCGGAGAAGAACGCGATCCACCTGATGACCGAGAAGGTCGTCGGACGCGGTGTGCTGCTGGACATCCCCCGCCACCGCGGCGTGCCCTGGCTGGAGCCGGGTCAGGGGATCGACAGCGCCGAACTGGCCGCGTGCGCCGAGGCCCAGGGGGTCGTCGTCGGCCGCGGTGACTTCGTGCTGGTCAGGACCGGTCACATGGCGATGTGCCGGGAGCAGGGCGCCTGGGGCGGTTACGCCGCGGGCGACGCCCCCGGCCTCACCCTGGACTCGGCGCACTGGATCTGCGGGAACGAGATCGCCGGGGTCGCGACCGACACCTGGGGCATGGAGGTGCGGCCGAACGAGCTGGAGGAGATCTTCCAGCCGGTGCACATCGTGCTGCTGGTCAACGCGGGACTGCTGATCGGCGAGATCTTCGACCTGGAGAAGCTGGCCGAGGACTGCGCGGGCGACGGCGTGTACGAGTTCATGTTCGCCGCGGGGCCGCTCCCGTTCACCAAGGCGGTCGGTTCTCCCCTCAACCCGATGGCGATCAAATGAACATCGACGAACTCGACCGGCTCCCGGTCGCCTGGGAGCCGGACCCCGCCGACTTCCCCGCCACCCCGCTGGGACGGATGGCGGCCAGGCACGGAATCACCACCTTCGAGGAGGTGGCGGCCCGCGCCGCCGCCGACCCCGAGTGGTTCTGGGGCGCCGCCGCCGACGACGTGCTGCGCTGGCGGCGGCCGTACGACAAGGTGCTCGACCTGTCGGACGGCCCGCAGTTCCCGCACTTCTTCAAGGGCGGCGGGCTCAACTGGGCCGACTACGCGGTGGACCGATGGGTCGAGGAGAACCGCGGCGACGACGAGGCGATCGTCTGGGAGGGCGACGACGGCTCGGTCCGCACCGTCACCTACGGCGAACTGAAGGAGCAGATCGACCGGGCCGCGGGCGCGTTCACCGCGCGCGGCGTCGGCATGGGCGACGTGGTCGCGCTGTACCTGCCGATGGTGCCCGAGGCCGTGGTGGTCGTACTGGCCGCCGCCAAGATCGGCGCCGTCGTGGCACCGTTCTTCAGCGGCTTCGGCCCCACCCCGGTGCGCGAACGGCTGCTGGACTCCGGCGCCAAACTGATGGTCACCGCGGACGGCTTCGAGCGCCGAGGCAAACTCGTCCCGATGAAGGAGACCTTCGACGAGGCCGCCGAGGGCCTGTCGGAGCTGCGCACCGTACTGGTGGTGCGTCGGCTGGGCCGGGACGCCCCGATGGCCGCGGGCCGCGACGAATGGTGGGACGAGGCGCTCGCCGCGGCCGAGCCCGTCGAGGAAACCCCGGTCCTGGACGCCGAGACCCCGTGCATCCTGCTGTACTCCTCGGGCAGCACCGGCCGGCCCAAGGGCTGCCTGCACACCCACTCCGGCCTGCCGTTCAAGTTCGCGCAGGAGGCGAGGCACGGGTACGGCATGGACAGGGGCGACCGGCTGCTGTGGCTCACCGACATGGGCTGGGTGATGGGCGTCTACACGATCACCGCCGCCCTCACCAACGGCGCCACCGCCGTGCTGTACGAGGGCACCGCCGACCATCCCACGCCCGACCGGCTCTGGTCGCTGGTCGAGCGGCACCGGGTGACGGTGCTGGGCGTCTCCCCCACCCTGGTCAGGATCCTGGCGGGCCTGGGCGACCAGTGGCCGGACGCGCACGAACTGCCCGACCTGCGGGCGATCTGCAGCACCGGCGAGCCGTGGAACCTGGAACCGTGGTGGTGGTGCTTCCGCCACGTGGGCAAGGGGCGGATGCCGATCGTCAACATGAGCGGCGGCACCGAGTGCGGCGCGTCCATCGTGAGCGGCTCGGTGCACCGGCCGATCAAACCCGCCGGGTTCTCCGGCCCCACCCTGGGCATGGCGGCCGACGTGTTCGACCCCGACGGGCGCTCGATCCGGGGCGAGGTGGGCGAGCTGGTGGTACGTGGTCCGTGGCCGGGCATCACCAAGGGGTTGTGGGACGGCCCCGAGCGGTATCTGCGGACGTACTGGAGCCGCTACCCGGGCACCTGGCAGCAGGGCGACTTCGCCTACGTCGACGCCGACGGGCACTGGTTCCTGCTGGGCCGCTCCGACGACACCATCATGCTGGCCGGCAAACGGGTCGGCCCCGCCGAGATCGAGTCGCTGCTCGTCGACGACCCCGAGGTGGTCGAGGCGGCGGCGGTCGGCGTCCCCGACGAGCTGAAGGGCGAGGCGCTGGTCTGCTTCGTCGTGCTCGCCGAAGGCGCCGACCCGGCCCTGGTCCTGCCCAGGCTGGAGGCGTCGGTGGTGGCGAGGGAGGGCAAGGCGACCCGGCCCAAGGCGGTGCACGCGGTGCCCGCTCTGCCGAAAACGCGCAACGGGAAGGTGATGCGACGGGTGGCGCGGGCGGTCTACATCGGGGCGGACCCGGGCGACGTGACCGCGCTGGAGAGCCCGGAGCCGCTGGCCTCGCTGCCACGGCAGGCGAGCACCGTCTGACCCGCGCCGACGGCGCCCCCGCGAGTCGCGGGGGCGCCGTCGGCGTCACGCGTACCGAAGCACCCTGCCGGTCGCGGGTGCACCGGTCGCGGCTCGCGGTCGCCCGTCATACCGAAAGGCGCCCCGGCCGGTCAGCCGGGGCGCCGTGGTCGCGGCCGGTCAGCCGGCCGGGGCGAGGAGGGCGCGCTTCTCCGCCACGATCTCGGCGAGGGCCTCCTCCAGCGGCCAGCGCGTCTCGTAGCCGTAGTCCCGCCGGAAGTACGTGTCGTCGAAGTTCATCGGCCAGCGGTGGTCGGCGTCGGCGGGCTCGATCCTGGCGCCGGGGATCAACCCGCGCGCGATCTCCGCCATCTCCCCGACGCTGCGGTAGTCGCCGCGCACGTGGTAGGCGTTGTGCAGGGGCTCGGGCCCCTGGCTCGCCCGGACGAACGCGTCGGCCGTGTCGTGGATGTACACCATGTTCATCATCGACCCGGAGTGGAACGCGGGCCGCCCCGTCTCGCCGGCCAGCGGCTTGGTGACCAGCTCGTCGATCAGTCGGCGGGCGGTGCCGATCAGGCAGGCGGCGCCGTAGGCCAGGCCGATCCTGATCGAGGTGTTCACCACGCCCAGCGAGCTCCGGTAGTACTCGCCCATCGTCTCGCCGAAGACCTTGCTGCCCTCGTACACGTCGCCGGCGTGGATCCTGGCGTCCTCGGTGATCGGCTCCCCCGCGCCGTACTCGGCCGGGTCGAACAGGGCGGCGCTGCTCGCCAGCACCGTGCGCTCCACGCCGAGCAGCCTGGCCGCCTCCAGCACGTTGTAGGTGCCGACGATGTTCGACTGGATGCACTGCCCGCGCTGCGCCGCCGACCGGTCGTGCAACTCGGCGGCGAGGTGGATGACCCGATCCACCCGGTGCGTGCTGACCAGGTCGGCGACGAGCGCGAAGTCGGTGACGTCCCCCTCGACGAAGGTGAGCGCGTCCGGGGCGCCGGACGGCTCGGCCGCCCACTCGGGCCGCCGGTCGAGCGCGACGACCCGGTGGCCGTCGCGCAGCAGCCGGTCGACGACGTACGAGCCGATGAACCCGGTCGCGCCGGTGACCAGATAGGTCATCGTGATTACTCCTGACTTTCAAGGGGTTGAGGAAGTGCGGGGAGAGGGGGCGTCACGCGGTGCTCGGGCGGTATCCGGCGTCGACCTGGAGCGCGGCACCGGTGACCGAGCGGGCGTCGTCCGAGGCCAGGTAGGCGAAGGCCGCCGCGACCTCCTGTGGATCGATCATCCGGCCGAGCGCCGTCTTGGCCGCGTACCTCGCCTCCAGGCCGTCGTCCGCCGCGCCCGCCGCCGCGAAGATCGCGGTCTTCGCCGGACCCGGCACGACCGCGTTCACCCGCACCCCGTCGGGGCCGTAGGCGAGGGCGAGCGAGCGGGTCAGGTGCACCACGGCCGCCTTGGCCAGCCCGTACGCCGGGGCACCGGGGGTGGGCCACAGCGCCGCAGCCGAGGCCGTGTTCAGGATGACGCCGCCGCCGCGCGGCCGCATGGACGCGAGGGCCGCGCGGCAGCCGTACCAGACCCCGGCCACGCAGATCCGCCACAGGCGCTCGAAGTCCTCGTCCGCGCCGTCGGCGTCGATCGGGCCCCCGGCGATGACGCCGGCGTTGTTCACCGCGATGTCGCACCGGCCGAAACGGTTCACGGCCGCCGTGAAGGCGGCCTCCACCTGCTCGGCGCTGCCGACGTCCGTGCGCTGGAACACCACCCGCTCTCCCGAGGGGTCGATCTCGGCGGCGACGGCGGCGGCCGACTCGGCGAGGTCGGCGAGCACCACCGAGGCGCCCTCGGCGAAGAAGCGTTCGACCGTGGCGCGTCCGATGCCCGAGCCGCCGCCGGTGACCACTGCCGTACGGCCGTCCAGCCGCCCGGTCACAGGGCCGGTCACAGGGCCGGTCACGAGGCACCGCCCGACAGGCGCAGGTGCTTGTCCAGGAAGGCCCCGGCGATCTCGGCGGTGGTGTCCACCAGTGGTCCCATCGGCCCGCCGTGGCCGCCCTCCGGCGGCAGGTGCAGCTCCTTCGGCTCCCCGGCCCGCGCGTACACGGCCCGGGAGTGGTCGGCGGAGATCACCGTGTCGTCGACCGGGGTGATCAGGCACAGCGCGCGCGGCGCGATGGCGGGCGCGAGGCTCTCCGGCGAGAAGTCCAGTGCCAGCCGGGCGTTCTCCAGCGGATATCCCTCGGGGTAGACCGACCGGATGAACGCGGCCTCGGCGTCGAGGGCCGGGCTCGGCGGCAGCGGCATCAGCACCGACAGCGGCACCCGCTCACCCGCCCCGGTGCGCGCACCCTCCGCGTCGCCCTCCCCCGACCCGGTACGCGCACCCTCCGCGTCGTCCCCTCCGGACCCGTTGCGCGCCCGCTCCGCGTCGTCGCGCTCCAGCCGCGCCAGCAGTGCGGGCAGGTCCGCACCGTGCAGCTCCTCCAGCCAGCGCCGCCCGTCGGCGAGCGGGACCAGCGAGAGGCACGCCTTCAGCCGCTCGTCGGCGGCCGCGGCGGCGACCGCGATCGCCCCGCCGAAGCTGGCGCCCATCACGCCCAGCGCCGAGCCGTCGATCTCCGGCCGTCCGGCCAGGTAGGTCGCGGCGGCGGAGACGTCGCGTACCTGCTCGGCCGGGTCGCAGCGCAGCCGGGCGCCCTCGCTGTCGCCGAAACCGCGGTGGTCGATGGCGAGGACGGCGTACCCTCGCTGGGCGAGCCGCCCGGCGAGCGGCAGCACACGGAAGTTCACCGCGCCGCTCCAGCCGTGGCTCGCGACGAGGGCCGGTACCGCCCCGGCCCGCTCCCTCGGCGTCACCAGGACGCCGCGCAACCGCAGGCCGTCGCTCTGGAAGTGGACGATCTCGGCGTCGACCTCGGGGCCGCCGGAGAGGTTGAGCTGGATGCCGTCGTCTGCCGACACGATCACGTGGCAGGACCCCCGTTCGGATGGTTCCGGTACTCGGCTGGTTTCCGGTACTCCGCGCCACGTAACGCGACCCCCCATTACCCGCCGCGTTACGCCGTGCGCGGGTGCGACCGGGTGCTCTCGACCGGGTGTAGTGAGGGCGGGAGAAAGGAGCCCGGCATGGGCAAGGGACCGCTGCCGATCGAGGCGGACGAACTGTACGACTACCTGCTGACGCGCAAGAGCCTGCACCTGGCCACGCTGAACCCCGACGGCTCACCGCATCTGGCCACGATGTGGTTCGGCCTGATCGACCATGACATCGTGATGTGGACCCAGCGGAGCTCGGTGAAGGCGCGCAACCTGCGGAACGACCCCCGGATCACCTGCCTGGTGGAGTCCGGCGACGACTACTCCGAGCTGAAGGGCCTGACCGTGTCGGGCCGGGTGGACCTCGTCGAGGACGACGAGACCATGCTGCGCATCGGCGAGGCGATCATCTCGCGCAACTACACCGAGGCCAACAGGCCCGACTACCGGAAGATGGCGCTGTCGGGCCTGCGGGTCGGCATCGTGGTCCGCCCCGAGCACTGGTCGAGCTGGGACTTCGCCCGGACGGTGAAGCGCCGCTAGGACCGCTCGGCCGGCCGAGGTCGCCCGGCCGCGAAACCACTCAGCCCCTCGGAACCGGGGCCGTCGCGAGGGCGGGCAGCAACTCGCCGAGCACGGCGGCCCCGTGCCGGTCCGACTCGTCAAGCGGGTGCAGGATCAGGTCGGTGACGCCGAGACCGGCCAGTTCGGCCAGTTGCTCGGCACAGGACTCGACGTCCCCGTAGACGGTGGCCTCCCTGCCGTGCTCGGGGCCTCCGTAGAAGGCGGAGAACCAGGCGTCGACCGTCCGCTCGGCCCGGGAGCGCCGCGGCTCGACGAGCAGGTACACCCGCTTGGCCACGGCCAGTGTCTCCCTGGCCCGCCCCTCCTCGGCGAGGACCTCGTCCAGCCGGGCGGCCAGCTCGGCGAACCGCGCGGTGGGCTGCCGTCCGGCGGCGACCCAGCCCGACCCGAGCCGCGCCGCCCGGCGCAGCGCGGGGACCGACCCGCCGCCGACCCAGAGCGGGGGCGGCGCGATCGGACGCGGGCTGATCCCGACCCCGGTGAACGGCCAGATCGGGCCTTCGTGGTCGACCTCGTCCTCGGTCCAGAGCCGGCGCACCGCGGTGAGGAACTCGTCCAGCACCGCCCCCGGCCCCCAGTCGTCCAGTCGCAGCGAGGGAAACAGCCGGCGGTCGCCGCTGCCGACCCCGACGACCAACCGGCCGTCGCCGCCGAGCCGGTCGAGGCTCGCCAGCTCCTTGGCAGCGGTGATCGGGTTGCGCCCGGGGGCGACCAGCACCGCGACCCCCAGCCGTACCCGGGAGGTGTGCGCCGCGGCGAAGCCGAGCATGCCGACCGGCTCCGGCGTCGGCGTCCGGCCCGCGAGCTGGTCCAGGGTCCACAGCGCGTCGATCGGCGAGGCGTCGGCCTCGCGCAACCAGGTCGCGATCTCCTTGGGGGCGGTGCCGGCGGCGAAGCGCAGCGGCAGGTTGAGCCCGATCCGCGGTCGTGCAACGGCGGACACTCGTGCCTCCTCGGCGACGGCGTCTCGCCGTCGCGAAACGGTGGCGGCCAGCGTGTCCGGGCGCACGTTACCCACGACGTTACGAACCACGTCCGTAACCCCGGGGTAAACGACGACGCGCGAAGATCATGATCACCGAGCAGGAGGGACAAGCATGGCAGTCGAACGCTTCCCGGTCGAGGGGGGCCACATCATGATGTTCGCGCGGGCCATAGGCGACCTCGACCCCGCCTACCACGGCGCGATGACCGGTGCTCCCGCGATCGCCCCGCCGACCTTCATCTGGGCGGCCGATCACTACGACCCCGACAGCGCGGTCCGCCCGAAGCCGGGCGAGCCGTGGGTCGGGTCGGGGAGCACGCCGTCGGGGACGGGCGGTCCCGAGCCTTCCGACCTCGGTCTGCACGCCGAGCAGCGGTTCGAGTACCACCGGCCTGTGCGCGAGGGCGACGTGCTGAGCTCGGTGGAACGCCCCGGCCGTACCTGGACCAAGGAGGGCCGGCGCGGCGGTGTGCTCACCTTCGCCGAGCGGGTCACCGAGTACCGCGACCAGGACGGCGAACCGGTCGTCACCTCGACCCTGGTGACGGTGCGGACCGCCCGTCCGGTCGGAGCGGGCGAATGAGCGCCGCCTCCCCCGCCGCCGCGAACAGCGCGGCGAACAGCGCAGTGGACGTCGCGGCGAACAGCGCAGTGGACGTCGCGGCGAACGTCTCGGTGGACGTCTCGGTGGGCCAGACCAGGGAGCTGACGCTGGTCAGGGACCTCACCCGGACCAGGATCGTCCAGTACGCGGGCGCGTCCGGCGACTTCAACCCGGTGCACACCGACGAGCGGTTCGCGGTGGAGGCCGCCGGTTACCCGTCGGTGTTCGCGCACGGCATGCTCACGATGGGCATGGCCGGCCGGGTGATCACCGAGTGGTTCGGCCCCGAGTCGCCACTCCGGTACGAGGCACGGTTCCGCACCCCGGTCTTCCCCGGCGCGACACTGACCGCGCGGGCCGAGGTCGAGTCGGTGGACGGCTCCGCGGGAACGGCCACGGTCACGCTGACCGTGACCGACCAGCACGGCGCGGTCGTGATGACGGGCACCGCCGTGGTACGCACATCCGCCGCCGGTGGCACCGGCTCCGAGGACAAGTGACGGCCGCCGCACCGCGCGCCGACGAAGGAGAGGAAACCGTCATGCCTGATGGGAACGAGCTGATCGGCCGCGTCGGCTTCGGAAGCGGCACGATGATCGCGCAGGGGTACGGCGCGGTGGACGAGGAGTCCGCCAGGGGCGCCGTCGACGCCGCGTACCTGGCCGGGGTGCGGTTCTTCGACACCGCGCACTTCTACGGCTCGGGCCGGTCGGAGGCGATCGTCGGCGAGATGCTGGAGGGCCGGCGCGAGGAGGTCCGGCTGTGCACCAAGGGAGGCGTGCGCTACAGCGACCCGACGAACCTGCTCACCCTGGTCTGCGACTCCTCCTACGACGCGCTGCGCCGGTTCATGGACGAGTCGCTGACCCGGCTGCGCACCGACCGGGTCGATGTGTACCTGCTGCACCAGTTCGACCCGGCGCTCACCCCCGAGCAGCAGATGGAGAACCTGCAGCGGCTCAAGGACGAGGGCCTGGTCAGCGACGTCGGCTTCTGCAACTTCGGCGCCGAGGCGAGCCGAAGGGCCCTCGCCACCGGCATCCCGTCCGCGGTCGAGTACAGCTTCAGCCTGCTCGACCACCGCTACCTGACCGAACTGTCGGACGCCGGGGCGCGCGGCGGGCTGCGCGTCACCTACGGCTCGTACGTACACGGGCTGCTGTCGGAGAACTTCCGCCCCGACCACGAGTTCGAGCCGGAGGACTGGCGCGGTCGCAGCCGGCGCGAGGGCCGCTCGGGGACGTCGGGCAACGTGTTCTTCGCCGGGGACGCCTTCGCCGCCAACGTCGCGATCGCCGGGCGGCTGCGGGAGCTGGCCGGGTCGCTGGGCCTCTCGCTGGCCGCGTTCACGCTCGCCCTGACCGTGCGGGAGCCGTACTCGGACGTCGCGCTGTTCGGCTGCCGCAACGCGGCCGAGGTGGCGGACGGGCTGAGCGGCCTCGCGGTGGAGCTCGACGAGGAGGTGCTCGCCCGGGTGGCGGAGATCCTGTCGGCCGCCAACCGGCCCACCGAGAACCTGCTGGGTCTTTGAATCGGCCGAGTCCGTCTTGAATCGGCCGAGTCCGTCTTGAATCGACCGTTGCCGTCCGCGAATCGGCCGAGTCCGTCCTGATTCGACCGTTGCCGTCTGTGACCCCGTGACTCCGCCCGCCCAACGTAACGCGCACGTTAACGAGACCTCCGCAGTATCTGGTCCTGCCGGCGCTTCGCCGTCACGTTCCAGGTGGCTCCCCGCAGCGGAGCCGGCGATATGAGAGGTTCAAATGCGAAAGAGCAAACTCGGAATAGCTGTTCTCGGGGTGGCCATGCTGGCGACGGCGTGCGGCTCCGGCGGTGACGAGGGAAGCACCGCGCAGTCGGGCGGCCTGCCCGCCACCATCAAGATCGGTGTTCCGCTGGACGTCAGCGGCGCCGCGGGCATCGCCGGTGTGGGGACCAGCGAGCGCGACGGCGTGCGACTCGCGACCAAGGAGATCAACGACACCGGTTTCCTGGGCAGCTCGAAGATCGAGCTGGTGGAGATCGATACGAAGGCGGACAAGCAGGAGGCCGTGCAGGCGGTGCTCAAGCTCGCCTCCGACCAGGTCGACGCGGTCGTCGGCTTCACCCTCACCCCGTCGTTCCTCGCCGCGGGGCCGCAGCTGCAGCAGAACGGCATCCCGACCATGGCGGTCGGCCTCTCCTCGGGTGGCGTCACCGAGATCGGCGACTACATGTTCCGTCTCTATCCCGACATGGCCAACGTGATGCCCCCGGCCGACAAGGAGTTCGCCGCAGCGTTCAGCGGCCTCAAGTCCGCGGCGTACCTGTACCAGAGCGACTCCGAGGCGGCCAAGAACGTCATCGGCAAGCGTCAGGAGGCGCTGGAGGGCGCCGGTCTCCAGACCCTGGGCACCGAGACCTTCGTCGGCACCGACACCGACGTGCGGGCCCAGCTGACCAAGCTCAAGCAGCTGAACCCCGACGTGCTGGTCACCATGCCGCTGCCCGGCATGATGAGCACGATCTACCTGCAGCTCGACGAGATCGGCTTCGACAAGCCGGTGTTCATGGCACCGGACGTCAGCGACGCCACCATGGAGCAGGCCGGCGAGGCCATGCAGTGCTTCGTGTACGTGACGGCCTGGAACGGCCAGAGCAGTGAGGGCAACAACAGCCACTTCCTGGACTACTGGAAGCAGAACGGCGCGCAGCGCTCCGCCACCGTCTTCGAGGCGGCCGGCTACGCGTCGCTGTGGTCGATGGCGCACGCCTTCAAGAACGCCGGCAGCAACGACAAGAAGGCCGTCCGGGACGCGCTGGCGGCCCTGAACGGCCTGGACACCCCGTTCGGCAAGATCGGCTTCACCCAGAACCGGGCCGCCGACGTCAAGGGCACCAAGCTCCAGATCGTGGACAGCAAGATCACCCTGTTCGACGACCAGAAGTCCCCCAGCTGCGCGCGCTGACCCGCGCCCCCGCCCCGACCGACCCGCCGCCCCGACCCGCCGCCCCGGCACGCCGCACCACGGTGTGCCGGGGCGGCGTCGTTGGCGGGTGCCCCTGTCGCCCATTACGGAGGAGACCTCGCGATGACCTTCAAAATCGACCACCTCGTCCACGCCAACGTGGTCTGCAGCGACTTCGACCGGTCGCTCGACTTCTACACCCGCCTGCTCGGCGCCCGGATCCTCGGGCAGCCGTTCGAGTTCGACGCCGGAGACGACTTCCGTACGATCCTGGACGTCACAGGGCCGGTCCGCTGCAAGGCGGCCCTGCTCAGCTGGAGCTCCCGGGACACCGACACCTATCTGGACCTGCTGCACTTCACCGACGACGGCGGCGCACCGGCGCCGCGCACGGCCAAGGACGCGGGGCTCGCCCGCCTGGGGCTGCGGGTCGAGGACATGGACACCACGATGGCCTGGATCACCGAGCACGGCATCCCCGTGGTCGGCGGGCCGGTCACCCTCGTCCCCATGCCGGGCCGCGAGCGGCGCGTGGTCACCATCCTCGACCCGGACGGGACGCTGCTGAACCTGATGGAGTTCTCGGGGTCCTCGGCGTCCCCGGCCGGGAGCGGGCGCGGATGACCGGCGCCGCCGCCCCGCGCGGGGCACCGATAACGGCCGCGGCCATACCCCCGCCGGGCTCTCCGGTTCACGTAACGCCGGTGTTAACGAGGAAACGCAACGCTGGCCCCGATCTCGTCATACCGCGGACAGCCAGGGCCGAGGCCGCGAGAGGGAACGGAGGATGGTGTGCAACAGACCATTAACGGCTTGGCCTTGGGGAGTACCTACGCCCTGTTGGGCGTGGGCGTCACCCTGGTCTGGGGTGTCCTCAACCTCCTCAACTTCGCCCATGCGCAGATCCTGACCTGGGGCACCTTCGCCGCCCTGGCCGCGCTGCGCCTGGGCGTCCCCGTACCGGTCGCGATCCTGGTGGGCATGGTGGCGGCCGGTGTGCTGTCGGTGCTGATCGACCTGGCCGTCCTCGCGCCGCTTCGCGGTCGCAAGGCACCGGAGTTCTCCTTCGTGGTCGCGACGATCGGCGTCTCGCTGGTGCTCACCACGGTGCTGCGCACCTACACCGACGCGCAGACCGAGGCGTTCCCCCGTCAGGGTTTCCCGGTCGGCGCCTTCGACTTCGCCGGCCAGAACGTGCCCCGGCTCCAGGTGGTCATGTTCGTGATCGCCGTGGTGGCGATGGTGGGCCTCGCGTACTGGCTGAACCGGACCAAGTCCGGCCGGTCCGTCCGCGCGGTGGCCCACGACCGGGAGACCGCCGAGTTGCTCGGTGTGAACAGCCAGCTCGTCTTCTCGATCTGTTTCTTCGTCGCCGGCGCGCTCGCCGCGGTGGCGGGCATCTTCGTCGCCGCCTCGGCGGCGCAGGTGTCGTACTCGTCCGGCGACGGGCTGCTGCTCATCGCCTTCGCGGTGATCATCCTCGGTGGCATGGGCTCGGTGAAGGGCGCGATCATCGGCGGTCTCGTCCTCGGTGTGGTCGAGGTCTACGCCACCACCTACGTCTCCAGCTCGTTCAGGGAGATCATCGCCTTCGCCGTCATCCTCGCGATGCTGGTCGCGCGGCCGTCCGGGTTCTTCGGCAAGAAGGAGGCCGCCCGTGTTTGAGTGGCTCGAACCGCTCCAGCTGTTCCGGCTGGACACCGCACTCATCCTCACCCTGCTCGTGATCAGCGTGCACATCACGTTCCGGGTCGGCATCATGTCGCTCGCCCCGATGGGGTTCGCCGCGGTCGGCGGCTACACCGCGGCCCTCATCGCGACCAAGTCCGAGCTGCCGTTCGCGATCGGCCTGCTCGTCGCCACGGTGCTGGCGGGCATGATCGGCGCGCTGTTCGCCCCGCCGGTGCTGCGGTTGCGCGGCATCTACATGGCCCTGGGCAGCCTGGCCCTCGCCCAGGCCATCGTGGTGCTGATCCGGATCAACGACTACACCAACGGTCCGAACGGCATCGCGGGCATCCCGATCGAGGTCAAGACCGAGTACCTGGTCGTCGCGCTGCTGGTGGCGTTCGTACTGCTGGAGCTCAGCCACCGCTCCCACTTCGGCCGGGCCGCCAAGGCGGTGCGGCTGGACGAGCGCACCGCGGAGGGCATGGGCGTGAACGTGTTCCGCGTCCGGTTCGTGAGCTTCACCGCGGCCGCCGCCGTCGCCGGGTGCGCGGGCGCCCTGGAGGCGCACCGCACCACGGTGATCAGCCCCGACCAGTACGGCTTCGCCACGCTGGTCATCGTGTTCACCTACGTGCTGGTGGGCGGCAACGGGCACTGGGCAGGGCCGATCCTGGTCACCTGGGGGCTCACGATCCTGCGCGACTCGCTGCACTTCGCGGGCTCCAACTGGGAGGACGTGATCTACGGCGTGCTGCTCGTCGTGATCCTGCTGGTCGCGCCGAACGGCCTGTCCGACCGCTCGCTCTACCGGGGCCTGCGGCGCCGCTGGCGCGGCAGACGGGACCAGCCCGCGCCCACCGTCCAAGACCCTGCTGAGAAGGTGGCGAGCCGATGACCGCGCTGCTGGAGTTGTCCGGAGTCAGCAAGCATTTCGGCGGCATGAAGGCCGTGAACGACGTCTCCTTCTCCGTGGGAGAGGGCGCCATCTACGGCCTGATCGGTCCCAACGGCGCGGGTAAGACCACGGTGGTCAATCTGATCAGCGGCTACCTGAAGCCCACCGCCGGGCGGATCACCCTCGCCGGGTCCGATCTCGCCGATCTGCGCCCGCACCGGCTGGCCGCCGCGGGCATCGCCCGCACCTACCAGAACCTGAAGCTCTTCGACGAGAGCACCGTCCTGGAGAACGTGCTGATCGGCCGGCATCTGTCCTTCAAGGGCCGCCGCTGGCAGCTCGGCCGGGTGCGCAGGCGTGAGGAGGCCGAGCAGCACGAGGTGGCGCGGCGGTTGATCGACCGGGTCGGCCTCACCTCGGTGATCGACGTGGACGTGGCCGAGCTCTCCTACGGCATGCGGCGGCGGGTCGAGATCGCCAGGGCGATGGCCACCGAGCCTCGGCTGCTGCTGCTCGACGAGCCGACCGCCGGGATGAACCGGGCCGAGTCCGACGACATCGGCCGGCTCATCCAGATGATCAACGACGAGGGCGTGACCGTGCTGCTCGTCGACCACAACGTGCGACTGGTCACCGAGGTCTGCCACCAGGTCGTCGTCCTGGACTGGGGCAGCGTGCTCACCGAGGCCGGCCCGCACGAGGTGTGGCAGGACGAGCGGGTCAAGACGGCCTACCTCGGCGTCAAGGAACGTCGCACAGCGGACACCGTGGAGGCACCGGATGCTGGTCGTTGATTCCCTGGTCACCCGTTACGGCGCCGTCGAAGCGCTGCACGGGGTGAGCCTGGAGGTCGGTGCGGGCGAGGCCGTGGCCCTGGTCGGGCCGAACGGCGCGGGCAAGACGACCCTGCTGCGTACGATCTCCGGCCTGGTACGGCCGACGGCCGGGAGCGTGACGATCGACGGCAAGGCGACCGGGCGCCGCGCCGCCTACCGGGTCGCCCGGCTGGGCGTCAGCCACGTGCCCGAGGGCCGGGCGATCCTGTCCCCCCTCACCGTGAAGGACAACCTGCTCATGGGCGGCAGCCGGCTGCCCGGCTCCGAGGCCGGCGAGCGGATGGACGAGATGATCGAGCTGTTCCCCGTGCTGGGACGGCGGATCGACTCCCTCGGGGGCGTGCTGTCCGGCGGCGAGCAGCAGATGCTCGCGATCGCGCGCGGGCTGATGGCCCGCCCGCGGCTGCTCATGATCGACGAGCCGTCGATGGGGCTCGCCCCGCGCATCGTGGGCGACGTGCTGGACGCGCTGCACCGCGTGGTCGCCACCGGCACCGCGGTGCTGGTGGCGGAACAGAACGTGGGCCTCGCGCTGGAGGTGGCCGACCGGGCGTACGTGATGGTGGTCGGGGACATCGTGGCGTCCGGGCGCAGCGAGGACATGGACGAGAACAGCCTGCTGGAGACGTACCTGGCCTGAGGTCTTCCCCTCTTTCCGGCGTCCCGCTGGTCCGGCCTCCCCCGGCCCGGATCACCGGGATGTACGAGGGCGGCGCCCTTCCCGGCTTCCTGGCCATCCGGCCAGGAAGCCGGGACGTACGAGGACGACGCCCCGTACACCGAGAGAAGCGGCCGGGCCGGCGGATGAATCCGCCGGCCCGGCCGCTTCGGCTCGTACCTCAGCGTCAACCTGTGCTCTCCGGATCGGCTCGTGCCTTTGGTTCGGCTCGCGCCCTCCGACCAGGCCGGCACCCTTCGGTCAGACCTGTGTTCTCCGGCCTGGCCCGTGCCCTGTGGTCTGGCTCGCGCCCTCCGGTTCGGCACGCGCCCCGGGGCCCTACAACCGCTCGATGATCGTGACGTTCGCCTGGCCGCCGCCCTCGCACATCGTCTGCAGCCCGTACCTGCCGCCCGTACGCTCCAGCCGGTTGAGCATCGTCGTCATCAGCCGCGCGCCGGTCGCCCCGAGCGGGTGGCCGAGCGCGATCGCCCCGCCGTCCGGGTTCACCTTGGCCGGGTCGAACCCGGTCTCCTTCAGCCAGGCCAGCACCACCGGCGCGAATGCCTCGTTGATCTCCACGGTGTCGATGTCGTCAGGGGTGAGCCCGGTCCGCTCCAGTGCCCGCTTGGTCGCCGGGATCGGCGCCGAGAGCATCATCAGCGGGTCGTCGCCCATCACCGTCATGTGGTGAACACGCGCCCGCGGTGTCAGCCCCAGATGCTTCACCGCGCGCTCCCCGGCGATCAGCAGGGCGGCCGAGCCGTCGCTGATCTGGCTGGCGCAGGCGGCGGTGATCCGGCCGTCGGGCAGCAGGGTGGGCAGCGACCTGATCTTCTCCCAGTCGGGCTCGCGCGGGCCGTTGTCGGCGGACAGGCCGCCCAGCGGCGCGATCTCCGGCTCGAACAGCCTCTCGGCGTTCGCGCGCAGGGCACGGGTGTGCGACTCGACCGCGAACCGCTCCATTTCGTCGCGCGAGATGTCCCAGTGTGTCGCCATCATCTCGGCGCCCCGGAACTGGCTCACCTCCCCCTTCCCGAACCGGCTCGTCCACCCCTCGGAGGTGGAGAACGGGTCCTCGAACCCGAGTGCCCTACCGGAGTCGGCCGCCGACATCAGCGGCACCATGCTCATGTTCTGTACGCCGCCGGCCACGACCAGGTCCATCGTGCCGCTCATCACGGCCTGGGCGGCGAAGTGCACGGCCTGCTGCGCCGAGCCGCACTGCCGGTCGATGGTGACCCCCGGCACGTGGACCGGGAAGCCTGCCGCCAGCCAGCAGGTGCGGGCGATGTCGAAGGACTGCGGGCCGACCGAGTCCACGTTGCCGAACACCACGTCGTCGACGAGCGCGGGGTCCACCCCGGCCCGCTCGATCAACGCGCGAATGGCGTGCGCTCCCAGGTCTGCCGGATGGATCGTGCTCAGCGCCCCGCCGCGCCTGCTCACCGGAGTGCGGACGGCGTCGATGATGAATGCTTCAGCCATGCCGCCGACCGTACGGACGAAACGTTAACCGGCCGTACGCCGCCCGATCGGGCGGCGTTACCCCGCCCCTGTCCCCTGACGCCGGATCGGCCGCCCGCACGTCTCGCGTCGTCACGCGTCGTCACGCGTTGTCGCGCGTTGTCGCGCGTGCGCGTCGTCGACCGCACCGCGGCCCTCGCCCTTGCCCTGCCCGGCTTGGCGAGGGCGAGGGCGAGGGTCAGACGACGGACCGGGCGACGAGGTCGGCGATCTCCTCCGGCGAGCGGCCCAGCTCGGCCAGTACGTCGGCCGTGTGCCGCCCCAGCTCGGGCACCGGGTCCATCCGCGGCTCGGCCCCGTCCAGGGAGATCGGCGGCAACAGCGCCCGGATGGGGCCACCGGGTGTGCCGACGTCCCGCCATCGGTCACGCTCGCGCAGCACCGGGTGGTCCAGGAAGTCGGCCACCGTGTTCACCCCGGCGTTCGCGACCCCGGCCTGATCGAGCAGTTCGGCGGCGTCGGCGCCGTCCAGCTCGGCGAAGCGCGCGTCGACGATGGCCTCCAGCGTGTCCCGATCGGCCACCCGCAGCGTGTTGGTGGCGAAACGCGGGTCGGTCGCGAGCTCGGGATCCTTGAGGAACACCGCGCAGAACCGGATCCACTCGGCCTCGTTCTGGATGGAGAGCAGCACGGTCCGCCCGTCGCGGGCGGTGAACGGTCCGTACGGGGCGATGGTGGCGTGCCGGGCGCCGGCACGCGGCTGCTGGCGCCCGCTGCCCGCGGTGTAGTTGGCCGGCTGCCCCATCCACTCGGCGAGCGCCTCGAACAGCGACACCTCCAGCGTGGCCCCCCGCCCGGTGACCTGCCGCTGGTACAGGGCCGTCAGCACCGCGCTGAAGCCGTACATCCCGGCGGCGATGTCGGCCACCGAGACGCCGACCCTGGCGGGCTCGTCCGCCGACCCGGTCAGCGAGACCAGCCCGGCCTCGCATTGGACCAGCAGGTCGTACGCCTTGCGCCCGGCCCACGGGCCGTCACCACCCCACCCGGTGATGCCGAGCACGATCTTGCGTGGGTCCCGCTCCCTGACGGCGGCGGCGGCGAGCCCGAGCCGGTCGGCGGCGCCGGGGCCGAGGTTCTGGACGAGCACGTCGGCCCGGTCCACCAGCTCGTGCAGGATCTCCCTGCCGTGCGGGGACTTCACGTCCAGGGTGACCGACTCCTTCGAGCGGTTCAGCCAGACGAAGTAGCTGGACTGGCCGTGCACCGACTCGTCGTAGCGGCGGGCGAAGTCGCCGGAGCCCGGTCGCTCGATCTTGATCACGCGGGCGCCGAGGTCGGCGAGCTGGCGGGTCGCGAACGGCGCGGCGACCGCGTGTTCCAACGTCACGACGGTGATCCCGGTCAGCGGCAGCACGGCTCCCCCTCGGTTGGTCAATATAAAATATAGAGTTTTACTCTAGGGCATCAGGGTGATCAGGCTTTACTCGGGGATGCCTTCTGATCAGCCGATTCATGACCGGGGACGTGAACTGAGAGAAAATATCCTAAGAGGTCCCTGACGGGGTCTCGCTGTCCACGGTCTGCCGATCGAACTGCCTGGCCAGCAGGTCGCCGGAGTTCACGATGTGATCGTGCATCGCCCTGCGCGCGGCCTCCGCGTCCCCGGCCCGCAGCCCGGCCAGGATCCCGGCGTGGTCGTGCAGGGTCGCCTCGGGCCAGCCCTCGATCGCGGAGTAGAAGCGGGTGGGGATGTAGCGGCCGGTCAGGCCGAGCACCCAGGTGATCTTTCTGGCGCCCGCCACCAGGTTGATGTGCCGGTGGAAGGCGTGGTTCCTCTCCTCAAGCAGAGTGAGGTCCTTGCGGTGCGCAGCGGCCAGCAGTTCGTGGTGCAGCGCTTCCAACTCGGCCAGATCCTCCGGCGTCACCCGTACGGCGGCGCGGGCCGCGAGCTCACCCGAGATCAGCGCGTGCGCCTCGAACAGGTCGCGGACGTCCTGACCGGTCAGCGGCGCGACCTGGAATCCGCGGCGGGGCAGCAGCTGCAGGAAGCCCTCCACCCGGAGCACGTGCAGCGCCTCGCGGGCCGGCGTCGCGGAGATACCCAGTGCCTGGCCCACCGCCTCCGGCCGGACCGAGTCGCCCGGGCGCCACCGACCCGACATGATCATGCTGCGGATGTAGGAGGCGGCCGCGTCGCTGAGCTGGGGACGGTCCGCCTCGGAGGTCCGGGGCGGACCGTCCGTCGGGGCCGTTCCCGCGCCCTCGGTCATTCTGCCGCTCAACGCACGACCTCTCGCCTCGATCGGGACTTCTTTTCTTCGCGTCCCACCTGCGCCGACGATCCTAGGTGGATACGAAGGGCCACGACACGGCCTCGATGGGCGGACACTGGACGGGCCGGGGCACGGAAGACCCACGCGGGGAGTGTGAACCGCCGGGGCATGGCGCGGCGCAACGCTTCCGGCCCCCGCACCTCGACCGCGTGGAGGCGCAGCGCGTCCGACCGGCTCAGCTCGCCGCGCCGGACCTCGACCATGCCGCGCAGACCGGCGGTCACCGTCACGGTCACGGCGTGGCCGGGGTCCGTGTGACAGACGTCCACCTCGTCACATGAACCGAGACCTGGCCGTCGGCGGTCAGGTCGTCGTTCTCTCCTTCGGATCGGTCAGGCCGGTCATGACCAGGTCGGCGAGTTGCCGGTACGCCTCGGCGGCGTCGAGGCCGGTGCTCGACTGGATGGTCCCGCGCTGGATCGCGCCCATGATCTCGGCCGCGACGGCTCCCACGAACGACGCGTGCACCGGGCGCAGCGCACCCGCCCGCACTCCCTCGGTCACCAGGGCCTGCACCCGCCTGGCCGCGTACCGGGTGTTCTCCTGATACACGTCGTTGGCCGGGCCGAAGTCGGCCACGTCGGCGAAGAACCTGGCCGAGGCCGGTTGGAGCTCCGAGGCGACGGCCTCCAGATAGATCACCAGTCGTCGCGCCGGGTCGTCGGAGGCCGCAACCCGGGCCTCGATGCGTTCCGCCGTGTTCTTGAAGAACGAGCGCACGGCCGCGACGACGATCTGCTCCTTGCTCGGCGCCACGGCGTACAGGGTGGTTCTCGAACACCTCAGCCGTTCCGCCAGGTCTCCGATGCCGAACGAGGAGAATCCCTCACCGAGGAACAGCTCTCGAAGCTGGACCAGCATCTCCTCGCGGCGCATGCGAGCCTTCCCTGGAATCGGCATGAGGCCGACTCTACGACAGAGTACCGAAACTGATACCGTGGTACTCATATCGGTTTCTGGAGGATCCCATGCCCGCGTCACGTGTCATGCCCACCAGCGAGAGCGCCGACCTGATCACCCTCGTCCGAGACCTCGCCGCCAAGGAACTCCTGCCCAGAGCCGCCCAGGCCGAGGCCGACGAGGAGTTCCCGCGCGAGGTCTTCAGGACCCTCGGCGCCGTCGGCCTCCTCGGTCTCCCCTACCCCGAGGAGTACGGTGGCGCGGGCCAGCCGTACGAGGTGTACCTGCAGGTGCTTGAGGAAATCGCGGCGGTCTGGTCGAGCGTCGGCGTCGGCGTCAGCGTGCACGCCCTGTCGTGCTTCGGGCTCGTCAGGTTCGGTACCGAGGAACAGCGGCGAGAGTGGTTGCCGGACATGCTCGGCGGCGACCTGCTCGGCGCGTACAGCCTGAGCGAGGCGCACGCGGGCTCCGATCCCGCCGCGATGAGCACCCGCGCCGTACGGGACGGCGACGACTACGTACTCGACGGCGCGAAGGCGTGGACGACCCACGGCGGGCACGCCGACTTCTACCAGGTGATGGCGCGGACCTCCGACGACCGCAAGGGCATCTCCTGCTTCCTCGTCCCCGCCGACGCCGAAGGCCTGAGCGCCGACCCGCCCGAGCACAAGATGGGCCTGACCGGATCGGTGACCGCGACCATACGCCTGGACCACGTCCGCGTTCCCGCCGGACGCAGGATCGGCGCGGAGGGCGACGGCCTCAAGATCGCACTGGCCGGCCTCGACTCCGGCCGGCTGGGCATCGCGGCGGTCGCCACGGGGCTGGCCCAGGGGGCGCTCGACCAGGCCGTGGCGTACGCGAAGGAGCGGCAGACCTTCGGCAAGCCGATCATCGAGCACCAGGGCCTCGCGTTCCTGCTCGCCGACATGGAGGCGGCCGTCCAGAGCGCCCGCGCGACGACACTGCACGCCGCGCGCCTGAAAGACCGAGGGCTCCCGTTCGGCAGGGAGGCCTCCATCGCCAAGCTGGTCGCCACCGACAACGCCATGAAGGTCACCACCGACGCCGTTCAGGTCCTCGGCGGTTACGGCTACACCCGCGACTTCCCGGTCGAGCGCTACATGCGCGAGGCGAAGGTCATGCAGATCTTCGAGGGCACCAACCAGATCCAGCGCCTGGTCATCGGCCGCGCACTCGCCGGGAACCCAGGCGGGACGATCACCACCGCCGACGGGGAGCGGAGCTGAAGAAGAGCGGCGGGCCGGTTTCCCACCGGCCCGCCGCTCTTCTTCAGCTGGTTTTCGGCGAGTTTCCAGCGACTAGGAGCGATCCCGCCGCTGCGGGGAGCGGGATGGGTCACATCTCCGCGGTCGGGGTGGCCTGCTCACTGGTCGGGGTGGCCTGCTCCGCCGTCGGGGTGGCCCTTTCCGCACTCTGGCGGATCCGCTCGATCTGCGCCTGGGTGACGTTGAGGGTGCCGAATTCCTTGACCGCCTGGTAGTAGGTCCATGCGAGGCTGTTGCAGGTGCCCCTGGGAATGGTGGAATATCCCGCGCAGACCTGCTTCATGTCGAAGTAGAACGCGTCGTCGATGCGCGCCTTGTTCGCCGGGAACTGGCTCACCGCCTTGTAGTTGCGGTAGCCGAAGTCGTGACGTCGGCACGACATTCTGAAGTCGAAGCCGAGCGGCTGGTCAGGGCTGGCCGAACACAGGTCGGTCGACCAGTCGAAGTTGTAGTCCGCCCAGCTTCCCTGGTTCTGCCAGGCGGAAACCCAGCTCGCGGCACTCGCCGCCGTAGGCTGGCTGAAATTGGAAAGTGCGGCGAGTTTTTGCTGCAACGTCACCGCGTAGGCGGGCAGGGTTAATCCGAGTAGTACGGCGAAGGAGAGGGAGACGGTTGCGAGGGCGCGCTTGACCATGGACTCTGCCTTTGTCCGGGGGGTACCTCTCGCGGCAGGATGCCGCCACGGCCTAACAATGAGGCGAAATATCCTGTGACGCCGAGACAGATCTTCGTAAAGATCTGCGCCGATATTCGTTAACGGCGGCTCTTTACAGCTTTTACAGCTTCAAGTAAGAGCGAGTGGTGTCGAGGCGTTCCTCGCCCTCGTGGCCGACCACGGCGGGCCGACGTGCCGACGCTCGACCAGACCACCACGTGCACGACGTCGGTCCGGTAGAGCCGGTTCTTCGGCCGAGCGGCCCTTTCCCGGCGGTCCCCGCTTCCGGTGATCCCTGCCAGGAGAGGCCGGCCTTCGTCATCGCGGATGATCGCCGATAGCTGAACCGAGTGAGCGAGCGTGTGGCGGCGACGGCGGTGAGCCACAATCACCTCATGACGGCACCACTGACCGGCGCGGTCCAGCTCCCCGACGGAATCTGGGTGCGCGGCCGAGGGCTGCGGAACACCGCCCCCACCGGCCCGGCCCCCGACTTCGCGCTCTATCTCGGCTCCGCGCGCCTCCGGCAGCGCCACCAGAGCGATCTGCCATGGCCGCACGAATGGATCCGCTGGCCGGACTTCCTGCTGCCCCTGGACCGGCACGCGGCCGCCCGCTCCATCGTCCACCTGCGCGACCAGGCGCGATCGGGGCTCTCCGTCGAGGTCGCCTGCGGCGGCGGGGTCGGCAGGACCGGCACCGTCATGGCCTGCCTCGTGACCCTCACCGGCCTGCCCCCTCGGGAGGCCGTCGAGTGGACGCGTGCGCACTACCACCGCCGCGCGGTCGAAACCCCCTGGCAACGACGGTGGGTGACGTGGTTCTCCGCCCAACCGGAGGCGTGATCCCACGAGACCGCCGTACGCCCGTGACGGACGTACGGCGGCTCGCCGAAGGGTCGGACACCCGCTCGTCACGGACGTACGGCGACTCTCCGAGGATGACGCCCGTAACGCCCCTTGCCCGTCACGGACGTACGGCGACCCCTGTCAGGTGAGGAGACCGTCCCCGATCCAGCCGCCCGGTGAGCAGCCGGGCGGGATGGCGAAGACGGCCGAGCCGATCGGGGTCGTCCACTCGTTGAGCAGGTCGGCCTCGGCCAGCCTGCGCTGGATCGGCAGGAACTGCCGGGAGACGTCGGCCTGGTAGGAGGCGAACAGCAGCCCGGAGTCGGCGTGTCCTTCCGAGGTGAGTCCCTCGTCGTAGTTGTAGACCCTGCGGAAGATCCGCAGGTTCGGGTCGGCGACATGGGCCCGGCGGATATGGGCCTGCTCGGAGATGACGGGGAAACCGATCGCGTTGAGCTTCTCGAAGTCGGCATCGTCGTGCTCGTCGCGCCCGGTGAGCGGGGCGCCGTTGTCGAGGCGGCGGCCCACGGTGAACTCCTTGCCGATCCGGTCCACGGCGTCCCAGGTCTCCATCTCCGCCCGGATGCGCCGCAGCACCAGCGTGGTGCCGCCGCGCAGCCACTGTGGGCCGTCGCTCACCCACACGGCCCGGTCGAACTCGGGAGTGCCGGGTACGGGGTTGACGGTCCCATCCAGCTGGCCCATCACGTTGCGCTGGGTCAGCCCGGCGGGCTGGGTGTACGCGCCGCGCCGGAACCCCCGCTGGATCCAGCGGACCTTCGCGAAGGAACGGGCGTCCTTGACGACCATGCGCAGGGCGTGGGCCAGAGTGAGTGCGTCGTCGGCGCAGATCTGCAGCAGCAGGTCCCCGCCGCTCCACTCCTTCCTGAGCTTGTCGATCGCGAAGGCGGGCAGCGGTGCCGCCGCCTCCGGAGCGCGGTCGGTCAGGCCGGCCGCCGTGAGGAAGCCGGGACCGAACCCGAAGGTCACGGTGAGCCGGGCGGGCAGTACGGCCAGTTCAGGCTCGGTGTCGGCCAGGGCAGGCCTGCCCTGGGTGAGCCGCCGGGCGTCGTCGGTGAGCAGCCGCATCATCCGCACGAGCGCCTCGCGGTCGATCTGCGGCCGTAGGTCCAGTCCGACGAACACCCCGTACGTCTGGGGCGCCGTCGCGATCCCGGCCTGGTGGACACCGTCGAAGGGCTCCGTCGCGGCACCCGCGGAGCCTTCGGGGCCTCCGGACGCCGTAGCGGCCCGAGGATCGGCTTGGAGGGCGACCGGGGGGACAGCCTGGTCGGGGGCGCACCCGGCGAGGGCGCCGACCGCGGTGGCGGCGCCTCCCGCGAGCAGTCCCCTACGGCTGAGTCGGGGGTCTGGCATCAGAATTCTCCTCCGTTTCCCGCTCAGCCGTCGCTCTCGCCCATGTGCATGTCCCCGTCGCCGTCGCCCTTGTCGGCTTTGTCCCCTCCCAT
This sequence comes from Streptosporangium sp. NPDC050284, assembly GCF_044459525.1. NCBI lineage: Bacteria > Bacillati > Actinomycetota > Actinomycetes > Streptosporangiales > Streptosporangiaceae > Streptosporangium > Streptosporangium sp. NPDC050284. Next base: position 604,344 of record NZ_JBITIZ010000003.1, read on the forward strand.
GTCCATGCCGGGCTGGTAGTCCTCCTTGCCTCCGGCGAAGTCCTTGCCGACCGCGGTGAACTCCACGGTCCGGCCGTCCTTGAGGGTGAGGGTGAAGGGGATCTGCGCGCCGGGCTTCACCGCTTCGGTGACGCCCATCAGCATGATGTGGTCACCACCGGGCTGGAGCTGGTGGGTGCCCTTCGGAGGGATCACGATCCCACCCTCCTTGGGTCGCATGATCATCTTTCCCTTGGAGTCGACGACCTCGTGCAACTCGATCACCGGCGAGATCGGCGAGACGCCGGAGACGATCGTCACCTCGGCGTCGGTGTTGTTGACCAGGGTGCCGAACGCGGCACTCATCCCCTTCTTCGCGGTCTTCACCCACGGATCGGTGACCGTCAACACGGAGGCGACCGCGGAAGGCGTTGCGGAAGAGGGCGCGGAAGGGGTCGCGGCGGCGGGTGCGGCGGTGCCGGGGGCGGCGGCCGGTTCCGGGGCGCCCTGGGAGCCACATCCGCCCAGGACCATCACGGCCGCGACCAGAAGTCCCGCGGGGGTGGTCCGGCGAACTCCGTTACGGGTGAATCCAGTGATTCCGGCACGGGTGATACGACGAGCAGGCACGTTGACGCCTTTCTTCTGGCCGGATCGGCAGGCCGCGGCCGAACGCCGCCTCGATATGGCCATGCCGGACACGCGGCCGGGATTGTCACGCTGGTACAGGTCCGCCGAGCAGCGGAAAGGCCGCATCGGCGCAGGACCGCGCGTACGGTGCGTACGGCGGTTGGGAACGGGTCAGGCCCTCGGATGACCCGCGCGGTCAGCCGAAGGTGGCGGTGACGATCCGGGGTGGGCCGCGCCGGCTGACGACGTGGCGCAGCACGGCGGAGCGGAGGGCTCCCGGCTCGATCGCGCCCGCGGTGAGGAAGGACGTGTACGCCGGGGTCACGACCGCGACGAGCACGCGGCACAGCCGGACACCGAGCCGTCGCAGCAGCCCCCAGAGCACCGCCTCGCCGCGCGCCAGCCACAGAGCGGTGAGCCCGACGGCCCAGCCGTGCGCCACCAGCATGCCCAGGCCGGGCAGCAGTCCCGAGTGGACGTGCCCGATCATCTCGGCGGGGGACGCGGCGTGCGCGAGGGAGAACAGCACGTGCACCCCCGCCTGCACGCCCGCCAGCAGCGGCAGGATCACCGCGAGCGTCCGTTCGCGCCCCGACACCGCGAGGGCCGCGAAGAAGGCGAGAGCCAGCGCGGCGGCCGCGCTCGGCACGGAGACCGAGCCCCCCGCGAGGACGTGCGCCAGCACGCTCAGCCCCAGGCAGACCGCGGCGAAGGCGGCCGCGCGGGCGAGGCGGAAGGGCAACGTCGCGGGCATGATGGGGAAATCATCCCACGCCACCCCGGCGGTGCGAAGTTCGAGACCCATGGGCGATTCACACCCTCGCCACGTCCGAGATCCACAGGCGATCCGGGGTCAGAAAAAATCTTGAAAGAAAATCCGGCCGCCGTGTCGAATCGGTCCGTGCTCGTTCGAAGCGTGGTCAAAGGGCCGGAGGAACTCCAGAGGAACACCGAAACCGGCCAGGACGCGTGAGGAGAGTGCCATGACCCGGCAGATGACAGGAACCGCGAACACCGTGGCCCGCGACCCGCGAACGAGCGTCACCAGGTCGCTCCTGGTCTGCGGCGTCATCGCCTGACCTCGCCCGCCACCCGGCCAGACCGTTCGAAAAACAAGATCAAGGAGAGACACGATGCGATACATGGTCACCCTCAAGGTCACCCACCAGCCCGACACCCCGCCGCCCGCCGAACTGATGGAGGCGATCATGAAGCTCGGCGAGGAGGCCACCAGAGCGGGCGCGCTGCTCGACAACGGCGGGCTGGCTCCGAGCACCGAGGGGGCGCGGGTCGAGCTCACCGGAGGCAGGATGAACGTCACGGACGGCCCGTTCGCCGAGGCGAAGGAGCTGATCAGTTACGCCCTCTACCAGGTCCGGTCGAAGGAGGAGGCCGTCGAGTGGACCTCCCGCTTCGTGAGGCTCCACCGCGACCACTGGGAGGGCTGGGAGGGCGAGGCCGACATCCACCGCGTCTTCGGCCCCGAGGACTTCGCCGCCCCCGCCTGAGGCCGTCCTCTCCGACGCCCCGGCGAGAATCCCGTGAGGGGATTCTCGCCGGGGCGGAGGACAAGGTGGTTGGATCGGGCGACATGACGGTTGTAGATCCTCGTCGGGTCATCGAGGCGGTCTGGCGGATCGAGTCCGCGAGGGTGATCGCGGGGCTCGCCCGGATGGTGCACGATGTCGGCCTGGCGGAGGAGCTCGCACAGGACGCCCTGGTCATCGCGCTGGAACAGTGGCCAGTCGCCGGTGTGCCCGACAATCCCGGTGCCTGGCTCATGCTCACCGCCAAGCACCGGGCGATCGACCTGCTGCGCCGCAGGAACCGGTACGAGCGCAAGCTCGAAGAGGTCGGCCGGGACATGGAGATCCGCCAGGAGTCGGCAGAGGCCGAGCTGGACGACGCCCTCGACGACCACATCGGCGACGACGTGCTGCGCCTCCTCTTCACGGCCTGCCATCCCGTACTTTCCACGGAAGGACGAGTGGCGCTCACCCTCCGCCTGCTCGGCGGCCTGACGACGGAGGAGATCGCACGCGCCTTCCTGGTGCCCGAGCCGACCGTCGGGCAGAGGATCTTCCGGGCCAAGCGCGTCCTCGCCGACAGGCGGGTACGGATCGAGATGCCCACCCCGGCCGAGTTGGGTGACCGGCTCTCGTCGGTCCTGGAGGTCGTCTACCTCGTCTTCAACGAGGGATACTCGGCGACCGCCGGTGACGACTGGATGCGCCCCTCGCTCTGCGAGGAGGCGCTGCGCCTGGGCCGGATCCTGGCGGGTCTCATGCCCGAGGAGTCCGAGGTGCACGGCCTCGTCGCCCTGATGGAGATCCAGGCGTCCCGCACACGCGCCAGGACGGGACCCGGCGGCGAGCCGGTCCTCCTCCTCGACCAGGACCGGGGTCTGTGGGACCGGCTGCTCATCCGCCGCGGGTTGGACTCGCTCGCCCGAGCCGAGGCGCTCGGCACGCTGGGCCCGTACGGTCTGCAGGCCGCGATCGCCGCCTGCCACGCCCGCGCGCTGTCCGCCGGCGACACGGACTGGGAGCGGATGGCCGCCCTCTACCGGGTGCTCGCCCACGTCGCCCCCTCGCCCGTGGTGGAGCTGAACCGTGCGGTCGCGGTGGACATGGCGTACGGTCCCGAACGCGGCCTGGAGATCGTGGACGGGCTGGTGGCGGAGCGCGCGCTCAGGAACTATCCGCTGCTGGCGGCGGTACGGGGTGATCTGCTCGCGAAGCTGGGCCGCCTCGACGAGGCGCGCACGGAGTTCGAGCGGGCCGCCGGGCTCACCCGCAACGAGCGCGAGCGGACCCTCTTCCTCGCCCGCGCGACCGCCACGGACAGCTGACGGGCAGCCGTCGTACTCACCAGTAACTAAGTAGCGGCGCTCACGACCCGGGAACCGATCGTCCCGAAGATGATGTGCATGACACGACCGGTGAAAAACACGACGACGACCGCTTTCTACGCGCAGGCCGTCATCTCCTTCGGGCTGTCGGTGGCGGCCCTGGGGATCGGTATCGCCTACCTGCCGGTGACCACCTGGGTCCGGTCCTTCATGGGACTCGGGCTGCTCTATGTGGTGACCTCGACCTTCACGCTCGCCAAGTGCGTCCGGGACAGGAACGAGGAGGCCGCCGTCGTCAGCCGCGTCGACCAGGCCAGGCTGGACAAGCTGCTGGCCGAGCACGACCCCTTCAAGAACGACTGACGGCGACGATGTCGTGGTGACCGCATACGTTTCAGTGTTCGGCGTGCCCGTATTGTTCCGCGCGGGCCTGGTCGGGTGAGGCGGTCCGGGGCTCGGCTCCCGGACCGGGGAGCACGTCGACGTCCGCGGCGTTCATCGGCCGGTCGCACACCGCGCAGCGCAGTTCGACGTGGCCGATCTCGCCGCAGGCGTGGTGGCGGTAGAGAACCGGCGGGCCGGCCTCGCCCGCCGTCCACCGATCACCCCAGCGCACCATCACCAGGAGCAGGTCACACAACTCCAGCCCCTTTGTCGTGAGCTCGTACTCATGGCGAGGCGGTCGGCTCGAATACTCCCGCCGCTCCAGCACACCGTTCTCGGCCAGCCACTTGAGCCGCTCGGCGAGCACCTTGCGGGAGATGTCCAGGCTCTGCTGGATCTGGTCGAAGCGGTTGATGCCGACGTAGACGTTCCGCAGGATCAGCGGTGACCACGGCTCACCGATGACATCCAGCGTGCGGGCGATCGAGCAGGCCATGTCGCCGAATCGGGTTCGCTGCATGGGGGCAGTCTAGGCGAGAGGGTTCCCTGAAGAAACGGTCTCCTGTTATCGTTCTCTTGTCGGTTCCTTTAGGGAACTTACTGGAGGGAGAGCATCATGAACCGTCCTCAGGTCGTATCGGCCCAGGAGTGGCAGGCAGCGCGGGAAGCGCTGCTGGTCAAGGAGAAGGAGAACACCCGTGCGCAGGACGCGCTCGCCGCCGAGAGGCGCAGGATGCCGATGGTCCGGATCGGCGGCGAGGGCAGGGCCGACGGAGGGTACGTGTTCGAGGGCCCGGACGGGCAGGTGAGCATGCTCGACCTGTTCGACGGGCGGCGCCAGCTCATCGTCTACAGCTTCATGTGGCTGGGTGCCGACACCTTCTGTTCGGGGTGTTCGATGTTCACCGACAACATCGGACACCTGAGCCACCTCCACGCCCGTGACACCTCGGTGGTGCTGATCTCCCGCGGCCCGATGTCCGAGATCACACCGTTCAGGGAGCGCATGGGCTGGACGATCCCGTGGTTCTCCTCGCTGGGCAACGACTTCAACGACGACATGGGAGCCGGCGACGGGTTCGCGCTCAACGTCTTCCTTCGCGACGGCGACACCGTCTATCGCACCTACTCCACCACGAGGCGGGGAGTCGAGCGGCTCGGCAGCGGCTGGACCTTCCTCGACCTGACACCGTTCGGCCGGCAGGAGACCTGGGAGGACTCCCCGGAAGGCCGGCCTCAGACCTCGCCCCACACGTGGTGGCGTCTGCACGACGAGTACGAGGTCTGAGCACCAACCGATCGATCACCGCCCGACGGGCGGCCAGGAAGGACCCCGAATGACCGAGACGATCCCCGTCGCCGAACTTCTGTTCGGCGAGGCCGACGCGACACCGTTCAGCACGGACGAAGCGACGGTCAAACCGTGGGACGAGGCGCGGGTGTGTCTTGAGTCCGCGCCGAAGGCCTGGCTCTCCACTGTGTGGCCCGACGGTCGCGCGCACGCCGCGCCCGTACTTCCGGTGTGGGCCGGTGGCGCCCCCTGGATCACCACCCGCCCGAACTCCCGGAAGGGCAGGAACCTCGCGGTCAACCCTCACTGCGCCATCACCGCCGCCGGCGAAAACCTCGATCTCGTGATCGAGGGTAACGCGACCCGGGCGCGGGAGGAGGCCGAGCTTCGGCAGGTGGCCGCCGCCTTCAAGGCCAAGTACCACTGGGAGCTCATGGTGCGCGACGGCTCCGCCTACAGTGACGACCTTCCCGGCTCACCCGAGTACGGCTTCTACCGGGTCACGCCCACGCGCGCCTTCGGTTACGGTTCGGACGGCAGGACGGCGACGCGCTGGCGGTTCGAGTGACCGGGACCGACAGACCTCACACCCGTTCGCGCCCCGCCCGCCGCCCGCACCCGCGCGTTCGCGGCCATCGGCGGGCTCTCGGAGCGCACCGTGGAGTTCGCCGACCTACCGCCGCGACACTCGGTCCTCCGGCGGTGGCCGCCGCGCCGGCGGCACTCGGGGCCGCCCCGTCGGCGGCCGGGTGAGACCCACTCCCCTCAGGACGCCGGAGATTCGCGGATCTCGGCCAAGGAGAGCCTCATGGCGTCGGCGGCACGCGTGAACCAGTCGGAGATGGCGGCCAGTTCGTCCGGGCCATAGCTCTCGAAAAGCTCGGTGAGCCGCCGATAGGTGGGTTCGTACGCTGTCGCGATGCGGGCGGCCGACTTCTCTTCCGGGACGATGCGGACACGGCGGCGGTCACGGGGGTCGGCGACGCGCCGGGCGTAGCCCGCGCTCTCCAGGCGGTTGACCACCCCGGTGACGGCCCCGGTGGTGAGACCGGCCAGCTCGGCGAGACGTCCCGCGGTGAGCGCCTCCTCTCCCGCACCGAGGACGAAGCCGAGACACGTCAGATCCGTGACGTTGATCCCGAGGCGCTCGGCGATCGTGTGCTGCCCCACGAGGCTCAATGCGATCAACCGGTCCATCCGGGCGAGGACCTCCGGCGGCGAGACGACGGCTTCGGATTTGCCTTCCACCACAAAATCCCCTTACTATCTAAGAAGCTTAGCTCATGAGATAAATTATACAGGCCGACCCAACCTAGCGCCCGCCGCCCCTGCGATCCGCCACGACCCCCAGGGACGGTGCTTTCCGATGGAGGAGACGTGGGGATCAGAAAAGACCTCGCGGAATTGACCGCGATCCACGAAGAGCACGACATGGGACACACCGTGGCGGGCTGGACCGGCTCGATCGTCTGCATCATCGGCTTCGCGATCTCCGGGGTGGCGATGACCGCCGCCAACGTCCTCTTCTTCTGGATCGGCGCGGGGGTCGTGATCCTGGGCGGTGCGCTGGGGTGACTCCTCCACCGGCTGGGCTTCGGCAAGGAGATCGGGCCGCGACCGGTGTCGGAGCGCGGCATGCGTCGCCGCCCGGCACCGAGAACACCTGAGGCGGGGGAGGTTCCCGGAGAAGCGGCACGATCCCGTACGGAACCTCACGCCTCCGTCCGCCCGGCCCAGCCCGTGACAGTGGCCCAGGCCGCATCGGGCACGCCCCTCAGCCTCTGACCAGGCCGCACCCCCTATCTGAGCCGACAGGCCGGTCCCTCGAACGAGGGACCGGCCTGTCGGTTTTCCAAGCCTCTCTGCTTCCGGGCCACTCGCCCGTTTCCAGCCTCTCCAGCTCACCCGGACCCGGCCCGGTCAAGTCCGCGAGGGGAGGCGCCCGTCCGAGCGAGGGTCCGACGGGCCAGGGTGTCGGGCGCTCATCCCACATCCGCCAGATGGGACGAAAGCATGCAACTATAGTGTAATTCTCCTACCGGGGCCGCCCAGGCCGCATACCTGGTAAGACGGAGGGAACGCCCGCCCTGTGAACTGCGGGTCTAAGGAGCCTTTCCATGTCACCCGAAGGTGTGAACACGCTCTCGATCTCGGCCGACGTACGCGGAAACGCCATCGTGGTCCGTCTGATCGGCGAGCTTGACTACGACTATGCGCCGATCTTGCGGAGGAATCTCACCCAGGCCTGGAGCCAGGGAACCGGCAACCTGTCATCCAGACTCACACCGCCCACGGCACCCGGCATACCATCGGAGCTTCCAGCGTCCCGGACACCCGACGCGCCGTCCGACCCCGCGGCCCCCTCGTCGCTCGACACACCACCGGGGTTGCCGACACCCTTGGCACCCGGCGCACCCTCCGAACTTCCGACGCCTCCGGCACCGTCGCCCATCCCGGCTCCGCTTCTCACCGAGACGCCGCTCCTCCCTGAGACGTCACTCCTCTCAGGCTCGCCTTTCCTCCCCGAGACACCACTCCTCCCGGAAACCCCTTTCTTTCCGGAGAAATCGCTCTTCCCGGAGTCCCCTCTTCTCCCGGAGACACCACTGCTCGCGGAAGGCTCGCTCACCCCGAAAGATCCGCACCCTTCGGGCCCGCCTCCACCGCTGTCGCCCGAACCTCCCGCACCGTTCTTCCCCGGGAGCCCGCCTCCCCCCGCCCCGGGAAGCCCGCCACCGGTCTTCCCCGAGGAGCCCTCTCCCCTTCCTCCGGACACGCCACCGTCGGACGGGCCGTCTTCGACCCCCACGATGACCTTGTCTTTCCCCCCGCCACCTGCTTCTTCCTCCCCTGAGGCGTCCCCGGCGGCGGGAGCCGAGGTCGCGCCCCGGCTCATCCTCGATCTGGAAGGGCTCACCTTCTGCGACTCCACCGGGCTCGCGGAGCTGCTGTGGATCCTGCGCAAGAGCCAGGAGACGCGGACCCGCCTGGTGCTGGCCGGAGCGAGCCGGACACTGCGTCACATGATGGCCGTCACCGGGCTCCTCGCCCACTTCACGATGGCCACCTCCGTGGAGACGGCCCTCGCGGGAGAGGAACTCGGGGCGGCGGAAGGACACTGACGTGAGGGGTGGACTCCGGGGCACCCCTCAGCCACCCCCACAAAAGGCGCAACCCTGGAGGAGCCTCCACGGACGTCAGAAATCTGAGACGTATATCGTTAAAAAGCACTCATTCGCCTGACAAATAAGTCAATATCTTCTTACGGGAAAATCCACTATCCCTCGAAAGTGGGGTCCCGATGCGGAGGATGTCACCGCGGATGACCGCGGAAGCACTGCCCGAGACCCTGGACGGGCTGCCCGTCAAACCCGGGGAATTCCTCGCCCTCGTGTCCGTGGACTTCACCGGGACCTACCAGGTCTACCTGGCGGCCAAGGACGAGCGGATCAAGATGACCCGGCTGTCCATGAGCCTGCTCGCCGCCCCGTTCGCCGCCGCGGTCGCACTGGCCAGCGCGAAGGTGGTCAGCCCGGCGATGCTCACCACCTGGCACAGCGTGCCCTGGCACCTGTTCGCGATGACCGCCGCGTTCGGGCTGCTCAGCGTGCTGCCCTTCCTCCGGCTGATCGAGGCGGTCAACGCGCACATGAGGACCGCGCGGGCGCTCAACAACTTCCGCCTGCTCTACACGGTCCACCTCAAGGACCAGTTCGCGGCCCTCGGCTGGACTCCCAACCTGCCGGTGGATCCCCGCTATCCGGAGACGTACGCGCCACTCGCCTGGCCGGGGATCAACGTGATGATGCTCGCCCTGGTCAACAGCTCCTACATCGCGGTCGGCGTGCTCGGGATGATCGGGACCGCACCGACCGTCGCCCTGCTCCTGGTGGTCATCGGACTGCTCGCGCTGGTCCACTATTTCGTCTACTACGTCCGCGCCAATGTTTCCCGGCAACGCCGGCTCCCACACAATCCCTTCCATTTCCCCAACGTGGAGACCTGAATGCCCGACCTCCTCAGATTCGCGTCTTGTGGGGAGACGTGGATCTGGCTGATGCGACATGTGACACACAACGGCGGGCCCGCCCTGGACGACCGCGGCCCGATCATCGAGGCTCCGGCGGTGCTCTTCGAGGTCGCCAGCCTGGCCTGGGACGATCCGGTCCTGAAAAGCTACGGCGAGGCCGGAAAGATCCCGCTGTACTCCAGCAAGTTCAGCGAGCGATCGGTCGTCCCACCGTTCAAATACAGTTACGGAGGGCGACTCCGCCAGTTTCTCGGCGTCGACCAACTCGGCTGGATCACCGACGTGCTGCGCGCCAAGCCGTACACCAAGAGCGGCTGGATCTCGCTCACCGCTCCCGGCGAGTCTCCCGACGCGGTGCCCTGCCTGACCAGCCTCGCCTTCAGGCTCCGTGCCGGGAGGCTGGTCATGACCGCCGCCTTCCGGTCGCAGAACGTCTACACGTCCTATCTGAACTACGTACCGCTGCGCGGCATCCAGCGCGAGGTCGCGGACGGCCTCACGGTCGGCTGCGGATCGATGAGGGTCTTCGTCGACGTGCCGCACATCTACGCCGCGGACGAGGCGACGGTCGGGGAGATCCTCCGGCTGTCGGAGGATGACGGGCCCGGCGAGAGAGTCCCGGGCCCCGATCATCGGATCTGCCCCGTTCCCTGACCGCTCCACGACCGTGTCCTGAGCGCCGGCCAGGACACGGTCGTGATCCTTTTCACCTCACCTGAAGCGGCGCAGCCGCAGGCTGTTGCTCACCACGAACACCGAGGAGAGCGCCATCGCACCCCCGGCGATCATCGGGGTGAGCAGGCCGAACGCGGCCAGCGGGATGGCGGCGACGTTGTAGGCGAAGGCCCAGAACAGGTTGCCCCTGATCGTGCGCAGCGTGCGGCGGGACAGTCTGATCGCGTCGGCGGCCACCCGCAGGTCGCCCCTGACCAGGGTGAGGTCGGAGGCCTCGATCGCGACGTCGGTGCCGGTGCCCATCGCCATGCCGAGATCGGCCTGGGCTAGCGCGGCGGCGTCGTTCACCCCGTCGCCGATCATGGCCACGGTGCGGCCCTCGGACTGGAGCCGCTTGACGACCTCCACCTTGTCGGCGGGCAGCACGTCGGCGATCACGTCCTCGACGCCGACGGCCTCGGCGACCGTACGGGCCACCGTCTCGTTGTCGCCGGTGAGCAGGATCGGACGCAGGCCGAGCGCGCGCAGCGCGGCGACCGCCTCGGCCGAGGTGGGCTTGATCGCGTCGGCGACGGTGAGCACCGCGCGGGCCTTCCCGTCCCAGCCGACCGCGATCGCCGTCTCCCCGCGCGTCTGTGCCCGCTCCAGCTCCTCCTCCAACTCCGGTGGCAGGTGCTGCGACCAGTCGGCGAGCAGCTGGGGCCGCCCGACGAGGACGGCGTGCCCGTCGACGACGCCCTGGACGCCGAGGCCCTCGATGTTCGCGAAGTCCTCGACCTCGGCGGTGGAGTCCGCCGCGCGGGCGACGGCGCGGGCGACGGGATGCTCGGAGGCGCCCTCCAGGGCTCCGGCCAGCCGGAGCACCTCCTCGCGCTTCTCACCGGCGGCGGGGAAGACGTCCTTGAGGGTCATCGTGCCCGACGTCACGGTGCCGGTCTTGTCCAGGACCACGGTGTCGATGCCGTGGGTCGACTCCAGCGCCTCCGGACCCTTGATCAGGATTCCCAGCTGGGCGCCCCGGCCGGTGCCGACCATCAGCGCGGTCGGCGTGGCGAGGCCCAGGGCGCAGGGGCAGGCGATGATCAGCACCGCCACGGCTGCGGTGAAGGCCGCGGCGGCGCCTGAGCCGGTACCGAGCCAGAAGCCCAGCGTGGCCACGGACAGCGCGATCACGATCGGCACGAACACCGCGGAGATCCGGTCGGCCAGCCGCTGCACGGCGGCCTTGCCGTTCTGCGCGTCCTCCACCAGCCTGGCCATCTGGGCGAGCTGGGTGTCCGAGCCGACCCTGGTGGCCCTGACCACGAGCCGCCCCCCGGCGTTCACGGTGGCGCCGACCACCGCGTCATCCGGCCGTACCTCGACGGGGACCGACTCGCCGGTCAGCATGGACGTGTCCACGGCCGAGGAGCCCTCCTCGACCACGCCGTCCGTCGCGATCTTCTCCCCCGGCCGTACGACGAAGAGGTCGCCCGCCTTGAGCGCACCGACAGGGACGAGTTTCCCCGAGGCGAGCGTGACCTCCTTGGCGCCCATCGACATCAGCGCGCGAAGCGCGGAACCGGCTCGGCGCTTGGAGCGCGCCTCGAAGTAGCGGCCCGCGAGGATGAAGGTGGTCACCCCGGCGGCGGCCTCGAAGTAGATGTTTCCCGAGCCCTCGCCCCCGGACAGGGTGAACTCGAAGCCGTGTCGCATGCCCGGCATGCCAGCCGTGCCGAAGAACAGCGCCCAGAGGGACCAGGAGAAGGCGGCGATCGTCCCCATCGAGACCAGCGTGTCCATGGTCGCGGCGCCGTGCCGCAGGTTGGTCCAGGCCGCCCGGTGGAAGGGCCACCCTCCGTAGACCACGACGGGACCGGCCAGGGCGAGGGAGAGCCACTGCCAGTTGTCGAACTGAAGCACCGGGATCATCGCCATCGCGATGACCGGCACCGAGAGCACGACGGAGGTGATCAGGCGCTGCCTGAGAGGGGTGAGCCCGTCCCGCTCTCCCTCCTCCTCACCGGCCGCCCCTTCCGTCTTCTCGGACGCCGGAGGCGCGGGCGGCTCGGCGGTGTATCCGGCCTTCTCCACCTCCGCGACGAGGTCGTCGGGGGTGATGTCCGCGGGGTAGGTGACCTTCGCCTTCTCGGTGGCGTAGTTGACGGTCGCGGTCACGCCGTCCAGCTTGTTGAGCTTGCGCTCGATGCGGGCCGCGCAGGAGGCGCAGGTCATGCCGCCGATGGCGAGTTCGATCTCGCCGCGGGCGGATGCTTCGCCGGTGGTCATGGACATCACGACCTCTCCTCGTCCCTTGCCTCGTGTCCTGGCCGTCGTGCGTGGCCCGGGGTCGTCACCGGACGGCCCGCGGGGGCGAAACCCTCGTCGCCGTCCGGGAGCGGGCCCGTCCACCGTCCCGGCACGTGATGGGTGTGCCCAGACATATGTCTCTCCTCGTTATGAGAACGCGTAACCCCTATGGGGTATTTCACGGTTGGTGGCTGTGCCCGTGGCCGTCGCCCGACGAGGCTCCGCCATCCTCGGGGTCCGGGCTGGTGGCGGCGGTGAACGCGGCGGTGCGCACGGTCCCGCCGTGCTTGAAGTCCAGGTAGAGCCCATAGGTCCCCGCGCTCGGCACCTCGGCGTAGAAGGTGATGTTCGGGCCGGACGTGGTGCGCCCGTCACCGGGTTCGCCGTCGGGGTGCACGTGCAGATAGGCCAGGTCGCCGTCACGCAGCGCGACCAGGTGCCCGTACGCGGCCAGGTAGGGCTCCAGATCGGTGACCGGCTCGCCGTCCTTGGCGACCGAGAGCGTGAGCATGCTCGTACGGCCGGGAATGAGATCGCCCTTCAGGGTGACGGTGTAGTCGCCCACGGTGGCGGTCTCGGCCGGGACCGCGAGCGGTTTCGGCCGGTAGTCGCCCGCCACCGACAGGTCCATGCCGAGGGTCAGCGGCCCCGCGCCCTCGGGGGCGAAGTCGGCGAACGCGCGATACTCCCCTGCGGCGGGAAGCTTGAGCGGGACCGACCACACCCCGCCTCCCAGCTGGGTGGGATGCAGGTGCTGGAAACCCGTCAGGTCGCGGCGCACCATGATGAGGTGCAGCTTCTTGTCGTGCTGCGTGGTGAAACCGGTGACGGGGGAGCCGTCGGGGCCGATCACCGTGAAGCGGAAGTCGGTCCGCTTGCCCACCTTGACCTCGTCGGTCTCCGGCATGAGCATGTATCCGTCCTGGGAGACCTGGAGCCCCGCGGGAACGGCCGGCGCCTTCGCGGCCGTCGCGTGCTGATGGGCTCCGTGCTCCGAGCCCTCACCCTCGCCCCGCTCGGCACCGGCACCCTGAGAGCTCTGGGCCTCCGCGTCTCCGATCGGACCGGCCATCCGGCCCGCCCCCAGGGCGCCGCCGAACACCACGGCCAGCACCAGCGCGTACGCCCCCACCTTGAGCGCGCCGTTCATCGTGATCACCCCTCTCAGATACCCATAGGGGGTATCCTCTCGCTCGCCTACAGTGCCACACCACCACCCTTTTGGGCAACCCCTGGGGGGTATACCTGACGCCGGTCTCCAGGTCACAGGATGACCGATGCACAGGGGGATGAAGGGACTTACCGGAATTCTGAGAATCCTGAGGCCTCCGGAAGATCGCGGGCAGGCCCCATCCCACCCCGGGCGTCCCTTGCCTCCCCCAAGCCCCCCGGAACGCCTCCCCGGGCCCCGAGGCGCCGTCCCATCCCTCCGGGCTCCTCCGGGACGCCTCCCCGTTTCCGCCGGTGGGCGGGTCCGGCGTGAGCACCTCCTTCGATCCCCGGCGGAGCGCGTCCTCGCGGGGCGTCGGGGTGCGGATCAGGACGGCAGACGCCGGACACGCTCCGAGGACGGGTCGTAGAGAGGTTCCGCGGTGACGGCGGCGCCCACCCAGGTCCCGGTGACACCGACCTCGACCCGGTCGCCGGGGGCGGTGCCCTCGGGCAGGTAGGCGTAGGCGATCGAGCGATCGACGCGGTGGCCGTACCCGCCACTCGTCACCCGCGAGGCGGGCAGCCCACCGACACGGACCGGCTCCCCGCCCAGGCAGACCTGGCGGGGGTCGTCCAGGACCAGGCAGAACAGACGTCGCACGGGACGAGTGCCGGCCGATCGGTCGCCGGACGAGTGGTCGACGGTCGAGTGGTCGGCGGCGGGACGGGCATCGGCCGGGCTGTCTTCAGCGAGACGGTCGCCGGACGAGCGGTCGTCAGCTGGACGGTCGCCGATGAGGCGGCGGGCGGATTCCAGGGCCGCGCGGCCGATGAAGTCCTTGTCACGGGCGACCGCGAACCCCAGGCCCGCCTCATAGGGGGTGGTCTCCGGGGTGATGTCCATGCCCCAGACGCGGTAGCCCTTCTCCAGGCGCATCGAGTCGATCGCGCGGTACCCGGCAGGCCGCATGCCGTACGGCGCTCCGGCCTCCATGAGCGTGTCCCACAGCGTCAGCCCGTACTCCGACGGGCAGTACAGCTCCCAGCCGAACTCGCCCACGAACGTCACCCGCTGGGCCAGCACCGGGACGTTCCCCACGCTGATCTCCCTCGCCCTCATGTAGCCGAAGGTGAGGTCGTCGCCGGACACGGAACCGAGGATGTCGAGCGCCCGCGGACCCCACAGGCAGTAGCAGGCGTGGGCCGAGGTGACGTCTCGAACGTCGAGACCCCGGCCCCTGAGCCAGGCGGCGTCGTGAACGCCGAAGGCGGTGCCGGTGACCAGACGGAAACGGTCGTCCGCCAGGCGGGTGACGGTCAGGTCGGCCTCGATGCCGCCGCGCCCGTTGAGGAGCTGGGTGTAGACGATCGAGCCGACGGGCCTGTCGATCTGCCCGGCGCACGCCCGCTGCAACCTCTCCAGGGCTCCGGGCCCCGAGACCTCCAGCTTGGAGAACGAGGTCTGGTCGAACAGGCCCGCGGCGTCGCGGGTGGCCAGGCACTCCTCGCGTACGGCGGGCGACCAGATCCGGCCCGCCCAGCCGTGAGGGCGAGGGCTCCGGCCGTCCGGGGCGTCCACGGGAAGAGTCTCACCCGCCCCGGCCGGGCGCCCGCCGGGTTCGTACCAGTTGACCCGCTCCCAGCCGGACTTCTCGCCGAACACCGCCCCCAGCTCCACGTGCCGTACCCAGGCGGGAGAGCGGCGGAGAGGGCGGGCGGCGGTGCGCTCCTCGCCGGGGTAGACGATGTCGTAGTACTTCGAGTACGAGTCCAGGGCCTTGGCGCGAGTCCACGATGCGGAACGGGCATGGGATCCGAAACGCCTCAGATCCATACCAAACATGTCATACTCCGGCGACCCGTCCACGATCCATTCGGCCATCACCTTGCCCACGCCTCCGGCGGCCGCCAGGCCGTGGACACAGAATCCGGCCGCCGCCCACAACCCGCGGACCGGGGTCTCACCGAGCAGGAACTCACCGTCCGGGGTGAACGCCTCGGGCCCGTGGACGACCTTTGTGATCTTGCTGTTGGCCAGGGCGGGAACCCTTCGCACCGCCGATTCCCACGATTCCCGAAATTTCGGCATATCAGGGGGAAAGAGGGTCCGAGGCTCCTCCAAAGGAGCGGCCGTGTCCCATATCTCAGGATTCCTGATATATCCGCCTACCAAAATGCCGGCGTTCTCTTCCCGGAAATAGACAATGTTGTCCGGATCCCGCACTGTAGGCATGGACGAAGGAACCCCGAATGGCTCGGTGACCACGTATTGATGCTTTATCGGCACAACCGGAATGTCCACCCCGGCCGTCCGTCCGACCCGCCCACTCGCCGCGCCCGCCGCGACGACCACGGTCTCCGCCTGGACCGACCACTCCTCGGCGTCGCCGGAGCCCTCGGCCCCCGACGCGAGGCGCACCCCGGCGACCGTGCCGTTCTTCACGTCGATCCCCGTCACCCTGGTACCGGTGTATATCCGCACGCCCAGCTTCCGCGCCCCCGCCGCCAGCGCCCTGGCCAGCAGTGCCGGGTCCAGCCAGCCGTCCCCCGGCAGCCAGAGCGCGGCCCGCACGTCGTCGGCGCGCAGCAGCGGGAGCATCTCCTTCGCCTCGGCGCCGGAGATCATCTCCAGGCCGAGCCCGTAGGTCTCCCCGGCCCCGGCGAGCCTCAGCGACTCCTCCACCCGCTCGGGCGTGGTCGCGAGGCGGAGGCCGCCGACCCCGCGCCATCCCGGGTCCAGCCCGGTGAGCTCGGCGAGTTCGGGGTAGAGACCGGCCGAGTACATGATCATCTTGGTCTGTGTGACGGTCGAGCGGAGCTGGCCCACGAAACCGGCCGAGTGCCAGGTGGTTCCCTCGGTGAGCTCGTGCCGCTCGACGAGGATCACCTCGCTCCAGCCGAGCCTCGCGAGGTGGTAGGCCACGCTGCAACCGGCCACCCCGCCGCCGATCACGACGGCTCGCGCGGATCTGGGAAGTTTCACGGCAGGGAACCCCTCTGTAACAACTAGTCCACAGAATCGGATCAATGGTATGAAGGTAGGCCAAAGGAGGGCGGCATGCCAGATCCTCTAGCGGACGTCCGAGAATGGGCTGGTCAGCCCATAACCGAGACTCCGATCAAGGGTGGACTCAGCCACCGGATCTCACGGCTCACCACGGCCGACGGGCAGCGCTGGTTGCTGCGCGTGCTGGATCCCCGGGTGTCGGAGGCCGGCCTGGGCATACCTCTCGACCAGGAGATCGCCAACACGGTCCACGCGGCGGACGCCGGGGTCGGACCCAGGGTGCTGCACCGGCTGCCGGGCGCGCTGGTGCTGGAGTATCTCGACGGTGTCACCCTGGACGCCCACGCCGTACGGACGATTCCCGGCCCCGTCGCGGCGGCCTGCCGCCGGCTGCACGCCGGACCTCGGTTCGTCAACGACTTCTCCATCTTCCGCAAGCTCGACGAGTTTCTCGCCCCGTGCCGTACCCACGATCTGAGCACACCCGACGGCTACCGGGATCGCCTTCCCGCGGCGGCGGAGATCGAAAGGGCGCTCGCCGCCGATCCGCTGCCCACGGTGCCGTGTCACAACGACCTGCTGCCGGAGAACTTCATCCGCTGCGGCGGTGAGGTGAGGATCGTCGACTACCAGCTCTCGGGGAACAACGACCCGGCCTTCGAACTGGGCGACATCGCCGCCGAGGCGGACTACGACCCGGACCTGACCACCCGGCTCGCCCGCGCCTACTTCGGCACCGACGACCGGAGACTCGCCTCCAGGGTCCGGCTCAACCTGATCATGTCCAACCTGACCTGGACACTCTGGTTCTCCGTACACCACGGGCTGCTCAAGGAGCAGGCCGCCGACGCCGACTTCGACTACGAGGCCGAGGCCGCCGACAAGTTCTCGCAAGCCGTACGAGACCTGGACGACCCCGGGTTCGGACGGCTCGTCGACGACGTCCGGGGCGCGAGCTCCGGATTCCCACCCCCCGCATAACCCCCCAAGGAGGCTTGAGTGACCAAGCCAACGTCGGTCGACGAGGACGCGAAGCGACTCGCCGAACTCGGTTACAAGCAGGAACTCTCCAGAACCTGGAGCGGCTTCTCCAACTTCGCCATCTCCTTCTCGATCATCTCCATCCTGGCAGGCTGCTTCACCACGTTCGGCCAGGCGTGGAACAACGGTGGACCCATCGCCATCTCGTGGGGGTGGCCGCTGATCTCGATCTTCATCCTGATCATCGGGCTGTGCATGTCGGAACTGGTCTCGGCCTATCCGACCGCCGGTGGCATCTACTGGTGGGCCGCCAAGATGGGCAAGCCGATCCACGGCTGGTTCACCGGGTGGTTCAACCTCGTCGGCCTGATCGCCGTGACGGCCTCGGTCGACTACGGCTGCGCGACCTTCCTGAACATCACCCTCAACCGGTTCTTCCCCGCCTGGGACCCCAGCCTGACCAACGCGTTCATCCTGTTCGCGGTCATCCTCACCCTGCACGGCATGATCAACATCTTCAGTCACCGGTTGATCTCGACGCTGCAGAACGTCTCGGTGTGGTGGCACGTCTTCGGCGCGGCGGTCGTCGTACTGATCCTGATCTTCGGCCCCGACTCGCACCAGTCGATGTCGTTCGTCTTCACCGAGACGATCAACAACTCCGGCTTCTCCGACTCGTCGTACTGGTTCTACGTGCTGCCGCTCGGCTTCCTGCTCACCCAGTACACGATCACCGGGTTCGACGCGTGCGCCCACGTGTCGGAGGAGACCCAGGGCGCCTCCACCGCCGCCGCCCGAGGGCTGTGGCAGTCGATCTTCTACTCGGCGATCGGCGGCTGGATCCTGCTGCTCGCCTTCCTGTTCGCGGCGACCGACGTGGACGCGGTGAACGAGGCGGGCGGCTTCGTCGGCGCCATCTTCGACAGCGCGCTCCCCGGCAACCTGGCCACGGCGATCTTCACGATCTCCACCATCGGCCAGTTCTTCTGCGGGATGAGCTGCGTGACCTCGATGTCCCGGATGACCTACGCCTTCTCCCGCGACGGCGCCATCCCCGGCTGGCGCCTGTGGTCGAAGGTGGACGCCAACCGGACCCCCGTCAACGCGATCGTCTTCGGCTGCGCGGCCGCGCTCGTCCTCACCCTGCCCGCGTTGTACGAGGCCCCCGGCGGTCTGCCGCTCGCCTTCTACGCGGTCGTGTCGGTGGCGGTCATCGGCCTCTACATCGCCTTCGCGATCCCGATCTGGCTGCGGCTGCGGATGGGTGACCGGTTCGAGCCGGGCCCCTGGACGCTGGGGTCGAAGTACAAGGTCATGTGCTGGATCGCGATCGTCGAGATCGTCATCGTCTCGATCTACTTCATCATGCCGCTCGTTCCGGCCGCCGTGCCGTTCAGCGACGACTTCACCTGGACCGCGGTCAACTACGCGCCGATCGTGGTCGGCGTGATGGTGCTGGCCGTGGGCCTGTGGTGGGTGCTGTCGGCGAGGCACTGGTTCACCGGCCCGCGCCGCACGATCGACATGAACGAGGCGTTCGACCCGACCGGCACGGCCGGCGGGGAACCGACCGGCTGACCGCCCCGCGGGGCCTCCCGCCGACCGGCCCCGGAGAAGACCGGAAAACGAGCCCCGCACCGCGAGGCCATCGCACCGACCGTTCCCGGAGAGGACCGGGAAACGAGCCGACCGGCCCTGGAGAGGGCCGGTCAGCTCGCCTCGAAGGCCTCCGCCACCGCCGCACGGACCCGATCCATCGTCGTGGCGGCGGGGGTCCCCGTTGAGGTCGTGAACGTCATGCCCTTCGCCATGGCGGCGGCGGGGATCTCCCGCCCCATGGACGTCATGTCCACGTCGGGCATGCCGCAGGCCACGGCCCAGTTCCACGGGGTCAGGTCGCCGTCGACGTTGAGGGCGAACCCGTGACTGGTGACACCGCGGCTCTGCCGCATGCCGATCGAGACGATCTTGCGTCCCGTCTCGGCCGTCCACACGCCGGTGAGCAGTTCCGAGCCCGGCGGGGTGTCGCGGCGCTCGGCCGGGACGCCCAGCGCGCCGAGCGCGCCGACGAGCCTCAGCTCGACCTCGCGGACGTAGTCGACGATCCCCTCGCCCTCGCCGAGCTTGACGATCAGGTATCCGACCAGCTGGCCGGGGCCGTGGTAGGTGAGCTGCCCGCCGCGACCCGTGCTCACGACCGGGATGCCGTGAGCGGGGTCGGGCAGGTGCTGCTCAGGGGTTCGCCTGCCCACGGTGTACACCTGCGGGTGGCTGAGCAACCAGAGCGTGTCGGGGCGCTCGTCGCGCTGCCGCTGACCGACCATGTCGGTCATCCGCTCCATCGCCTTCTCGTAGTCGACCAGGTCGTCCTGGACCAGGGACATTGGGCGTCGCCTCATGCCCCCAGCTTAATTTCACCGGGACGCGCCGTGACCCGGGGTCCGGAACACCGGCCCGCGCCCTAGTAGCGGGCTGCGGGCGCCTTGGGGACGAAGATCCACATCAGCACGTAGGCGACCCACAGGGGCCCTGGGATGAGTGAGAGCAGCAGCCAGAACACCCGGACAAGGGTGGGCGGCATGTTGAGACTGTCCGCGATCCCGCCGCAGACTCCGGCGATTATCTTGTGATTTCTCGAACGGTACACGTTGCCTCTCTCGAATCGATGTTCTTCGTCCTTTCAAACGAACGACCGGAACCCATCCGTTCCCGAGACATCCCTGAGAAAACCCTGTCAGGGTCGGCTTGATAACTTTTTTCGCACCCGAACGTCGGCACATCTAGGCGAAACAGGTTGATCACGGTACGTTCCGCCATGTACCTAATAGGGGATTCCCCTCCGTTCCACCCCGAGGAGCGCTATGCGCCTGAGGTTACGACGCAGCCTGGTCCAGACCGCCGCCCTGGTCACGGCCCTCGCCCTCCCTCTCGCCCTCACCGCACCGGCGAGCGCGACCACCGCGACCACGTCCACGGACGTCACGGACGTCCTCGCCAACGTCTTCGCGACACAGATCAAGGGCAGCAACGTCAAGAAGCACCTGGACAAGTTCCAGCAGATCGCGACCGCCAACGGCGGCAACCGCGCCGCTGGCTCTCCCGGTTACGACGCCTCCCTCGCCTACGTGCAGGACAAGCTGCGCAAGGCCGGATACAAGACCTCCACGACCGACGTCGAGTTCCCGCTGGGCTGGGAGGAGGCGAGCCCCTCCGTCCTGCAGCAGACCGCTCCCGTGGCGAAGACCTACACCAACCCCACCGACTTCGTCACCGTCGTCTCCTCCAGCGGAGGCGACGTCACCGCGCAGGTGCAGGTCGTCGACGCCGTCATCCCGGTGCCGGCCACCCCGAACACCTCGACCGCGGGTTGCGAGGCCTCGGACTTCGCCGGGTTCGTTCCCGGGCGGATCGCGCTGCTCCAGCGCGGCACCTGCCCGTTCATCGACAAGGCCACCAACGCCAAGGCGGCCGGCGCGGCCGGTGTGATCTTCTTCAACGAGGGCCAGCCCGGCAGGACCGACCCGCTCCTCTTCGACATCCTCGAGTGGCGCTTCGGCTTCCCCATCGTGATGGCGAGCACGGCCGTCGGCCTTGACCTGGCCGCCAGCCCGAACACCACCGTCCGCCTCAAGGTCGACGCCGAGACCGAGGTCGGCCGTACCAAGAACCTGATCGCCGACTCCCGCTGGGGCAAGTCCGGCGAGATCGTCGCGGTCGGCGCCCACCTCGACAGCGTGCCCGAGGGCGCGGGCATCAACGACAACGGCTCCGGCAGCGCCGCCATTCTGGAGACCGCGCTGAAGCTGGCCTACGTGCCGACCAAGTACAAGGTGCGCTTCGCCTGGTGGGGCGCGGAAGAGCTCGGTCTGCTCGGCTCCGAGCAGTACGTCGAGGGCCTGTCCCAGGCGGAGAAGGACAAGATCAGGCTCTACCTGAACTTCGACATGATCGCCTCGCCCAACGACGTCACCTTCCTGTACGACGGTGACGACTCCGACGTCGAGGGCTCCCCGGCGGGACCGGCCGGCTCCGCACAGATCGAGAAGCGCCTTGAGGCGTTCTACACCAAGCGCAAGCTGCCGTTCCAGGGCACCGACTTCAACGGCCGCTCCGACTACGGCGCGTTCATCGCCAACGGCATCCCGGCCGGCGGCATCTTCACCGGCGCCGAAGGCATCAAGACCCCCGAGCAGGCCGCCAGGTTCGGCGGAACCGCAGGCGTCGCCTACGACCCCTGCTACCACGCCGCCTGCGACGGCATCAACAACATCAGCGCCGCCGCGCTCGACCGCAACTCCAAGGCCGTCGGCTACACCACCGCGTACTTCGCCTACGACCTGAAGGGCATTCCCGACCGCAACGCCGCGACCAAGGCACTCTCCAGGTCCGCGGCGACGACCACGGCGGACCACCACCACGGTGAGGTCGCCCGCTAGGGATTCGCTCCGCAAGCGCACCACCACGCTGTACGGCGCGCACCCGCCACGGGTGCGCGCCGCTCGGGGACCCCCCACACCCCTCAAACCCGAGGAGCATGATGCGCAATCTGTGGACCATGGGCATGGCGGCGATCCTGGCCATCCCGTTGGCGTTCACCGCACCATCGGCGTCGGCCGCCGTCCCACCGGACATCTCGCTGACCGCCGTGAAGGCACACCTCACGCAGCTCCAGTCCATCGCCACCGCCAACGGCGGCAACCGCGCCCACGGCCGCCCCGGCTACCTCGCCTCGGCGAACTACGTCAAGGGCCTGCTGGACGGCGCGGGATTCACCACCTCCCTGCAGTCCTTCACCTACAACGGCGCGACCGGATACAACGTCATCGCCGACTGGCCCGGCGGCGACCCGAACGACATCCTCATGGTCGGCGCCCACCTCGACAGCGTGACCGCCGGACCCGGCATCAACGACAACGGCTCCGGCAGCGCCGCCATCCTGGAGACCGCCCTTGAGGTCTCCCGCCAGTCGCTGGCACCCACCAAGCACCTCCGCTTCGCCTGGTGGGGCGCGGAAGAGCTGGGCCTGCGCGGCTCCCAGTACTACGTGAACAACCTCTCGGCCACCGAGCGCGCCAAGATCAAGGGCTACTACAACTTCGACATGGTCGGCTCGCCCAACGCCGGTTACTTCATCTACGACGGCGACAACTCCGACGGCGTCGGCTCGGGCCCCGGCCCGGCGGGTTCCGCGCAGCTGGAGGCGACGCTCCAGGCGTACTTCACCTCGATCGGCGTCGCCACCCGGGGCACCGACTTCGACGGCCGCTCCGACTACGGGCCCTTCATCGCCGTCGGCATCCCCGCGGGCGGCACCTTCACCGGCGCCGAGGGCACCAAGTCCAGCGCCCAGGCCACCCTCTGGGGCGGTACGGCGGGGCAGGCGTTCGACCCCTGCTACCACCGGGCGTGCGACACGACGTCCAACATCAGCGACACCGCGCTGAACCGCAACGCCGACGCCATCGCCTACGCGGTGTGGACGACCGCGACCGCCGTACCTCCGACGGTCGTCTGGCAGGACACCTTCGAGACCTCGACCGGCTGGACGACCAACCCCTCGGGGACCGACACCGCCACCTCGGGCCAGTGGGAGCGAGGCGTCCCGCAGGCCACCAACTCCAGCGGCGCCAAGCAGCTCGGCACCACCGTGAGCGGCACCAACGACCTGGTCACCGGGAGGCTCGCGGGCGCCGCGGCCGGCGACTACGACATCGACGGAGGCGTCACCAGCGTCCGCTCCCCGGCCGTCACCCTGCCGTCGACCGGGACGCTCAAGCTCGCCTTCTCCTGGTATCTCGCGCACGGTTCCAACTCCTCAAGCGCCGACTACCTGCGCGTGAAGGTCGTCGGCTCCACCACTACCCAGGTGTTCCAGCAGCTCGGCGCGGCCTCCAACCGCAACGGCGCCTGGGGCACGGCCGACGTCGACATCTCCGCCTTCGCGGGGCAGAGCGTCCGGATCCTGGTCGAGGCCGCCGACGCCTCGGGTGCCTCCCTGGTGGAGGCCGGGGTGGACGACGTCAAGGTGACCCGCCAGTGAGCGGGGCGGTGACCCTGCGGCAGTAGACGAGACCGGGTGCGGCCCGCGCCTTCCCCCTCCACGGGCCGTCCGGATCACCCCCGGACGGCCCGCCACGCGGGCCGCACCCCTCTCGGGTCTCCTGGACGGTCTCTCGTGCCCCTCGAACAAACCGACCTCGAACAAACCGACCTCGAACAAACCGACCTCGAACGAACCGACGACGGACGACCCGGCATCGAACGAACCGGCGTCCCACTGACGGGAAACCCCGCGTCCCCGGGCGAACCCCCGTCAGTCCTGATCGTCGAGCCGGGGTTTCTCGTGCGCGGTGCCCTTGAGCTCGTGAAAGCCCGGAGTCCCTGCCACGAGCAGCGTCCCGTCCCACAGACGGCCCGCATGCTCCCCTCGGGGAATCCGGGAGATCACGGGACCGAAGAACACAACGCGCCCGCCATGGGTGTCGGGGCCGGTGGCGGCGACCACCGGGGTGCCGACGTGCTCGCCGATCAGGCCGATGCCCTCCGCGTGTGAGGCACGCACCGCCTCGTCGTAGGCCGTCGACATCCCGGCCTCGGCCAGTTCCGGCGGCAGGCCGGCGGCGGCGAGGGAGTCGTGCAGGGCACCGGCCCAGTCCTGCCCGCGAGCGCGCCCGACGGTCCACATCGCGGTGTACAGCCTTCCGAGCGCCTCCTGCCCGTACTCCTGTCGTACGGCCGCGCAGACGCGCACGGGGACCCAGAGGTATCCCTCCGTGTCACCCTCGGGGTCCTCGTCGCGGCCCTCGTTGAGCACCGCCAGGCTCATCACGTGCCAGCGCACCTCGACCGGCCGCACCCTCTCCACCTCCACCAGCCATCGGGAGGTGATCCAGGTGTACGGGCAGGAGGGGTCGAACCAGAAGTCCGCGATCGTCTTGATCGTCATTTCCAGCCCTCCGATCGTCGTCCTCGGGCCATACCCGAATACTGTGCCACCTTCGCCGAACGGCGCTCCCGAGCCAACTCGACGCGCCCTCGCACCGTAAAAATATGAACCGGGTTTGCTTTTGAACCGAGTTCGTGTTTATGGTTGCCGCATGGCAGGACTGCGGGAGCGGAAGAAGGAACAGACCCAACGGCGAATCGCCGCGGTGGCGCTGCGGCTGTTCGCAGAGCGAGGGTTCGACGCGGTGACCGTCAACGAGATCGCCGAGGCCGCCGAGGTGGCGAAGGTGACGCTGTTCAAATACTTCCCGACCAAGGAGTCACTCGTCCTGCAGGGCGTGGGCCAGGAGGACCTGGCGGGGATCGTCGCCGCGCGGCCACCCGGGCGGTCGCCGCTGGAGGCGCTGCGGGAGCACTACCGCGGATTCGCCACCGGGCCGGCGGAGGCCGTGGACAGGGACACGCTGATCGTCCAGATGCGGGTGATCTTCGCCAGCCCCACGCTCAGCAGCGGCGTGAACGACCTGCTCCACAGTCAGCGTGAGGCGCTGGCGCGGGTGCTCGCCGAAGAACGCGACGAGCTGACGGCCGCCCTGATGGCCGCCCAGATCACCGCTTCCGTGCTGACACTTCAGGAGAGGTTCTTCCGCCACCTGGTCTCCGGCGCCTCGCTGGACGAGGCGGGCAGCCGCCTCTGCGGGGACGTCGAACTCGCCTTCGATCTGCTGGAACACGGTCTCGATCAACCGGGAGAGTAATGCGCGCAAAAGGAATCAACTACGACACCGGGTTCCTCCCCGGTGCGGACCTGACCCGCAAGGTCTTCGACCCGGAAACCGTCCGGCACGACATACACGTCATCGCCAACGAGCTGCACTGCGACGCCGTACGAATCTCCGGTGGTGATCCCGCGCGGCTGAGCGTCGCCGCCGAGCACGCCGCCGCGGCGGGACTTGAGATCTGGTTCGCCCCCTTCCCCGTCGATCTCCCGCCCGAGGAGATGCTCTCGACCTTCGCCGACTGCGCGGAGCGTGCCGAGACCGTACGACGCGGCGGGGCCGAGGTGGTGTTCGTGACCGGCTGCGAGATCAGCGCGTTCGGCCCCGGGTTCATCCCCGGCGCCACGTACCGCGACCGCATGCGGACGATGGACGAGGCCGACGTGGAGTGGTGGTCCTCGCTCGGCCCCGTCATGGAACGGCTCAGCGGCTTCCTGGCCGAGAGCGTGAAGGTTGTCAGGCCCCGCTTCGGCGGCCGGGTCACCTACGCGGCGGCCCCGTGGGAGTTCGTCGACTGGGAACCGTTCGACATCGTCGGCGCCGACGCCTACCGGGCCGCCTACAACGCGGAAACCTTCAGGGAGGAGCTGCGCGGGAAGTTCAAGCACGGCAAGCCGGTCGCGGTGACCGAGTTCGGCACCTGCGCCTGGCGGGGCGCGAGCGAACGCGGCGGCATGGCCTGGCTGCCGCCCGAGGGCGCCGTACGGGACGAGGGCGAGCAGGTGCGCTACTTCACCGAGCTGATGGACATCTTCGAGGAGGAGGGGGTGGACACCGCGCTCTGGTTCACCTTCGCGGGCTTCGGCCGCGTCGGAGACGCGGACATCGCCTCCTACGGCGCGGTCAGGATGCTCGACCGGGAGCGCTGGGCGCCGAAGGAGGTGTTCCACACGATGGCGGCCAGATACGCCCGCGGCCGGGCCGTCTGACAGGAGTCGCTTCGAAAGCCGAAGACCGGGGCCACGATCGACCCGCCTCTCCGCTAGCCTCGCGTAGGTTACGCACGCGCAGGCACGGAAGGTGCTCCAAGTGATCAGCTGGTTCGAAGCGGTGGTCCTCGGGCTGGTTCAGGGATTGACGGAGTTTCTGCCGATCTCCTCCAGTGCCCACATCAGGGTCGTGTCGGCGTTCTTCGGCTGGCCGGACCCGGGAGCCGCGTTCACCGCGGTCGTCCAGCTCGGCACCGAGGCCGCGGTGCTGATCTACTTCCGCAAGGAGATCTGGGAGATCATCGTCACCTGGACACGCTCCCTGTGGACGCCCGACCTGCGCGGCCACCACGCCGCCAGGATGGGCTGGTACGTCATCGTCGGCACCATCCCGATCGTGGTGCTCGGCCTGCTCTTCAAGGACTCCATCGAGGGGGCCTTCCGCGACCTGCGGCTGATCGGCACGACGCTGATCGTCTTCGGCCTGGTCCTGTGGTTCGCCGACCACACCGCCCGCAACAAGCTCACCCTGCAGTCGCACCTCAGCTTCCCCCACGCCCTGGTCTACGGCTTCGCCCAGTCGCTCGCCCTCATCCCCGGCGTGTCGCGTTCCGGCGGCACGATCAGCGCCGGACTGCTGCTCGGCTACCGCCGCGAGGAGGCCGCGAAGTACTCCTTCCTGCTCGCCATCCCCGCCGTACTGGGCGCGGGCCTGCTGGAGCTGTTCAAGATCGGTGATGGCGAGTCGCCCGATTGGGGTCCCACGATCCTGTCCACCGTGATCTCGTTCATCGTGGGCTATCTGGCGGTCTCGTGGTTCCTGAAGTACATCAGCACCCACCGCTTCACCGGCTTCGTGATCTACAGGATCGCCCTCGGGGTCGTCATCATCGCCCTGGTGAGCTTCGGGATCCTCGACCCCTCGGCCTAGAGGCCCCGAAGGCGGCCCCGCGAGATCGCCTTCGGGGTCCCCTTGGCCTGCGGCTCGCTAGCACTCGCTGTCGGCGACGACCCAGTGACCGGGACCTGTCTGCTTGAGGCCGTGCGTGACGAGGACGTTCCACAGACCCATCGCGTCGTTGGACCCGTTGGCGTAGGTGTAGCCGCCTGATTGGTAGGCACGCCCCGCGACGGTGTGGGCGTAGTTGCTCGCCCTCACGCAGGTCTGGGGCACCGTCGGGGTCGGGGTCGGCGTGACGGTCGGGGTGGGGGGCGGCGTACCGCCACCCGTCAGGCCGAAGAACTGCGCGTCGTGATAGGCCGAGCAGACGGTGTCCAGGAAGTACGCCGCCGCGCTGCCGCACTGGTCGGCGCCGCTGCCGGGATCGATCGGCAGGCCGTGCCCCATGCCCGGGATCTCGTACAGGCGCACCGCGTCACTCCCGTACACCTTCAGGGAGGTACCGCCGGTGAGACTCCGCGTGGAGGTGGGGCTCTGCGAGACACCCCGCACGTTCGTCCACTGGTCGCGCAGCTGGGCGGCGTTCGCCGGGACGACGGTGTAGTCGGAGGACCCCTGCCAGATCGCGACGCGCGGGTACGGCCCCGAGTACCCCGCGTGGGCGTTGCGCACCAGGTCACCCCACTGTTGCGGGGTCTTGCCGACCGGACCGTACTGGCAGGTGGATGCCTGGATCAGGCTGGCGGCGCATCGGTAGGCGAGCCCCGCCCCGATCGAGCCGCCCGCGAAGACGTCCGGGTACGTGGCGAGCATCACCGCCGACATCGCGCCCCCCGCCGACAGCCCACTGACGTAGACGCGCGCCGGATCGGTCCCGTAGTTGGAGACCGCGTAGGCGACCATCGCGCGAATCGAGGCGGCCTCGCCCTGGCCCCGGGTGGTGTC
The DNA here is from genome assembly GCF_044459525.1 of Streptosporangium sp. NPDC050284. NCBI lineage: Bacteria > Bacillati > Actinomycetota > Actinomycetes > Streptosporangiales > Streptosporangiaceae > Streptosporangium > Streptosporangium sp. NPDC050284. The sequence goes on from NZ_JBITIZ010000003.1 coordinate 632,112, forward strand.
ACCGGTCTCGAACCAGTTGAAGCAACTTGACGCGTTGTTCGCGCTGCCGGTCTGCGGCAGTACGAGGGTGAATCCCGACTGGTCCGCGTACTTGCGCCATCCCGAGTTGGCGAAGTAGCCGCTCGCGTTCTGCGTGCAGCCGTGCAGCAGCACCACCAACGGGCGTCCGGCGGTCGACCCGTCGGGACGGTAGCTGAACATGGTGAGATTTCCAGGGTTGCTCCCGAACGAGCCGACCTGGACGAGCGACGCGGCCCGCGCGGGAGCCGTCGTCGCGGTCGCCGCGCCGAGTGACACGAGCAGCCCGAGCGACAGGGTGAGAAGGATGCGGAGAAGTCCCGCTGGAAAGGATGCGGCCATGACATGCTCCTTCGTGGCCTTGTGACCTGTGTCACCGGCCCTCACCAGCGCACGTTAAAACCGCCGTAACCCATTTGACATGTTCCCGAGACACACTCTTCGTCTCCGTGTTATGGAGCACGGCCTGCGGGCGAGGGCTTCCTCTCACCGCATCTCACGACGTCCCCGGTCCCGGACCGCCGACCTCCCGGCTCCAGAACTCTCCGAACTCCGGGACTTATCCGAACCCCGGGACCCAGGGACTTCAGGGCTTCGGGACTTCGGGACTCCCCGGGTTCCGGGTTGCGGGTGATCGGAGCGTCTGATCCGGTGGCGGACTCGGGGAGACTGGACGGGTGCGTTCCGACTGGTCCGGCCTGCCCGTACGCCACGCCCTGCCCGAGTTGCTCGCGGCGCTGGACGGGCGGGGCGTCGCCGTGCTCACCGCTCCTCCGGGCACAGGGAAGACCACGCTCGTCCCGCTCGCGCTCGCCGGGCTCCTCGACGGCTCGGAGCCGAAGCGGGTGATCGTGGCCGAGCCGAGGCGGATGGCGGTGCGGGCGGCGGCGAAGCGGATGGCGTGGCTGCTGGAGTCCGAGGTGGGTGCGGAGGTCGGGTTCTCGATACGCGGCGAGCGCAGAGCCGGTCCGAGGACGGTCGTCGAGGTCGTCACCACCGGAGTCCTGTTGCAGCGACTCCAGCGCGACCCCGACCTCGAAGGCGTGGACACGGTCCTGCTCGACGAGTGCCACGAGCGCCACCTGGACGCCGACACCGCGCTGGCGTTCCTCCTCGACGTCCGCGCCACACTCCGCCCCGACCTGCGGATCGTCGCCACCTCCGCCACCGCCGACGCCGCCCCCTGGGCACGCCTCCTCGGATCTCCCGGCACTCTCCCGCTTCCCGACATCGACGGATTCTCCTCATCCGCCGCCCCAGGCGCCCCCGGCACTTCCGGCGATCCCGGCACTTCCGACGATCCCGGCACTTCCGACGCCTCCGGCGATCCCGGCGATCCCGGCGATCCCGGCGATCCCGCGCCGATCGTGCACGCCTCCGGAACCATGCACCCGGTCACGCCCGTCTGGGCACCGCCCACCGGGACCGTCGCACCGCCCCACGGCATGCGGGTGGACCCGGCGTTCCTCGCCCACGTCGCGGCCGTCGTACGGCGCGCTCTGGCAGAGCACGAGGGGGACGTGCTCTGCTTCCTGCCTGGCGTCGGCGAGATCGGCCGGGTGGCCGCGATGCTCCCCGGCATCGACGTCCTCCAGGTGCACGGCCAGGCCCCGGTCCGGGTCCAGGACGCGGTCCTGTCCCCGGGGGACGGCAGAAGGGTGGTGCTCGCCACCTCGGTCGCCGAGTCCAGCCTCACCGTGCCGGGCGTGCGGATCGTGGTCGACTCCGGCCTGGCGAGGGAGCCCCGCACCGACCACGCCCGCGGTCTCGGTTCGCTCACCACCGTCCGCGCCTCCAGAGCCTCGGCCACCCAGCGGGCGGGGCGGGCGGGCCGCGAGGCGCCCGGCGTGGTCTATCGGTGCTGGTCGCGGGCCGAGCACGACCGGCTGCCCGAGCACGCGCGACCCGAGATCGCGCTCGCCGACCTGACCGGCTTCGCCCTCCAGGTCGCCTGCTGGGGCGACCCCACGGCCATCGGCCTCGCCCTGCTCGACCCGCCACCACCCGCCGCGATGGACGCCGCCCGCCGCACCCTGTACGCCCTGGGCGCGCTGGACTCCCCCGCCACCCCGCGGACACCGGGCACCCCTCCTGCCGGCCGGGTGACCGACCGGGGACGGCGGATGGCCGGGGTCGGGGTCCACCCGCGCCTGGCACGCGCCCTGATCGACGCGGGGACGGACACGGGGGCGGACATCGACGCCGGTCCCCGGGCCGCCGAGGTGGTGGCGCTGCTGTCGGAGCAGTTGCCCCGGGACGCGGGCGACGACCTGGTGGCGATCTGGCGCTCCGCGCGCCAGGGCGGTGACGGCTTCTCCGCCCGGTGGCGTCAGGAGGCGAGGCGCCTGGCCCGAGCCGTACCCGCCACCGACCGGCACCGGGGGCGGAAACCCGCCGACGCCGGTGCCACCCGGCCGGGAAAAGGTGATGCCGCGGGAAAACCCGCGAGAAGCGGCGGCACCAGGGCGGCCCGCGCCGACAGCGCCACATCCCCAAGCGCCACATCCAAAGGCGCCACATCCACGGGCGCTACGTTCACGGGCGTTCCGACGGCCGGGGGCGACGACGCCGTGGCCGGGATCGTCGTGGCGCTCGCCTACCCGGAGCGGGTGGCGCGGCGGCGCGGCGGGTCGTACCTGATGGCCTCGGGAACGGCCGCCGAACTGCCGCGCGGGTCACGGCTGGGGACGGCGGAGTGGCTCGCGGTAGCGGTCGCGGACCGGCCCGCCGGAGCGGCGTCGGCGAGGATCAGGCAGGCGGTGGTGATCGACGAGGAGATCGCCAGGCTCGCCGCGGCCTCCCTGTACGGCTCCGGCGAGGAGATCACCTGGCATGTGCCGCCGGGAGAGCGGCGCGGAGACGTGTCGGCGCGCCGGGTGGAACGGCTGGGCGCGATCGAGCTGTCCAGCGGCGCGCTCCGCGGCGCGGACGTGCGGCCCGCCGTCCTGGAGGGCCTGCGCTCCGAGGGCCTGTCGATCCTGCGCTGGACCCCCGAGGCCGTGGCCCTGCGCGAACGGCTCGCCTTCTGCCGCCGTACGCTCGGCGACCCCTGGCCCGCGACGGACGACGACGCGCTGATCGAGGCGGCCGATCGTTGGCTGGAGCCCGAGCTGTCGCGGGCCCGCCGCCGGTCCGACCTGGAGCGCCTCGACGTGGTCTCCGCCCTGCACCGCCTGGTCCCGTGGAACGCCCGGCTGGCGGAGACGGCCCCCGAACGGGTCGAGGTGCCGAGCGGGTCGCGGATCAGGATCGACTACTCGGGCGAGCAGCCGGTGCTCGCGGCCAAGCTGCAGGAGTTGTTCGGCTGGACCGAGACCCCGCGCGTCGCGGGAGTCCCGCTCGTGATCCACCTGCTCTCCCCCGCGGGCCGCCCGGCCGCCGTCACCGCCGACCTCGCCTCGTTCTGGCGCGAGGGCTACCGCGCGGTCCGCGCCGAGCTTCGCGGGCGCTACCCCAGGCACCCCTGGCCCGACGATCCCCTGTCGGCCGTCGCCACCCGCCGTACCAACCCCCGACGCTGACCTCGGGAACCCGGATACACCGGGCGAAATAACGCCGACGAGCCGGACAAGTCATCTGATTGAGATGTGGGACGCTTCCCCTTACCCATTCGCCGGACCACACTCGGTGCATGTCGTGGGTGGGAAGTTCCGCAGTGGAGATCGCGGATGCCGTGCGACGGGGGAAGGTCACGGCACCCGTGGTGGTCGCCGAACACCTCGAAGCCATCGCCGAGCGTGACGGGCGCCTCGGGGCGTTCCGCGTGGTCCTCACCGAACGGGCGCTGGCCGAGGCACGGGTCCTGCAGGAGCGGGAGGACCTCGCCGGGCTGCCGCTCGCCGGGGTGCCGATCGCGGTCAAGGACAACGTCGCGGTCGGGGGTGAGACGTCACGCAACGGTTCCGCGGCGACACCCGACGTGGCCGCGGACGAGGATCACCCCGTGGTCGCCAGGCTCAGGGCGGCGGGCGCGGTGGTCGTCGGCATCACCAACGTGCCCGAGCTGTGCCTGGCCGGGGTCTCCGACAGCGTGTACGGCGTCACGCGCAACCCGTGGGACCCGGGGCGCACCCCCGGCGGCTCCTCGGGAGGGAGCGCGGCAGCCGTGGCCGCGGGGATGGTCCCGCTCGCCCACGGCGCCGACGGGCTGGGCTCGCTGCGCATCCCGGCCGCCTGCTGCGGCCTGGTCTCGATCAAGCCTGGTCAGGGGGTGGTCCCACCGCCCGAGCACGACTGGTACCGGATGTCGGAGAACGGGCCGATGGCCACGACCGTCGCCGACCTCGCCCTCGCCCTCGCCGTCATGGCGGGTGACATGTCGCTGGCGACGCCCGATGAGAGCGAGGCCCTCGGCGTGGGCCGCGCCATCGACGACTACCCGGGCGGGCTCACCCTGTCGGATCCGCCACGGCTGCGGATAGCGGTCGCGCCGATGCCGCTGCCGCCGGGTTTCTCGGTGGACGCCGAGTTCCAGCGGGCGGTGACCGAGACGGCGGAGGTCCTGGGCGCGGCGGGGCACACCGTGGTGGACCACACCGAGCGGATGTCCCTGCGGGTCGCCGCCGCCGCCGTGGCCACCTGGTTCGCGTGCGCCGCCGGCGACGTCGAAGGGCTCGACCCGCGCGGGCTGGAGCGGCGCACCCGGTCCCTGGCGAGGGTCGGCCGACTGCTCGCCAGGGTCGGGGCGGACGGGGCGACGGGCCGCGACCGCTGGCGCGCCTACGGGGCGGACCAGTGGTTCGGCAACGCCGACGTGCTCGTCACCCCGACACTCGCCGCCGTACCGCCGCCCGCCGAGCGCTGGGGCCGCCGAGGGCTCCTCGCCAACGCCCGCGTCAACCTGACGTACGCGCCCGCCACGGCGGCGTGGAACATGGCCGGTTGGCCCGCCATGAGCGTCCCGTACGGCAGGCACTCCACCGGCACGCCGATCGGTGTCCAGCTCGTCGCGGCCCCCGGCGGCGAGGCGCAGCTCCTCGCCCTGGCCGGGCAGCTTGAGACCGCCCGGCCGTGGACCCGCCACGCCCCGCTCACCTGACGGCCGCGCGGATTCAGACTCCGGTGGGGTGCCAGACCGTCTTGGTCTCCAGGAAGGCCGTGAGGCGCCTGGTGCCGGGATCGGCGGACCAGTCGGTCGCGGCGGGGCGGAAGACGCGCTTGAGGTTCTCCGCCGCCGCCTCCTCGCACGCGACCGCGAGGCTCTCGTCGGCGACCCCGGTGAGGTCGAGGGCGTTCACGTCCATGTGCGCGGCCAGCCAGGGGGCGATCTCGGCGACCGAGCCGGTGAGAATGTTCACCACCCCGCCGGGCAGGTCCGAGGTGGCCAGCACCTCGGCCAGGGTGATCGAGGGCAGCGGGGCACGTTCGCTCGCGATCACGACGCAGGTGTTGCCCGTGACGATCACCGGGGCGATCACCGAGACGAGCCCCAGCAGCGGCTCGTCGGGGGCGACCACCGCGACCACGCCGGTCGGCTCGGGCGAGGAGACGTTGAAGTAGGGCCCCGCGACCGGGTTGGATGACCCGGCTATCGCGGCGATCTTGTCGGACCATCCCGCGTACCAGACCAGCCGGTCGACGGCCGCGTCCACGACCTCCCCGGCCTTCTTCGTCCCGGTCTCCGCCAGCTCGGCGACGAACTGGGCCCGACGGCCCTCCAGCATCTCGGCGACGCGGTAGAGGATCTGCCCCCGGTTGTACGCCGTCGCGCCCGACCAACCGCCGAACGCCTTGCGCGCGGCCGTCACCGCGTCGCGGGCGTCCTTGCGCGAGGCCTTGGACGCGTTGGCGAGGAAGTCGCCCCTTGAGGAGGCCACGGCGTAGGACCTTCCGCTCTCGGAGCGCGGGAACGCCCCGCCGATGTACAGCTTGTACGTCTTGCGCACGGCGAGCCGTGCGGGCCCGCCCTCGCCCGCACGGGAGGAAACCGTGCGCTCTCCCGCGGCGTCACCCGCGCGCTCCTCCGCGGCGTCCCCCGCCCGCTTGCCCGCCCGTGCCCGGCTCGGCCTCTCCGCCTTACTCATTTCCCAGCCCTCTCCACGTGCTCTCCTGCTGTGCCAGCCGGGCCGGCACGAAGATCTGACCGCAGCGGCTCACACCGCACCGGTGGGCGAACCAGCCACGCGGCTCCGGCCGTCCCGCGCGGGCGAAGCCGTGGCCCCGGGTGCCCTGGGCACGTCGGCGGCGACGCCTGCCCCGGTGATGCTCACACATCGAGATACGCCTCCAGCCCGTGCCGGCCACCCTCGCGTCCGTACCCGGACTCCTTGTAGCCGCCGAACGGCGAGGTGGGGTCGAAGCGGTTGAAGGTGTTGGACCAGACGACGCCGGCGCGCAGCCTGCTCGCCATCCACAGGATGCGCGAGCCCTTCTCCGTCCACACCCCCGCCGACAGGCCGAACGGGGTGTTGTTCGCCTTCTCCACCGCCTCCGCCGGGGTGCGGAAGGTCAGCACGGACAGAACGGGGCCGAAGACCTCCTCGCGGGCGATCCGGTGCGACTGCGCGACACCGGTGAAGATGGTCGGCGGGAACCAGAAGCCCTTGTCGGGCAGCGAGCAGGCCGGGGACCAGCGTTCCGCGCCCTCCGCCTCCCCGAGGTCGGACAGCTCGCGGATCTTGGCGAGCTGGGCCGCGGAGTTGATCGCGCCGATGTCGGTGTTCTTGTCCAGCGGGTCGCCCAGCCGCAGGGTGCCCAGCCGCCGCTTCAGCGCGTCGAGCAGCTCCGTCTCGATCGACTCCTGCACCAGCAGGCGGGAGCCCGCGCAGCAGACGTGGCCCTGGTTGAAGAAGATCCCGTTCACGATGCCCTCGACGGCCTGGTCGAGCGCGGCGTCCTCGAACACGATGTTCGCGGCCTTGCCTCCGAGCTCCAGCGTGACCTTCTTGCCGGTGCCCGCGACCGACCTCGCGATCTGACGGCCGACCTCGGTGGAGCCGGTGAAGGCCACCTTGTCGACGTCGGGATGGTTCACCAGGGCGGCGCCGGTCTCGCCCGCGCCGGTCACGATGTTGACCACGCCGGGCGGCAGGTCGGCCTGCGCGCAGATCTCCGCGAACAGCAGCGCGGTCAGCGGGGTGGTCTCCGCGGGCTTGAGGACGACGGTGTTGCCGCAGGCCAGCGCGGGGGCGATCTTCCACGCGAGCATGAGCAGCGGGAAGTTCCACGGGATGACCTGGCCGGCCACCCCGAGCGGGCGCGGGCCGGGACCGTACCCGGCGTAGTCGAGCTTGTCGGCCCAGCCCGCGTAGTAGAAGAAGTGGGCCGCGACGAGGGGCAGGTCCACGTCGCGGGACTCGCGGATCGGCTTGCCGTTGTCCAACGACTCCAGCACGGCCAGCTCGCGCGAGCGCTCCTGGATGATCCGCGCGATCCTGAACAGATACTTGGCCCGCTCGGAGCCGGGCATCGCCGACCAGACGCCGAACGCCTTGCGTGCGGCCTGGACCGCCCGGTCGACATCGGCCTCCGTGGCCCAGGCGACCTCCGCGAGGACCTCCTCGGAGGCCGGGTTGACGGTCTTGTTGCGGTTCTCGCCCTGGGAGTCGACCCACTCGCCGCCGATGAACAGGCCGTAGGACGGCCTGATGTCGACGACGCCACGCGACTCGGGCGCCGGTGCGTACTCAAACATGTGAACGCCTTAGTCGAGGGTGAAGTAGTCGGGACCCGCGTATCTGCCGGTGGTCATCTTCTGGCGCTGCATCAACAGGTCGTTGAGGACGCTGGAGGCGCCGAGCCGGAACCAGTCGGGGCTGAGCCAGCCGTCGCCGACGGTCTCGTTGACCAGGACGAGCATCTTGATCGCGTCCTTGGTGGTCTTGATGCCACCCGCGGGCTTCACCCCGACCTTGCGGCCGGTCACGGCCAGGAAGTCGCGGACCGCCTCCAGCATGATCAGCGTCACGGGGAGGGTCGCGGCGGGCTGGACCTTTCCCGTGGAGGTCTTGATGAAGTCGCCCCCGGCCAGCATGGCCAGCCAGGACGCGCGGCGCACGTTGTCGTACGTGGACAGCTCGCCGGTCTCCAGGATCACCTTCAGGTGGGCGGTGCCGCACGCGGCCTTGATCGCGACGATCTCCTCGAAGACCTTGAGGTAGTCGCCCGCGAGGAACGCGCCCCGGTCGATGACCATGTCGATCTCGTCGGCGCCGGCCGCCACCGCGAGGGTGGTGTCGGCGATCTTGACGTCGAGCGAGGAGCGCCCGCTGGGGAAGGCGGTCGCGACGCTGGCCACCTTGACGCCGGAGCCCTTCAGCGCCGCCACGGCCCCGGCGACCATGTCGGGATAGACGCACACCGCGGCCACCTTGGGCACGGAGGGGTCGGCCGGGTCGGGGTGGACGGCCTTGGCGCACATCGCGCGGACCTTACCCGGGGTGTCGGCCCCCTCCAGGGTCGTCAGGTCCACCATGCCGATGGCGAGGTCGATGGCCTGGGCCTTGGCGGTGGTCTTGATGGATCGGGTGCCGAGCATCGCGGCCCGCTGGTCGGCGCCCACGCGGTCGATGCCGGGCAGGCCGTGCAGGAAGCTTCGCAGCGTGACGTTGGACGTTGCCACGTCGTTGAGCGAGGTCGTCATAGTTGACACCTCTCCAGCATGCCTACTGGTGTGATTACTTCCAAACTGGACCCTGCCCAGCAGCCTTGTCGGTTTTCGTCAACTTCCGCCGACCGCCACGGGACACTGGAGATCGAGGACAGTCCACGAGGCGCGCGCTTCGTCCTCCGGTTGCCGCTGCTCCAGCCTGGCGTCACAGATTGAACCCTTCCGGTCACAGCACTAGGTAGTACCGGCACGGCCGGGGCCCCATCTAGGTAGTGCCGCGGCGAGAGGTGCCCGGGAGATAGGACATCCTCCCGATGTGGGACCGGGGGCCTTAGGACGAATCTTGAGTCTGTAAGGAAAGCGCGCCGCGAGGCGCCACACCAGGAAGGAACCCTCATGGGTCCCGAGTTCCACCTTGAGATGATCGCCCATCGGACCACCGAGCTCCGCGAGGAGGCCGACGACTACCGCCGCGCCCGCGAGGCGCAGGAGGACAGGAAGGCCCACTCCTCGGAGAAGCGCCGCGGGGGCCTCTTCAGCAAGATCATTCCGGCATGACCCCGTCCCGAGAGCCCGGCCGCTCCCACTCGCCCGGCCGGGCCTCCCTGCCTCCCTGACTTCCCGATTTCACCGAGCGAAAAATGAGGAGATCGCACCTTTAAGGCATGACATGCTGGCAGACATGGTGGGTCGGGCGGTGAGCCCCGTCTTCGTGGGGCGGGAGAGGGAACTCGCGGACCTGACCGAGGCGTTCGAGCAGGCCCGGAAGGGCGCGGCGGTGACCGTACTGCTCGGCGGCGAGGCGGGTGTCGGCAAGTCACGCCTGATCGGGTGTTTCGCGGAGCGGGCCACGGTCGACGGCGCCCACGTGCTCAACGGGGGCTGCGTGGAGCTGTCGACCGAGGGCCTCGCCTACGCACCGTTCACCGCGGCGATCCGCCAGTTCGTCCGCGAGTGCGGCGTCGAGAAGGTCGCGGCCCTGCTTCCCGAGGGAGGGGCACGCGACCTGGCCAGATTGCTCCCCGAGTTCGGTGAGCCGAGCGGCGACACCGAGAGCGACACCGCCCGCGCACGCCTCTTCGAACAGATCCTCACCCTGCTGGAACGGCTCGCGGAGCGCCACCCGGTCATCCTCCTCATCGAGGACGTCCACTGGGCCGACAGCTCCAGCCGCGACCTGATCGCCTTCCTCAGCCGGAACCTGCGCACCGCTCCCGTGCTGATGGTCCTCACCTACCGCTCCGACGAGCTCCACCGCCAGCACCCGCTCAGGCCGGTGCTCGCCGAACTCAGCCGGCTGGACGGGGTCCTCCGGCTGGACCTGCCCCGGCTCACCCAGTCGGAGGTGGCCGCCCAGATGGCCGGCATCCTCGGTACCGCACCCGAGTTCGCCCAGGTCGACAGGGTCTTCCAGCGCAGCGAGGGCATCCCGCTGTTCGTCGAGGCGCTGATGGAGTGCGGCGGCACCTGCACCTTTCCCGACTCCCTGCACGACCTGATCATCGGCTCCGTGGAGCGGCTCCCCGAGGAGACGCAGCGGGTGCTGCGCGTCGCCGCCGCCGGCGGCATCCGGGTGAGCCACGCCCTGCTCGTCGCGGTCAGCGAGCTGTCGGACGTCGAACTCGACGACGCGCTGCGCACCGCGATCGCGGCCAACGTGCTGCAGGTCGCCGACGGCCGCGCCTACGTCTTCCGGCACGCGCTGATCCGCGAGGCCGTACACGACGAGCTCCTGCCCGGCGAGCACGTACGGCTGCACGCCCGCTTCGCCGAGGAGATCGGCAGGGACCGCACGCTGGTGCCTCCCGGCCGGGCCGCCATCGAGATCGCCCACCACTGGCACGCCGCCCGCGACGACCTCTGGGCCCTCATCTCCGCATGGGAGGCGGCGGGCAAGGCCGCCAACACCTTCGCCTACAAGGAGATGATGCAGCTGCTGGAGCGGGTGCTGACGCTGTGGGGCAAGGTTCCCGACGCCGCCGAGCGCATCGGCGTGGACCACACCACCGTCCTGGAGCACGCCGCCGAGGCCGCGAGCGCGTGCGGAGAGGCCGACCGGGGCGGCAAGTTCGTCAAGGCCGCGCTGAACGAGCTCGACGAACGAACCGAGCCCGCGAGGGTGGCGAATCTGGTCGTCCGCAGATCACAGTTCAGGAAGGCCAAGCGGCGCCCCGGCGTGCTCGACGATCTTCGCTACGCCGAGCGGCTCGTCCCGAAACCGGGGCTGGAACGCGCCGAGGTGCTGTCCAAGCTGGGCTCGTACCTCATATTCAGCGGCGAGCTGGAGGAGGGGACGGCGCACACCGAGGAGGCGCTGCGGATCGCGCGTGAGCACGGCGAGGAGACCCTGGAGGCGGAGCTGCTGCTCAACCTCGCGCTGGGCCACTCGATCGCGGGGCGCCTCGACGTCACGATCGAACTCAACGAGACCGCGAAGGCGATCGGCGAGCGCGTCGAGTCCGGCCGCAGCGTCCTGCGCGCCATCGCCAACAACGTGGACGCGCTGAACAACATGGGCCGCTCCACCGAGGCGATCGAGCTCGCGCTCGAAGGGGAGCGGCTCGCGAGGAAGTACGGCCGCCACCGTGACCAGGGCACGTTCATCGCCAACAACCGGGCCGAGGCGCTGGAGGCGCTGGGCAGGTTCGACGAGGCCGCCCAGCTCGTCGAGCAGCTCCTCGGCGCGGACCCCACCCTGCGTACCCGCCACCACCTGCGGCGGATCCGCGGGGACGTGGCGATCGCCCGCGGCGAGACGGACGTGCTCAGAGCCGTCCTGGACGAGGTGAGCGCCTTCGGCAACGCCCCCGAGGAGTTCATGCAGGAGCTCACGGCCAACGCCCGGCTCATGATCGGCCTGCACCTGCTCAGCGGGGAGCCGCTGGCCGCGCTGGAGGTCGCCGAGCGGATCACCCTTGAGGCGCAGATCACCAGCAAGCCCATGCTGGGCTGGCGGGTGCTCGGCCTGCTCGGAGGGGTCTGCGAGACGGCCGAGGCGCTCGCGCCGGAACGGGTGGCGGCGCTGCACGCCCACGTCGAGAAGGCGAGGGAGGCGATGACCGTGGACAGTCCCGTCGCCGAGGCCTACCGGCTCGGTCTTCTCCGCGACCACGACGCCGCGGCCGCCGCCTGGGAACGGCTGGGACGTCCCTTCCTCCGGGCGAAGTCGCTGCTCCTCGGAGGGCGGACGACGGCCGGCGCCGGTGACCGCGACGGTGCCGCGTCCCGGCTGCGCGTGGCCCACCCGATCGCCGTCGCGCTCTCCGCCCGGCCGCTCGCCACCGAGATCGAGGCGCTCGCCCAGCGGATCGGGATCTCCCTCACCGAGCAGGCCGGAGACACCGGGCGGGTCAGAGGCTCCGAGCCGCCGCTCACCCCGCGCGAGCTGGAGGTGCTCCGGCTGGTCGCCCAGGGGAGGTCCAACCGCGAGGTCGCCACCGAGCTGTTCATCTCGGCGAAGACCGTGAGCGTCCATGTCTCCAACATCCTCGGCAAGCTGGGTGTCTCCACCCGTGGCGAGGCGGCCGCGGCCGCCCACCGCCTCGCCCTGATCGGCTGACCCCTCACCCGCCGCCTCTGACTCTTCACCCATAGCCTCGCCCCGATCCCCCTGCTCCACCACCGCCGAGCACACGCGACCGTACGGGCCCCGATCAGGTGAACAGCGGTTCGAGCAGCAGGATCACGCCGAAGACGGCGAAGGCCGCGGCGGCGCCGTACCGGATGATCTTCTCCGGGAGGTGCTTGCCGAGCATCCGGCCGACCACGATGGCGAGAGCGTCCGCGGCGACCATGCCCACCGTCGAGCCGATCCAGGTGCCGAACCAGCCGTACTGGGTGGCGAGGGTGATGGTCGCGAGCATCGTCTTGTCCCCCAACTCGGCGAGGAAGAAGGCGACGGTCACGGCGATGATCGCCGACCGGGTGGTGCGCTGCGCCTTCTGCGACTCCTCGTCGGTCAGCTCGTCCCCGCGCAGCGTCCACAACGCGAAGCCCAGGAAGGCGATGCCCGCGATGATCGTGATCGCCGTGGTGGGGAGAAAGTCGCCGACCAGCCCGCCCAGTGCGACGCTGAACAGGTGGACCACCGCGGTGGCCAGGGTGATTCCGGCGAGGACCGGCCACGGCTTGAACCGGGTGGCGAAGGTCATCGCCATGAGCTGACTCTTGTCGCCGAGTTCGGCGACGAAGATCACAGCAAGACTGATCCAGAACGCTTCCAACGAAGGTGCCCTTCCCGCGTACGCAGCCGGGCGGAAGGGGATGCCCGGGGAGTTTCGGGCACGTCTTCGGCCCGGCGGCATCCAGTTAATGCCTGCCAGGCCGAAGGTCTCGTCCGCCACGAAGCCGAGCCGAACCGGCCGGATCCGAGGCCCGCGCGACCGGGCGCCTCAGGCGCCAGCATGTCGATCACGCGATTGGGACTACTCCCCTTCGGGTCTTTCTAGTCAGACCATAGCAGCAGAAATCAGATGCCCATTCCCACCTCAGAGGGCCACGAGATCCGGGAGAACCCGAGAACGGCTCTGGGAACCTCAGCGGGATTTCGGGAACCGCGCCGAGAACCTGACAGAAGCTCAGGAGACTCCGAAGAGCCTCAGGGGGCGGAACTCGGGATCCCGGAGAGCCTCAGAGCCGGGTGCCGACCATCACGGGCTCGTTGACCAGGGTGACGCCGAACTTCTCCAGGACGCCGTCCCTCACCTCCCGGGCGAGGTCGAGGAGTTCCTCCGTCGAGGCCGTCAGCTCCGGATTCGTCATGGCAAGGGTGTGCTTGGTGGAGATGCGGGCCGGGCCGCGCTGGTAGCCCTTCGGGAACCCGGCGTTCTCGATCAACCACGCCGCCGGGACCTTGACCGCCCCGTCCGGCATGTCCCAGCGGGGAAACCCCGGCACCCGCGACTCAAGCTCGGCGGCCTGCGCCGCGGCGAGGACCGGGTTGGTGAAGAACGACCCCGCGCTGCGGGTGTCGGGGTCGGCGGCGTCCAGGACCATGCCCTTGCCCGCGCGCAGCTCCAGCACCGCCGCCCGAGCCTGGGCGAGCGGCACCCGCTCGCCCAGGGCGACGCCGAGCCGGGAGGCCAGCTCCCGGTAGGCGACCGGGCCGGACAGCGCGTCCCCGACCAGCTCGTAGGTGACCGCGAGCACGACGTATCGCCCCAGGTCATCCTTGAACGCGCTGTGCCGGTAGGCGAACCCGCACTCCCGCGCGGTCAGGTCCCGCACCTCGCGGGCCCGGCGGTCGTAGACGCGGACGGCGGTGATCGTCTGGGAGACGTCCTGCCCGTAGGCTCCGACGTTCTGGATCGGCGTGGACCCGACCAGCCCGGGGATGCCGGAAAGGCACTCCACACCCGACCGGCCCTCCCCCACCGCGCGCTCGACCAGGGCGTCCCAGTCCTCGCCCGCCTGCGCGGTGACCAAGTCCCCCTCGATCTCGACCCCCCGGGAGGCGACGCGCACGACCAGGCCGTCGAAGCCCGCGTCGGAGACGACCAGATTGCTGCCGCCCCCCAGCACGAGCACCGGCTCGCCCGCCCGGTCGGCCGCCGCCACCAGCTCGACGATCTCCTCGGGCGACCCCGCCTCCACGAACGCCCTGGCCGGTCCCCCCAGCCCCAGCGTCGTGTACGGCGCCAGCCGCACCCCCGCCACCCGCTCCGTCATGCGCTTCCCCACCCGCCACCCGGCCGAAATCCGCGACCAGCCTACGGGGAGCGCAGCAGCTTCAGCACCCGGTCATAGGTCCGGCGGGACTCCCTGTCGCGATATTCGGGGTCCGCGCCGTCTTCGCGGCGGTGCCGCTCCTGACGGACCGGAAGATCCTTTCCCAGGGCGACGAGCGTACCGGGCAGCCTGAGTGAGAACTCCAGGTCGGCGTTGCGGTAGTAGCGGGCGTCGGCGGGGAAACCTCCGGCGGCGAGCGCGGTGTCACGCCTGATCGCGAACAGGTGACCGAGCAGCCCCCGGACCTCGCCCGGCTCGGCCTCCAGCCACTCCTTGTCGTCCTCGCGAGGGTTCACGCCCTTCCACCCGGCCGCGGTCACATCGTCGTCCAGCGCCTTGACCAGCGGGGTGACGGCGTCGCCCTCCAGGATCACGGAGGTGTCCATCACGACGTGCACGTCCGAGGTGTCGAGACGCAACAGCTTGTCCCGGCTCTCACCCCATCCCGCGGAGCCTCCCCTCCAGTGCGGCGACTCGGCCACGTGCCAGGACTCCACCCTGCGGGGAAACTCCTCCGCCAGCTCCCCCAGGACCTCTCCCGCGCCGTCCAGGTTTCCCAGGTCGAGGGCGAGAATCCTCGCCTCCGTACGGGCGACCAGGGCGCGTACGCACTCGCGCAGCTCGTCGGGGTGGCCGTCGACGAGCAGCGCGACGGTCACCGTCGGCCGCGCCTCCTGCGGCTCCTCGGCGTTGGCCGGCGGAGCGATCGACTCGTCGAGCCGGGAGATCGACAGGCTGGCGTCCCACAGCAGCTGGGAGGAGACCATCCGCTCGGGATGGCCGCCGAGATCGTCGGTCCGGCCGACCAGTTCCGCCCCCTCGGGCCTCTGCTGGGGCGCCGCCTCGGTCTCGGCGATCCGCTCGGCGTCCAGGTCGCCGAGCCGGCCGGGGTGGTGTCCGGGATCGGCGGCCTCGGCGACCCGCCTCGGATCCGCGGAGTCTTCCCGCCCCGCGGCGTCCTTGACGTCCTCGGCGTCCCCGGCATCTCCGGCGCTACCCCGTCCCTCGGTCGTGGCGGCGTCCGGCTCCCCGGCCGAACCGTCCCGAGCCGCCCCTTCGGGCAGGGAACCCACCGTGGGCCACACCTCGAAGGAGGGAGAGGGGATGAGCTCGAAGCCGTCGGCGGTGTCCCGGACGAGCCAGCCCTCGCTTCTGATCTCGTCACGGAGCGCGTCGGCGGTGGCGTGGTCCCGCTCGGCTCGCGCCTTGGCCCGCCGCTCGGCGAGGCCGGTCACGTTAGGAGGTACTTCGCTCATGCTGGGGAGCTACCCCGCGACAGCAAGAAGATTCGGCCCCTGCCCAGGAGCATGCCGTGAACCACGGACCGAACCGTCACGAGCCGAACCGTCACGAGCCGAACCGTCACGAGCCGATGAGCCGCGTCCCGAACCGGCGCGGACCGCATCCGGTGAATCCCGGGCGGAGCCGCGCCGTGCCGTATGAGACCGGCCATGCCATGCAGGGCGAGACCGGCGCCCGTGACGGGGCGCCTACGACAGCTGGACCACCGCGCGGGCCTTGGAAAGGACCCGGGAGCCGTTGGACTTCGCGGTCAGGGCGACCACCACGCGCTTGTCCTCAAGTTTCTCCTCGATGAGCCCGCTCACCGTGATGACGGCACCCTGCTCGTCGTCGGGGACGACCACCATCGAGGAGAAGCGCACCCCGTAGTCGACGACCGCGCCGGGGTCGCCCGCCCAGTCGGTGACGAACCGGCCGCCCTGCGCCATGGTGAACATGCCGTGCGCGATGACGTCGGGGAGCCCGACGGTCTTGGCGAAGCGCTCGTTCCAGTGGATGGGGTTGAAGTCGCCCGAGGCCCCGGCGTACATCACCAGGCTGGCGCGGCGCACCGTGTATTCGGCGGGCGGGATCTGCTGCCCCGCCTCGACCTCGTCGTACTTGACCGTCGCGGCCATGTCAGCCCGCCCCTCCACGCTCGACGATGGTGTTGTAGGTCGTGCACACGGGCTCACCGTCGACGGTGCTGACGTCGCTCTTGACGGTGATCAGCTCGTTGCGGCCGACGCTGCGGATGTCGGTCACGGTGGAGACGCTCACCAGCTCGTCCCCGGCGTGGATCGGCCGCCGGTACTCGAAGCGCTGCTCGCCGTGGACCACCATGGCGAGGTTCAGGCCGAGCTCGGGGTCGGTCAGGATCGTCCCTCCGACCAGGCTGAACACGATGGGGAAGGTCGGCGGCGCGATCACGTCGGGGTGCCCGGCGGCCTGGGCCGCCTCCCTGTCCCGGTAGATCGGGTTGTCGTCCCCGATCGCCGTCGCGAACTCTTTGATCTTCACGCGACTGACCTCGTACGGCGAGGAGGGCGCGGACGCCCGCCCGACGAAGTCACGGTTCAGAGCCATCGTGCTCCTTTGCGGATACCGAACTGCTGGGGCCAACACCGGCGGGTTGCCGCGATGAGACCGGTCCGGAGACCGGAGTGGAACCGAGACACTAACAGAACAAGATTCCAAAGCATGCCCTCGGGGGCCGCCTGGACCCCGGGTGACCACCTGGAAGTGTGCCACCGGCAAACCTAGCCCGGCTCGCCCTCCCGCCGTCTCTCTTCCGTGGTCAACGCCCGTGCGAGAAAACTGTACGGATACGACAAACCGGCGCCTCGTTGGAGGACGCCGGTTTTCGTGGAGTGTGTGCGTGCCGATGAAGCACTCATCTCCCGCCTACGGCGGAAGGCTTCGCGCAGACTAGCGAGTCTCGCGGTGCGCCTGGTGCGTCTTGCAGTTGGGGCAGTACTTCTTCAGCTCAAGCCGATCCGGGTCGTTACGCCGGTTCTTCCGCGTGATGTAGTTGCGGTGCTTGCACTCCTGGCAGGCCAGCGTGATCTTCGGCCTAACGTCGGTGGCAGCCACTTGGGAGTGCCTTTCTACGTTCTGGACAGTGGACAACCCACGACAGGACTTCTCTGGTGGGAGAAGCCCCTGTGGGTAGTAGCGGAGGCCGGACTTGAACCGGCGACACAACGATTATGAGCCGTTTGCTCTGCCTGGCTGAGCTACTCCGCCTTGAGGCCGACGAAATCGACCGACCCCGCAAGGATACCCGACCCGCAGAGTGCCTGCGTACTTGTGCAGGTCAGGGCGATCTCTTCTGGGTTGCCCCAGTATGCCCGCTCGCGTGTCAGGAACCTTGAGTGTTTTCTGGCTCGCCTTTGCGCCTGCTTTAAGGCCAACCAAGCCGAAAGCCCTAACCGGAAGGTTAGGGCCTTTAGGCTGTTGAGCCCCTTTACGGAATCGAACCGTAGACCTTCTCCTTACCATGGAGACGCTCTGCCGACTGAGCTAAAGGGGCCTGTCCGTGTCGCTCTCGCTTGCGGACAGGTGTAACCATACACGGCTCCGCAGCGGGATGCGAAATCAATAGAGGTCCGTCCGGACCACCACACGCTCCCCGCGACGAACCCCGCCCGACCTTCGGCCCACCCCCTCGAATCCCGCCCGGGAACCCGGGGAAACGGGCGTGCCGGAAGGCCACGGTTCGCCACCAAGTGACTACCAAGTAGCCCATAAGAGGACCGTCGCATCGTGGTCGGGTAAGCAGCCCGCACCGACCGAGGAGCCCTCGACATGACCCCGGAACTTCTGGGATTCCAGATCACCCACCGCGCGATGCGCGGTGACGTCCGCCGCCTCGCCACGCTCGCCACCCAGCTGGCCGAGGGCCGGCAGTCGGCCGACCAGACCCGTGCCCGCGCCATCGCCGATTTCATCACGACACTGAACCGGGGCATCCACCACCACCACACGATGGAGGACAAGGTGCTCTGGCCCGTCCTCGAACGGTCCGCCGGAGCCGAGGTGGACCTGCGCGACCTGAGCGACGACCACGCCGACCTCGACCCGCTGCTGGCCGAGATCGAGGGCCAGGCCGCCGCGTTCGCCTCGACCGGCGACGCCTCCGCGCTCGCCAAGTCCCTCACCCGGCTCGCCGACATGCTCGACGAGCACATCACGGAGGAGGAGCGGCTGCTCTTCCCGATCATCAGGAAGTACGTGTCCGTCGCAGACTGGCACCGGGTCGAGACGGAGGTCCGCAAGGGCGGGAACGTCAGGATCGACCTGCCGAGGATGGAGCAGTACGCCGAGCCCGACGAGATGGCCCGGCTGCGCAAGCTCGCAGGTCCCCCGCTGACGGTGATGCTCTCCCTGTTCCGGCGGGGCCACCGGCGGCGGCAGCGGCTGATCTTCGGCCCTCTCGCCGTCTCCTGATCCGGATCCTCACCCCGGATCCTCACCGCACCTCCTCGTCCCGGCCCCTCGGCGCGTCTCCTTGATCCGGATTCTCACCGCCCAAGCGCCTCGGCGGCCCTGCGCGCCCAGTGCGGTGATCCGACCCTCTCCGCGACGGCCACCGCCCGCTCGTGGTGTGCGGTCGCGTCCCGGCCGAGAAAGACGGCCAGGTCGCCCAGGATCTGGGCGACCGGCCCGAGGGTGATCGATCCCGAGTGCATCCCGGCCGGCTCACCGTCCCAGGGCAGCAGGACCTCGTAGCAGTGCTCGGCCGCCCGCCGGTCGCCCAGCGCGATCGCGTTCTCCCCGCGCAGGCCCTGCCAGAGGAGCCAGTAGTAGTCCAGGCGGGGCTCCTGGTCGGGCTGCCAGTACGTCCGCGCCTCTGCGACGCGCCCTTCGGCGGCCAGTGCCCTGACCAGGATGTCCGACATCCCCTCGGGAACGAGCGCATGCAGCGCCAGCAGCTCGGGGATGTCCTGCGGCAGGCCGCCCGCCAGCCGCGCCGCGAACCGGCCGATGGGCCCGATGATGTGGGCGTTCGCCCCTCCGGCGGCCATCATGCGGTCGGCGATGGCCAGGTAGGACCGCTCCGCGCCCTCGAAGTCACCCTTGATCAGCAGGATCAGCGTGTCGAGCATGGACAGCACACCCAGCGCGAGACCGAGCTGGCCGGTGGTGGAGTGCTCCAGGGCGCGGTCCGCGTGGTGCCTGGCGGCCGCGAGGTCGCAGCGGCCCAGGCTGACCATGAACAGGGCGTGGTGTCCCTGCATCGCGTACCCGGGCAGTCCCGCGCGGTCGCCGAGCTCGACCAGCTCACGGGCCACGACCTCCAGCTCGTCGCGGCGGTCGGGGGTCAGCAGCACGAAGTAACGGGCGTTGAGCGCCAGGCAGACGAGGTCCGTACGCCCCAGTCGTCTGGCGATCTCGACCGCCTCGGCGCTGTAGGCCCGGCAGCGCTCGTCGTCGTGCCCCTCCAGCTCGAAGACGAGCGTGGCCAGCAGCCGGCAGCGGGTCTCGTCGTCGGCGCCGTCCAGCGCCTCCACCAGCGCGTCGACGAGCGGCTGGTCCACGTGGCGGCCCGGCTGGATCGACCAGGTCACCGGCGCGTCGTACGCGGTCAACGCCCGGTTCAGACCGCCGCCCAGCCGCCGCGCGAGGGCGACGGCCCGCTCGCGGTTCTCCCTGGCGGCCAGTACGTCGCCCTCGTGCGCCTGTACGGCCACCAGCGAGCAGAGCAGGTCGAGCCGGAGCGCGTCGTCGTCGACGTGCTCCAGCGCTCCCCGGTAGAACGCCCCCGCCTCCCGATAGGAGTGCATCCCCCTCGCCTGCTCGGCCGCCGCCCTGGCGTAGGGCACCGCCCGCCCCGCCGAGGCCGGGGTGGCCGCGGCGAGCGCGTGGTGGCCCAGCGCGGTGACCTCCCCCGGTCTGACCCGCTCCAGCGCGCCGACGACCCTGCCGTGCAGCCGGGTACGGCGCAGTACGGGCGTGTCCTCGTAGAGGGTCTCCCTGACGAGCACGTGGGCGAAGCGCACCCGTCCGGGGGCGGGCTCGGTCAGCAGCCCGGTCACCACGCCCGCCTCCAGCGCTTCGAGGGCGGCGTCCTCCTCGGCGCCCTCCAGGGTGAGCAGCACGTCGACGTCGACGTCCCTCCCGACGACGGCCGCGTCCCGCAGGATCCGCTGGGCCGTCGCGGGCAACCTGGCGATCCTGCGACGGATCAGGTCGCGCACGCCCGGGGGCAGCGCGCGGGCGGCCGAGGTACCGTCCGTGGTGATCAGCCGCGCGGTCTCGCAGACGAACAGCGGGTTGCCGCCGGTCCGCTCGGCCACGGTCCGCGCGGTCACCGCGTCCACCTCCCGCCCCGAGCGCTCGCGCAGCAGCAGTGCCACGTCCTCGTCGCCGAGCCCGCCCAGGTCGATCCTGTGGGTGTCACGCCCGGCCAGGGCCGCCCAGGTCGCCCCCAGGTGCTCGACGGCCTCGGTGGGCCGGTAGGTCGCGACGATCAAGATGTCCGCCTCCGCGCCCCCCGTGGCGAGGTGGCGCAGAAGCTGGAGCGTCTCGCTGTCGGCCCGGTGCACGTCCTCCATGACCACCAGCAGCCGGGTGCCGCGCCCGACGGCCCGGGAGAGGTAGTCCCCCACCGCACGAGCCAGCAGGAACGGTCCCGCGGGCGGGGCGTCGTCGTCCAGCAGCGGTGCCAGCCGGACCGCCAGATCACTCTCCGGCGGCCGTTCCGCGGCCAGGGCGCGCAGCACCTCGCTCCACGCCCACGCGGGTGGCGCCCCACCGTCGGTCTCCGGGCACTGCCCGGTCGCGGTCAGCCAGCCGCGCTCCGCGAGCCGCCGGGCGAACGCGGTGGCCAGGGTGCTCTTACCCGCTCCCGGATCGCCGCCCAGCCACACCGTGCGCACCCCGCCCCCTCGCGCGACCGTTTCCAACGCCGCCAGTTCCTCGGTACGGCCCACAAGACTGGAAACGGGGTCGTCGAGGTCGTCGAGGGCGCCGAGGGCACGGTCTTCTCCCCCGTCACGGCCCCTGTCGTGCTCCTGGCCCCTGTCCCCGTCCCGGCCTCGGTCGAACTCCCGATCCCGGTCGTGGTTCGGGTCGCGATCATGCCCCGCCAGGTCCGGCCCCGGCCGTCCCCGACCCCCCTGACCCGGCCCCCTCACCCCGTTCCCCGCGGCATCCGAGAGCGGCGTCCGTACGCGGACGGGCGCCTTCGTCCGGTTCAGGGAGTCGGCGTGGGCCAGGATGTCGGCCTCCACCGCGCGCAGCGCGGGGCCCGGGTCGATTCCCAGCTCGTCGGCGAGGGTCTCGCGTGCCCTCCTGATCGCGCCCAGGGCGTCGGCCTGCCGCCCTGCCCGGTAGTAGGCGAGGGCGAGCAGCCGTACCGCGTTCTCCCTGAGCGGGTGGGCGCGGACGTGCCGCTCAAGCTCGACCTCCGCGTTGCGACCGAGCGCCAGCAGCGCCTCCGCCCTGTGCTCCACGGCGACGAGCCGCAGCTCTTCGAGCCGCGCGGCCTCGGGCTCCGCCCACTCGTCGCCGACGAACTCCCCGTACGCGGGTCCCTGCCAGAACCCGAGCGCCCGGTCCACCGTCTCCAGTGCCCGTGCCCCGTCCCCCTCGGCGAGCGCGGCCCCGGCGGCCTCGACCAGGCGGGGGAAGAGCCAGGCGTCCACCTGATCGGGATCCAGCCGCAGGCGGTAGCCCGGTACGGCGCTGACCAGCACCGTGGCGGGCGTGCGCGGCAGCCGTCCGGGTTCGAGCACCCGCCGCAGGTTGGACACGTAGACCTGGAGCGCGGCCAGCGCCTTCGGCGGCGGTTGCCCGCGCCACAGGTCATCGATGAAACGATCGGTGGAGACCACGTGCCCGCCCGCCGCGACGAGCCTGGCCACCACGGCCCGCTGCCGGGAGGTGCCGAGGTCCACCGTACGGCCGTTGATCTCCGCCTGGAGCGGACCAAGAACACGCAACATAACAAAAGGCAGGGTATGCGCCCTTCGGCTGCTTTTGGCAAGCCCCGAGCCCTTCCTCGCCTTGGACGAACACCGAACACTCAGCCTTCTGACGAACACCGGGGAGCACGATGTCGCAGGACCGCCGCAGGGACACGATCCGGGCGCTCGACGAGAGCGACCGGCCACACCTGTACTGGCACGGGGTGGACGGCGACGGCCACGTGTGGCTGTTCGAGACCGTCATCGACAGCGGCGGGGAGTACTGGCCCGTGAGACACGCCGAGCTTGGCTCGGACGGCATCGCCCGCACATACTCATGGCGCCACATCGAGGACGAGCACGGCTTCCTGGCCGAAGGGCCGATCTATCCCGGCGACTTCGGCCTGAACGCCCTGACCTCCCAGGAGTTCGACACCCTGTGGGCCGCGATCGGCGGATGAGATCCCCCGCGGTGACGGTCGCGCCTCCCGGCTCACCCGGTCGGAGCCGCCGCCGAGGTCTTGGCCAGAAGCCCCCTCACCCGCGGCACGACCTCCTCGCCGTAGAGGCGGATCGTGTTCATCAGCTTCTCGTGCGCGAGCGTCCCCGAGCTGTACTTGAGCTCGAAACGGTTGACGCCGAGCGTGCTCACGGTCTTCGCGATCTTCGCGGCCACCGTCTCGGGCGATCCGACGTAGAGCGAGCCCTCATCGGCCTCCGTCTCGAAACCGTCCCGGGTCGTGGGACCCCAGCCGCGCTCACGGCCGATGCGGTCGTGCAGCGCCCGATAGTGCGGCCAGAGTTCTTCGCGGGCCTGCCGGTCGGTCTCGGCGATGTGGCCCGGCGAGTGCACACCGACCGGCAACCGCTCAACCTCCAACTGGGCGAGGGCGCGGTGGTACAGGTCGACGTACGGCGCGAAACGCGCCGGCGCACCGCCGATGATCGCGAGCATGAGCGGCATCCGGTAACTCGCCGCGCGCACCACGGACTGGGGGCTGCCGCCGACGCCGATCCAGGTGCGCAGCCGGCCGGACTCCGTCTTCGGATACACGTGCTGGTCCTTCAGCCCGGCACGGAGCCGGCCCTGCCACGTGACGGGGCCCTCCTCCAGGAGATGGGAGAGCAGGTCGAGCTTCTCCTCGAACAACTCCTCGTACTGGGCCAGGTCGAAACCGAACAGCGGAAACGACTCCGTGAACGAGCCACGGCCGAGAATGATCTCCGCGCGGCCCTGGGACACCGCGTCCAGGGTCGCGAACTTCTCGAAGACCCGTACCGGGTCATCCGAGCTGAGCACGGTCACCGCGGTGCCGAGGCGGATGCGTTCGGTGCGACCGGCGATCGTCGCCAGCACGATCTCCGGCGCCGAGATCGCGAAGTCGTCCCGGTGGTGCTCCCCGACGCCGATGGCGTCGATCCCCACGCTGTCGGCGAGCACCGCCTCCTCGACGACGTTGCGGATCACCTGCGCGTACGGCAGCCGGCTTCCGTCCGCGTCGGCGGTGACGTCCCCGAACGTGTCGATCGCGAACTCAAGCGGTGCGACCATGATCCCTCTTTCCCAACGGTTTCCCAACCACCTCTCAACAGCCTCTCAAGGCTCTCACCGGCACGGGCAGTAGACGAAACCACGGCACCGGGGTGAGAATTCCGGCACGCCCGCCCTGCCCCTGACCTGGCACTTCGCACTCCGGCGCCGTGGCGGGAACTTTCTTTCGCCGAATGTCGGCCAGAATGTCGAGAACACGGTCGCCTGCTTCTACCTGTGGGTGAGAGCGTCGAGGAGGACGCTCGAACGTGAGGAGCGATGGCATGAAGTACATGATGTTGATGCAGTTCAGCGGGCAGATGCAGGACGCGGTGCCGCCGATCGACACCTGGCCCGTCGAAGACGTACAGGCCCACATCCAGTTCATGCACGACACGAACAGGAAGCTCGTCGAGGCCGGGGAGTTCGTGGACGCCCAGGGGCTCGCGGCCCCCGACCAGGCCAAGATCGTACGGGCCGGGGAGGGCGGCGCGGCCGTCATCACGGACGGCCCGTTCCCCGAGACGAAGGAGTTCCTGGTCGGTTACTGGATCGTCGACTGCGAAAGCCCCGAGCGGGCGATCGACCTCGCCGCCTACGTCTCGGCGGCCCCCGGCCCCGGCGGCAAGCCGCTGAACATGCCGATAGAGCTGCGCCAGGTGATGTCGGCCCCTCCCTCCGAGGAGCTGTGACCGCTGGACAGCCCGGTCCCCGAAGGACTGTGACCACCGGACAGCCCGGCCTCCAAGGGGTTGTGACCGTTGGATAGCCCTGCCGTCGACGACCTGCTGCGCCCGCTGGTGCCGCAGGTCGTCGGCGTGCTCACCCGGCGGTTCGGAGACTTCGCCGCCGCCGAGGACGCGGTCCAGGAGGCGCTGATCGACGCCGCGGCCCAGTGGCCGGACGAGGGCGTCCCCGCCAACCCGCGCGGATGGCTCATCCAGGTCGCGTACCGCCGGATGACCGAGCAGGTACGCAACGAGCAGGCGCGGCGCCGCCGGGAGGAGCTGGTCGCCACCCGGGAGTCCTCCGACCGGCGGACCGCTCCGTCGGCGGACGACGCGTACGAGACGGACCGGGACGACACGCTCACCACCCTGTTCCTGTGCTGCCACCCGGCGCTCACCCCGGCGTCGGCGATCGCCCTCACCCTGCGGTCCGTGGGCGGCCTGACCACGGCCGAGATCGCCAGGGCGTTCATGGTGCCCGAGTCGACCATGGCGCAGCGGATCAGCCGGGCCAAGCAGCGCATCAAGGCCTCGGGGATCCCGTTCCGCATGCCGGCTTCCCAGGAAAGGGCGCGACGGCTCGGCTCGGTGCTGCACGTGCTCTACCTCGTCTTCAACGAGGGCTACGCCAGCAGCGCCGGCCCCGACCTGCAGCGCGTTGAGCTGTCGCGCGAGGCGATCCGGCTCACCAGGATGGCCCACGACCTGCTCCCCGACGACTGCGAGGTGGCCGGGCTCCTCGCGCTGATGCTGCTCACCGACGCCCGGCGTCCCGCCCGTACCGACCCCGGCGGCACCCCGATCCCTCTCGCGGAGCAGGACAGGAGCCTGTGGAACGGCGCCGCCGTCGCCGAGGGCGTCGCGCTCATCACCGCCACCCTGGCCAGGGGCGCGGTCGGCCCCTACCAGCTCCAGGCGGCGATCGCCGCGGTCCACGACGAGGCGGCGACGGCCGAGGAGACCGACTGGCCGCAGATCCTGGCACTGTACGGCCTGCTGGAACGCATGTCCGACAACCCCATGGTCTCCCTCAACCGCGCGGTCGCCGCCGCCATGGCGCACGGCCCAGAAATCGGCCTCGACATGCTCAGGACACTCGGCGCCGACGACCGCCTGGCCGACCACCACCGCTTCTACACGGCACGGGCCCACCTCCTGGAGATGGCCGGTGACCGGCGGGCGGCCCTCGACGACTACCGCGCGGCGGCGAGTCGCACCACGAGCGCCCCGGAACGCGACTACCTCACCACCCGCGCCGCCAGACTCACCACCCCGGAGCAGCCCATGACGTGAGACCGGGGGTCACAGCGCCCCGGGAGGACCCGGGAGGACGATTTCGAAGAAGCCCTGCGCTCTGTACGTGGCGAGCTTCCTGGCCTTGCCGGTCCTGACGTTCACCGCGTAGGCGGTCATGGTCCTGTACGGCGGGTCGATCACCGCAGGCTCGTCGTCCGGCACCTCGGACAGCGGCCTGCACCGTACGGACCCGGTTAGAACCGTGACCTCCTCTGCGCTGAGCCAGGTGCGCAGCGAGATCTGGGAGACATCGGAGGGCAGGCCGCTGATCACGGTCTTCTTCCGCTTCTTGCCGGTGAGCGTGTCCATCAGAGTGAGGTCGCCATGACGGCATGGCTTCTCGACGGTACCGCGGTTCTCGATCACCGCGACGGTCTTCCCGTCGGGGGCGAGCGGGCTGAAGATGTAGTCCACCGGCAGGATGACCAATGTGGAGTCGCCCTTCGAAGAGCTCGGCCACAGGTTCGAGATCGTCCGTAGCTGTGATCTGGGCGAGTACTCCGCGAGCGTGATGGTGGCGCCGTCCCCTGACAGGCCGATGGGGACCCAGCGGTTCGGCAACTCGCGGACGACGCCGTCACGCATATCGATGAGCAGCGCGGGATCCTTGAACTCCGGGGCCTTGCTGAACGCCACGAACCGCCCGTCATCCGACAGCATCAAACGCGAGATGGTTCCCAGCCAGGCCGTCGGCACCTTGCTCGCAGCCGTCGTCTTCTGGCCCGAGGCCAGATCGCGGACCTGGAAGGTGCCTTCCTCGGCGCTGTAGTAGGCGATCTTCCGACCGTCCCGGCTGATCGCCAGAGGGCTGTCGCGCAGGCCGGTGCGGCCGGGGGCGAGGCTGGGCAGCGCCTCCTGCACGTGGTAGGTCTTGCCGCTCCGGGTGACCACCCGCCAGCCTCCGTCCCGGCAATCCGACGGCTTCTTCCCGGTGGCCGGTTCGCAGAAGGTCTTGTACGCGTGGCTCAGTGGTCCCACCCCCCGCGCGGGCAGGTCACCCTTGGAGGCGATCTCCTGTGGCTCGTCAGGCAGCAGCCGGATGGTGGCCGTCGTACCGAGAGCGATGCCCACGACCGTGGCCGCCGCGAGGAGCGAGATCACCGTACGCCGCCTGCGCTCACGCATCGCGATCGTGCGTTCTGCCAGGTCCACCTGTGGAGACTCTTCGGCCAGGTCGACGAGCACGTTCCGCAGCCAGGTCATCGGTAGGCCTCCTCGGTTTCCAGGTCGGCGAGCTTGGGCGCCAGGTCGGGCGCGAGTTCGCGTAAGCGGGCCAGCGCGTAGTGGGCCTGACTCTTCACCGTTCCGATCGAGCAGTTCAGCAGTTCGGCTGTCTCACGTTCGGTCCTGTCCTCGTAGTAGCGCAGTACGATCACCGCCCGCTGCCGGGGTGGCAGCCGCATGAGAGCCTGACGCATGACGAGCCGCACGATGGTGGAGTCCTCGCCCGAGTAGGGCCGGTCAGGTGGGTCGGCGGTCGGGAACTCGCTCCTGACCGGGCGCCGCCGCCACGAGATGTACTGGTTCAGCAGCGCCTTACGCGCGTACGCGTCGGGGCGTTCGACGCGCGACAGCCTGGACCAGCGTCCGAGCACCTTGAGCAGGACACTCTGCAGCAGGTCCTCGGCCTGGTGGGCGTCTCCCGTGAGCAGGTAGGCGGTACGCATCAGCGCCTGCTGATGGTCGGCGACGAACCCGCGGAAGCTGTCATTGCGGTCCAAGGCGACTCCTCTCAACCGTTACCGACGCCGGTGACACGTCGAAAGGTTCGGTCCCGCCTGGATGTGGCTTCGGGTCGCCTCCGAGCGTGTCGCCGTGGTCATGACGGTCTGAAATGGCTGAGGTGCCCCGGAGGTTGACGTCTGGGCCGCCGCCCGCCCCGATCTCGCCGTCTCGCTGCTGCGCTACGGCCCTCACCGGGATCCCCGTTGCCGTCGCGATCACGGGATCGGGGAATGCGCTCCGCGGGGACGGCGGTATCGAGCCGCTGACCTATGACGTAGCCGGGCGCCCGGGTTTCTAGGGCCGCACCGAAGACTCGGCTCCCCCGCCGACCTCCCGCGCGACATGCTCCAGCCGGTCTCGGTAGCCCTCCCACCATCCCTGGTCACCCAGTGCCATGGCATCGCTGTTCTTACTCAGTCCGACGGCTCCGTCGATGATCTCCCGGACGATGTCGGCGTGTCCGGCGTGGCGGTTCGTCTCGGCGATCATGTGTATCAGGATCCGGTGCAGTGTCACCTGACTCCGGTCATCCGGCCACCACGGCACCCGGCCGATCGCGTCCAGCGTCAGTGCCTCGATCGTCGCGTCCGCGTGCGTCCACACGCGGTGATACAGCCCGACGATCTCTTCGCGCGATTCATCGGCGGTCGCCCACATGTCCGCGTTGGGTTCGGCTCCGTCTTCGAACCAGGGAAGTGGCTCCACGGACGGCCGTCCGAAAGTCTCGCCGAAGTATCCGAGCTCAACGCTGGCCACATGTTTGACCAGTCCCAGCAGGTTCGTACCGGTCGGCGTCAGCGGGCGGCGGATGTCGTACTCCGAGAGCCCGTCGAGCTTCCACAGCAGGGCTTCTCGGGCGGTCCGCAGGTAGCGGTGGAGGTCCGACTTCATCCCCGATTCCGTCATAGCGGACATCCTTCCACTCCGGCGCTGACAGCAGCCCGGGGCGCCCCGACATTTCCGGACAGGCCCCTGTCACCTCGCCGTCCTGGGCCACGCCGTACCTGTGCGCCCCGCTCTCCCCGTCGACCGGGGCTCCGCCGCCCGTACGTCAGGGACGGGTCAGCCTGACGGAGAGAAAAGACGGCGTCCGGTGCAGTTTGTCGTAGGTGGCCTCGTCGATCTCTCGCAAGCCGGGTACCGGGCGCGGCTCGACGAGCCGTTCCAGGACGAATCCGGCGGCCAGCAGCTCACTCAGGAACGTCTCCAGCGGCATGCGCTGGTAGCGGATGGAGAACGAGCTTCCTTTGAGGGGAAGCTCGACCCAGTCGTCGGCGTAGTACGAGCCGCCGAAGTGGCGCCAGTCGGCCGTCGGATG
This sequence comes from Streptosporangium sp. NPDC050284, assembly GCF_044459525.1. Lineage (NCBI taxonomy): Bacteria > Bacillati > Actinomycetota > Actinomycetes > Streptosporangiales > Streptosporangiaceae > Streptosporangium > Streptosporangium sp. NPDC050284. The sequence continues at coordinate 660,694 of NZ_JBITIZ010000003.1, forward strand.
GGTCGTCGAGACCAGCAGCCATCCGCCGGGCCGCAGCACGCGGCGCAACTCACCCAGCAGCTGCGCGCGACGAGTGATGTGGTGGAAAACCAGCGCGCACACGGCGCCGTCGAACGACGCGTCGTCGGCGAAGCCCAGCGGCTCCTCCAGGTCGTGCAGCCGCAGCTCGGCCCGCTCGCCCACCCGTGCCCGCGCGTGCTCCAGCAGCGTGGCGCTGCCGTCGACACCGACCACCTCGGCGCCCCGCGCCAGCAGGTCGGCGGCGTAGTGCCCGCCTCCGCAGCCGACGTCGAGGACCCTCGCACCGGCGACGTCACCCGCGAGTTCCAGCATCGCGGGCCGATCGGTGTAGGCGTTGTATGGGCTGATGTCGGCGTGCCCGGCGAAGTAGTCACCGAGCGCGTCGTGGTACGCGGTCTGCTGAGGCATCGACACATCATGGCGACGACGGCCGTTCATCCGCGAACGAATTTCCATCGTCGTGGCGGTGATCCGGGCGACACGAAGTCGGCGTCGACAGCCCTCGTCCCCAAGCTCACATCCCATCTATAGTAACCTGTAAAAACGCTATAACAGTTATTCGCATTCGGAGGTACGCACCAGGAAAGGCTCACGTACGTCAAGCCTTCAACACCAGTCGGAGGATTCGAGATGACCACCCGTAGCGATCGGAAAGCGTCCGGCCCCCTCACCGTCAAAGAGCTGTCCAAGAAGACCTGGAGCGATTTCGAGACGGTTCTCGGGAGCAACGGAGGTGCCCGCGGGTGCTGGTGCATGCACTGGCGGCTGTCCATCGCGGAGTGGACAGAAGGAAAGGGCGAGGGGAACAAGAAGGCGATGAGTCGTCTCGCCCAGGGTGACCCGGCCCCCGGTGTGGTCGTCTACGAAAACGACACGCCGGTGGCATGGTGCTCGCTCGGGCCGCGTTCGTCGTTCCCGCGACTGGAGCGCTCGCCGCTCCTCGCGAGCGTCGACGACGAGCCGGTCTGCGCGATCGCGTGCGTCTACGTGCAGAAGAAGCATCGTGGCTCCGGGCTGCTGCCGGCCGTTCTGGATGCCGTCTGCGACTACGCGGCCTCCGCGGGTTACGAGGTCGCCGAGGGCTATCCGGTCGAGCCTCGCGAAGGGAGGCGCGCGGGTGCGGACACGGCGATGACGGGAATAGCGAGCGCCTTCCTCGACGCCGGATTCTCCGAGGTGGCCCGCCCCCGCGACGATCGGCCGATCATGCGGCGGAAGCTGGGGTGACGCCCCGCATGATCGGTCGACCGGTGAATCCCTCTCCTGCGTCCAGCGGAGCAGGACGCACGCCCGCGTCACGACCTACCGGCACGTCACCGCCCTCTGCCACCGGCCGGTAGGACGGTGGCACGCGCTCGCGTCACGACACCGGCACGTCACCGCTCCCCGGCCCTACCCGCAGGTGAGGCGGTGGCGCGCGAGTTCGTCGTAGAACGGTTGGTGATACTCGGCGACGCGGCGCAGGTGCTCGTTGGTGTCGGGCGTCTCACGCCGCTCGGGCGCCTTGGCCACGAGCCCGCTGCTCTCGGCCACCTCCGCGTGCCACCGGTTCGTGCGCTGCCAGTTCGCCTGCTGACCGAGGTCCCAGCACATCGCCTCGGGCATGAACTCCAGCCCGACCCGCTCGCAGTACGCCCGGACCGTCGCCTCCGGACTGGCCACCAGGTCGTCGCCGTCGATCACCAGGGGGATCTCACCGGTCGCCGACCGCACGGCGTCGAAGATGGCGTACAGGTATTCGAATCCGTACTCCTCCAGGGTGGCCTCGGGGTTGATGGCGTAGTGCGAGGAGATCGCGCTCCGCGGTTCCCTGATCATGAAGGTGTTGATCACGTCGCCGAACAGGCGCTCGTCCTCGAACAGCGGGGTGTAGGTGTAGTCGGAGGTGTCCTTGGCGAACACCCGCCGCCCCTCGGCGTTCACCTCGAGCATCGCGTCGAGCAGCTCGATCGCCGACGTGGCGCGCCTGCCCGCGAACTCGAAGTGGCCGTCCGACTGGAGGTACGAGAACGGCTCGTGGGCCACTTCAAGGTCGCCGCGTTCGAGCATGATGCGCAGGAACGCCGTGGACCGGGATCGAGGCACGGCCCACAACACGATGGGCTTCGACGCGGCGCTCATTGCGACCACGCGGTGGGCCGGCGGTCCCAGCGGTGTTCACGCAACCGCGCCATCAGTTCCTCACCCAGGGGTTCGGCGTCGCCGGCGGCGATGTTGGCCCGTACGTGGGCGGGCTTGCGCATGCCGGGGATGACGGTGGTGACGTCGGGGTTCTGCAGGATGAAGCGCAGGGCGAGCTCGGGCATGGTCATGCCCTCGGGCACGATCCGCGCCAGCCGTTCGGCGCGCTCCACACTCGCGGCGAGGTTCTCCGGTACGAAGTAGGTGTTGCGCCAGTCGCCTTCCGGCCAGCGGGTGTCGCGGGTGAGGGTGCCGGTGAGCGTGCCCTCGTCGAAGGGCACCCGCGCGATCACCGCCACGTCCAGCTCACGGCATGCCGGGAAGAGTTCGTCTTCCGGGGCCTGATCGAAGATGTTGTAGATGACCTGTACCGCGTCGATCAGCCCGGTCTTCAGGGTCTCCAGTACGTTCCAGGGTTCCCAGCGGTTGACGCTGATGCCGACGCCTTTGATCAGCCCGCGTTCCTTCATCTCGATGACGGCTTCCTGCCAGGCCGCGTCGTGTGCCCAGGCGTCCTCCCAGACATGGAACTGGAACAGGTCGACGGACGGGGTGCCCAGCCCTTCGAGGCTGCGGTGCAGACACTCCCAGAGATAATCCGGTGGATACACGTCGGACAGCTTGGAGTCCCGGGTGGACGGCCACTCGCGATTCTTCGGCGGGGGCTTGGTCGCGATGCGGAGGCGGCGCTCCGGGTGCCTCCTCACCAACTCCCCGAGCATCCTCTCGCTTTCCCCGCGGCCGTAGATCCAGGCGGTGTCGAAGAAGTCGCACCCGAGCCGCACGGCCTCGTCCAACGCGGTGTCGCCCGTCTCGCCGTCGGCACCGGTCCATCCGCCCTCACCTCCGGCTATGCCCCACATTCCGTAGCCGACGTCGCCGACCATCCAGCCCAGTCGACCGAATCGACGCTCACGCATCGCCTCCTCCTTTCATCCAGACGGCTCGTTCAGACAGCTCGTTCAGACAGCTCGTTCAGATGGCTCGTTCAGACGGCTCGTTCAGACGGCGACCACCTCGCTCCAGCGGTTGCCGCCCGAGCCGAACCGTGTCTGCTGCACCACGTGACCGGCCGCCTTCATCCGCTCGACCCTGACGACGCCGCGGTGGACGGAGAGGGTCACGCTGCCGCCGAGCTCGCCGACGAGCCGGTCGATCGCGTCCCGCGCCGCGTACGCGGCGGGGTCGAGCCACCGTGCCTCGTACAGCGCGGCGCCCAGAACGCCCGCCAGCCGGTCGTAGAGTTCGCGGCCGGCCGCGTCGAGGCCGGCCTGCAGGACGCGGGTCCACGCGCGTTCGAGCAACTCCAGGCCGGGCGCCTCGTAGACGCCCCGGCAGACCGTGCCGATGATGCGCCGTTCGACCACGTCACGAAGCCAGACGCCGTGCCGTGACCCGATCTCGTTGGCCCGCGTCATCCACTGGACCGGGTCGGGTCCGCTGCCGTCGACGTCGACGACGCGTCCTTCGTGGAAGACGACGGTGACGGTCTCGGGCTCGGCGGAGGTCTCCCCCGGCCACCGGCTCCACCGCGGCCGAAGGCGGGTGACCGGCGTTTCCAGGTCTTCCAGCTCGGCCGACTCGTGCGAGATGCCGGCGAGGTTGGCGTCGGTGGACCGGTCGGCTCCGCTGCCATGGTCGAGGTGCAGCCCGTGCTCGGTGACCGCCGCGAGCATCGCGTCGCGATCGGGGAACCTCTCCAGCGCCCGCGGGCTCGTCCACGGCTCGACGACGGACATCTCCGGGGCGACCTGGGTGCCGTAGCGCGCGAACCGGCGCTGGTCGTTGCCGCCGCCGACACAGCCGTGGACGAACGTCCGGAATCCGTCCGCCCGCATCCTCGGCAGGACCTCGTTGACGAGCACGAAGCGGGACGCGCCGGTCGTATTCCAGTAGCCGCCGTCGTGACGGGCGCTGTAGCGCAGCAGGTCCGACGCCATGGAGGCCATCGGTGATCGTAAATCCATAACGACGACCTCGTCCCCGAAACTTCGCAGAGAAGAAACGAGTGCGTCCATATTCGTGATATCTGATTGACCGATATCGGCGAGATAGTGCCTCGTCGGCGTGGATATCTCGCGAAGCCAGACTCCGACGGCGAGGGACGAGAGCCCTCCCGATTGGAATAATCCGACCCGCGTGTTGCCGCTGACCTGCTCCACAGCCTCCTCCTTTATCCCGCCGGGCGAGATGCGACGCAATGATCAATAAGCTGACCTCATCCACACTACCCATGCACGACAATCCTTCACTCTTCACGGGTTGACGAACTCGGCGTCGACTCCCGGCGGCGCCTAAGCGATCTTTACGGACGTCCTTACAGGCCATTCAGCCAAGTCGCCCAAGGCCACCGCGAGGTGCTCCGGATTGCCCGTCGCCATTCATCGACCACGATGTCGCATTGATCATTCTTTGGTTCTCCGCTGGTCATCGTCAATTTTCGAGCGAATCCGACAGAAAACCGCGATTGAGGGATTAGCGGGCATCGGGTCGGGTACGGACGGGCATGCCTTTCACACCCCCTCTGGACGACGACTTCCTGTCACACCGGCGCCGGAGCCTTTTGTTCCGCATTCCGGGTGGTCGGACCGCGCATCCGGAATCAGCATTTGTGTCGTCACCGATTCGGATGGGATGCGAAGCCGCCACGACGAAGGGGGCTCGGATGCCCGTCGCCGCTCCACGTTGACCATGCGTTCATCTCCCCAGTTCACAGCCGCTTCAGGTCGGCCACAGCGACGTCCGAGCTTGCGAATCCGGAGCAGGTGTCCCACTATGGAAGTAACCCGTAAATTAGTTAAAGACGGTTACTTAATATTTTGTGCAGCACCCAGATCACCTGGCGTTGGGAGGAAACGCGTGGTCACCGCACGCACGGGCCGTCATGAAACGAATGCCTGTCGCCTTCGCATATCCGATCGAGATTCGGGCAGTCGCCGGACGCTACAGAAAAACGCGGCGAACACCCCTTCGCCACCCTTGTGACGCTCGCCGAGAATCGGCCCCGGCCACCTGAAGCCCACCTATCTGAATAGTGACCGATCTGCCTGACAAAGGACCTGTTGCCAGCCGAGACCATGGAAGCACGATGTCAAGCCATCAGCAGACGCACTTGATTGAAGATGCCCGAACCGCCGTTCACTTATCATTGGGGCCGCAGCATGCGTTCCCCCGGCAAAGCACAGTTCTCGACCTGTTCCACGAGCATCGGGAGAACACACCGGACCGTCCCGCAATTCGCTATCGGGACATGACGATGAGCTACGCCGCCCTCGACGCCGCGGCCAACACAACGGCCAATCGACTGATCGGCAACGGCGTACTGACACGACATTTGATACCCGTGCTGATAGCGGAAGGACGCGAATTCCCGGCCGCGCTCCTCGGGGTGATGAAAACAGGCTCGGCGTTCGTTCCGCTGGATCCCTCCTGGCCGATGGACCGGCTCAGGGCGATCATCGCCGAACTCTCGCCACCCGCCGTCCTGGTGTCGCCGACGACGGTGGAGACGATCACCGAACTGCAATTATCCATTCCGACGGTAATTGTCGACTGCTCGAAACCACCGCGTGATCCGGCCGACCTGGAACCGCCGCCCGCCGACCGTGCACCCGGGCCGGAAGACCTGATCTACGGGTTCTACACCTCCGGCTCGACGGGCATGCCCAAGTGCGCGCTCAACCACCACCGCGGCCTGGTCAACAGGTTGACCGCGATGTCGCGCCGGTTCGGTGACGGTGCCGGCCACGTGACGCTGCAGAACAGCCGGTCCACGTTCGACTCCTCGATGTGGCAGGTGTTGTGGCCGCTGACATCGGGTGGGCAGGTCGTGCTGCCGGACCGCGACGGGATCCTCGACCTTGAGGAGACCGCGGTGACCATCGGCCGCTACGGCGTCACGATGACCGACTTCGTCCCCTCCGTGCTCACGGCGTTCGTCTCCCTGCTGGAGGCGCGCGAGGATCTGCGCGCCGCGACGTCGAGCCTGCGCCGCATGCTGATCGGCGGGGAGACGGCCGGCCCCGCCGTGGTGCACCGGCTGCGCGCGCTGCTGCCCGACCTCAAGGTCACCAACACGTTCGGGCCGACGGAGTGTTCGATCGGGTCGGTGTTCCACGACGTCACGGACGCCGACGTCGACCGGATCCCGCTCGGGCGCCCCATCGACAACACCGCCGCGATCGTCCTCGACGAGGATCTCAGGCCCCTCCCCAAGAACACCCCCGGCGAGCTGTACCTCGGCGGCGAGTGTGTCGGAGCGGGCTACCTCAACGATCCCGAGCGCACCGCGCGGGTGCTCGTGGCCAACCCGTTCCCGGAGATCCCCGGCGAAAGGCTGTACCGGACGGGCGACCTGGCGCGGGTCGGCGAGGACGGGCTGCTGCACTTCAACGGCCGGCTCGACGAGCAGGTCAAGATCGGTGGGGTACGGGTGGAACTCGGCGACGTCTCATCGGCCCTCGCCGGCCATCCGCTCGTCGGCGACGCGATGGCGGTCGTGCTCGGCGAGGCCCCCGAGGCCGCCCTGGTCGGTTGCGTCACGCCACGGTCGCCGGACGAGACACCCTCCGCGGAGCGACTTCGCGCGTACGCGGCGGAGAAACTACCGGCCGAGCAGGTCCCGCACCAGATCGTGGTGCTCGACGCGCTCCCGCTCAACCGCAACGGCAAGGCGGACCGCAAGGCGCTGGCCGCGCTCATCGTGGCCGAGACGGCACGGCAGGAAGGCCCGGCCGAGCGGATCGAGCCGCCGGCCAGCCCGATGGAGGAGCTGCTCTGTTCGGCATGGCGCGAGGTGCTTGAACGGGAACAGGTCTCGGTGGTCGTCCCCTTCTCCGACTACGGGGGCACCTCGCTGAGCGCCTACCGGCTCACCACCGCCGTCAGTGAGCGGCTGGGCAGGCCGGTGCGGCCCAGGGACCTGCTCGTCGAGTCGACCGTGCGCGCACAGGCCGCGCGGCTGGCCGAGGGCGTCGACGACGACAGCGCCGAACTCGCCTACATCAAGCACGACCTGACGTGGCGTCCGCCCCGGACACTGTTGCTCACCGGCGCGACCGGGTTCATCGGGGCGCACATCTTCGCCGAGTTGCTGACGCGCTCCGACGTCGAGCTGATCTGCCTGGTACGCAGCTCCGACCCCTCGGAAGGCGCCCGGCGGCTGACCGAGGCCCTCGACCGGTACGGGCTCACCTCCGCCTGGCAGCAGCTACCGGCGGCGATCAGAGCCGGACGGGTCGAGGTCGTCCCCGGCGACCTGGGCAGCGAGCTGCTCGGCCTGCCGCAGTGGCGCTTCGACGCGATCGCGTCGGCCGTGTCCGGTGTCGTCAACGCCGCGGGCGCGGTGAACTTCCTGTTCGGCTATCTGGACCACCGCCCGGCCAATGTGCTCGGCGTGCAGGAGCTCATCAAACTCGCGTCGAGCGGTGCCCGCCTGCACACCCTGTCCACCCTGAGCATCTTCGCCCCCACCGAGCAGGCCACTTCGCGCTTCACCGAGGACCAGATCCCGGTGCTGGACCAGGTCGCCGCAGACGGCTACAACAGATCGAAGTACGTCGCGGAGAACCTGCTCGCCGACGCGCACCGCCAGGGCGTCAGCTCGGTGGTGTACCGCCTCGGTGAGGTCTGGCCGCACCGGACGACAGGCGTGGCCAACCCCGATTCACTCGCACACAACCTGTTGTACGCGTGCGCGCGCACCGGATGCGTGTTCCCCACGGAGGCCGAGACCGACGTGACGCCGGTGGACGTGGTCGGCCGGTTCGTGGCGGGCGCCGCGATCGGCGACATCGAGGTGCCCGACGGCGCGATGCACGTGCTGTGGCCGACGAGGCTGCGCTTCGCCGACGCGTTCGACGTGCTCACCGCCCGATGCGGGCTCGACCGGGTCGGCTACGCGCAGTTCCGCGACCGCCTGGAGGCGATCGCCGAGCCCGACGAGCGGCTCGCCGGGCTGCACCTGCTGTTGCCGCCCGCGGCCACCGGCCGTGACGCGGCGCCGGTCGAGTTCGACCGGATGTTCACCGACTGCTCCCGGCACTTCGACACCTGGCGGTTCGACCGGCACGCGGCCTCGCTCGCGCGGCCGACGGTGGACGGGCTCGGGACGCTCGATCGCTACCTCACTCAACTAACCGACATTTCCGCCTTCGTACCTCAAGAAAGGTAGGCGTTGTGGAAGAGAAGTTCGCCGTGGTGATCAACCACGAGGAGCAGTACTCGATCTGGCCCGCCGGCCGGGAGATCCCGCCCGGCTGGCGCGAGGCCGGGGTCGAGGGCGACAAGGGCGAGTGCCTGGAACACATCGCGCGGGTGTGGACCGACCTGCGACCGCTGAGCGTGCGACGGTGAAGAAGGAGAAGGAGATCATGGCAAACCCGGAAGAGCGTAACGTCGCCGACATCAGACGCGCCCTGCTGGAGAGGAAGGTCCGCCAGCGTGTGGCGGAGAAGGCCGAACGGGAACGGATCGTCGCCGTCCCGCGCACCGACAAGATGGCGATCGCCGAGCAGCAGCGATTCCTGTGGTTCCTGCACCAGATGGTCGCGGGCGCACCGGTCTACAACGTGCCGTTCGCGATGCGCCTGCGCGGGCCGCTCGACGTGGCCGCCCTCTCCGAGGCGCTGCGCGGGATCGTCGCGCGGCACGAGAGCCTGCGCACCCGGTTCGGCGACGAGCACGGCGTGCCGTTCCAGGTGGTCGATCCGCCGCCGGAGACGTGGGACCTGCCGGTCACCGACGGGACCGAGGAGTCCGTTCAGGAGTGGATCGACGCTCAGGTGCGCGAGGAGTTCGACCTGCGCAACAAGCCGCCGTACCGGTTCGCCGTGCTGCGCCTGGGCCCCGAGGACCACGTGCTGTCCATCGTCTGGCATCACATCGTCATCGACGGATGGTCCTCGCGCCAGTTCGCCGAGGAGCTGACCGCCCGCTACACCGATCCGAGCGGCTCGCAGTTCCCCGAGCTGAGCCTCCAGCCCGCCGACTTCGCGGCCTGGCAGCGGCTCTGGCTGCTCAGCGAGGAGCCGGCCAAGCAGATCGACTCCTGGCGTTCCGCCCTGGACGGGATGGAACCGCTGGAGTGGCGCGGCGACCGGGAGCGTCCGTCGGCGCCCACCGGGGCCGGCCGCATCTACGAGGGCCGCCTGCCCGACGATCTCGCGCGAGGGATCCGCGACCTGGCCCAGGCCGAGAACGTCTCCCTGCTCGCCCTCACGATGGCCGGATACCAGGTCGTGATCAACCGCTACACCGGCCAGGAGGACATCGCGCTCGGATCGGTCTTCTCCGGACGGACCCGCTCGGAGACCGAACCCATGATGGGGTTCTTCGCCAACACGGTGGCGGTCCGCGGGAACCTCGGGGGCAATCCGGTGTTCCGCGAGTTGGTGCACACCACCAACGACACCGTCCTGGACGCGATGGCCCGCCAGGACATGCCGTTCGGCCGGATGATCGAGGAGCTCGGCCCGGAGCGGATCCCGGGACGGAATCCGCTGGTCGCGCACCTGTTCACGCTGCTGCCCGAGTCGATGATCGCGCGCTGGAGCCTGCCCGGCGTGGACGTCGAGATGCTGACCCCGCAACCGGAGACGACCAGGTTCGACCTCACGTTCCAGATCAACGACCTGCCTGACGGCGGATTGGGCGTGTGGATCGAATACTCCTCCGAGCTGTTCGACCACGAGCGGGTCGAGCGCCTGGTGGAACACTTCACGACGATCATGAACGACGCGCTGTCCAGGCCGGACGCCCGGATCGACTCGCTGGACATCATGCCCAACAGCGAGTACCTGCGCGTGCTCACCGAATGGAACCCCGAGCCCGGCGAGCGCGACGAGCGCCTGCTGCACGAACTGGTCGCGGCGCGCGTGGCCGAGGCGCCCGACGCGGTCGCGATGCGTTTCGCCGGAGAGGACCTCACCTACGCGCAGCTGGACGAGCGCTCCAACCGGCTGGCGCACGCGCTCGTCGAGGAGTTCAAGGTGGCGCCGGGGAGCGTGGTCGGGGTGCTGCTCGACCGCGGCTTCGACCTGCCGGCCGCCGAGCTCGGCGTGCTCAAGGCGGGCGGGGCGTGGCTGCCGCTCGACCCGCAGTATCCGCCGGAGCGGCTCGCCTACCAGCTCGGCGACGCCGATGTGGTCGCGGTCGTGACGACCTCGGATCTCGTGGACCTGCTGCCCTCGAACGTGGGGCGGATCCTGCTGGACACCGACGCGCTCGACGGACGAGAGGTCTCGCCGCCTTCTGTGCACGTGGCGCAGGAGGACACCGCCTACGTCATCTACACCTCGGGCTCGACCGGCACCCCCAAGGGAGTGATGGTCCCCCACCGGGCGGTCGCGAACTTCTGCACCACCTTCCAGCGGATGTTCTCGGTGACGCCGGACGACCGGATCCTGCAGTTCTCCAACCCCGCCTTCGACGTGAGCGTGTCGGACGTCTTCTCGACGCTCACCGCCGGCGCGACCATCGTGGGCGCGCCGCGCTCCGAGCTGCTCGACCCCGAAACGCTGCAGGCGCTGCTCGCCCGCGAGCGGGTGACGATGGTGGACATCCCTCCGGCCGTGCTCGGGCTGCTCGATCCGTCCGCCCTGGACGACCTGCGGGTGTGCTTCATCGGCATGGAGCCGTTCGGCCCCGACCTGGTCAACAGGTGGCGCAAGCCGGGGCGCGAGTTCCACAACGGATACGGCCCGACGGAGGTCACCGTGACGTGCGTGGACTACCTGTGCCCGCCGGAGCCTCTGGACGGACCGCCGCCGATCGGCCGGGCGATGGCCAACCAGCGCGCCTACGTCCTGGACAGGGGGCTGCGGCCCGTGCCGGTCGGCGTTCCCGGGGAGCTCTACATGGCGGGCGCCGGTCTCGCCGTCGGCTACCTCGGTCGGCCGGACCAGACCGCCGAGAAGTTCCTGCCCGACCCGTTCGCCGCCACGCCGGGCGAGCGCATGTACGCCACCGGTGACCTGGCGCGCTGGAACGGCGAAGGCAACCTGGAGTTCCTGGGCCGGGTCGACCGTCAGGTGAAGCTGCGCGGGCTGCGCGTGGAGCTCGGCGAGATCGAGCACGCCATCGAGAGCTTCGACGGCGTGCGGCAGTGCGTCGTGACCGTGCGCGACGCGGGCACCACGTCGGCGTGGCTCGCCGCCTACGTGGTCGGCGAGTTCGAGCCGGACGCGCTGCGCGAACACCTGGCCGGGCGGCTGCCCCTGCACATGGTGCCCACCGACTACGTGCGGCTGGACCGGCTCCCGCTCACCTCCACGGGAAAGGTGGACCAGACGAAGCTGCCCGACCCTCGCCCCGAGGGAGAGTCGGGACAGGTCGAGCTGACCACCGAGACGCAGCGCCGGCTCGCCGATATCTGGCAGAGCCTGCTGAGCCTCGACCCCGGGAGCGTCGGCGCTCAGGACAACTTCTTCGTCCTCGGCGGCAACTCGCTGCAGGTCACCCAGATGATCTCGCGGGTGCGCGACGCCTTCCAGGTGACGCTCGACCCGCGACGGCTGTTCAGCTACCCGCTGCTCAGCCAGTTCGCCGCCCAGGTCGACGACGCGCAGCGCGCGCTGCTCGGCGACGACGAGGTGGCGCAGCTGGAGGCCCAGGTCGCCGATCTGTCCGAGGAGGAACTCGACCGGCTGCTGAAAGAGTCGAGCTGATGGGCGGTTCGCGTCCCTCCACCCTGGAGGAGAAACGAGACGCGCTGCTGCGACTCCGACTCCGGCGCAAACGGGAGGAGGCCCTCTCTCTGCGGAGGGCCCCCTCCGCCCCGGCGGAGGAGCGGCCGCCGCCCACGTCTCCGCTGGTGCCGCTCAGTCACGGGGGCACGAAACCACCGCTGTTCCTCGTACACGCGGCGGGCGGATCGGTGGCGCCCTACGTCGCACTCGCCGCGCTGCTGGGCGACGACCGGCCCGTCTACGCGCTGGAGGACCCGGGACTGCACGGCGGCGTGACCAAGGGACGGCGGCTGTCCGAGCTCGCGGCCACCTACCTCGCCGCAGTCCGCGAGGTCCGGCCCGACGGGCCGCTGCACCTGGGCGGCTGGTCGGTCGGCGGAGCGGTGGCGCTCGACATGGCGCGCCAGGACGGCGACGTCGCCGTGACGTTCGCGCTCGACACCGCTCTCCCCGACGAACCGTCCCATCCTTGCGACGACGAGCTGCGGGCGTGGTTCGCCGCCGACGTCGCGGAGATGGGCGCGGAACCGGACGCCACCGAGATGGCCGAACGGTTCCCGGTGTTCGCCGCGAACGTACGCGGGCTCCTGACGTTCCGTCCTTCGCGGGTGGACGGCCGGGTGGTGCTGCTGTGCGCCGAGGACGCCGACCCGGACAAGCTCGACAGATGGCGTGCCTACGCCGACGAGATCCAGGTGGTGCGGGGCGACCACTACACCATGCTCCAACCAGCACACGTCGAGACCCTGGCGGACGTGATGCGCGACAGATTAAGCGAGGTGAGTGTCCGATGATGCCGGCCTTCACGCCAGAGCAGGACGGCTTCCGGCAAGAGGTCTGCGGGCTGTTGTGCGAGGAAGCGGTGAGCGCGGAGATCGCACAGTCCCGGCGGATGCCGTACGGGCAGGAGAGCGGCCTGCTCGACGTGCATCGGCGACTGGGCAAGCTCGGCTGGCTCGCGATCAACTGGCCCGAACGTTACGGCGGATCGGACGCCACGATCGTGGAGAAGGCGATCCTCACCGAGGAGATGATCCGCCACGGCGTCCCCGAGAACGTGCACTCGCTCGGCATCGACATCGTCGGGAACGCCATTCACCTGTTCGGCACGCCGGAGCAGAAGGAGCGGTTCCTGCCGGGCCTCGCACGCGGCGAGATCACGGCCAACGTGCTGTTCAGCGAGCCCGATGTCGGATCCGACCTCGCGTCGCTGACCACGCGCGCCGAGCCGGACGGCGACGGCTGGCGCCTGCACGGGCGGAAGATCTACAACATGAAGGCGCAGCACAGTGAGTTCGCGCTGTGCGCGGCCCGCACGTCGACCGGCCCGGTGAACTTCTCGGGGATCACGCTCTTCCTGGTACCGCTGCAGAGCCTGGGCACGGTCATCGAGCCGGTGTGGAACCTGTCCGAGGAGCGGTTCGACCTGGTGACGCTCAACGGAATCCGGATCGGGCGCGAGGACGTGCTCGGCGAGGTCGACGACGGGTGGCAGGTGCTGGGCAAGGTGCTCCCGCTGGAGCGCACCGGGCTGGACCACTCGGCCAAGGCCGAGCGCACGCTGTCCGCGCTGCGCGAGCACGCGCCGCCCGGCTGCGAGGAGCGGCTGGTCCAGCTCGAAACCCGGGTGCGCGCGGCCCGCCTGCTGGCGTGGCGGTGCATAACCAACCTGCACGAGGGACGGCCCGACGAGGTGCACTCGGCGATCGCCAAGTGGTACACGTCGGAGACGGCCAAGGAGGTGTCGCTGGCGGCGGTCGAGCTGCTCGGACCACGGGCGCTGCTGGACGCACGCGACCCCGAGGCCCTCGCCGAGGGCGTCTTCGACGCCGCGTTCCGCGAGGCTCCGGGACTCACGCTCGCCCAGGGCTCCTCGGAGATCATGCTCTACTTCGTCGCCACATCGAAATTGGGGTTGCCGTCATGACCACAGTGGAGACCACGGCGTTCACCGACTTCTTCGACGGGGATCTGGCTCCGCTGGTGCGGCGGATGACCGATCGGCCTCGCCCTGCGGGTGGGGAGACCGACGACGAGAGCCGCGAAACCCGCGCGATGGTGTGGGAAGGACTGGTCGGGCTCGGCGCGCTGCACACCTCTGACACCGTACGGCTCGCCGAGCTACTCGGATCGGTGCTTTACCAGGGGCCGCTGCTCGACACGCTCACCGCGCGAGAGCTGTTCCCCGACGACATCGGCGAAGAACCGGTGGCGCTCGCGGTCGCGGCCGAGCCATGGTCCGACCAGGACGGTGCGATCTCCGCGAGGCGGGCCTTCGTCGGGTTCGCGGCGGAGGTCGACCACTTCGTCGTGGGCGAGGTCGGCGCGGGTGGAGCCGGCGTGAACGGAGCCGACGTGAACGGAGCAGGCGTCGGCCGAGCCGACGCGGGTGGAGCCGACGCGGGCCGCGCCGGCATGAACGGAGCCGGCGCGGGCCGATCCGGCACCACCGGACCGCGCCTCGCGCTCGTGCGTGCCGACCATCCGTCCATCACGATGCGGCGCTACGAGGAGACGAGCCGGGGCGAGACGTACCAGGTCGAGTTCGAGGGCACGCCCGCGGTCGCCCGGACCGACTCCTCCACCGCGTGGGAGACGGCGCTCGCCAACGCGCGGGTGCGCCAGGCGGCGTATCTGGTGGGCCTCGCCCAGGCGGCGCTCGACCACGCCGTCGACCACGCCAGGACACGCCGCCAGTTCGGCCAGCCGATCGGCAAGTTCCAGGCCCTGGCCTTCCGGCTCAGCGAGCTGTCGATGCACATCGACGCGACGCGCCTGCTGGTGCACGACCGCGACGCGGCCGCGCACGCGGCGGCCAACCTCGCGGCGGCCTCGGACCTGGCCCGTACGGTCACGACGCGGACCATGCAGATCCACGGTGCCGCGGGCATGCGGTCCGACAACGACGCGCAGCTGTACTACAGGTGGGCGGCGGCCGAATCGGTACGGCTCGGCACACCGTCCCGGTTGCGGCGCGAAAGCCAGGAAACACGATGACGGAGGCCGCGGCGGCCGGGGGGGGGGGGGGGCCCCCCCCCGCCCCCCCCCCCCCCCCCCCCCCCCCCCCCCCGCCCCCCCCCCCCCCCGCCCCCCCCCCCCCCCCCCCCCCCCCCCCCCCCCCCCCCC